>CAXXGF010000090.1:0-44015 GCA_963677445.2 Melioribacteraceae bacterium | reverse complement strand
CGCCTTTATTGTCGGGCTCGATACAGATACCAAAGAAGTCTTTAAAAACCAAACTGAGTTTATACAGCAAAGCTGCGCTCCATTTATAATTATCAACAAACTAAAAGCTCCTCCCGGCACCGAATTATATAAACGAATGGATAAAGAAGGAAGACTGCTAAAAGAATTTAATTTTGATGAAACCAGGAGCAACATCATACCTGTGATGGACCCTCAGGAACTCGAAACAGGCTACAACACCCTTCTGAAAAATATTTATTCCCCCACCGCCAGTTACACGAGAATTATGGATTACCTGAAGCTTAAAAAGAAAATGAATATAAAAAATGGTATCAGACGTGTTTTAAAACCTGGGGATATTCTGACAGTTTTCAGGGTCCTTTTTAATATTTCATTTCAGAAGAACACAAGGAAAGAATTCTGGGGAATAATCGGTTATCTGCTAAAAGAAAAACCTGGACAGATTGATCTTGGCATATTGCTTAATGTTGTATTGTATCACAATTACCTGAGGTATAGCGATATTATCAACAAAAAAAAGGCGGTGATTAACCGCCTTAAATAAATTTGTGTATTTTTACAGATTCCAAACATTTTTGTTAAAGAAAGCTTTACCCTTTTTTAATCAGCTCAATATTTGCTCTTATTTCAACATCCTCACCAACTACAAATCCGCCCGTTTCAAGAAGCTTATTCCACTCAAGTCCGTAATCAAATCTGTTAACTTCACCTGAAAGTTTAAAACCCATTCTTTCATTTCCCCAGGGATCTTTAACAGAACCGTTGAATTTCACATCAAGTTCGACCTCTTTGGTTACTCCCTTCATCGTCAGATCTCCAACGAGTTTATACTTTTTTCCACCAACTTTGGTCATTTTTTTGCTTACGAACTTAATTTTGGGATATTTTTCAGCTCCAAAAAATTCTTCCGATTTTAGATGTTTATCCCTGTCCTCATTATCAGTATCGATACTTGCGACTTTTATTTCAAGATCAATTTTCATGCTCTCCGGGTTTAGACCGTCAGAAGTTATTGTACCATCATATTCTCCGAAGTTGCCCTCGGTTTCAGATATGACCATGTGGGAAACACTGAAAGACACATTTGAATGTGACTTATCAAACTTCCATTCAGTCTGTGCCGCGAGTGAAGAAATTGTGAATAAAAACAGGGCTAATGAAATCTTCATAATTTTCATTTGGCTCTCCTTTGCTATTTTATTTTTATGTTATCTTATTTATTCTCTTTATTATGCACTTGTTTTTACCAGTGGTATAATAACACCACCTGTCTTGTTTAACCCCGCAAAACAAAAAACAGTTCCAAAGAGTAAAATATATTTTATTGATAATGGAGAGACGAAGGAAAATGTAATAAAAATTGCCGCAGACTGAATGTGAGAAGAAGGAAATCCCCCGCAGCTATATATGCCGCGGGGTTAAATTTTAGCAACTATTTCACCTGATTATAAGGGATATTTCTTTTGTAATTTCATTTTTCACCCTGTCGACTGAGCGAAGTTTGACTTTATAATTTCCCGGTTTGTCAAATTCAATTGGGTTGGCGTATTTAATTTCTATACCGTCGTTTATTGAGTACCAGACTCCTTCCGGACCAACCGAATCATCTGTGGCGGCAAGATACAAAGAGGTTTTTGGAGGAAATACTTCAACAATATTTCCAAGTTCATCCCTCTCGACTCCGATATTATTCAGACTGAAGGTTTCCATTATTCTTGGCGGAGTATTATCCACCTGGATCATTATTTTTTTAGCCCCTTCCTTGTTGCCGACATTGTCTTCTGACCAGTAGGATATTTCTGTCCTTCCTTCATTGTATATATTAACCGGCATTGTGTAGTCAGCAAGGGGATTATTTCCAAGTTTGTAATGAACCTGTTTAACGCCCGAATGCATATCCTGCGCTGTCAGTTTAATTCCGGTTTGGCTTGATATCCAGATAATTCCACTTTGTGAAAAATTGGCTCCTTCACACTCATACCTGGTTTCCGGAGGATTTTTATCGAGAATAACCTCGAACATTTCAATATCGCTGATATTATCAAAATTATCTGAAGCCCTGAATGCTATCAGGTTGCTGACAACATCACTCTGCACTTCAAAAGGGATACTGTAGAGATTGAATTGTCCATCATTAACCTTATACTCTATATTTTTCACACCGATCTTGTTATCAGTGGCAAAGAGGTTAATCTTCGATCTGCCCGAAATATAACGTGAGCCTTCCTTCTCAAAATAGTTGCCGGAAATTTCATAGTTAAGTTTTGGAGGGGTTTTATCAATATAGAAACTATATTCTCTGCGAGTTTCAATATTCCCCACATTGTCGACTGAATAATAACTGAGTCTGTGATCTCCTTCGGCCAGTGTATCGCATATTATAGTAGCGCCGGTTTCTGAAACAACTTCAGGATAAAAATCAAGCTGTACAGTTGTATGTTTTATTCCTGAAAGATTGTCTTTGCCACTGATCACTATATTACTTGCTGCCGATAAAACATTACCGGTAAAATTTACCGATACGATATGGGCTGTAATTGGAGCGCTCAGATCGACAGAGAATCTTTTTTCCTTTGGAAGTTCAACATTTCCAACCTTATCAACCGCGTAAAACCGCAAACTGTATTTCTTTTCATTATTGAATGAAATCTCTCCATGATAAGGATCGAATATTTTCCCGTCAATGGAGACATAAGTTTGTTCGATACCCGACAGTGAATCAATCGAAGAAATGGCGCATACAAGTCCTTTTCCGAAATAGATATCATTCCCCGATTTAAATTCGGTGGCGCCGGTGAATTCCGCTAAAGATTCTGCCGAAATTCCATCGGCATAAAATTTCAACAGAGTTGTATCCCCGCTTAAATAGTTATACCATCTTAGGAACTGTCGACCCGATTTTTCAAGTTTTATTCCATCTCCAAGGATTGTAGTAGCGTCACGACTTGTATCCGGGCTTACTGTCTGAAGAAGGAATGAATCTGCCGTTTCATCAGGAGAAGTGCTTAATTTCACCCAAAAAGGCATATCCAGTGGCCAGTAGATAGAATTATCCGATTCATCGACATAAACTTTTTTCTTGTGCGATTTCTGGTGAGCCGGACCTGTACCCGAATCCTGGGCAATAATCATCCCCGAAAGGGCCAGTAGAAGAAAAATAGTCAGAATGCGTTTTTCTGCCATCATGGTCTCCATGTTTTTTTACATTTGAGAAATTTGGCCTGCAAAGTCCAAAAATACTTTGAAAATTAACCTGCTTACTGCTTCAAAACTGAAAGTAATATTACAAACTTCCCATTTAAATGGCAATATTCACAGTTGTGAAACATAATCATTGTTTGTTTTTTTTTAATAAATTGATCAAAATTTATCATTCTTAACAATTATTTAAATTTTAGCTTTGCGGATTCCATTTTTTTTGAAGAATGATAAGTCTAAAAGCATTATATATCAAAAAAAATGCCGTCTTTTCAGACGGCAAATATAAATCGAAATATTTTTTCTTTACTGGTATACTCCTGCATCCACAATCTTCATCCATGATAACAGTTTATGGCAAAAGCGGGGTTTATTTTAAAAGCATCATTTTAATCGCTTTCTCATACCCTTCGCTTTTCATACTGCAAATATATATTCCTGAAGGGTAAAAATCCCCCGATTTATTTTTTGCGTGCCAGTCTGCAGAATAATAACCCGCGGAAAGGTTTCTATCCAGCAGAGTCCCGACTTTTTCACCGTTTACATTAAAAATTTCTATTAAAACATGCCCCCGGGTTTTCATCTTAAAGTTTATTGTGGTGGAGGGATTAAAGGGATTCGGATAATTTTGCATCAATTCGAAATTGCCTGCGGAAAATACTTCCGGTTCAACGTTTGTCAGCAGTTCATCATCTGTAAACTTTGCCATCCTGATTTCATTCTCCGAAGCGCTTATGCTGTGCGTCCAGACAGGGTAAATATATTCATTTTCTGACGCGATACTAATATAATCGCCAATAAAATTTTGTTTCCGTGCATTAAATGATTCTTCACTGATCAGGAAATTATCAAAGGTTTCTCCCCCGTCTGTTGACCGGGCAAGATAAACATCTGTATAATTGTATTCAGTATTTCTCCTGTCATAAAAAACAATATAAAGCCACCCGTTTGATTTATCAATTGCCAGCCAGGGGTAAAATTGAGGCCTGTCTGTTTCATCATTATTTACCCTGACGATATTGCCCCAGGATTCGCCCTCATCATCAGATTTTATCAGGAAAATATCTGTATTATAAATTCCATTCCGCTGGTCCGCCCATAAAATATATATGTCGCCATTCCATGGAGAATCGCTTATATTGCAAAAAGTCTGCGGCAAACCATTGCCATATATACCGGGGACCTCATAACCCCAGCCCCATCCGCCAACATGATCAGTAATAAATTTATCATCTCCGAAAGTCAAACCCCCGTCTGTTGATTTGTCAAAAACGATTCCTTCCGGTCCTGTCCAGGCAATATAAATTTGACCTTCCGGTCCTACCGCGGGCACAGCGCCTTCAGTGGTATTATCATCATCAAGGCAATCCCCCTCAACTTCACAAAGCTGCAGGGGCTCCGACCATGTTATACCTTTATCTGTAGACCTTGAAAATAAAACACGGCTTTTATCCGCGGGATTCGAACTGAATACCTGGTCAAATTCGGTCCAGCCAACATACAAGTTTCCATCATATTGCGAACCTGTATAATCTATTGTAATCCATTCCTTATCCTCATGTTTTGGCCTGTTCAGTCCGGTATAGGTCCCGTCATTCCAGGAAATTCCCCCATCGGTTGATTTTTGAATAATAATTCTGTCTACCCAGTTCCCGCTTAATGGAGGCTCTCCCGAAAGATGGGCATAATAGAGATTTCCTTCCATATCAAAAGCGAGTGAAGGATCACCCCAAACACCCATAGATGAAGTTAACACACCCCAGTTCCAGTTAGCGCCGCCGTCAAAACTATAGTAATAATAGTTAAGATTTGAACCAATAACTATGTTATCAGGATTGAGGGGATTAATGGCAATTGAAACTTCATTTGGATTTGTAACTTCGGGAACGCTGACTGTAATATTGGAAATTTGCGCGGAAAGAGCGGCTGAAAGAAAAAATAAATAAATAATAAAAATTCTCATTTGTCCACCTGTGTTTTTTTTTACAGATGAATTAAATAATATTTCTCATCTAATATCGGCACAAATCATGATTTCGCCTACTTTTCTTCACAAAATATTTATTTCTGACTTATACGCGCTTGGCGTTTTGCCGGTAAATTTCCTGAACGCGCTGTTAAATGAATTTTTTGAGTTAAAACCGGCCTCAATTGCCACCTGCATAATTTTTTTATCTTTTCCTTCCGGCGAAACTAATATTCTCTTAGCCTCTTCCACACGGTGACGATTTACATAATCATTAAAATTCATCGAATATTCCCTGTTGATAACCAGGGAAATATGTTCTTTTGATACCGCCAGATTATCAGCGACTTTCTGCAGAGTAAGCCCATGTTCAAGATATATTTTTTTTATCTTCATCAGGTATTCCAATCCCTCTTTTATTCCTGTAACCTTTTCGCTGCTGAGTGAAGAAGTTTTATATTTTTCCCTTTCATGCCCCTTCCTTTTATTTTTTCTATAAAAAAAGAAAACAGAAAAAATAAGCAGAATAAACAAAATGCCCGCGACAGAATAGAGGTTCAAAATTTCCCGTTTAACTCTGAAACTTATAAGTAAAAATTCACTATTCCATTCGCCTGCTCCCTGTTTTGCCCTCAGATAAATATTATAACTGCCGAAAGCCAGGTTTTTTAATACAATTTTTCCTTCCGGATGACACCTCCCCCATTCATTTTCATTCAGTTTATACTCCGAAATTATTTTGTCACTGAAGGGAAAGTAAGGAATTGCAAAATTAATTGTCAGACTTTCAAATCCGGGAAAAATTTCATCTGTTAAACTCTCATTCACAAATATGAGAGTATCCCTATCAACAATAACATTTTCAATAATGGGTTTTAATTCTTTCGCGATATTCATTCTGTTCATGTCAAAAACAGAAATCCCCCCCATTGTCCCTATCCAAAGTTTATTATCCTTCGATTTTACAAACGCGTTCTGATTTATATCATTAAAAATAAGTCCGTCATCAGTGTCATATAAAGTAAAATATTTACCGTCATAAATATTCAATCCGTCTGATGTTCCGATATAAACGTTTTTTTCATCCGCTAATAAAGTATAAACCGTATTGGAAACCATCCCGTCGTTTCTGTCCAAAGTATCAATAATCTCACCCTCTCTGATTATATTAATCCCCTTATCTGTCCCTATCCATATTTCACCATTCTCCCTTTCCGCAAAAGAAGTAATAGTATTAGAGGATAATCCATCCGCTGCTGTATAATGCTGAACATCCTTATTATTCAGAATAAATAAACCATTGTTTCTCGTTCCGGCCATTATTATATCTTCTTTTATTTCAGCGAGGGAGTTTATTCCGGGATTGCCTGCAAATCCCCCAGGCGACAGCTTTTCACTTTTATCCTTTTTTATTAACCATAAACCATTCCTGCGAAATGAAACAAGCGCCGCAGTGTCACCGGTTGTTATAAAACAGCTTGTTATAAACTCTCCATTCCCCGGCAATGGATAAACTGTAGAAATAACTTCTTCATGATAGTGATAAATATTCCTCCTGCCGGCGATAAACAACTTTTCTTCTTCATCTTTGTAAAAGGAAAGCGCTATATCGTTATTATCGTCAGACAGTGGATTAAATTTTTTCCATCGATTATCAGCAAAGATAGAATTACCTCCTCTTCCATTCCCCGCAAGAACGTAATCCTTTCCAATAACAATATTGAAAATTGTATTGGAAACGAGTCCTTCAGTGTTGCTGTAATTACGGAACAAATTTTCAGAAATTATAAAAACACCAAATCCAAAGGTACCGCACCATATATTTCCATTATTATCGACGGTTATTGTCTGGATGGTTATATCCTTTTTTTCAGGATCGGGATAAAACTTTGTGGTTTTATTTTCATCCCCTGTAAAAAGTCCTTCGTTTGTCAGGTACCACAACTGCCCTTCGCCACTTTGCAGAATAGCGCTGACCTTTTTATCATTTAATATCCCCATTTTTTTCCAGCCGGCATCGCTATAACTCATAATACCATTTGATTCATGACCTGCCATTAAAATATTGTCTTTTGTAAATATTGAACTTATAAGAGGACCAGGCGCCCGGACATTTTTATATATTTTCCCTCCTTTGTAAAAATAAAGCCTGTTCCTGCCAGCGAATATAATAGCGTTTTCTGTTTGGAACATATTATAAACGGGCTCGGAAAGTCCCGGAAGAGCCATTGTCACCCCGTGTGAAAGAATATTCACTGAACCATCGTAATTAAGCAAAATCAGATTGTTATTATCGGCAAATACAAAACTTTTTATATAATGTCCCGCAGAGCATATCCGGGAGAAACCAGCTTTATTACAGGTCCATAATTCCCCTCTCCGGTTAAGTATCCATAAATTACCGGAACTATCCTTATTAATTTTAATTATCCAGTGGTTAAATAAATCCTTTGGTTTGGTGAAGTTTTTTACATTTTCCCCGTCAAACCTGCTTATTCCCTCTTCAGTTCCAATCCATACAAATCCATCTTGATCCTGGTATATTGAATGTACAGTGGACTGCACCAAACCATCCTGTTTGGATATATTTTTTATCAGAAATTCCTGAGCGCTTTTTTTTGCGGGAAATAGCATCAAAAAAAAAATAATGTGGAATATAATACGATAAAAAGTATTTATTCCGACGCTAAAAAAAATCATTTCCAGTATTCCCGGTTTTCGTAGGATATTCTTAAAACTTATTACGGAATTTATAATATTACCCTTTAACCTGAAAGACTAAAATTATTGTCCGGACCTGAATTCTTTTATAAAAAAGGCCGCTGAAAAGCGGCCTCCTGAATTTTTCTGCTAATTTTCTTTTCTTAGCAGCAGCTGAGTATTGTCAGCTTTAATTCGCTGATTATAAAATTCTTTGTACTCCTGGTAATCATCCGTGTCTATAAAGCTTTTTTTATTCCTGTATTTTTTTGTACAGGTAATTTTATCCCCTTCCCTGGAAAAACTTAAACTGTATTCCATTACATCACAGTCAAGTTCAATATCCCCGGGCAGTTCAATAAGTGTGTATCCTTCCGGCAGAATAAACTCAATTATCTCAGAATATTCCTGGTAATACGGACGATAATTGATCTTATATTTTCTTTCATCTCCCGAAAGATAAGAACTTGCCGAAGCGGCGCTGCTCCAGGGAAGCTCTAATATTTTAAAGCCACCCGCGTCGTTAAGATAATCTTTAACAAGAAAGTCATAACTATATGTTAATTCGTCACTTAGGTTCTCCAGATTCTCAAAGGATATATCCTTAATATCAAAGTTACTGAAGTCATCGGATAAGGTTTCTTTAATTATTTTAAGCTGCTCTTCTTTATCCTTAAATCTGAAGCTTTCTCTCATCCCCGCTGTCACACCGCCAAATCTTTTCGCGTTCCTGCTTATACTAACTGAGTTATCAGGGTTGATTATCATATTCGCTTTTCTTGTGATCGAGCGTCTGTCCATACTGCCTTTCTGCATATAAAAAGGCTCCTGTTCTCCTTCTCTTATCAACAGAGAAAAAGCGTCGAGATCAGGAAGAGGCAGAGTTCCGAATGGGTAGTTTTTTGCTGTCAGGTCCATATAAACTATTTCACCATCGATTTCAGCCGCGGCAATAGCGTGGTTAAAAGCGATAGAAGGCAAAGTATTTATATTCTGTCCTTCATCAAAGGTGTTTACCAGAACATACCATGATTTTATTCCGGCAACTCTCAGCATTGACACCGCAAGTGTTGCCATATCCTTGCAGTCACCAATTTTATTTACTAAAACATTCCTCGCTTTTTGCGGAACAAAAGCCGACTGGCGGAAAGGAACCATACTATACCTGATATTATCAGATATATAATCATAGATAAGTTTTGCTTTTTCCCTGTCGTTTAAATTGTCTTTGCCATCTGTCAGCTCTTTGTATGTTTCTTCAATCTCATAAGTAGGTCTTGTTTTTGTTTCAGCAAGATCGAGGTACCAGTTGCTTATAAATGTCCAGTCTTCAATACTTGAGATATAAAGCATTTTTCCAACATCGCTAAGCAGGGGCATTTTTTCTTCCCAGTCGACATCTTTAACATCACTTAATTCCCAGGTATAGACATCTTTTTCGCCCAGTTTGCTTTTGACAGGTTCAGCGTTTTCCATATTCTGGGTTTTATAATTAAATTCCAGATCATCAGGCACCACAAGGGTGTACCTTACCTTACTAATGGGATAAAAAAGGTTAAAATTAAACGAATCCCAAAAGTGGGGCGCCAGTTTTCCCCGGTAATAATTTTTTATTCTGTACTTTATATATAAAAAATCATTTTCTTCAAGCGTTTTAAATACAAGATAACCGCCATCCTGGTCAGCCTCAACAATTGAACCGTCCGCTTTTATTACTTCGGCTTTTTCAACGGTAAGACTTTGCGCGTAGCCATTATGACCAATCCAGTATTCCTTAAAGCTGTCGATGCCGTTTTTATTCAATACTTTAATCAGCATCTCCTCTGAAAACTCTGAAGCGCCTTTGTCATGAACAATATACTTATAATCATCTATTAAAAATATCGCGCCCTGATTTGGATAATCTTCATCAGAAGGAGAATTTTTAATGGCTGATTTTATATCATATTCAGGCAGCATTGAATATATAGTCGGCAAACCTTTTAATTCTCTCAGTTTTTCTCTCGAATCATAATTAGCGGGATAATACTTAAGTGAGGTTTCAAAAGCCTCTATAGCTTTTTCTTTCTCCCCTTTTTCTTTTAAAATATCCCCAAGCTGCTCATAGAGCTGGTTCTGTATGGGGCAGATTTTTATAGCCTCTCTGATATAGTTTTCCGCCTTATCATATTTTTGCTGTGTTGTCAGCACCTGACCAAGTTTTTGATAATATCCCGACGACGCCGGATAATATTCAAGTCCTTTGAGGAAAGTCTCCTCCCATTTTTCAATATTGCCCGACTGAAGATAAAAGTTCGCGAGAATTCCAATAACATTCTGTGTTGTGTTAGCGCTGTAATATTTGTCAAGCACTTCGGCCGCGGCGGCAGGGTCCATGGTTTTTCCATACTGAACCAGCGCGTAAAGATAAACAACCTCCCACACATAGGGATATTTGTTGTAACTTTCTTCAGCCAGTTTGATCATTTCCTCACGCTGGTTTTTCAAACCATATAAACTTAACTTAAATACATCAACATTCTTATAGTCCCCCACAACATTCTCATAAAGTCCCAATAATTTCTCTAATTCTTCAGTATCCTTTTTTTCTATCGCTTTGCCTATTTCATCCTCCAGGGCAAGGGGATGATTTTTATTCAGCCGGGTCAGCTTTTTAAGTGTGCTGCCGGCTTCATCGGTTTTTTCACCCCTTGTATACGCTTCGGCAAGATTAGTGTAAATCAGAATGTTATCGGGCCATTTTTCAAGGGCTTTTTTAAGTATTTTTTCCGATTCAATCGCTTTGTCATTCTGAAGATATGCCGAGGCGAGAAAAATATAATTCTCAAGATTATCCGGTTCTGATTTTACCATGTTTTCAAAAAATTCTTCATACTCTATTTTTTTCTCTTTTACTTCAGCGCCCGGTTTTGATTCATAATCCTTTTTTTCATCACTGATTTTAAGATCATCAATAACAAAACCTTTTTCATCAGTAATTCTCACCATAAAATTACACCGGTTCAGTTCGCTATATCCCGTTTTAACGAGCAGCCTGTTCCACCCCTGCTGAAGTTCGGTTTCGGCAATATAGGTATCCAGATCATTGTTATTCTCATCAAAATATTCAATGATCTGTTCATCGTTCAGAAATGCCTTTAATGATCCGGATGTCCCGATACGCAGCTGAATTTTCCTCTTTTCCGGACTATAAACAAATGTATTGCCATAAAAAATCGCGTCATTATCGCTGAAATAAAGCTCAAAATCAATCCAATCGTCAATCCTCACTTTTTCAATAGTAAACCAGTGAACGGGGATATCATATTTCCCTTTATATATTTCCTCCGGACTGAACTCATTCTCAGGGGGAAAAACTTTATCATATCCTGAAGCCGAAATATTTTCAAATGGACCGATCAGCTGCCAGTCTGTAATAGCTCCAAGCTTGTTGAAATATGTCTTCGCTGAATCAAGCTCCCCATGGTCCTGGTAGTGAATCCCGATTTTTTCGTTGAGTTTGGCCTGGTATCCCCCACTCTCCTTCTCTGAGAATGCCAGATTCTTGATATATTTCAGATAATCATGATCTTTAATATTTCTGAGATCAAGTAATTTCCTTGTAAGAAGCGAAACCGCCACATATGGTTTTTTATTTTTAATCCTTTCCAGTCCCTTCTTATAATATTCCCATGAAAGCTCGCTGTTATATTTCAACTCATATAAAAAGGATAAACCAAAATAATTCCTGTAATTATCCGGATTATCATCAATCGCTTCTTTGAAGCTCTTTTCAATGGTATCGAAATCGTTGCTTTTCCAGGATTCCCATGGATCGGAATACTGGCCAGAAATGATAGTTGTTGTAAATAATAAAATAATTGCTATCTGAAGTGATAAAACTGTTCCTTTTTTTTTCTCTTTATCGGCTGAGTACAATGATACCCCCCTATGGTTTGATTAATTATTTCATTTTAATATCAAAGATATTATAAAACCGATATACCGGTCAAGTTTCATTTTTTGAAAGAAAAATATTGTGGCAATAATCAAACCATCTTTTGGCAGTTGGGAGCCTGGGAGATACTGCATTTCGGTAATTAAACTATTAAAACAAAATGCGACTGCTAATCACCGAAATGCAGTTCCCGGATTATAAATTTTATCGATCCTTAATACATCTTACTGAATAGGACAGCGTTTTATACCATTTAATTTTAAGTACACTTGCCGCGTCATTCTGGCACACGATATATTCGGCAAATGAACCGCTATGATCGGATGACCAGATTACCGCCGCCTGTTTTTCAAACTGGTATCTGCTTCCCTCTTTTTCACCCGCGCCGAGAGCCGAGAACCCGCTGGAATTTGTCGCGCCGGTATTTGGAGAATTCCAGTATTCGGTGCCTGTGACTTTCATTTTTCCTCCCGCAACATTATCACCCCCGAGTAAATCAATCAGTTCCTGCCATTCATCCATTGTAGGTATATGCCATCCATCGGGTGAAATTCCCTGCGCTCCCGGTGTTGTCGATCCATCCATCGCGCTGTTCCAGGTATATAATAAACCATACTTATCCCGGTTCTCCTCTTTATCAGCGTAAATACAATATTCAATATCCTCCCCTGAGCTGTTTTTTGTTACCTTAAGATTCTCTGCCATCCATATCTGGTTTCCTATTCTGATAGTCTTATAGCTGTTGCCGTCGATATCGGTCAATCTTCCGGTGTCAGGTTCTGTTACGGTAATTGTTTCCTCTAAATACCGGTCTTCCGAATCTGTGACTTCAACGGTATAATCACCAGCTATAATATTGCTCAGGTCTTTTGTAGTTTCACCGTTTGACCAGTTATAGGAATATGGACTTACTCCCCCCGAGACATCGATAACAATAGCTCCATCCGATTCACCCAATAATGATACATTTGTGACTTCGAAATTTAATGAGAGGTCCTCTACGATCTGAGGACCTGTACTCTCATCTTCATCACACGCACTAAATGATATTAACATCATTGGGATTACAATAAGCTTTTTAACAAATTCAAACATTTTATTATCCTTCGATTATTTTTTTGACAGCGGAAATCTATACATATCGCGATCCCGATAGGGAAAAAGTAGACAACCGTCATATAGATATCCCCTTTTCGCTTTATCACCTCTATAAATATTTTTACAGACAAATTCCGCCCAAACAAAGACAAAATCTGTTTATTCATCTACTAACTTATTTGTTTCTTTATTATTACCTTGAAATTTACTTTTTTTGTAAAATGAAAAATCAATCGGCGATCAAAATATTATTCAGCAAAAGAATAACACGGCATTTAGTTTTCTGGTTTCTCTACCTGCTTGTAAGCACATTAATATATGGCCAGCCGGAAAAAAATTTCCTTCAGCAATTTAAATGGCACCTTTTTTATATGCCGGTCGTCATGGGAGCCGTTTATTTTACTATATATTATCTTCTTCCCGAATTCCTGCTCAAAAAAAAATATATTCAGTTCATTATCTATCTCGCTTTAAGTTCTTTATTCTTTTCATTCCTACAGAGAGCAAACGTTTATTTTATCGTCATTCCTTTTTTTAATCAGTCCGGTGATTTTTATTACCCCCTTTTTTCTTTTGATGTACTCTTCCGCATAATTAAAATTTACAGCGTTGTAACAATAGCGGTTGCCGCGAAGCTGGTTTATATCTGGTATCTTAATCAGCAGATACGGGAAGAGCTGGAAAAGGAAAGCTGAAATCGGAACTAAAAGCGCTGAAAAATCAGATTCATCCCCATTTTCTTTTTAACACACTGAATAACCTTTATGTGCTGACAAAGAAAAAGTCCGACATGGCTCCCGGACTGCTCCTTAAACTTTCTGATATTCTGAGGTATATGATTTATGAGCTCAAATCAGACTTTGTTCCGGTGGAAAATGAGCTCAAGCTGCTTGAGAATTATATGGCGCTGGAAAGAATTCGGTATGGAGAAGACGCCGAGATTATTTTTAACGTTGAGGGATCTTTTTCCGGATTCAGAATAGCGCCAATGTTATTGCTCCCTTTTGTGGAGAATGCCTTTAAACATGGATTCGGAAGTAAAATTGACGACAGGAAAATAGATATCCGGCTTCTGTTTTTTGAGGACAGCCTTAATTTCCGGGTTAAGAATAATAAAGATCATGTCGATAATAAAGGAATTAATCCCGGAGGTGAAGGATTAAAAAATGTAAAAAAGAGACTCGATATTCTTTATAAAAAGAATTATTCTCTTAAAATTTCAAATACTGACAAAGAGTATGAAATTGAACTCAGGTTAATAAATGCGCCCGATGAAGATTAAATGTATAATAGTTGATGATGAACCTCTGGCAATAGAGGCAATTGAAATGCATCTTTCGGAATATGAGGATGTCGATATTATCGCCCGCTGTAAAAATGCTCCCGAAGCGTTTACAGTCTTAAAAGAAAAAGAAGTTGATCTAATGTTTCTTGATATCAATATGCCGAAACTCACCGGACTCGATTTCCTCTCGGCTCTTAAGCAGCCGCCTGAAGTTATCATTACCACAGCCTATAATGAGTATGCCCTTAAAGGATATGAACTTGATGTGGTCGACTATCTTTTAAAGCCTGTTTCATTCGAAAGGTTTATGATGGCGATGGACAAATTTTACCGCAGGAAAAAAAGCAGCGGCAATAACCATGAAACCATAGTTAAACCTGAAAATGAATATATATTTATTCGGGCGAACAGAGAAAATGTAAAAGTCGGGCTCTCTTCGATTTTATATCTTGAAAATATTAAAGATTATGTCAAGGTAGTTACCACCGGAAATCGTTTTCTCACAAAAAATAATCTCGGAAGTTTTGAGAAAATTCTTCCTGAAAAAAAATTTGTGAGGGCGCACAGGTCATTTATTGTCGGCATTGACGCTATTACATCCTTTTCTGCCGACACTATTAAAATAGGCCAGACTGAAATACCCGTTTCCAGGGGATACAGGGAGAATGTTATATCAAGACTTCAACTTGGAACAAAACTTATAAAATAATCTGGAAAAGTCAGAAGAAATTTTTGCAAAAACCATCACAATCATAATCTTAATCATAAACTGGCAGATCCAGAATAAAAATAATTCTGTCGTCCCTAACGGGACTTATTGACATATTCCTGAACGGATTCCCCTATTTGAAAATAGGGGCTATTTTCTTTCATTCCTGCCGGAATTCACATTAATCTGATTCAATATTTTCTTGTTGATAATCATTATTAGTTTGAAAAAGTCCCGTCAGGGACGATAGATAATAGCCCCGCAATTCATTGTGGGGTAAACGTGTAACATTCAATCACAAAAAAGTCCCGTCAGGGACGACAGAGACAACTTTTCATCTATTAAAATGGAATATCTTTTTTATTGTTTGCTCGATGAATGAGAAATGCTGTTTATATTGAAAGCCTGGGATATAATAATTTCGCGATAAACTTCCGCGATTTCATTTTTCGAGAGGTAAGGAGTTCTGATTTTAGGCTCTTACCAACACACTAACGTTAACATGTTGAGGATAATACGGAGAGCCAAATTTGTCAGTAATCCCCCTAATAACATGTTGCCGATAGTCAGGCCGCGATTCTAAATAAACCTGCCGAGCCGGAATCAAAAAAGGGATCATATTAATGGCTCCGACTGGAGCCGAATATGAATAGCCCCGGATGTTATCCGGTGGTCTGATATGACAGATATCTGTCACGACGATTAAGATGTCGAATATTAGCAACCCGGAGAAAATTTAGAATCTCATCTTTCCTTTGTTACACTGATATTGTATACTGTGTTATCAGGGAGCCACTCATCAAGATTTTGTTTTGTTAATTGCGCGAAGACCTTTTTCCGTGTTTCATAAGGAATTTTAATATTGACCAAATCACCTTCGGCGCAATCATTAAAAAATGGTCTGGCAGATTCCATAATGCCATTTATTATTTCTAATCCCCGTAGATCAATTGTTACCATATTTCTCGATGGCAATTCTTTAAAAAGGAATTTAACCGTTCCATCATTTATCTCAATTAAATAAAAGCCCTTCCGCTCCTCCCTTTCGGCAAAGGAAGTCCTTTCTATCGCTCCCGGGTAAACTACCGGAACAACGGAGGCGCTTTCTTCTTGCCGGCTTTCCAGAATTTGCGCGCGGTGAATATGCCCCGCGAGAACCGCGTTAAATTGTGCCGGAATATCGGTAATTTTTATTACATCCTCACCGTATCGGAAGGTATAGTCCTGCACCCCGACTTTCGCTCCTTCAACCGCCTGATGAAAACACAAAAACCTGAAATCCGCGTTATGATTTCTCCATCCTGTTTTTTCGAGAAAACCGGGAAATTCACTCCTGATATCTCCCCGGTAAAAAGGGAAACCTGAGAAACTAAGTTTGCTGTTGTTTATGAAAAAATTATATGTCCGGGGAAAATCAAATCTTAATAGATTCGGGTGTGTGTCAAAAAGAGTCGCCGGAAGAAAAGACCTTTCATGATTGCCCGGAACAATTAAAACCGGTATCCCTGATTCGGCAATATTCAGCAGCGGCCTGTAAGCCCTCTCGATTATACCCGGGGGAGGGTTAGACCTGTTGAAGAGATCTCCCCCATGAATTACCATATCCGCCTTTTGTTCTTCCGCGAAACCCAGGATATAGTTGTAATTTGTAAAAAAATCCTCCTCTCTCATGTCACCCTGGTTACCGGACTTCTGAGTTAATCCGATACCAAGATGTGAATCGGAGAAAAATACTATTTTAATCAATTTTTCCCGTTTTTTTATTTACGCTCTCAATTTTATCCTGCATAGTCTGTTCCCTGTCTGTCCGTGTGCCCAGCTTGATCACACTTGAAATTCTCGGAGCGCCCATTTCATGAATCCTTTTATGGCATTCTTTTACAACATTAAATACTTCATCCCATTCTCCTTCAATGTTGGTTCCATAGGAATGAAGAATATATTTCAGTCCCGCTTTATCAATAATTTTCTGGCATTCCGCGATATATTTTGAGACAGATACACCCACTCCTATGGGAACAAGAGTAAAATCTATGAGCGCCTTCATAAAATCTCCTTTTCTTAAAAAAAATTAATCGTAATAACGATTTTTTATTCAATTATGACCTAAAAATCGGATTGAAATATACGATAATATTGAATTGATGACAATTTTGTTAGATGGGCCGCTAAATAATTGTAATTAATAATCCGGGGTATTATTTTATGTTTCGTTATATCATCGCTCCATTTCGAAAACTTGCTTATTATTTCACCCTTACATTGATATTCTTTTCCAGCCTCCTTGCTAATCAGGGACTTGATCCCCAAAAACAAATCACTCAGTACATGCTCGATATCTGGCAGACAGATGAAGGGCTTCCACAGAATTCCATTCAGGCAATAATTCAGGATCAGCAGGGTTATTTAATCCTCGCTACCCAGGAAGGAATGGCACGTTTTGACGGAATTAAATTTGATGTTTTTAACAAAAAGAACATCGAAGAAATTAAAAACAATTATATTACCACCTTGTGTGAAAGCAGCAGCGGGGATCTGTGGCTGGGCACCGATGGAGGAGGTGTTACACTTTTTTCATCCGAAGGAGTTAAAAATTTCACAAAGGAAAACGGACTGCCCCATAATTTTGTTGAGATCATTTACCAGGATAGAGAAAACACTATCTGGATTGGGACAGATGGCGGCGGATTATGCAGATATAATGGTACCGGCTTTACATGCTATAGTGAAACAAATGGTCTGCCCGATAACAGGATACGGGATATTTACCAGGATAAATCGGGTACAATATGGCTCGCGACTTCCAAAGGGCTGATCAAATACCGGCAGGGTATTTTTTCAAAGACAGCATTGAATAAAACCGGACCTGAACCGGGAATCTGGAAAATTGCCGGGGGATATGGCGGATCAATATGGGTCGGGACCGATGGAAGTGGTTTATTTAACGTTAAAAGTGATGAAATAATCAACTTTAGAAAAGAACAGGCCTGACTGGCAATACAATAAGATCACTATATCTCGATAATAAAAATGTATTATGGATAGGAACCATTACCGGGTTAAACCGCCTGAGAGCGGGTAAAATTGAAGCTTTTACTATCGAGGATGGCTTGTCAAATAATAATGTCACCGCAATTTGTCAGGACCGTGAGGGAAGCGTCTGGATTGGGACAAATGGCGGCGGACTGAACAGATTAAGAGATGGCAAATTTGTTACTTATACTCATCGGGAGGGATTATCTAACGATTTCATCTGGACCGTATTTCAGGATTCAAAAGATAATATCTGGCTTGGCACCGATGGTGGCGGACTGAACAGGATAAAAGATGGTAAAGTGGAAGTATTTACCACCAGAAACGGCCTCGGTGATAATGTGGTTTTCCCGATAATGGAAGATTTTGAGGGCACACTCTGGATTGGCACAAATGGCGGCGGAGTATCAAAATTGCGGAATGGCAGCTTTTCCAATATCCGTGAATCCGACGGGTTATTAAACGGTGTGGTTAAGGCACTCTGCCAGGAAAAAAACGGAAGAGTATGGATAGGCACAACAAAAGGTATAAATATCTGGGAAGATGGGAAACTGACAGATATAACTTATAACAGCAGCAACGGGTTGGGAGCTGATTACATAAGAACCATTTACACCGATAGTAAAAACAGGATTTGGATAGGCACCCGCGGAGGGGGAATTACTCTTTACGAAATGGTTCCCTGAAATCTTTTACTGCCGCCGACGGTTTGTCAAATAATATTGTCCGTTGTTTTTATGAAGACAAGTCCGGAGCTATATGGGTCGGGACAAGTTCAGGACTCAACCGTATTAAAAATGGCATCATTAAATCTGTACTCCCGGAAGACGGACTTTTCGACGATCCTGTTTTTTCCATACTTGAGGACAGGGAACAAAATTTCTGGATGTCATGCAATAAAGGAGTCTATTATATCAACCTTAATGAACTCAATGATTTTTTGGATGGCAAAACCGATAAAGTTATTTCAACCGGATTCGGAAAAAGTGACGGAATGATTAACAGCGAATGCAACGGCACAGCTCAACCGGCCGGCTTCAGGGATAACCGGGGCAGGTTATGGTTTCCCACCATAAAAGGTGTAGTCTCTATCGATCCCGGAAATATGGCTGGCAATAATGTTATTCCTCCTGTAGTGATAGAAAAAATTATTGTCGACGACAGCAGTTATAATCATGATGGAATTACCGAAATTGAAGCGGGAAGTGAAAAATTTGAATTTCATTATACGGCGCTCAGTTTTCAAATTCCTAAACGGGTTGAATTTAAATATATGCTCGAAGGATTTGATGATGACTGGATTAAAGCGGGCAACAGAAGAATCGCCTATTATACCAATATTCCGCCCGGTGATTATACCTTCAAAGTAATTGCCGCCAATAATGATGGTTTATGGAATGAAGAAGGAGCAAAAGCCGAAATTGATTACGCCGCTTACTTTTATGAAACGGTCTGGTTCTGGATACTGATAAGCGGGGCTTTGCTATTCACCGGGTTCAGGATATACAGGTTCCAGATAAATAAAATGAAAGCGCATAATGCAGAGATCAGGAAACAGTATGAAGAATCTGAAAAGCATAAAAAACTGTTAACCGAAAAAGAAAATATTCTGAAGGAACAGATAAAGAAAACAGAAACAGCGATGAATGAACTCGGGGCTGAAAAGAAATATCTCGCTGAAAGTGTAGAAAAACTATTGAATGAAATTGAAAAATTTTCAAGCGGCGATCTTACGGTGGAAATATCTTCCGGAAACAATGATGATATAGGGAAATTATATTCAGGGTTCAACAAAGCAGTCGCCGGAATAAGGTCAATGCTCGAATCTGTGCGCGGAGCGGTTGATGAAACAATAAATTCCAATAATCTCATAACCGAACAAACCGGTCAGATAGCTGAAGGGATCAGAAAACAGAATGAAGAGTCTGAAGCTGTCGCGAGTTCGGTTGAAGAAATGACCGTGTCAATTCATCAGACAACGGAAAATGCCGAAGCCGCGGCAAATAACGCAAAAGAAGCTGTCGGTTTTGCCAGGGAGAGCGGCGATATTATTTTAAGCACTATTGACGGAATGAACCGTATTGGCGATATAGTATTAAATTCATCTGAAGTTATTTCAACACTTGGTGAAAGAAGCAATGAGATAGGTCAGATCATTCAGGTTATTAATGATATTGCCGACCAGACCAACCTGCTCGCGTTGAATGCCGCGATTGAGGCTGCCAGAGCCGGAGAACAGGGCCTCGGTTTCGCGGTTGTTGCTGACGAGGTAAGAAAACTCGCCGAGAGAACAACCAGGGCGACAAAAGAAATTTCAACCATGATTCAGAATATTCAGAAGAATACCTCCGAAGCAGTTGAGTCTATAAGTCTGGGAAAAACGGAAGTTGAAAAAGGAAAAGAACTGGCAGGCAGGGCGAATGACGCGCTGAGAAAAATTATAAGCAACAGTGAAAATATAACAGCGATAATCGAACAGGTCGCCAGCGCCACAGAACAACAGTCAGTCACGAGTAATGAAATCAGCAAAAACATCGATGAAATAAGCAACGTATCCCGAAACAGCGCGATATTTGTTGATGAAATAGTTGAATCAATTGAACATCATGTAAAATCGACGGAAGAAATACAAAAACTCGTAGCCCAGTTCAACGTAAAAAAACTCGCCCGGCATAATAATTAATCACAGGGGGCATGCCTCGCGCATGCCCTCCTCTTTCCCAAATCTCTTTTTTATCTAAAATTCAAAATCAGCGCCGACATTTTTCTCCAGCGCCTGCTGATAAACATGGAAAGCCGCTGAAATATCCTGTACAGCGAGTCCGACACTCTTGAATAAAGTTATCTCTTCATCATTTTCACGACTGTTTATTTTTCCTGTGATAACATCACCGAGGGATCCATGGACTTTATCCCAGCTCCACTCATCTTCGTTAACCGGAATAATAAAATCACCAGCCTCTGCTTTGCAAGCGTCGACAAGATCGCATACTACCTTTGACATGTTTACGGTAGCTGAGTCCAGTTCTCTCATAGCCGGGGCATGTGATCCGACTCCATTTATATGCGTTCCTTTCCTGAACCATTCACCTTTTACAATCGGATCTTTCGCGCTTGTTATCAATGTAACAATATCAGCTTCACCCACTGCTTCTTCAGCGCTATCGGCAATAACTATTTCACATTTGATTATATCTTTCAGTGATTCGGCAAAATTTTCCTTTTTCCCCTTTTCATCGAGAGAAAAAAGAACAAGTTTTTCTATATCTGCCGCTGAATCAACAGCCCAGGCGTGAGTGCGAGCCATTCCTCCTGTGCCAAAAAGAGTATGCACTTTTGAATTTTTCCTCGCGAGGTATTTTGTCGCGAGTCCGGCAACACCACCGGTCCTCATAGCAGTAAGAAAACCTCCATCCATAATAGCAACCGGCGCGCCGGTTTTTTCATCAAGGATAATGATTGTTCCCATCACAGTCGGCATATTAAATTTGGAGGGATTATTTTTGTATACGGTGACAACCTTAGCGCCCAGGGCTCCCATTCCTTTCAGATAAGCAGGCATGAATAAGGCCAGTCCTTCATAATCTGGGGTTGTAATAGGTGTGCGCTGCGGCATTATGGCATTCCCATTCGAAAGATCGGCAAACGCCTTGTCTAATATTGTTATGGTGTCATCCATATTTAATACTTTAATAACGTCATTTCTGGAGAGCAGTTTTGTCATTATAATCTCCTGATTTTCATTTTCAAAATAATCAGCTCAAATAGCTGCATTATGACAATAAATTAAAAAACTGGGGCGAGAGATACAATGTTTAAATAAATATTCTTTTAAGGAATTTGGTCATATTCGGAAGGAGTTTTAATTACCGCTTTAATTGGAGGCTTCAAATATTTTAACCGGTTTTTCTTTGCCCTTTACAGTAATTGATGGCAATGGAATCAGCTTTATTAAGTCATTAACTTTTTTTGCCGCGTTCTCTGAAATAATTATCTGTTCCTTTCCCGCCGCGCCGCATAATCTTGCCGCGAGGTTAACATTATCGCCAATTATTGTATAGTCCATCCTCTGAAATGAACCAATATTGCCGCTGACAACCGAACCATAATTTATTCCGACTCCGAAATAAATCGGATCTTTTCCCTCGGCGTGCCTCATCTCATTAAACATTTTTAATTTTTCTTTCATTAGAAAAGCGGTCCTGACCGCGTTCAAAGTCGGATTACTCACTCCCTCACCTTCTTTGTATATCGCCATTATTTCATCGCCAACCAGCTTGTCGATATATCCGACATATTCATTAACACAACCCAGCATAAGGTTGAAATATTGATTAAGAGTCTCAACAACCTCCTCGGGGGGAAGTGTTTCGCTATACCTGGTAAAACCTCTTATATCACTGAAAAAAATCGCGCATTCTATTCTCTCTCCGCCCAGCCTCGTTTTTGCCTGTTTTGAAATAATCTTGTCGAAGACTTCCTGGCTTACATAGCGCGAAAAATTTTCTTTCAGACTCTTAATTTCCGAAACATCTTCAAAAGTGTATACTGCCCCTTTCTGCGGAATACCGCTATGGGTAACATAATTTAGCGGATTATAACGAAGATTTAATGTTTTTGGATTTCTGGCTGATAATGGAAGATTCCCCCCCACTATTGGTTTTTCTCCCCCATTGGAATCTTCAATAAATTTTCTGACCGGACTTAACCTTGGAAGCTGTTCAGTTAGTTTCTTATCCTTATCATCCTTTATTCCCGCCAGAGATAAAGCTTTTTCATTGCGAAGCAGAATTCTCAGTTCTGAATCAGTTGCTATTATTCCTCCCGCGGCGGAATCAAGTACATTTCGGATTATTTCTCTGCTGTATTTTTCACGGTTATATAGTGTCAGTTTTGAAAGAGCTGTGCCTAACTCATTTGCTATTGTTTCGGTAATCCTGGTATCATAATCATCAAATTCCGCAAATCCTTTACGGCTCTCCTTATCATAAAAAATTATATAACCATATATTTTATCGTCGCTTATTATCGGCCTGTACAAAATAGTTTCAAATTTCACCGGAATTTCCCGCGGATTAAATTCTTCGATATTCCGATGTTCAGTAATCCTTTTGCTGATCTCAGCAATCTCTGAATTTTCCAGGCCATAGGATGCCAGGGAGAGCTGACTATCGGGAGAAATAAAAAGCAGCCCTTTGGATGAATTCATAAAAGATGCCGATGTAAGAAGAATATTTTCCAGTTCTTCTCTGAAATCAATTTGTCGGTTTACCAGTTCAGATATTCTGTTCAGATGCTCCGAAAAGAGTATCTGCTGACGAAACCTGAAATCTGAAGCTCTGAGTTCACTATCTTTAATTTTATTGATAAGGAGCAAAATCGCGAACCGAAACAGAAGGCCTGCTTCCGCGATATTGTTTTCTCGCGGGGAACAATAAATAATAAGCAGAGATTCAACTGAATCGTGTTTTAATCCAAAAGAATTGTTTTTATCAGCAATAACCTCTTTTCTAATTCCGAAATCAGCCTTGAATTTTTTGGACTTCACCTCAAAATAAAAATTATCGGTTTTTAGAAAATCTATAAAAAAAGCTGAAATTATATTAAAAACGGCTGTAGGTTTTCTTTTAGAACTACATTTTTCAATTAACGAAGAAAACAGATTTACATATTCCATAATGGAAAATATATTTACTCACTAAATTTTCCGGCGGCGGCTTCAACGGTATCAGCTTTCCCGGCAAATTGGAATAACCCCATTATTGTAAATGTTTTTTCAATTGATGGATCAAGATTTGAGAATACAAGTTGCCCCTCCACCTCATTCAATTTTTCTATAATTTCTATCAGAATGGAGATTCCTATTGAGTTTACCACTTTGGATCCTTCAAGATTAAGTATAAAATTGGCGATTCCTTCGTCAATCAGCCTGTAACACTCATCCGCAATTTTATCGCCGCCAGTGTTATTGATATACCCGGTTGTTGAAATTATGGCATAACTTCCTTTTTGTTCCGAAGTAAGGGTAAGTTCGGCGCCCATAAAATTTCCTCTTAAGTTAATTTTTTAATCATTGTAATTTTTGTGCCATCACTGCCAGACTCAATAATAAAATCATCCGACATTGATTTCATCAGTTTAAGGCCCCAGCCTCGTTTTCTTTCAGCCTTGATCTTTATTGCAATATCGGGATTTTCGACTTCATCGGGATTAAAACCTGTCCCGTAATCACGAACAAAAATCACCATTTTTTCACGTGATATTGTAAATTCAACATCTACTGTCGGATTGATATCCCCTGCATGTTCCAATGCATTAATAATTGCTTCAGTAACCAGAATTTTTGCCTCACCCGTTTTTTCTTCCGGAATGGCCATATGTTCGGCGAGCTGCTCCAGACCGGCTACCGCGACCAGTTCTATATTGGGAACTTTTGGGAGTGATATTTTTAACTGAACCGGTTTATCCATTTTTATACCTGCAATGGTAAATTCTTTTATTGTTTAGATATCATGAAGATAAAATACAACATAAAGATTTTTTTGCAGTTATACCACAAAATGAATTATAAAAAATGTAAAAAAATGCTCAGCTGGAAATATTTTTGACGCAGATCAATAAAAATTAAGAATCCGGCAGATTTTAACTCTTTCATTCTGCCGGATAATAGAGCAGTATCTTATTTAAGATTTTCCACAATTTCTTTTGTATCCAGAGCGATAACAAGTTCCTCATTCGTTCTGATTCTGAATACCTTTGTCGCGGCATCCGCGGCAGAAAGATCGCAGTCGTCACTTTCGGGGTGATTGTTCTTTTCTTTGTCCAGCTTAATTCCCATATATTCCATATCTTTGCAGACAAATTCACGGACGAGGGGTGAATTTTCACCTATGCCGCCGGTAAATACAAGAGCGTCAAGGCCTCCCATTGCCGCTGTATAAGCGCCGACATATTTTTTTATCCGGTAAGAAAAGAGGTTAAATGTTGTTGTCGCGCTTTTATCACCTTTTAAGAACTCTTCTTCAATTTCACGCATATCGCTCGATATGCCGCTGACTCCCGCCAGACCGCTGTGTTTATTCATAAGGGTGTTGATTTCTGAAAGGTTCAAACCTTCTTTACCCATAATGTATGTTACGACAGAAGGATCCATATCGCCACATCTTGTGCCCATAAGAAGTCCTTCAAGCGGTGTAAATCCCATCGAGGTATCAACAGAAACACCATTTTTTATCGCTGCCATGCTCGCTCCATTGCCGAGATGAGCGGTAACAATCTTCAGTTCTTCAACCGGTTTGCCTGATAACCCGGCAGCTTTCTGGGATACATACCTGTGAGAAGTACCGTGGAATCCATAACGGCGAATCTTATATCTTTTGTAAAGTTCAATCGGGATGCCGTAAAGGAAAGCATGCTCAGGCATCTTCGCGTGAAATGATGTATCGAAAACGCCACACTGGGGTGTATCGGGCAGGTGATATTTTGCCGCTTCGATACCCTTAAGGTTTGGAGGATTATGAAGAGGCGCGAGCTCAATATTGTCTTCAAGCGCTTTAATGACATCATCGGTTATCAGAACCGAACCTGAAAAGGTTTCTCCTCCATGCACCACACGATGTCCGACCGCGTCAATCTCACTCATATCTTTTATAACACCATGATTGGGACTTAAAAGAACTGCGAGAACATATTCGATAGCTATTGTATGATCAAGTATTTCACCCACAATTCTTATCTTTTCTTTTTCATGAGGTCTATGAGTGAGCACAGCGCTGCTCATTCCTATTCTTTCAACAAGTCCTTTCGCCTGAACAAGTTCAGTATCTGTATCAATAAACTGATATTTTATAGATGAACTACCACAATTCAATACTAATATTTTCATTTTTTCCCCAAACTTTTAGCTTATTTTTATTCCCTGGTCATCATATTTAAAGAATCCTTCACCTGTCTTTTTACCAAGTTTTCTTTCACGGACAAGTTTTCTCAGCATCGGGCATGGCCTGAATCTCGGTTCACCGAGAGTGCCCCATAACTGTTCCATCCACGCGAGCACTTCATCGAGGCCGAATGTATCTGCCATTTCAAGAGGCCCCTGCGGCATATTGTAACCAAGTTTCATAGCTGTGTCAATATCTTTGGCTGTCGCGACACCTTCGAGCAAAATATACATAGCCTCATTGAGAAGAGGCACAATCGCCCTGGTGGTAACAAAACCGGGATATTCGTAAACTTCAACCGCGGTTTTTCCTATCTTCTGGGCAAATTCTGTCATTTTGCTTACAGTTTCATCTGATGTCTCCAGGCCTCTGACAAGCTCCACAAGCGCGACTTTAGGGACAGGATTGTGAAAATGCATCCCTATTATTTTATCGGGGCGGCTGGTGATTTCTGATATTTTTGTAAGACTCAGGGTTGAAGTATTGGAAATAAAAATTGCTTCAGGTTTTACAATTTCATCCATCTTCTTGAAAATTAATCTCTTTAACTGGAAATTCTCCTCAACCGCTTCAATAATTACATCACAATCGGCTGCCGATTCCATCTCCAGTGTCCATTCAATTCTTGCGAGAATCGATTTTTTTTCACTTTTTGTCATCGCCCATCTGGTAATTTCGCGGTCCAGAGTGGCGCCAAGGTTTTCTTTCGCTTTATCCAGCCATTCTTCATTCTTTTCAATAATTAAAACATCAATTCCTTTTGCCGCGACTGTCTGGGCAATTCCCTGCCCCATAATCCCGGCTCCGATAATAGCAACTTTATCTATTCTTCCTTTTTCATCGTTTCTTTTTACATTAGTTAGAAGGTCCTCAAGTTTTAATTTTTCTTCACTCATCTTTTTTCCTGATTTTTCTGCTTAACCTTTAAACACTTAATAGGACAAATATATGCTTATTTATATTGTTTTACTTTCTTACTATCGAATTATTTTTCAGAAAAATAATGTATCAACTTCTATACCACTATTAAAATGGAATAATGATTCATTTTTCCACTTTTAAAAATCCTTTTTACCAAAAATAAAAATAGAGGTCGCTAAAATGAGAATTGTAAAAAGCAGTGTGGTTATAACAGGCTGATAACTGTAATCACTGCTTCCAATGAGAATTTTGATCGTTATATCACCCAATTCCGAAATTTTAGGAAAAATATAATAAATTCCATCCAGCATATACCCTGTAACTTTACTATCGGTCAGACCCGCGATACTTTCACGATATCTTAAAAGGGGAGAAAAAACAAAATAGATCAGGTAGGATATCATCATTGCCATGATAGAACTTTTGGTAAGAATTCCGGTCAGGATAATGATGCCATAAACAGAGGAAAACGCGAAGGTAATCGTAAATATTGTAGCGAGAATGTTTATGTTCCAGACATCGAGGAAAAGACCGAATAATATCCATATTCCCCCAACAAGCCAGGCGACATTCAGAAATACCATAAAAGTACCCCCGAAAAATTTGCCCAGAATAAGCTGCATTCTCGAAATCGGCTTCGAAAGGAATAAATCGACATTTCCTTTCTCAAGCAAGGCGGGAATAAATCCTGAAACCGCGAAAATAGAGAGGAAGAGTCCGACATGAAAAAGAGGAGTGATTATCAGAGCAGCGATATTTGTAGCTACAAATTGATTTAATGTAAGGTCTTCAAAGCTCAAATTCCCCTGCGGTCTGACTGATCCGGCAAGATTGGCCGGATCGACAGAAAAAAATATGATGGTAAAAACCAGTAAGATAAATGTTAATATTCCAAAGAAGACGATAAATATTTTTTTTGCAAGGGCTTCCCTGAAAGTATATTTGCTTAAGAGATAAATGTTATACATTTTGCCCCTCCTTTCCATCATCCACCATTGAGATGAACATATCCTCAAGACTCAGCTTTTTCCTGTTAACCTGAAGAATTGAGATATTGCCTTCTCTCAGGATATCAATTATTTTATTAAGATTATACACAGAGGAAATTCTCATTTCCAGACTCTTATCTTCCCTTTTGTCAATTTTGGATATATTCCCGATCTTTTCAAATATTTCACCATTTATTTCATTTTCAGCCTCAATTATGTAAATGTCCTCATCGGTTGTAAGTTCATCCACATTACCGTTATAAATAAGTTCCCCTTTATTCAGAATCGCTATTCTGTCAGAAATCAATTCCACTTCAGAAAGCAGATGGCTGTTAAGAAAAATTGTTTTACCCGATTCTCTCAATGAAATAAGAATATCACGTATCTCTTTTCTGCCGAGAGGATCAACCCCGTCAGTCGGCTCATCCAAAAAAATAATATCGGGATCATTCAACAATGCCTGGGCGAGCCCAAGTCTTTGCATCATCCCTTTCGAATATTTGCGGATTTTGGTTTTCCTCCATTTCAACATCCCGAGAAGTTCGAGATTTTCTTTTATTTTTTTATTGAGGTCCGTTGATACTCCGCTCAGTCTGCCGAATAATCTCATTATTTCCTGACCGGTGAGATAATTGGGATATTTATGATTTTCAGGCAGGTATCCAACTCTTTTTCTTATTTCGTAATTCGAGACATCAGTATCAAGGATTTTTGCTTCACCGCTTGTCTGGTATACTATTCCGAGCAGAACTTTAATAAGAGTGGTTTTTCCCGCGCCGTTGGGTCCTAATAATCCAAAAATAGTCCCCGGTTCAACCGCGAGACTTACATCATTGAGAGCAGTCACCTTCTGACCGCCGAAAGCCGAAGAAAAAACCTTCGTTAGTTTTTGTACTTCAATGGAATGTCCGGCCATTATATCACCTTTCCGCTTCTGAATCTCAGGAGAGAATAAAAATTAATTATTACAGCCATAGAAACAAGGATCAGTATATGAAAGGCGATATCGGCAAATCCCGCGCCCGCCCACAATACCTGGAGGAAAGCCTCCACAGACCAATAGGTCAGTGTAAATTTCGCGATCATCTGCATCCAGTCCGGCAGTAAAGAAACAGGAAACCATGATCCGCCGACAGCGCTCATAATGAGGATAATAAATGTGGCGAGTCCGTTTGCCTGCGCCAGGGATTTAGCGAATGAGGTAATTATCATTCCGAAAGCGACCGCTGCCGAAGCCGAAGCCGCGATTACTATCAACAGGTTAAAAAAGTTGGAAAATATATCCACATCGAAAAGTAACCATGAAAAAAGGAAAAGAATAAGCAATTGGAAAATTCCGAGGAGAATAGAATAGATATATTTGCTCCATAAGAGTTCCGATCTTTTAATAGGCATGCAGACAAGCCTCTTTAATGATCCCTCCTGTTTTTCTTCAAAAAGAGATGTCGCGGCGCCTGTGAGGGTAAACAGAAGAAACATTATTGCCCATCCTCCGACAATTCTTGTCACTCCCGGGTTTTTAACCTCCTGCCCAACAAGTTGTTCTTTTTCAATATTTACAAGTCCGCTTAGAATATTTGAACCTTCCCCGGCTGTTGAGTCAGGTTGTTTTCCGGAAGAATCAGGAATAATTTCAGGATCAAGCACTTTTTCAGGATCAATATTAAAATATTTGCCGATAAGTCCGGCCATCGATTTATTGAATTTGCCTCCTTTTTCGGCTCCAAGTAATGAACCTGCCTTTTTCTGAAGCAGTTTTGGAAACAGACCGGGTAATCCCATCATAAGTGTTTTCTGAAGTGATCCCTGAATGATGGCCGACTCAATTTCATTCCGCGGGTCATAATATAGTTTGAATTTCAATCCGGAAGATGTATCGGCATAAAAATCCTCAGGCATAATAAGCGCGGCCCTTACTTTGCCGGATTTAATAAATTCTTTAGCCTTATCTTCTGTGAAAATCACTTTCTTGCCATCCTCTTCAGTATATTCTGTTAATATATTAAGAGACTGACTGTCATTAAGTTTTTTTTCAAATACTCTGGAAATCTCGTTGCCGCAGTCATTAACCAGAATGACATTCGCTTTTCGCGCGCTGCCGCCTCCCCCGCCGAAAATGTTTCCGAAAATAACAATAAGCACCGCCGGAACAATAAAGGTAAGCAGCATGGCAGGTTTATCTTTTGTAAACCTGGTAATATCCTTTTTAATTAAAAGTATAATATTCTTCAATCTCTTAAACTCCTGCCGGTAAGGTTAAGAAAAACATCTTCAAGTGTCGCTCTCCTTATCTCAATAAATTCATTTGATATTCCATGCTCTTCCAGAATAGTAAAAAGTTCGGAATATGGGCCGCTCTCCCGCGCAGGTTTAAGTTCGTACCAGAATTCATATTCCTCAATTTCACCATATTTGTCGAGAAACCGGATCTGGTCGGCATTAATACCCGATTTAAATATTCTTAACTTTCCCTTCTCCCCGGCTTTTGAGAGCAATTCATTTAACGTCCCCTGAGCGATAATATTGCCGTTATCAATTATCGCAAGCCGTGAACACAAACGTTCTGCCTCTTCCATATAGTGTGTTGTATATATAATGGTTTTACCCTGCCGGTTGAGCTCTTTCAGCATATCGAAGATTGCGTTTCTCGATTGGGGGTCTACTCCCACAGTTGGTTCATCGCATAAAATCAAATCAGGATCATGGAGTATACTCGCGGCGATATTCAGCCTTCTTTTCATTCCCCCGGAAAAATTTTTAACAATATCTTTTTCCCTTGCTTCAAGCTGAACAAGTTTTAACGCTTTTGTTATCCTCTCCCTGAGAAGATGTGAAGGTAAATTATAAAAACCGCCGAAGATTTTTAAATTCTGAATTGCCGAAAGTTCCTGAAATAACGCGAGGTCCTGCGGCACATATCCGATTTTTTTCCTCAGCTCCATGTTAGTATAAGCCGACATTTCTCCATCAATCGTTATACTCCCCTGGTCCGGTTCATGATAACCTATGACAGAATCAATTAATGTCGATTTACCAGCCCCGTTTGGACCGAGCAGTCCGAAAAATTCACCCCTGGCCACTTCAAGATTAACACTCGATAGAGCAAAGATCCGTCCGAAACTTTTTGTTAGATTGATTATCTTTATCATCCGCATTTCAAAGAGTTTTTATTTAACTTTGCGTAAAATAATATTTTGACTGTTCTAAAAAAAGTTATTTACCCAGATATAATATGAAATCTTCAGTCACCCCTTTAGACGCGTTAAAAGAGTGGTTTGGTTTCGATCAGTTCAGACCGGGCCAGACAGAAATAATCAATTCTGTTATCGACGGAAAAAATGTTCTGGCCATATTGCCGACAGGCGGCGGGAAATCAATCTGTTACCAGGTGCCCGCTGTAATGGCTCCTTCACTCTCCATTGTTATCTCTCCCCTGATTGCCCTGATGAAGGACCAGGTGGACACGTTAAAACAAAAAGGCATTGAAGCGGCCTACCTAAACAGTACACTTGATTTTAACCAGGTAAATGAAGTTTTTGCTTTAATTCTTTCCGGAAAGCTCAAGCTGCTATATGTCGCGCCTGAAAAACTTGAGTCTTTTGATTTCAGGGAAAAAATAAAGGCTATTGATGTTTCATATCTTTTTGTTGATGAAGCGCACTGCATTAGTGAATGGGGTCATAATTTCAGACCCAGCTTCAGGATGATCAGGTCATTTGCCGAATATACAGGCATTGATAATATTTCGGCATTTACCGCGACAGCGACACCCGATGTAAGAGAGGATATTCTGTTACAGCTTGGCATGCGGGAACCCGAAGTTTTTGTAACAGGTTTCGCAAGGGATAACATTTCAATAAATGTCAGGTCGGATACTGGTAAAAAAAGTGAACTTCTCAAAATTATTTCCGAATATGAAGCCCCCGCGATAATATACACTTCCACTCGTAAAGAAAGTGAAAAAACCGCCGAACTTCTCAGGCAGAACGGATATAAATGCACCTATTACCATGCCGGACTAAGTCCGGAAATGAGAAAAATTGTGCAGGATGATTTCCTAAAAGGAAGAATCGATATTATATCCGCGACAAACGCGTTTGGCATGGGAATAGACAAAAACAACATCCGACTTGTGGTGCATTATAATATGCCCGGCTCAATGGAAGCCTATTACCAGGAAATAGGCCGGGCGGGCAGGGATGGTAAAAATTCTCACGCTTTCCTTCTTACTAACAGCCGCGATAAATCGCTTCAGGAATATTTCATTAAAAATCAATATCCTGAATATGAGGAGGTTGCCAGGGTATATGACGCCATCTGCGACTCTGTTATGCTCGCCGTAGGAAACTCTTATAACAATCCTGTTGCCGCCGGCCAGAACCTTTTGAATAAATTCGACCTCCATGGTATTTCCCGCGCAAAAGTGAATTCAGCCCTTTCTGTTCTGGAAAATGCCGGATATATAAAATACAATCCTGATTTTTCAGGCAATACGTTTCTTCAGTTTTCAATGCCACCGGAAGACCTTCAAAAGTATGTAAAAAAAATCGCTAACACAGACTATAAGAATCTGATAATTATTCTGTTGCGAGAATATGGAAGTAAGCTGCTCAGGGAAAAAGTTAAAATAAACAGTGAAAAGATTGCCGAATCACTTGGTATAGATTTAAAGAAATTGTTTGGAAATTTTGAGGGTCTGGAAAATATCGGGATAATCACCCTTGACCGACCGAATGATGAACCTGAAATAAGAATCACAGCCCCGAGAGCCGATTCATCCTATCTTCAGATCGATTTTCAGTCTATCAAAATGGCTGAATCCTCCGCTTTTTCCAAACTTGGAAAAATGGTAGAGTTTTGTGAAACCGAAAACTGCCGCTCAAATTTTATTCTTCAGTATTTTGGTGAAACACATGATGAAACCTGTGGAAGATGTGATAACTGCCTGAAAAAACCACTTTTTGATCAAAACGAACTTGAATGGATAAAAACCCAGGTAATTCAATCTCTCCATGAATTAAAGGGTCCTGTCACGCGAAGAGACATTTTTTCTCTTCTCAGGGGAACCAGTAAAAAAGATTATCTTAAAAATATTTCCGTTTATGGAATTTTCCGCCGGAAAGAGAAAGAAAAAATTGAACATGCTCTTAAACAGCTGATTGAGGAAAAATCAGCGGCTGAAATTCAGGGATTGATTTCTCTTACCGAAAAAGGGAAAGAAAATATCGCCGGAAGAGCAACGCCGGAAATGAAGGAAAAAAATTATGAATCGGAACTCAAACTTTTTAATCTTTTGCGTCAGGCGAGGAAATCTGTCTCTTCGAGGTTTTCACAAAGTCCCGACCTTATATGTCCGGATAAAATCCTTAAAATGATCGCAGATAAAAAACCGAAAAATAAATCGGAAATGTTTTTTATTCAGGGCATGACCAACAGGATGTTCAACAAAGCGGGTGAGGAATTTTTACTGGTGATAAATGAGTTTATAAAAGAAAACAAAACTTCGCCCGAACAGGAGGTTACAAATAAAAAGATTCCAGAAAACCTGCTGAGTGTTCATTCATTGCTTGAAAAAAAATATAATATCTCAGATATAGCTTCTCTTTCGGGATTGCCCGAGGCAGTGGTATCAATGCAGATTGAATCATTGCTGATATATTTTCCGGGATTGAGTATAAACCATCTCTTCGATAAAAATGAATTTGAAGATATTAAAAGAATGGCGGATAGGGGGATATGGGATATGAAAGAAATAAAAGCGGGTCTGAACAAAAACATTTCTTTTTCCAAAATCAGGGTAGCGCTGGGGAAAATTAAAGCAGGATAAATTTAGTACTTTTTATGCCTCAGCGAATCAAGATATTTCTCTGATATATCAAAAAATTTTTTCCATTTACCCTCATCGTTTTTAATTGACTCGAAAAACCGGTTATATTTTTCCCCTGATATTTGATAATACGTGAAGATACTGTCAATCTTTACGTTAAGTGTGTCTTTATTCCATCCATATTTGTGCTTCAGAAAAAGAATATCGGTATAGGCCCTGGCATATTCATCATATTTTTCCTCTTTTCCCATCCCGCAGGAAAAGAGAATTACTGAAAGCAATATAAGAATCAGGAGCGGTCTAATTTTTTTTGCTCGCATTAAATAGAATTTTTTTCTCTTTTTCAGTAAGGTTCTGGTAGCCGCTCCGGCTTATCTTATCAAGGATTCTGTCGATTTCCTCCTGTTCAGGTTCGGCCGAAACATCGTTTATGTCATAAAATTTGGCTTCCTGTACATCCGGTTCATTATGGACCGGCCTTCTGAAAGGGGTTTTGGGTCCGGATTCCGTTTTTTTAGTATAAGTATTCTTAAGATTGTCAAATATTTTGTCGAACTTCAGATAATATTTCCGGTCAATCAAAATAAATATCGCGCCCGTCAGGGCACCGCCGAGATGAGCGAGATGGGCAACAATACTGGGGCTGCCAACCGATATATATTCGAAAATGACAAGGAATGTAATAAGATATTTTGCTTTAACGGGAACAAGGAAATAAATATAAATATACCTGTCGGGGAAGGACATGGCGAACGCTACCATAACTCCGTAAACAGCGCCCGAAGCGCCGATAACCGGAACATGACCCGGAGAGAATAACAGATGAAGTAGTCCTGCGCCAACACCCGATACGAGATAAAATATTAAAAATTTCTTTGAGCCCATCATGTTCTCAAGTTCCATTCCGAACATCCATAACATGAACATATTAAACAGGATATGTGTGAATGATTGGAGTGAATGCATAAACTGGTATGTAATAAGCTGCCAGGGAAGAAAAACAGCGTCAATGCCCCTCATATTGTCGATAGGAACTATACCATCTGAAAACGGGATCAGCGCGAAATATTTTGTGAGCAGATGATTGAGATTTAAAGGATAGTCTATTGTTATTCCGCTCGCGATTATCATTAAAACAAATACCGCCCCGTTGGTAATTAATAAAAGTTTGATCATCGGCGGGAAAAAACTAAATCCACCTACTCCCGAGGGTCTGTAATAATTTCTGTCCTGGTATCCCATCATTTATTCCTGTTTATAACTCAATCATAAAAAACAAAGAAGCAATCTAACTAATCAGTTAGACTGCTTCAATAAAAAAAAGTTCTCAAAAAATCACGCGTCTGTGAGCGCTACAACGCCCGGAAGCTCTTTACCTTCAAGAAATTCGAGTGAAGCGCCTCCACCGGTAGATACATGAGAAACTTTATCGGCAAGTCCGGCTTTTTTTATTGCCGACGCGCTGTCTCCGCCGCCAATTACAGTAACCGCGCCATTTTCCGTCGCTTTAACCAACGCATTGGCGATAGCATTAGTTCCTGCCGCGAAATTATCAAACTCGAATACTCCCATCGGACCATTCCAGACAATAGTTTTGCTTTCTTCAATAGTTTTAGCAAATTTTTCAATTGTATCCGGACCAATATCCAGTCCCATCTGATCGGCTGGCATGGAATCAATTTTAACCGCTGTTGAAGGAGAATCATTTTTAAATTCCGGCGCTACAAGAACATCAGCAGGAAGCATAAAATTAACCTTCTCACCTTTTACTCTTTCCAGTATTTCACCGGCCATTTCAATTTTTTCCTCTTCGAGTAAAGATGTTCCTATTTCAAGTCCCATGGCTTTATAAAATGTGTAAGCCATTCCGCCGCCGATAATAAGGTTATCAACCTTTGGCATAAGGTTTTCAATTACATCTATTTTGCCTGATATTTTAGCGCCGCCAAGAATAGCGGTAAAAGGTCTTTTGGGATCAGCTATAGCCTTGCCAAGATAATCCAGCTCTTTAACCATCAGATAACCGGCTCCGCATGTGTCAATAAACTTTGTCACACCTTCTGTCGAAGCGTGGGCGCGGTGAGCGCTGCCAAATGCGTCGTTAACATATATATCACCAAGGGAAGCAAGTTTCCTGGCGAAATCGGGATTATTTTTGGTTTCTTCATTATGGAATCTGAGGTTTTCCAGTAATGCCACTTCCCCGTCTTCCAGTGAGTTTACTAATCCTTCCACCTCATCTCCAATACAATCAGCGGCGAATTTCACTTCTTTCCCGAGCAGTTCTCCAAGTCTTACGGCAACCGGCTTAAGGCTGAATTCAGGCTTTCTTTCCCCTTTCGGCCTTCCAAGATGACTCATTAAAACGGCGCGTCCGCCATCGGCAACTATTTTTTTGATGGTCGGCAGCGCGGCGGTAATACGTATATCGTCAGTTATATTTTGATTTTCATCAAGGGGAACATTAAAATCAACACGTACTAATACCCGTTTCCCCCCCAGCTCCATATTATCAATTGATAATTTATTCATCTCTTTCTCCTGTTTATTTTATAAACTTATATAAAAAAAAGACGCAGACTCATAAATGAGTTCATGCGTCTTTTAATTTTCTGAGCGGTTTTATCTACGCGATTTTTTTAAGAAGGTCTACAACCCGGCAGGAATATCCCCATTCGTTGTCATACCATCCGACAACTTTAACCATGTTGCCATTAGTCATTGTAGAAAGAGAATCAAAAATATTAGAATGTGAATTGCCAACGATATCAGCTGAAACAATAGGATCTTCACAAAATTCCATTACCCCTTTCATTGGGCCTTCAGCAGCTTCTTTCATCGCGGTGTTTATCTCTTCAACGGTAGCTTCAGTCTTAAGTTCAGCAACCAGGTCAGTGATTGAGCCGTCAGGAGTTGGCACTCTTAACGCGAAACCATCAAGTTTTCCTTTTAAATCAGGGATAACTTTACCAACCGCCTTGGCCGCGCCTGTTGTAGTGGGAATAATTGAAACAGCCGCTGATCTTGCTCTTCTAAGGTCGCTGTGAGGAAGATCGAGTACTCTCTGGTCATTTGTATAAGCGTGAACTGTAGTCATAAAACCTTTAACAATACCGAATTTGTCATTAAGAACTTTTGCCATCGGAGCGAGGCAGTTTGTTGTACATGAAGCATTTGAAACAACAACAGCTTCATCAGTAAGGTCTTCTTCATTTACGCCAAGAACTACGGTGGCGTCAATATCACCTTTAGCCGGAACTGTCAGGATAACTTTTTTAGCGCCGGCTTCAACATGTTTCATGCAAAGTTCTTTTGTCCTGAATACACCTGTCGACTCTATAACGACATCAACTCCGAGTTCGCCCCAGTTCAGATTGGCAGGATCTTTTTCCGCGGTGATTTTAATCTGCTGACCATTTACGATCAGAGTATCACCGTCAACTTTAACTTCACCTTTAAACTTGCCATGTACTGAATCATATTTTAACAGGTGGCCAAGTGTTTTGGCGTCTGTCAGGTCATTAATACCAACTATTTCTATTCCGCCAAGGTCAAGCGCGCGTCTGAAAACAAGCCTTCCTATGCGTCCAAATCCGTTAATTCCTATTTTGGTTGCCATTTTTTTCTCCTGAAATCATGTTAATAAAAATTCAATCTGTAAATATAGCATTAATCAGATTCCTTTGCAATCAATAAAACTAAGCCTTTATTCCGGTAATGCCTTAGTTTTTTCGACTATAACGCTCATATGCGGTACATTTTATAAGTTCTCTTTGCTATTTTTGAGCTATTTGATTATTACTCAACATTTTTTTAATATGTTATAATTTTTTACTATTTTAATTCCTGAGAAATTTAATGGAAAAATAACAGTCAGTAGCCCTATCTTCTTCATAGGAAGGTGATCTTAATACTTTTCTACTTGCAAATGGCTGATTTTTTCATTATTAATGTGATGCGAATCACAAATTTTAGTGATTATTCCAGGGGCCAATATGCAAGGTTCGAGTGATTTTTTATTGTACGTCCCTATTTTTTCGGAGTTAGATGAAGAAACAATTGAAAAAATAGCGAAAATCGGGACAAAAAGATGTTACAAAAAAGATAACATCATTCTTATGGAGGAAGAGGACGGTTCAGCGCTTTTTGTCATTATTGATGGAAAGGTAAAAATCTCCAGGACCAGTAATGACGGAAGAGAAGTTATCCTTTCTATTTTGGGAGAATCCGACTTTTTTGGCGAGATGGCCATTCTCGACGGGCTGACCCGTTCAGCTAACGCTATCGCACTTGAAGATTCCACTGTGTTTATTATTCAGCGGGATCAGTTTCTCGACCTCCTCTACGAACATCCTGAAGTTTCAATCGCGTTGCTTCAGGAGCTTACCAAACGTCTGCGGGCTGCCGATATGAAAATTAAAGCCCTTACCCTGAAGGATGCTGAAGGAAAGGTTGCCACTGTTATTCTTCAGATCGCGGATGATGTCGGGATGATACGGCAGGGAGTGGTCGAAATCGAAAAACTGCCTCTTCAGCAGGATTTAGCCAATATGGCAGGAACTTCACGCGAAACTATTTCCAGAACTCTTCATTCTTTTGCAAAAAAGGGATTGATTGAACTTGAAAGTTCGAGACTTCGTATCCTTAATTACGAGAAATTTAAGGAAACCTATCACTAGTTCTCATTGCCTGAAAGCTGATCTCCATATGCATTCAAGTTTTTCAGACGGGGTTCATACCCCGTCTGAACTTGTTGATATTGCGAAAAATGCCGGCCTCAATATAATCAGCATTACAGATCATGATACTGTCGGCGGTGTCGGCCAAGGAATAAAAGCCGGTCAGGAAAAAGGGCTGGAGGTAATTCCCGGAATTGAAATAAGCAGTGTTCTTGGCACATTCGAAATACACATCCTGGGCTATTTTATTGATATTTCCTCTCCTGAATTACTCAAATTTTTAGAACATCTCCGTAAAGAAAGAATAATAAGGGCAAAAAAAATAATTTCCCGACTCAATGCTCATGGTTTTGATATCAGTTTTGAAGAGGTAAAAAATCATGCGGGAGATGAAACTATCGGCAGGCCTCATATAGCCGATCTGCTGCTCGCGAAAGGTTATATCAAATACTTCCATGAAGCTTTCGATAAATATCTCGCGCGAAATAAACCGGCTTTCGTTGAAAAAGCTGAAGTTAAGCCTGATGATGCTGTAAAAATAATTCATACCGCCGGCGGACTGGCTGTTCTGGCACATCCGGGTAGTCTGCCCGATAATATCATTAATAGGATTGTTCGAAAAAAAATTGATGGTATCGAAACTTTACATCCTTCCCACAGCCCCGCGCGAATTAAACAGCTAAAACAAATCAGAGACAAGTTCTCCCTTCTCGATACCGGAGGCTCGGATTATCATGGTAATAACAGAGGTATGGTTCTTCTGCCGGGCGACTATTCCGTTTCAGGTCTGAAAGTTGACAAACTTAAAAATTATTTATCGGAAAAAGGTTGACTGTCTCCTTCACATGCATTTATTTTGGTATTCCGGCTGAGTAATATTTTCCTTATTTTTTCATAAATTTGTTTCCCTGACTTATTAAAATTACCCGGATTGATTATGATGAATAAAATTTTCCCAATACTGATATTGCTGTTTCCAGGTTTTCTTTTTCCACAGATAAATGGCACATGGAATAGTTATACCAGTCTTAAGGATACAAGAAGGGCCGCGGCGACCGAAGAAGGCATAATGGCAATTTCCGGCGGCGGAGCCTACTACTTCGACATGGAAGATGAAAATTTCAGTATATACACAAAATCAGGCGGATTAAGCTCGCAGGAACTTACATCTCTCGGTGTTGATCACTATTCACGTTTCTGGGCCGGAACACAGGAAGGAACCATCAATGTGATTACCCCGCAAACCGGCGAAATAAATAAAATACTGGATATTTCATCAACATCAATGAGTCTGAAAGAGATTAATGATATTTTCCCCTGGGGTGATACAATTTATATCGCGACCGATTTCAGCGTATCACTGATAAATACGGAAAGTCTTCTTTTTATTGATACCTACCAGAAATTTGGCAGCTTTCTTTCGGCGATCCCGGTATACACCGTTTTTCGTTCAGATATATTATATGCCGCTACCGAATCGGGACTCGCGGTTCAAAAACGGGATGCTGTAAACCTGAGCGCGCCCGAATCATGGGATATATATTCTTATAATTCAGATATCCCCGCGGGTATTATTTACAGGTTCGCGCTCTACAGAGATGTGGTACTGGCGGCAACCGACAACGGAGTTCTCTCGATTACATTCAACAACATCTCCACCACTTTTTATGAAGGAACGAATGTCACAGACATTTGTGTTCAAAATGATTCTCTGTTTACACTTCGCGACGGCTCAGTACATCTTTTTGACGGAAGCAGCTCTCAATTAATATATACCCCGGAAGGTTTTCATATCAACTCAATTTCATATTCCGATGATCACTCCCTCCTGTTTTCAACGGACAAAGGATTGATGAAGTATCAGAACGGCGATGTTTCTCTTTTACTCCCAAATGCTCCCTCAACAAATTCATTTTATTCGATGACTATCAGCACAGGAGGGGTTCTCTGGGGCGGAACAGGAAGAGCGTATGAAAATGGAGGCATTTATAGTTTTGGTAACGCAGGATGGAATTTTTATGACAAAGAAAGTAATCCTGACGATATAATCGTTAACGGTTTTCATGCCGCCTCATCAGGACCGGATGGCGCTGTTTATATGAGCAGCTGGGGAAGAGGATTTACAAAAATAAAGGATGATGTTTTTACAACTTATACAACTGAAAATACCGGCATGATCGGTATTGAAAACGATCCCGTTTTTCTTGTTATTATGGATGTAAAAGCAGATTCAAGGAGTAATGAATGGGCATTGAATTTTGAATCCGCCGATAAAAAAGCTCTCAGCGTTTTAACACCCGATAATAACTGGTATCATTACGAGATATCCTCACCTCTCACTACCGCTACGGTAATTACATCCCAATTCGCTATTGATGACTATGATACGAAATGGTTCTCTGTTACGAGTAGTGCAAGCCAGGGACCGGGGTTATATTACTTCAATGAAAATAATACTCTTGAAGATACCGACGACGATACCTGGGGATTTATAAACACTTCAGACGGAATGAACAGTAATGAAATAAGTGATATAGCTGTCGACCACCGGGGTGAACTGTGGATAGGCACCGACAAAGGGGTTAACATAATCTCCAATACACAAAATCCTGCCAGCAGGATATCGAGTGTATTTCCTTTAAGATTGCAGGCAGTAAGCTGTATCGCCGTCGATCCGGTAAATCAAAAATGGGTTGGCACTCAGAAGGGTGTTTTTGTTATGTCACCTGACGGCACTTCCCTGCTGGAAAATTTCACTGTTTCCAACAGCCCTCTTCCCTCTGATGAAATAAGAAGCATCACAATAGATGAGGAAAATGGTATCATTTATATCGGCACTGATTATGGTCTCGTCTCATTTAGCTCTATTTTCAGAAAACCGGCTGAGAGTTTCGGAGAACTGGATATTTATCCTAATCCTTTCAGAATCAGTCAGAGCGCCGATAATAATCTTTATATTAACGGATTAATTGAGGATAGTGAAATAAAAATTATTTCTGTTAGCGGAAGTCTTATACGCGAGTTTGTAACACCCGGGGGAAGAACGGCAGTTTGGGATGGCAGAGATGAAAATAATGAATTAGTTGCCTCAGGAATATACATTATTATCGCTTTTGATGAAGAAGCCAATTCCGTAGCAACCGCAAAGGCAGCAGTTATCAGAAAATAGAATATTTACAGGTCGGCCATTTATGATAGATATCCGGAATCTTTCTGTTCAGTTTACCGGTGAAAACCTTTTCTCTAATGTAAATCTTAAAATTAACAAGGGTGACAGAATTGCTCTCGTCGGTTCAAACGGAAGCGGGAAGTCGACTCTGCTCAGACTTTTAACCGGAGAGGAGCATCCCGAAACGGGGGACCTCTTTATACAGAAAGGTACACGCACCGGTTATCTGCCACAGGAATTTATAGCCCTGAAAGGGAAAAATCTTCTTGAGGAGGTTCGAAGCTCGGTTTATAACATAGCCGATATTGAAAAGCGGGAAAAGGAACTGCTCAGGGAAATTGAAATTGAGAGTGACATTGAAAAAAAATCGGAAATTGCCTCTCTTATTGGTGAATTAAACTCCGGCAAGGAGAGGATAGACTATTATTCTATTGATTCAAGGGCACAAAAAGTCCTGATCGGACTCGGCTTCTCCGAGTCGGACTTCGACAGAAATATAGAGGAATTCTCAGGCGGCTGGCAGATGAGGGCTGAACTGGCGAAATTGCTTCTTGAGGAAAATGATCTTCTTCTGCTTGATGAGCCCACCAACCATCTTGATATCGATTCCCTGCGGTGGCTTACCGCTTTCCTCAAATCATACAGGGGAGCAATGATAATTGTTTCGCACGATCGTTATTTCATTAATGCGGTCACCGAAAGAACACTCGAAATTTACAATAAAAATGTTTCATTTTTTAATGGCAGGTTTTCAGAATACCAGGAATACAGGGAGGAAAGAAACCGGCAGCTTCTGGCTGAGTATAAAAATCAGCAGAAAAAAAGAAAATCGGTTGAAAAATTTATTGAAAGATTCCGGTACAAAGCCACAAAAGCAAAACAGGTCCAGAGCAGAATAAAACAACTTGATAAAGATGAGAATATAATTCTGCCCGAAGAGGAAAACGAAATAAATATCAGGTTCCCCGATCCTCCCAAGAGTGGAATTATACCTATTGATCTTAAAGAGATTTCAAAATTCTATGGTAATCTAAAGGTTTTCTCAGATTTTACTCTTCAAATTGAAAGAGGTGACAAAATTGCTCTCGTTGGCCCTAACGGAGCGGGAAAAACTACCCTTTCCAAAATTATTTCGGGACGCCTCTCCCCTACCGGCGGTGAAAGAATAACCGGGCATAATACTTCTGTTTCATATTACGCGCAAGAGGTTACAGAAGACCTGGATATGGAAAAAGATGTGCTCGATTCAATGATGGATATTTCCGATGAATATACCCCGGGACAATTAAGAACTTTGCTCGGCTCTTTTCTTTTTTCAGATGAGGACATATTTAAGAAAGTATCTGTTTTATCAGGTGGTGAAAAAAGCCGGGTGGCCTTGGCAAAACTGATGCTCACAAAAGCAAACCTGATTATACTTGATGAGCCGACCAACCATCTTGATTTTAATTCTAAAAAGGTGCTTCAGCAGGCTCTTATCAATTTCAGCGGCACAGTAGTGCTTGTATCCCACGATATCGATTTTTTGGCTCCAATAACAAATAAAACAATTGAGGTCAGGAATAACAGGTTAAAAATTTATTACGGTAATATTAATTATTATCTGGAAAAAAAAGAAGAAGAGGAGGAGCAGACAACTTCCGCTCCGAAACAAGCGCGGAAAGATACCGGAAAAGTAACAAGGAAAGAACAAAAAAGGATAGAAGCGGAACTCAGGAAAAAAAGATACTCACTTACCAGGGATTTGAAAAAAAATATAGAAACTGCCGAAAAAGCTCTGGAAGAAAACGAAGCAAAAAAAAACAGATTGGAAGAAGAACTTGCCGATCCCGATATTTATAACAATCCCGGTCTGGCAAAAGAAAAAAACCTGGAATACGGCAAAATAAAAGAGACTTTGGAAAATCTCTACGAAAAATGGGCTGGATTACAGGAGGAGCTTGAGGAAATTGAAAAATCCATTGAGGATGAAGAAAGGGCGTCATAATCTAACACCCTTTATATCCATCTTTTAAATCACATAAGTTCTTCAGTTAATGCTATTCCGCCGAAAAGAGGCGCGTCGTCACCCAGTTTGGTGACCTTTATTTTCACACATTTGCCGGCGTCTGCAATTACAGCATCATTAAATGCCGATTCTATTTTAGGCAGCATATAATCCCCCATAGCTTCTATTACCCCTCCCCCGAGCACAATGGTATCGAGATTCAGTAAAGTGGTCAGACTTCCGAGAACAGTTCCAATTGTATTGCATGAGGCTTTCAAATGTTTGACAACAACTTTATCTTTGTCCTCTACTGCATTGGCCAAAGCTTTGCTCTTTATTCTTTTGCCCGATTCTACGTATTTACTCAGAACACTATTTTTTCCTTCTTTTATATCATTTGTGATAGCTTCAACAACCGCGGTCCGGCTCGCGATTGTCTCAAAGGAATCTTTACCATTTTTACTGCTGAATTTACCGGATGGACTGACTTTCATATGCCCTATTTCACCCGCGAAGTTACCCGCCCCGCGATAGAGATTGCCCCCGAAAAAGAGCG
>CAXXGF010000089.1:0-24640 GCA_963677445.2 Melioribacteraceae bacterium | reverse complement strand
ATAATATATTTCGGTGCCTATCTCTTTCTCTTTAAGGAAGTCTTTCAGTCCGTCACGGTTTTCAATTCTGATAACATACTGGTTATAAATATGATGATTTTTATGACCGGTTTCTTCATAAACCGCTTTAGGCAGCAATACCTTGTTGTTTTCATCAAATGAAAGCCTGCCTGTTTCTTCGGCAAGTCCGGCTTCGAGGAAAAGTTTGGTGTAAAGATCAGCGTTTTTGCGTCTTCCTTCCGACCATGAATCGAGAAGAGGCAGTTTTATTGAGAGAACAGCAGCCTGAATAGCGTCGAGTCTGAAGTTACCGCCGATAATTTTGTGATAATATTTTGGTTTTCCACCATGAACACGCTGAATTCTCAGTTTTTCGCCAAGTTCAGGATCGTTGGTTACAACCATACCGCCGTCGCCGAAACAACCGAGGTTCTTACTCGGGAAGAATGAGTAGCAGCCTATATCGCCGATACCGCCGACACATTTACCATCTTTATACTGAACACTGATAGCCTGGGCGCCATCTTCAATAACTCTCAGGTCATGTTTTTTGGCAATCTCCATGATCGGTTCCATATCGGCGCTCTGGCCATAAAGATGAACCGGTACGATAGCTTTTGTTTTATCAGTTATTTTTTCTTCGATTTTTGTCGGATCGATATTAAAAGTAACAGGATCACTATCCACAAATACCGGTGTGGCGTTCATTCTGGCTACAACACCAGCGGTAGCAAAGAAAGAATAAGTCGGGACGATAACTTCATCACCCGGTTTGATATCAATTGCCATCAGGGCTATAAGAAGCGCGTCGGTGCCTGAAGAAACGCCAATAGCGTATTTTACACCGAGATATTCGCAAATCTGTTCCTCAAGTTCTTTAACTTTCGGTCCGAGAATAAAATACTGTGATTCAGCAACATCAATCAATGCCTTGTTGACATCTTCTTTAATCGTCTGATATTGCGCTTTAAGATCTAATAACGGGACTTTCATCTTTGACAATCCAATTTAGTTTATAATAAATAAATTAAATATTCTTTTCACACAGCTCCTCTTTCGGAGCTGCAAACTTATTCAACTTCGACAACTATATTATCAGCGAGTTTATATTTTTTGCCTGATCTTTCGCAGCTCGCGAAACCATTTTCATCGAATGTCAGTCTTTGACCCGCTTCACTCATCCAGCCGATAATTCTTCCCGGATTTCCAACAACAAGGGCAAAGTCAGGTATATCTTTTGTTACAACTGTTCCGGCTCCGATAAAAGCAAAACGGCCGATTGTTGTTCCACAGACAATAGTTGAGTTGGCGCCGAGAGAGGCTCCTTCTTTAACCAGGGTTTTAATATAATATGCCGCTCCAACCTGCGGATATTTACTGCGCGGGTCTTTAATATTGGTAAATACCATTGAAGGTCCGCAAAAAACGTAATCTTCCAGAGTAACACCTTCATAAACAGATACGTTGTTCTGGATTTTTACAAAGTTTCCTATTGTTACATTGTTGCCGACATTGACATTCTGTCCGAGAACACATTTTTTACCAATTTTCGATCCTGACTGAACATGAGAAAAATGCCAGACTTTTGTTCCTTCATCAATTTCCACATTGTCATCAACAACCGCATAATCATTTACATAATATTTTTTTTCCATTGTTGCTCCATAGTTCTTACTTTATTATTAAACATTTAATTTGGCTGAAGGCAGCTTTTCCTGTGCCATTTCGAGAATCCTGAGAACTTCCATCGCGTGACGGCCGTCAGTCAAAGGTTTTGTATCATTTATTATTGAATTATAAAAATGCATCTGCTCTTCATTTAATGGCATCTTTGTTTCAAATTCAACTACTTCATAGTCACCATCAAATTTTTCGAAGGCGCCATTTATATTTTTAAACCCTTTCGGGAAATATTTCAGTTTTTCAGTTTTTAACGTATCTTCAAAAACGAGCATTCCTTTGCTTCCCACCACAATAAGTCTCTGTTCTTTGAACGGATGGAGCCAGCTTACGTAAATATGAGCGTTTACATTGCCGGGATAGTTCAGGTAGGTAAGTGTAGTGTCTTCAATATTGCTCTGCAGAATGATTGCCCCGTGCGCGTGAACTTCATTCGGAAAACTTTCTGTCAGATACTGGATAATTGATATATCATGCGGCGCGAAACTCCAGAGTATATTTTCTTCTGTTCTCAGCGCTCCGAGATTTACACGGTTGCTGTAGATATACTGAAGGTTGCCTATTCTGCCATTATCAATAAATGCTTTAATTTTTTTCACTGCCGGATGATATAACAATACATGGCCCACCATAAGTTTCAGGTTCCCTTTTTCGGCGATATTTATCAATTCTTTCGTTTCGCCCGAATAAAGAGTGATTGGTTTTTCAACCAGAACATTTTTCCCCGCTTCCAGAGCGTCTTTGGTAACCTGGTAATGAGTTTCGGCTGGTGTCGCCACTATCACGGCGTTAATGTCATCATCCTTTAATACATCATTAACATTTGTTGTAAATTTAATTGTGTCCGACAAAGTCCTTACTTTCTCTTCAGATGCCGGGTTAAAATCACATACCACAATATTTTCCTCTTTCACCAGCTTATGAGCGGTTCTCACATGATTAAATCCCCAACGGCCGCAACCAATTATTCCAACTTTAATTCTTTCCATCATTTTTTCCCGGTTAATGTTAAAAAAACTTTAAAATATATCATCTCTGTAACTATATAATTCTTTCTGTTAAATAAATTCCGGAACTACTGAAATATAAAAAACATACTTAAATTTATCCTTGTTTTACGGCAGGGAATCCTGCGATAGAATGGCATTATCTCAGTAATATTACCTTCAAAAACAAAAAAATCATTTAAGAAATGGATCTGTCATCAAATTTTCTTCGATTAATTTTTTCAGCTCTTCCACCGATAAGAATTCAGGATTTGTTCCGCTGTCATAACTAAAACCGAGTTCACATTTTTTTCCCGGTTTAACATAACTTTCTTTTCTGAATTTTTCTTCATCCCATAAGGGAGTGGAAGGAAGAATAACAAAATAATCCTCGAACTCAATGGTATTCACCGCGTCAGGTCCGGTAATCATTTCCTCATGAACCTTCTCGCCCGGCCGGATGCCGATATATTTCACTTCACAATCGGGGGCCACTGCCTGTACCACATCATTAATTTTATAGGAAGGAATCTTCGGGACAAACAATTCACCTCCCCACATAAGGGTAAAACATTTCAGCACAAAATCGACACCCTGCTGAAGTGTAATATTAAAACGGGTCATTCTTTCGTCTGTGACCGGAATTACCTTTTCATCTCTTTTTTTCATGAAAAAGGGAATGACTGAACCGCGGCTGCCCATAACATTTCCGTAACGAACAACAGAAAACTTGATCTCTTTTTTTCCTTTGTAGTTATTAGCCGCGATAAACAATTTATCAGATGCGAGTTTTGTGGCGCCATAGAGATTGATAGGAGCGGCGGCTTTATCGGTGCTGAGCGCTATTACCTTGCTTACTCCCTGCTCGATAGAAGCGTTGATTACATTCTGACCGCCGATAATATTGGTCTGAACAGCTTCAAACGGGTTATATTCACACGCGGGAACCTGTTTGAGAGCTGCGGCATGAATAACTGTGTCGACATCTTCCATCGCTCTTATCAGCCTGTACTGGTCTCTCACATCACCAATTGTATATTCGAGAATATCGGAATACTGACTGAAATAGGGACTGTTCTGCATCTCGAATTGTTTTAATTCATCACGGCTGTAGATAATAATTTTTTTTGGCTCATATTTATCCAGTACAGTGGTAATGAGCTTTTTCCCGAACGATCCGGTACCACCGGTTACTAAAATTGTCTGATTTGTAAACATTCTATATTCCTGTTTAAATTTATCTGTCAAAACTAAATTCATTCTAAAACTGAAGCAGCGCCGTTCCTATTGAAAGACCAACGCCAAATCCGGCCAGCAGCGCTTTGCTGTTTTTTTTAATTCCCGACATCCCTATCGCGTCGGCCAGCGCGATTGGAACCGAAGCCGACACAGTATTTCCGAGATGCTCTATATTTCTAAATACCTTTTCATCCGGAAGCTCAAGTGAACTGGTAAGTGAATCAAGAGTCAGCTTACTGGCCTGATGAAAAATATAAATATCTATGTCTTCAGTTGTAAGAGAATTTTTCTTTAATAATCTTCTTACAACCGGCGGCACATCATTATTTACAAAATTCCATATCGCGTAACCATCCATCAGTATATCATTATCTGAGCGGTAGTTATTATTTCTGTCTTTATAAATTACCGAGGTTTTTTCATTTTTCGGGTTTCTGATTCCACCCGCGGGTATCATAAATTTATCATGTCCGCTGCCGATAGTTTCAAATTCAAAATCAATTATCTTCCCCGATGACGAATCAGCGGATACAATCGAAACAGCAGCGCCATCGCCAAAAACAACTCTCGCCGACCGGTCTCTGTTGTTAATATACTTTGAATATGTGTCCGCGTTAACCAATAGTATCTTTCGCGCGAGTCCTGACGATATAAATGAAGAGGCCATCGCTAATCCATATATATATCCGGAGCATGCTAAATTGTAATCATAAGCTAAAATATTATTTCTGAAATTGAATCTGTTATGTAATAAAAACGCGTTGGAGGGCATTATATAATCAGGACTCTGGGTGCAAAAAATAATACCATCAATTTCATCAGGATCTGAGCCGTTGCTAAATAGTTCTTCACAAGCTTTGCAGGCAAGGTCGAGAGCAGTTTCATCAGGGCCCGAAACCCTTCTGCTGTATACCCCTGCTTTAGCCTCTATTTTGGGCATGTTCCAGTCAGGATTTTCCCTGGCCAGCTCTTCATTCCGAACTTCATTTTCAGGCAGGTGATATTTAATAACCGATATTCCAGCGTTCATAATTATCCGCTCTTTTCTACCCGGAAATATTTATTAGTGAATCATTTTCTATCAGATCGATAAAATATTTTATTGTTTTTTCCAGACCTGCTTTAAAATCTATCTCGGGTTGATAACCTATAATATCGCGCGCCGCCTGGATTGAAGCAAATGAATGTTTAACATCACCCGGTCTGGGATTTTTATATAAGGGATATATCGATTTTTCAAGGTAATCGGAAATTAATTCAACAACCCGGTTTATTGTAATTTGTTCATGACCCGCGCAATTCAGCACTATCCCCGATATGCCGTCGGCAAAAGCAGCCCGAATATTTGCTTCAACCACATTATCAACAAAAACAAAATCGCGGGATTGTTTTCCATCTCCGTAAATAACAGGAGAAATATTTTTTATCGCGGAATAAATAAACCGCGGAATTACCGCCGAATATTCTGAAGTGGGGTCCTGATTCGGTCCAAAAACATTAAAGTACCTTAATGTAATTGTTTCCAGCCCATATAATTGTGAATAAACCTCGCAATATTTTTCCGCGGCCATCTTAGACACCGCGTAAGGTGAGGCCGGATTAGGAGGCATGGTTTCAATTCTGGGAAGATCGGGGTTATCGCCGTATATTGAGGATGAGGAAGCCATAACAAACTTCCTCGCCTTATTTTTCACGGCAGCTTCCAAAATGTTGATGGTTCCGCCCACATTCACTTCATTGGTAGTAATCGGGTCGGCAATTGACCGTGGCACAGAAGGAAGCGCTGCCTGGTGAATGATAATATCAATCCCCTTTACAGCTTTCTCAGCTATATTCAGGCTGCGGATATCACCTTCAATCAGTTCAATATCATTAATTACCGGGGAGAGATTTTCCCTTTTACCGGTGGAAAAATTATCTACAACTCTGACATCGTATCCGAGATTAAGCAACCTGGCGACAATGTTGGAGCCGATGAAGCCGGCTCCGCCTGTCACCAAAAATCGTATTCTGCTCATTATGCCTTAATTATTTTTTCGCTCTCAATACCATGCTTTTTGAACGCGTTTCTTGTATCCAGAACCAATGAAGCATGCTCTTCAATAAGCTTGTAATCATAATCATCATGATCGGTGCTTAACAGAACTATATCGTAAGAACTGATATTTTCAGCTGTTAATTCAACCGATTCCATAGAGTACATATATTTCCTTGTTGCGGGTAACTTGGGAACGAAAGGATCATTGTAATCAACTTCGGCTCCTTTCAGACGAAGCAATTCAATAAGCTTCAGTGAGGGTGATTCCCTCATATCATCTATATTCTTTTTGTAAGCGGCGCCGAGGAGTAATACTTTCGCGCCGTTAAGTGTTTTTTTCTGTGTATTCAATCCTTCCAGCGCTCTTTCAATTACATAATAGGGCTGGAATGTATTTATCTCACCAGCGAGTTCGATAAACCTTGTATGGATATCATATTCTCTTGCCTTCCAGGTTAAATAAAAGGGATCGATAGGTATACAGTGCCCGCCAAGACCGGGACCGGGATAGAAGGGATGATAACCAAATGGTTTTGTCTTCGCGGCTTCAATTACTTCCCAAATATCAATATCCATTTTATCGAAAACCATTTTAAGCTCATTAACCAGGGCAATATTAATTGAACGGTAAATATTTTCCAGCAGCTTGGTTGCTTCCGCCGCTCTTGTTGAGCTCACAGGCACTGTCTTTACAATTACCTGGTTATAAAGTTTTGTGGCAACTTTCACACAATCCGAAGTAACGCCGCCCACTACTTTGGGAATGGTCGAGGTGGAAAATTCGGGATTGTTCGGGTCTTCTCTTTCAGGACTGAAGGCGAGATAAAAATCCTCTCCCGCTTTGAATGAGCTTTTTCCGGTGGCGATCATATGCTCGCTTTTGGAGTTTTCAAACATCGGCAGAAGAATTTCATCGGTAGTTCCGGGATACGTTGTCGATTCAAGAGCGACAATCTGTCCGGGGCGCAGATATTTCGCGATTACTTCCGCGGTGCTGACTACATATGACATATCAGGCTCACGATGTTCATCAAGGGGTGTCGGCACACATATTAAAACAGCATCCATCTCAGGTAATCTCGAAAAGTCTGTGGTTGCCTTAAAATAACCACTGTCAACATTTGATTTAATTATATCCGAGGGAATATGTTTAATATAGCTTTTACCGGCTGTCAGAGCATCAACTTTTTTCTTATCAAGATCAAAACCCAGAACATTAAATTCTTTCTTCGAAAATTCCAGACCCAGAGGGAGACCAACATAACCTAAACCTATAATACCTATTCTGGCAGATTTGGACTCAATTTTGTTAATAATTTCCATGTAATAATACCCATTGTTAATGTTGTAAAATGGATGCAGTTCCGCAACCAAAGTCTAATAAAAATCCAGACTTTCACTTTTAATAAACTTCAAATGGTTAAAAAAACCAAACTGTAAGTTAAGTAATTTTGCATAAAAAATAAATTTTTAAAACCGGGAATAAATCCTGAATGATACAACTCACATTAAGAAATCATTATCTTTATTCTTTGCTATCTGTCAGTTTTAAAATAACCGATTGTTTTTCATCTTTATAATTTGATTTTTTGTTGGAGGAAGCTTCCCGGAACAGGTCGAAGAGAGTTTTTTTCTCCTTTTTATCCTCTCTCTCTTCAGTCGATTCTCTGACAGATGTTTCGGCTTTCAGTCTGAATTTTTGCGCGGCAGCTTCTGAATCAGAATTTCCAAGCCCCAGCGCATTTTTCAGAACTTTTATTTTCTCATCCCGTATTCCGGTATTGTTAAGGTCGGCATTAATTCCAACTTTGCTGAAGTTTTCCCCTCTGCCGGTTTTATCTTCACTTATACTTTTTTCCGATGTAGTGTCCAGAAGCTTTGGAGATGGTCCATCGCGTTTTTCATCAGAAATCGGTGTTTCAATAAAATTATCATCAAAAGCGAATAGAGCGTCAACAAAAATTTTATCATTCTGATATTTCGCTTCAATCGCCCTCATATCGGTGCTGTAGACTTCTGAAAATATAACTTCATCCTGTTTCATTTCTTTGGCTATAAGGCCAACCTGTTGAATTTTAAATCGGAACTGTTCGGGATTCAGATCAAATTTGAGATGTTTCAAATCTTTCAGGGCAAATACGGGGTCAAAATAAACCAGTTCTATGACCCCGTTAATTTTTATGAAATATCCATATTTGGTTGTAAACGCGTTCAGCCTGTTCACATTGGTTTTAAGACGGTAAAGAACTATTTTTTTCGCCGCGGGAAATTTTACAATCTCGCAAACTTCCGGATATGTTATTCTTTCCGGCTTTTTTACCTCAGCAGATCCATCAATGTACCAGAAATTGTTGTCATAATCGAATCTGTTCAGAGAATAAACAATGATATCTTTACTTCTCCGGCCAAATGTTTCAAGCAGCATAATTTACCAAACCTATTTTGCCCAGCGTATCACTCCCAGTTCAAAAGGATTAATCAGAAGTTCATGTTTTGGTAATATTCTCAGGGTAAATCCAAAGCTGCCGGTTGTGTAACAATCAATTTCTCCCCGGTAATTGTATATTCCCGATTTATTACCTACACATTCCATGGTAATAGCGGAATTTGTGTTAGCTTTCCCCTGGTCATCAATTTTACCAAAATAAATCTGAACTTCAACATCCTCAGGCTTTAGATCGCCAAGTTCTACCTGAGCGTTAATCACATAACTTGATCCAACTTTCAGATCACCATTATAAGTATTGGAAACAATCTTTTTGAAGTTAACTTTGTTCCAGCCCGAAAGAAGCTTTTCTTTCCAGGCGGTAAAAGTAATAGCTGTGCTCCAGTCTTTCTCCATCAGATATTTCCGTTTTTCGGAAGCCTGAATATAAAACTTTTGAGTATATTGAGCAACCATTCGATCAGTATTAAAATAAGCTCCAAGGTTTTTCATGGAGGCTTTCATCATTTCCAGCCATTTTCTGGGAAGTTTATCTTCTCCCCTGTCATAAAAAGTGGGGACAATTTCTTTTTCAAGGGTATCGTAAATCTGACGTGTTTCAACTTCATCCTGATAATCGAGATCGGCATATTCCTCACCGCTGCCTATTTTCCAGCCGTAAGAACTGTTATATGCCTCATCCCACCAGCCGTCAAGAATACTGAAGTTCAAACCGCCGTTGGCGATTACCTTCATTCCGGATGTTCCGCTCGCTTCGAGAGGTCTTCTCGGGTTATTCAGCCAGATATCACAACCTTCCACCATATAGCGGGCAATATTCATATCGTAATTTTCAAGGAACACCACTCTTTTGCGCAGGTGTTCGTGCTTGGCGATAGCAACTATTTCCTGAATAAGCCTTTTTCCCTCTTCATCGCGGGGATGCGCTTTACCGGCGATAATTATCTGGACAGGCAGATCAGGATTTGCCAGGATACTGTAAAGGCGTTCTACATCCCTGAAAATAAGCGTCGCTCTTTTATATGTCGCGAACCGCCGGGCAAAACCGATTGTAAGTGCGCCGGGATTTAAGATCTCTTTGGCATAGCTTATATCCTGCTGCGAACCGCCGCGATCAATTATCTGTTGCTGCAGTCTTCTGCGGGCAAAAGCCACCAGGCGTTCTCTTCTTCTTTCGTGAGTTCTCCACAATTCTTCATCCGGTATCGCGTCAATTTTACTCCAGCTATCAGGATTATCAGGGTCCATTCTGAATTTATCGCCAAGATACCTGGATAACAGTTCCTGCATTTCACTGGAACAATGTGAGGTGGTGTGGATGCCATTTGTAACATAATCTATCGGTATTTCATCGAAAGGTATATCATTAAATCCTATCTTCCACATTTTCTTCGAAACCTCACCATGAAGTTTACTGACCCCGTTTACAAAACCGGCCATGTTCATAGCGAGATGAGCCATATTAAAATCGCCCGGGTCCTTATCTTTAATTATTGTACCGAGACGATAAAAATCTTTATCATTTAATTTGAGCTCTTCACGGTAATACCGGCCAAAATAACTTTCCATAAGATTATTGGGGAAAACATCTATTCCGGCAGGCACCGGGGTATGGGTCGTAAATACGTTTGAATAAAAGCCAATAGTCTTTGCTTCCTCAAATGACATATTGTGCTTTTTGATCAGATAACGAATTCTTTCCAGCGAAAGAAAAGCTGAATGGCCTTCATTCATATGACAGATAAATGGTTTGATTCCCATTTCATGAAGCGCTCTTATACCGCCTATACCAAGCAATATTTCCTGCTGAATCCTTGTTTCATTATTTCCGCCGTATAAAGCCCGGGTTATTTTTTTATCATCGGGATTGTTATCATCGATATTTGTGTCGAGCAGAAAAAGAGGATTTCGGCCAACCTGTATTTTCCAGATCTGGAACCAGACTTTTCGTCCCGGGAAATCCAGCGATAATTTTATCGCTTCGCCATTCTTGTCTGTTACAAGAGTCATTGGCTGATTATGAAAATCGGTGAGCTGATATCTCTCCTGCTGCCAGCCGTCAGCGGCGAGATATTGCTGAAAATAACCTTCCTTATAACATAATCCTACACCCACCAAAGGAATGCCGAGGTCACTTGATGATTTCATATGATCACCCGCAAGCACTCCCAAACCTCCGGAGTAAATCTGAAGACATTCTGTTAATCCAAATTCAGCGCTGAAATAGGCAATATATGGATCAGGATTTTCATTATATTTCTTTTCATACCAGGTAACTTCCTGCATATAAACGTTAAACTGAACATAAACCCTGTTCATGTGCGATAAAAATCCGTAATCATTTTCAATTTGCTTCAGCCTTTCCTGACTTATCGTACCGAGCAATACAATCGGGTTATGATTTGATTCTTCCCATAATTTACTATCAAGACGACGAAATAGCTCGCGCGCTTCATAGTTCCAGGTCCAGTAAAGGTTATATGCTATTTCCCTCAATGGCTCCAGTTTATCGGGGAGAGAAGGCAATACATTAAAAGTTCCGACGAAATTGGTCATCATTTACTCCGAAATGGTAATAATTTCTATTTAATCAACATTGCTAAATAGGATTTTATGATTTTAAATGCAAGTACCTTTATCACCTTACTAATTATATATTTTTTTAGCATATCTTAGGTTATAGCCGCTTTTTAACTTACTAATTACTCTGATATACTTATAATTTGTTCTTATTTTAGGTATTTTCAGCTATCACCTGCATTATTTTAGTCTGTGATATATTTCCTTTGCTGTTAAATCCTACGGTGAATTTACAATTATTTAAGAAATACTTAATAGCCGCTTAATTGCTGTATGCGTATATTTGTTCAAAAACTGATGTTATCAAGAGAACAAGATGGACTTCGAGAAATATTATGACCACATATTAATAAACCTCGGCAATCTTAACTATAAAATAGTGAAATACAGGCAAAAAATAGTTGTCGAAAACACAAGGCTGCAGGAAAAAATAATACTGCTTGAAAGAGAAAACAAAGAATTAAAAGAGGAACTACAGAAACTCCGACAGGTAAAATATCTCCTCTCACCTAATTAATCTGCCGCATCATATCGCCCTTTTCCTCAAATTCAGTTATATTGCGACTTTATTTTCCTGAGATAAGCTGACTATTTTGTAAACCAAAAGCAGATAAAATGAGCTATTTTATTACAATTATAACCGGACTAATACTTGGTTCCATTCCTTCCGCCTGGCTGCTCCTGAAAAAATTCAATGGCAAGGATATCAGAAAGGAGGGATCGGGTAATGTGGGAGCAATGAACGCGCTCGAAGTGTCATCATCTAAACTGTTGGGAATTCTGGTATTTCTTTTTGATTTCGTTAAAGGATTTTTACCTGTATTCATCATAATGAAGTTATATCCGCAAAACTTCCTGTTGCCGGCAATGGCCCTGGTATTTGCTGTCGCGGCGCATTGTTTTAATCCCTGGCTTAAATTCAGGGGAGGCAGAGGACTCGCCACAGCCGCCGGAGGTTCTGTTTTGATATCACCGCTGCTGCTTTTTTTGTGGTTAATTCTTTGGCTCATTTCATTTATTTACAAGAGGGAAATGAGATTTTCCAATTTTACCGCCACACTTCTTTCCGGTGCCCTGATAATTTATACAGCAGATATTTTATACAAATATTCCCTCCCACCCGCGGAAAACCCGGGAACATATTGGATTACTTTGAATATAATGCTATTGATTATTCTTCTTCGTGTCACCGGACCATTTTTAGATTTTTTTAAAGAAAGCAGAAATATAAGGAGAACAGAAAATGAAACCGACTAAAACAATTTTACTTTCATCTTTTACAACAGTTGCAATTCTTCTGCTTGCTTATATTTTTTTCAGAGTTAATCAGGATATTCCTGAGAATCAATCGAAAAGTATAAACGCCGATTATACAACCAGCGAAAAATCGGAGCTCAGGACTGTAAGTCTCGACAGAAAACTTGACGCTCTTCAGCAGATTGACCGTTCACGCAGGAATATCATCACCGAAACAGTGGCGGCTACAAGCCCGGCTGTTGTTGGTATTAATGTTACCGAGGTCAGGCAGTACCGTGATCCATGGAGCGCCGATCCTTTTTTCAGGCACTTTTTTGGCGACAGAGTTTATAAACGGGAAGTTAAAAGTCTTGGTTCCGGCTCAATTATCTCAGAGGATGGATATATTATTACGAATGACCACGTTGCCGGAACAGCGACAAAAATAATCGTAACCATGACAGACGGCACTGAATATGACGCTAAACTAATCGGAAGCGATCCGGTTTCCGATATTGCCCTTCTGAAAATAGAAGCTGAAAACCTTCCGCATATTCCTCTTGGCGATTCGGATGATCTTCTTATTGGTGAATGGGTTATCGCCCTGGGAAACCCATTCGGTCTGTTCGCGATTAATGATAAACCTACTGTTACTGTCGGGGTTATCAGCGCTGTCGGGATGAACCTTGGCGGAGTTGATGAAAGATATTATCTGAACATGATTCAGACCGACGCCGCTATCAATGGCGGTAACAGCGGCGGTCCATTAGTCAACAGCCTCGGTGAACTAATTGGTATGAACACTCTTATTTATACCGCCGGCGGCTCTTCGGGAAATGTGGGAGTGGGATTCGCGATTCCGATAAATAAAGTTAAAAGAATAATTGATGAACTTAAAGCAAAAGGGTCGGTTGACCGTGATTTCTGGACGGGACTTATAATTCAGACAATCGATGAAAAAATAGCCCGCTATTATGAACTGCCGAGCACAAAAGGGGTTATTATTACCAATATCGTAAGAAATTCACCTGCCGATAATGCCGGACTTGAAGTTGGCGATATTATTTTGCAGGTGGGTAAATATAAAATCAATGATGACAATACCATGGTTGGTGTTTTATATGAATTCCGGGGAGGAGAAGAGGTTGACCTTAAAATATTAAGAAATGATAATGTGACAACCAGGAAATTAAAACTGGAGCGGCGAAATGATTAACCGTTATACAAAGCCTGAAATGGGCAAAATTTGGGAAGATGAATTTAAATTTGCCACATGGCTCAAGGTTGAAATTCTGGCCTGCGAAGCGAGAGCGCTTTCCGGCGATGTGCCTGATGAAGATTTGAAAATAATAAAAGAAAAAGCTGATTTTGATGTTCAGCGAATATTAGAAATAGAGGAAACGACCAGACACGATGTAATCGCTTTCCTTACCAATGTGGCAGAATATGTCGGCCCGGCCTCACGTCATATACATTACGGCATGACCTCCAGCGATATTCTGGATACCACCCTCTCCTACCAGATGAAAGAAGCGGGAAATATTATCCTTAAACAGCTTAAAACATTTAAGACCGAACTTGCCGCGAGAGCCGAAGAACATAAAGATACTGTATGTGTGGGCAGAAGCCACGGAATACATGCCGAATCAACAACAATGGGCCTTAAATTTGCTCTATGGCATGAAGAAACACGCCGAAATATTACCCGGCTTGAAAACGCGATCGGATCTATAGCGGTGGGACAAATTTCAGGAGCCGTAGGAACATTTGAGCATCTGTCACCCGATGTGGAAAAATATGTCTGCGAAAAGCTCGGCCTGAAACCGGCGCCTGTTTCCACACAGGTAATACAAAGAGACCGCCACGCTGAATTTATGTCTGTTTTGGCAATCATCGGTGCTACCCTGGAAAAAATTGCTGTTGAGATAAGGCACTTGCAAAGAACCGAAGTGCTGGAAGCTGAGGAATATTTTTCCAAGGGGCAAAAAGGCTCATCAGCTATGCCCCATAAACGCAATCCCATTCTGAGTGAAAGGCTGACCGGTATGGCGCGAATCCTCCGCTCCAACGCTATGGCCGCTTTTGAAAATGTGGCTCTGTGGCACGAAAGGGATATTTCTCACAGCTCGGTCGAAAGAGTTATTATTCCCGATAGTTGTATCCTCCTGCATTATATGCTTGAGATTGCTACAAAACTTATCAAAAATCTTCTCGTATATCCTGAAAATATGGAGAAGAATCTGAATATTACACGGGGTCTGGTATTCTCACAATCGGTACTGCTTAAACTCGTTACAAAAGGAATAACAAGAGAAGAAGCATACAAACTTGTGCAGGAACCTGCCATGAGAGTATGGGCCGACAAATCCAAAAATCTCAAAGATGAACTTATCGCGTCGGATGATGTAATGAAACTGCTGACAAAAAAAGAACTTTCTGAAATTTTTGACAATGAAAAGATGTTACAGAATGTTGAATACATTTTTAACAGAACCGTCAGAAAATAAACAGAAAGGAATGACGTGAAAATATTAAAATACGCCGCCGCCGCTTTAACATCATTATTTTTATTCGCCTGCGGCGGCAACGCCGAAAATCTTAAACAGGGAGATACCGCTCCCGACTTCACTCTTCAGAATGTCGATGGAAAAGAATTTACACTTTCGGATTACCGGGAAAAATCTCCTGTCGTGATTTATTTCTATCCGAAAGCAAGCACCCCCGGCTGCACAAAACAGGCATGCGGCATAAGGGATGATCTTTCCAGGTTCCGTGAAAATGGTATTGAGGTATTTGGTATCAGTGTGGATGGCAAAGAAGCGCTGAAAGAATTCATCGCTGAATATAACCTGAATTTCACTCTGCTTTCAGATGAATCAAAAGAGGTCAGCGAAAAATATGGAGTCCTTAACAAACTCGGTTTTTCCAGCAGGATAACATTTATCATAGATAAAGAAGGAAAAATAAATACGATAATGCGCGATGTGGATGTAATACCATGGTGAATTATACCTCAGTCCAAAAAGGGTCCGAAAAAATATAAGCATATGAACTAATACTAATGACTTCTTCTGGCGTTAGATTTTTTGCCAATTCACAGACATATTCTCTCAATTCTTCCATTGATGAAAATAATTTGTTTGTAAAATCTCTCTTGAATTTTGCCCATATTTTTTCTGCCGGATTTAATTCAGGACAATAAGGAGGTAAGAATAATAATACTATATTTTCCGGAATCTTCAACGCTTTGGCTTTGTGAAAAGGGCCATTATCCAGAACTATCAGTTTTAGTTCATCAGGGTCTTCTTTGGAAAACTCATCTAAGAATAATTGAAACCATTCGGAATTACATTCTGGTAACTCCAGCTGAAAACTTTTTCCATCAATTGGTGAAAATGCTCCGTATAAATATGTTGACTGAAATACCTGTTTGAAGGTGCATATTGGCTTAATCCCCCTGGCTGTTAACGCCCTTCCGTTTTTGGTAAATAATCCGAACCTGCTTTCATCCTGGTAATATAGGTTTACTCTTCTATATCTTTCTACTTTATCAGCTATTGCATTCCTGCAAATCAGACCAAAGTTTTTTTTAAAGCCTCAGCCGCTTCTTTATCCTTGTTTTCGTGACTTTTACGCGCAACCTTTGGTTTTGAGCCAAAATTTCTGATACAATATTTTAATAGAGTATTATATTTTACTTTCTTATTGAACTTCTGCTCAATCCAGCTTAATAATTCTTTGTATCCAGGTAATCCATTGTAGGGATCGTTTAATTTCTGTTCTATTGCTTTATGTTCTTCTTTAGAGAATACCGAGGGACGAAAACCTGTTTTCTTGTGACTGCAAAGGAGATCAATGCCTCCTTTCTCATACATAGTTCTCCAGGTCTGGACACTATTGTGATTGACGCCTATCCGGTCAGCGAGATCACGTTTAGAGATGCCATTGGCATGATTTTTCATTTCAATGAGCATACGTAATCGAGGGGCAATCAGAGGTTTTGCATGTTTAAGGAGCTTTTTAAGCTCAGGAGTAGATTCTTTAATTGAGACAATTTTGGGAGCTGCCATAGATGAATACCTTTTTAGTCCAAAGATAACAAAAAACTAATCCAGATGCAATAGCCGGACCATATTTATTTTCACTTTGGTATAACCACCCATGCTGATGATGTATTTGAGATTGCCTCGGCGCTGAACTAACAAAGAAATTTTCCTATAAAAAAAGCCCTGCCGGTTGGCAGGTTTTTTTTTATCTCGCGTCGAGCGCGTTTTCAAGTCCTAAAAATACTTTTATTTTTTGTTTAATCCATCCGCTTGTCATCTTCAGATCATTTATCACATAAAGAGCGGAGGGAAGCATCAGCAGGGTTAAAATTGTTCCGAAAAGAAGTCCGAACGCTACCGAAACAGCCATCGGCACAAGGAACTGCCCCTGTTCACTCGTAAGAAAAATAATCGGCGCCAGGCCCACCGCTGTTGTAACGGTAGTCAGGATAATGGGACGGAACCTTGACTTCCCCGCCTCCATCAACGCGTCATTAATTTTTTCTCCATTTCTTATAAGTTTGTTATACCTGTCCACAAGCACAACCGAATCATTTACAATTATTCCCGCGAGCGCGACAATGCCCAGGAATGAAAGTATTGAAACCGGTATATCCATTATATAATGGCCGAATACAGCTCCTATGATCCCCAGGGGAATAAGGCTCATTATCAAAACTGTCTGCATATATGATTTCAGTAAAAACATAAGTATTGTAAACATAACAAGCAGTGCGATAACCATGGAATAAGTCATCGAATTTATCATTTTGCCAACTTCTTCCGATTGTCCGCCATAAGATCTGCTTACTCCCTCAACCTGCGCGAGCACACCGGGAACAACATTGGCGTTTATTTCCTGAAGAACAACATTCAAATCATTTTTGGAATAGTCCATATTCGCGTAGACACTTACAAAACGCTCACCATCTTCATGTTTGATTCTTCTTATACTTCTGCGGATTTCATAATCGGCAACCTCTTTGAATGGCACAAAACTTCCATCGGGAGTGCGCATTTTAAGATTCTCGATCTGGCTGATTGCCACCCTCTCCTCTTTGTTAAAGCGCACCCATATTTTAACTTCATCCCTTCCCCGCTGAAGTCTCATTACTTCCTGGCCGTAAAAGCCCTGGCGAAGCTGGTTTGTAAGATCGCGAAGAGTAAATCCGAGCGCTTTCCCTTTTGGTTTCAGGTTAACAATAAATTCATTATTACCGAGCGGGGTGTCATCTTTAATATCCTTTACCCCGTCAATTTTTTTCAGCTCTTCTTTCATCAGCTCCTTGGCTTTCATCAATTGGCTGTAATCTGTGCTCTTAAATTTGACATTGATCGGATCTCCGCCAAATACCCATCCCCCAATAGTTATATTTTCAGCCTCCGGGAATGTGCCTATTTCCTCGGCCAGTTTATCTGAAAATTCACCAATTGAATAATCCCTGTCGGCCGATGAGGGAAGCACAAAGAAAATATTTATAGTTCCCCCGTTCATCCATGAGGTGAAATTCTGGATAGGGTCCATTTTGAGGTTTTCATTTTCTTTCCATTTTTCTGAAAAAGCCAGTGATTTATCAATAAGTTCATACCTTATTTCATTGGCTATTTCAGCTGATGTTCCGGCCGGCATTTCCGCTTCTATCTTCGCGTATGGAGGTTCAAGCTCGGGGAAAAACTGAGCTCTTACATGAGAGCCCATAAATAACCCGGCGATAATTAATATCATCGCTATCATAGAGGCTGAAGCCGCCCAGCGATGAGTTAATATCACCTGAAGAGTCGGAGCATAAACCCGGTTTATTATAAAATTTACAGCCTGGTTGATAGATTCCCTTATTCTTGAAGGGAGGCCTGTTCCACGGGGTCTTATCTTTAACGCTTTTGAATGGGAAAGATGAACCGGCAGTATTATAAAGGCTTCAACCAGTGAAAACAGAAGTGCGAAAATCATTACCGCCGCAATCTGCCAGACATATTTCCCCAGCATTCCGTAGAAGAAAAAATAGGGTGTGAAAGCCACAATTGTGGTTATCACCGAAATCGCTACCGGACTTATAACATCGAGAGTTCCATCAATAGCGGCCCGGACCGGAGGTTTGCCATATTTTTCATATTGTGAGTATATGCTCTCCCCGATTATGATACCGTCATCAACCAGAATTCCGATTACCATGATCATTCCGAAGAGGCTGAACTGGTTTATACTTATATCTGTAACCCAGAGGACAAAAAACATACCCAGCAATGAAATTGGTATACCCAGCGCCACCCAGAAAGAAAGCCTGGCATTCAGGAATACACCAAGTATTACTAAAACAAGAACAAGCCCGATCAAGCCGTTCTGCGAAAGCAGGTCTATTCTTTCCTCCAGCTCATCGGTTTGTCTGATAAATGTATTAAACTTTATAAGTCCGTCATATTTTGCTTCATATTCTTTTGCTTTGGCTTCGGTAATTTCAACAATTTCAATCACATCTTCATTGTTATTATACATTACATTAAAACCGACCGAACGTTTGCCGTTATATTCCGAATAAAAGCGATTTTCAGGCCACTGTTCTCTCACAGAGGCTATATCGGAAAGATAGATTTTTTTACCTCCGATGGTTGAAAATACTTCTATCTCCTTTAAAGCGTCCGCCTGGTATTTTTTATTGTAGGAACGGATAAGAATTTCCTCTCGGTCGGTAAGCACCGATCCTGAAGAAATATTCAGATTGGAATTTCTGATGGCCTGCGATATATCATCGATAGTCAGTTTATACCTGATAAGATCATCGGGTGAAACTTCCACAACAATCTCTCTCGATGGAATTCCCCATATCCTGAAGTTGGATATTTTCCCCGTTCTTACCAGGTCATCCCTGAATTCCTCAACAATTTTCTTTAACGTAAGGAGATTATCAGGGCCATAAATCGTCATCATGATTGCCCTGTTCCACTGGGTGCTCTGGTAAACGATAGGTTTTTCAGCTCCGGTCGGGTAGGAGTTAACTGAATTCACGGCATTCTTCACATTCTGAATTGCCTTGTTCATATCATAACCGGGAGAAAACTCTATATCTATCGAGCCCCAACCATCCGAAGACCAGGAGTAAATTTTTTCAATGCCTTCCAGCCCGCGCAGCGCTTCCTCAATTTTTATAATTATTCCTTCCTCAACTTCCACAGCCGAAGCTCCGGGTAAGGGAAATCAACTTCCACCTCTTCAAGCTCAAATTTAGGGTCAAGCCGTTTATTAAGATTCGAGAGAGCAAAAATTCCGGCCGCGCAAATTACAATCATTATCCAGTTCGTTACAACGGAATGTTTTATAAAATAATCGAGTACTTTCTTCATTTCATGTTTCCCTTTTAGTATACATTATGTCCTGTTAAGAAATACCCCTCATGTTGAGGGGCATAACAGAACAGCTTATTTTACAGCCAGTGTTTCTTTCTTCTCTTTGGAATTTTCTTCTTTTTTATCTGCCACCTGATCACTCTCGGTTCTTACCTGCATTCCGATTATCGGTTTCTGAAGGATGGTTGTAACAAGTTTGGTATTCTGTGGCATCGTATTCTTAATAAGGATATCATCCCCCTGGAATGCCGCGATTTCAACTTTTTCCCTTCCGAGGTGTCCCTCTTCATAGGTGAATATGTTGCCGTCGCTATCCACAGTGTGCCGTGGAACAGTGGCCACATTATTTAGCGTTATCCCTTCAATCAGCAGATTAACATAACTGCCCGGTAAAAACCAGGAATCCATTTTCGAATTTTTGAATGTGATATAAACATTTACAGTCTGCGAATTTCTTTCAATCCGGGAATCTTTTCTTCTCAGTTTTCCTGTGAGACTCCTTTCACTGCTTTTATCAGTATAAACTGTTACATCAGGGTCTGAGGAAAAATCTATCTGGTTATATTCTTCAACAAGCAGGGGCACCGCGATTTCCAGGTTTTTAACGTCATTTATTGTAAACAATGTCTGGCCGGCAGTAACAAAACTGTTCTCTATCAAACCTTCCGATTTGATAATTCCGTCGAAGGGAGCATTTACAGTATGTTTTGTGAGTAGAATTTCCTGGTTTTTAACCCTGAAATATTTACTGTAAATATCTCTGGAACTTATCTTAATTTTTTCCTGGGAACTTGAAACCTCCGGCAGCTCCGGAATATCTGAATTAATATCGAGTAATGAAAAATAATCAAGCCATTTTTTATAAACTTTTTCATCTTCGATTTTCATCTCAGGCAGAATGGAAGCCACAGCGTTCATATAATCACTTCTAAAAGAGAATAATGTATTTTCCACTTCACGGGTATCGATTTTTACAACCGTTTCCCCCTCTTTAACACCTGTTCCATCTTTGAGGTTATTAAGGGCGAATACCACCTTTCCTCCCGCTTCCGAAATAATTTTCAGCGAGCGCTGGGATTCAATCACTCCGTTTCCTTCTATTTTAAGAGGAATGCTGCCAAATTCCAGGTCCATTGTATTAACCAGTCTTACTTCCGGTTTAACATCCCTTTTATTGCTCTTGATTTCCGATGAACTTAAATAAAACATTCCAAGAAATCCCACAGCAATTATCACGATCACCAAACTCAACTTAAATATCGCGCTTTTTTTCATTTCCGCCTGCCTTTCATAATTATTATTCTTTTTGTTTATTCAGACGGTATGAGAAGAAAAAAAGTTACAAAACCGTACAGTTTAATTGATAATGAACAATGAACAATGAACATTTTTTTTAGTATCGCAATTTCGTGGCTTTTTTCATAAAGGAAAATGTTATTCCGGTTTTTTGAGCATATGCAAAAAAATGTTCAGGAGGCAGGCCGGGACCAAATGCCCGGTTTTCTCACGATCAGTAAAATGGTCTTCACCCAATATTTGCGTATCACTTTTTACCGATATGATGTCCTTAACGTGACATCATAAAGTAATAACCATATATGATTGACCCGTTAGGGGAAAAATATTGGTAGAAAAAAAGAAGAAAACATTCAGGTGTGCCGTCAGGTACACCATATTACACACTCTGAATTACTTCCCACACCTCAGGTGCGGAAATTAAAATGTATTTGCCAAATAAGTCTGTTTTTAATTATCCATTGCCAATTATCATTTTCTTTCTCAATTGTACATTGTTAATTGAATTCCCCCCTCACATCTGAATCCTTTTCACCACTCTTACATCCTATTGGTAATCAGTTAAATTCGCTATTATTTTGACTTGAAAATCTTGACAAAAATTTCTTTTTGCTGTATAATTAGCACTCGCAAATACAGAGTGCTAACAACAAATATAAGAAACTATAACGGAGGTCTTAAATGGCTGATTTCAAAATCAAACCCTTAGGCGACAGACTTGTTGTCAAAGCAAAGGAAGCTGAAGAAACTACCAAATCGGGCATTATCCTTCCCGATACAGCAAAAGAAAAACCAAGCGAAGGTGTTGTGGTTGCCGCTGGTAAAGGCAAAGTTACCGAAGATGGCAAAATGATTGAAATGGAAGTTAAAACAGGTGATACCGTACTTTACGGAAAATACTCAGGCACCGAAATTAAAATCGACGGTGAAGATTACCTGATAATGAGAGAAAGTGACGTTTACGGTATCGTAAACTAAAAAGTTTATAACAATAATAATTATTAACCGGAGGAAAAATGGCTGCAAAAATAGTTGAATTTGGCAGTGAAGCCAGAGGAAAATTGAAAATTGGCGTTGATAAACTCGCCAATGCAGTTAAAGTTACTTTAGGACCTAAAGGAAGAAATGTAGTAATCGATAAAAAATTCGGCGCGCCGACAGTCACTAAAGATGGTGTTACTGTTGCCAAAGAAATTGAACTGGAAAACCCGAATGAGAATATGGGCGCCCAGATGGTTCGCGAAGTCGCGTCCAAAACCAGCGACGTTGCCGGTGACGGTACAACCACCGCTACCGTTCTCGCTCAGTCAATTTTCGCTAACGGACTCAAAAACGTTACCGCCGGCGCTAACCCGATGGACCTGAAAAGGGGCATCGACCTGGCAGTTACAAACGTTATCGCCAAACTGAAAGAAATGAGCCGTGAAGTTGAAGGCCGTGACGAAATCGCCCAGGTTGGCGCTATTTCAGCTAACAACGATAAAGCAATCGGCGAACTCATAGCAGACGCTATGGAAAAAGTCGGTAAAGATGGTGTTATCACTGTTGAAGAAGCAGCAAAGGCACCGAAACCGGTCTGGACGTTGTTGAAGGTATGCAGTTCGACCGTGGTTATCTTTCACCTTATTTCGTAACAGATTCAGAAACTATGAAAACTGTTCTCGAAAATCCTTATATCCTTATTCATGACAAAAAAATCTCCGCGATGAAAGACCTGCTTCCGGTTCTGGAAAAAGTCGCTCAGTCAGGGCAAACCGTTGCTGATAATAGCTGAAGACCTCGAAGGTGAAGCTCTCGCTACTCTCGTAGTTAACAAACTGAGAGGCACACTCAAAGTCGCCGCGTGTAAAGCTCCGGGTTTCGGCGACAGAAGAAAAGCAATGCTCGAAGATATCGCCGTTCTTACAGGCGGTACGGTTATCTCGGAAGAACGCGGCTACAAACTTGAAAACGCTACTGTTGAATATCTTGGCACAGCAGCTAAAGTTGAACTTGACAAAGATAACACAACTATCGTTGAAGGCGCCGGCAAAACCGAAGATATCCAGAAACGCATCAATGAAATCAAAGCTCAGATTGAAGTTACCACTTCAGATTATGATAAAGAAAAACTTCAGGAACGCCTCGCGAAACTTTCAGGCGGTGTCGCTGTACTGAAAATTGGCGCCGCTACAGAAGTTGAAATGAAAGAGAAAAAAGCCAGAGTTGAAGATGCTCTTCACGCTACCCGCGCGGCAGTTGAAGAAGGTATCGTACCGGGCGGCGGCGTAGCTCTTATCAGAGCCATCGCGGTTCTCGATAGTGTTGAAGGTGAAAATGCCGATCAGAATACCGGCGTACAGATCATTAAAAACGCCCTGACCGAACCTCTCAGAATGATCGTTAACAACGCAGGTCTCGAAGGCGCTGTTGTTCTGAATAAAGTTCTCGAAGGTACTGATGATTTCGGATTTAACGCTGCTACAGAAAAATATGAAAACCTGGTTAAAGCAGGCGTTATCGATCCTACTAAAGTTACAAGAACAGCTCTTGAAAATGCCGCTTCAGTTTCTTCACTCCTCATCACAACAGAAGCTGTTGTTTATGAAAAAGAAGAAGATAAACCAGCTATGCCTGCAGGTATGGGCGGTATGGGCGGAATGGGCGGAATGATGTAATTCACCCCCCTCACTGAACATTAACATCCGTTATAAATTTAAGCCCCGGCAACCCCGGGGCTTTTTTTATATATCATTATCATACAATAATTTTAATTTGTGCTTATGTGGACAGATTCTTAAACTTGTGCGCCGGGGTGTGTCTGTCCTACAGAAAGTACGGAAAAAATATAAAGATACTCTATTATAAAATATTTCTATTCCTTTTTATCATTGCCCAGTAATGGCCGGGGAATCTGCGGCAATCCTATCCATTGGGCTATATCGTTATAATGTTTTCCCAACCCTTGTACAAATTTAAAACCTTTTCCTATTTTTTTTACAGTGGTGTGCAGATCAGAACTTTCATTACTTAATTGCTCAGCCAGATCCTTTAATAGTCCGGCAACCCCATTTCTTTTTAACTCCTCAGGCTCCTTACTTTTTTCAACTTCCTTCAGACTGTCAGCGATATCCAATAATTCCTCAGCCTTCTCTGGTTCATTATTCTTCTTCAAGAGCCTGCTTAAATTATTCAAATCTCCCTGCAAACCAATATTGCAATCATAAAAATTGAAGTTTTTTGAATTATCAATAGAAACGTCTCCCTGTTGATCACTAATAACTACAGAATCCGCTTTTATATTGTAAACTTTCACCGTCCGGTCCATAACTATTCGTTGCTTTGTTTTTGTATCATAGTAGCCTTCATTTTCAATGTAATAACCATATATATTTTCCTCATTTAACCATAAGGGTTCAGTTTCTTTGATATTATCAGGAAATTTACCGAATCGTTCCACCCTGTATAGAAGCTCCGGTTTTTTAGTCTTATAACTATCAAATATGCTATTAAGTGTTTCCCTTATTTTGCTTATATATTCAGTTTTCTCAATTCCGGTCACTGATACAGTGATAATTCTGTCATCCTCCCTTACCAGGGCAATTGTTCCTTTTCCATCCTCAAGAGTAACACCGAAACGCCATACAAGAAATTCCTGCCCCCTTCTTCTTATCTCGTTATTAAATCTTACAATAAAACGGGAGATGCTATTTGGAGGCAGGGGACACTCAGCTTTGTAGCGCAGCATCAGGCTTTCAAAGGGAGAAAAATC
>CAXXGF010000088.1:0-247965 GCA_963677445.2 Melioribacteraceae bacterium | reverse complement strand
CTTACCGGACGGAATCTGAAGACAAAAAGCCTCAGAAGTTTTGGCATTGGTTTCGCCCCCGACAGCTGGGACAACTTTCTCGAACACGCCAAAAAAGGAGGAATAAATCTCGATGACGCCCAGACACTCGGACTGCTTGATACCAATGACAAAGGGAAAAAATATGACAAATTCCGCAACAGAATAATTTTTCCAATCTTCTCACCAAATGGCAGGGTGATCGCTTTCGGCGGCAGAACTCTTGAAAACAGAAAAGATATAGCCAAATACCTCAATTCACCCGAATCGGAGATATACCAGAAAAGACGTTCTCTCTACGGCCTTTATCATTCCAAAGAAGAGATAAGAAAACTGGACAGGGCAATTCTGGTTGAGGGTTATATGGACCTTATATCGCTTTTTCAGGCGGGCATTAAAAATGTTGTGGCATCTTCGGGGACAGCCCTTACTCCCGAGCAGGTAAGGCTGCTTTCACGTTATACAAAAAATATTCTGGTGCTTTTCGACGCCGATCCCGCGGGACAAAAAGCAGCCGAAAGAAGTATTGAAGTGCTGCTCAAACAGGACTTCGCGGTAAAAATCCTTACACTTCCCGATGGGGAAGATCCTGATAGTTACGTCACAAAATATGGCAAAGAAAAGTTTCTTGAAATATCTGAAAAAGGAGTCGATTTTCTTGAATTTCTCTCTGAATACTTTACTTCAAAGGGAATGTTCAATGATCCGGCGAAAGAGACTGAAGCGATAAGAAAACTTGTTGAAACCGTCTCATGGATCAGTGATGAATTAAAAAGAAGCCTGACAATTAAAAATATCGCGGCTAAATATAAATTGAGAGAAAGGCTTCTGGAATCGGAACTGGATAAATATCTGAAACAAAACCGCGTCAGGGAAAATATTCAGAATAAGAGAGAAAACCAGGCGCCGGCTCTTCCCGAACAGGCGCCGGAAGAACCATCAAAAGGGAAGGTCAGCAGCGTTGAAAAGGATATTATTAATGCCCTTCTCGAATGTGATGACGAAATAGCCGGTATTATTTTCGATCATTTTTTACCTGAGGAATTCAAAGATGATTCATTCAGAAAACTGGCCGAACTTATTTATAAAAATTTCACTGAACATACTCTTTCTCTGCCGCGTCTTATGGAACAAATTGAGGATGAAAATTTTAAGAAGTATGTCAGTTCCGTTGTTATGAGTTTTGATGAGATCAGTCACAAAAGATGGGAAGAATTCACAGACCCCGAGAGAATCAGAAATGATAAAGTCGCATGGTCGAAAGATTTGGTTAAAAAGTTAAGTCTGATAAGGTTAAGCGAAAGGATTAATGAGATTAATAATCGAATTGCGGGGGCTGAAAATGACCATGAAAAACTGTTTAATCTCTTCAAAGAAAAAAAAGAACTTGAAGAAGAGAAAAAAAATATACATAATAATGATAATTTAGCCTTATATTAATAGTGAAATTTGATGAAGGAAAGGAAGGACGATGATAAAAAATCCATCTGTATATGAAATTAACACGCGAGTTTGGATCAGGCGTTTTGCTGATCAGAACAAAAAAGTCAGACTCGATGAAATAGATAAATCTGTCTGGCAGCAATATAAAGATATGGGATTTGACTATATATGGCTTATGGGAATATGGAAAACCTGCCCTTCGACTATAGATAAATATTGTTTTGAAGAGGGACTGGTTCATGAATACCGCAACGCCCTTAAGGACTGGAAAAGAGAGGATATCATAGGATCTCCTTTCGCGATTGATGAATATATTATAAATCCTGAGTTGGGGAATAAAAAAACACTTGTGAACCTGAGAGAAACTTTTCAGGAAATAGGACTGAAACTTATTCTCGATTTTATTCCAAATCATTTTTCGGCGGACACCTCCCTGTTAAAGGATAACCCGGATATATTTTTAAGGGGTGATGAGGAAGCGTTCCTTAATGATTCGCATACCTTTTATAAACCTGAGGCGCGCGATGGTGAAGTATTCGCTCACGGACGGGACCCCTTTTTCCCTGCCTGGCAGGATACAATTCAGGTTAATTATTACAGCAATGACGCCCGTGAATATATGATCGGTATCCTTAAGGATCTGACAAAGGTTTGCGACGGGGTCCGCTGCGATATGGCAATGCTTAATCTCAACAACGTTTTCCGCAATACCTGGGGAAGTTTACTCGATCGTAATGGATTAATGAAACCTGAGACTGAATTCTGGAGAATCGCCACACGCGATGTTAAAGAATTGAATCCCGATTTTCTTTTTATTGCCGAAGCCTACTGGGACCTCGAATTCGAATTGCAGATGCACGGATTTGATTATACATACGACAAAAGATTGATGGACCGGCTCAAAGACGCCCCGGTTTATTCCATAAAAGAACATCTTAAGGCTGATTTGGATTACCAGTCAAAATCGGTGAGATTTGTTGAAAATCATGATGAACTGCGGGCAAGCGCCAATTTTGGTAAAGAACGCTCCCTCGCCGCGGCTATTGTAACCGGGACAACCATGGGCATGAAATTTTTCCATGACGGCCAGTTTGAAGGAAAAAGAATTAAACTGCCTGTGCAGCTTGGACGTGAACCTAATGAACAGCGGCAAAATGTTATCTGAATTTTTATAAACGTTTTCTTGATATTATTAAACATCCTGTCTTCCGGGAAGGTGAATGGCAGCTGCTCGATACCAATATCGCCTGGGAAAATAATTTCACCAACCAGAATTTCCTCGCCTGGCAATGGAAAAGAAATTTTGATACACGACTGATAATAATTAACTATTCCGATGCTGTTTCACAATGCCGCGTGCCTATTGATATCGCGGGTTACCCTGAACATATTCTTTTCAAGGATATCCTGAATGATCATAAATTCATCAACTCAACCGATGAAATTTTCCACTGGGGTCTGTTCGTCGAACTAAAACCCTGGCAGGCTCATATTTTTCAATTTTAATCATAATCTTAATCTTAATCTGGCCGAGCCAGAAAAACAAAGTTATAGATTTACTCGAAATAAGTCCTCCCCCGTCTCCAAAGAAAGACACTTTGGATCCACCCCCTCCGAAGGGGGATATGCCGACAAATGTCCCCCTTCGGAGGGGGGTGCCGGAGAGTGTTTTTCTCGAAGGCGGGGGAGGACTCACCTCGAGTAACCACAAAACTTTTACCAAGCAATAATTTTTTTACTTGTTAGAAAAACTTTGCCATTTTGCTTAGAATTTGATTCCTTACGGAGTAATCTTAATCGTAATCCCAACCTGAGTTAAAAAAAACGATTACGATTAGGATTTCCATTTTTGTTTTTCATATTAAACCGTTATACGTGCTTTCGTGGCTTCAAACTGGCTTATTAACATACAATTAGTCTTATTGTGGTTAAATCTTTTCACAAACCATTAATTTTCCTGAATGAAAACCGCCGTAATTATTCCCGCTTTTAATGAAGAAAAGTCGATTGCCAGAGTTATCGATGATATCCCCTCTTATTATGTTAAGGAGGTTATCGTTGTAAATAACAATTCAACCGATTTAACGGCTGATGCTGCCGAAAAAGCGGGCGCCACAGTTTTGCTCGAAAAAGAGAAAGGTTACGGAGCCGCCTGCCTGAAGGGTATGGATTACTGCGCCGATAAAAACTTTGATATCATCTTATTCCTCGATGGTGACTACTCCGATTATCCTGAAGAAACATCGCTTATTCTTGATGAAATCATCAACAACGGCTTTGATTTTGTGCTCGGCTCCAGGGTTTTGGGAAAACGTGAAAGAGGAGCGCTCCCCTTTCAGTCACAGACTGGAAGCATTATCGCCGGTTTCCTGATCAGATTATTCTGGGGAGTAAAATACACCGATCTCGGCCCATTCCGCGCCATCCGCTATGACAAACTTATGGAATTAAACATGGAAGACCGTTGGTATGGCTGGACTGTTGAAATGCAGATACGGGCTGCAAAAAGAAAATGAAAATTAAAGAAATCCCGGTCCGCTACCGCAAACGCATCGGCAAATCAAAAGTTACCGGCACCATCAAAGGGACCGTAATGGCAGGCATAATAATTTTAAGCACAATATTCCGGGAAATTTTCAAAAAATAATTAACCTCTGTTCGATAAAAAAAATATAAGCTCCAGAGTAATTTGAAATTAGATTCCCCCTTTTTGGTGTTCTTGTGCTTAAATCATCCCCCGTTTGCTTCCGAAATAATTTTCATCGAATGATCTATCAATTCCATGCCTCCCGGCCTTCCATGCCCCGGAATTACCATTTCCGCGTCTGCAAACTTGTTTTTCAGGTTTTGCAGCGACTCAACCCACTTATCCATTACCGCGTCTCGTGTATTGCCGGGCCCTTTGCTTTCCATCGATTTCACCAGACATCCCCCGAAAAGCATTTTTTTAGCCGGGAAATATACGGAAAGATTATCCTCAGTATGCCCCGGCCCGGGAAACCATACAATCACTTCCCCATTTTCATATTTTAATGTAAGCCCCTCCTCCAGATTGAACAGATGATCAGGCGGCTTAAGTTCGAGCTGCTCAAATACTTTTCGATACCTTTCATAGCGGGGCGCTTTCAGAAATTCCAGCGTTCCGGCAAAACCTTTTTCTTTTAATAATTCCACAGCCCTCCGGGATCCGTAAACCGGAATATTGTTACCCAGGAAAAATCCATTGCCCCCGAGGTTATCCACATGGAAATGGCAGTTGATCACAACCAGCTCCGCGCCGGGAAATTTCCTTTGCAGCCATTCATAAAAAAGCCTGGAAGCCTCATTTTCATAAGGGGTGTCCACCAGCACAAAATCATTCTGTGAAGTTCTGACTACCAGCGAATTCGCAGGCCAGGGAAAAGAATGCGCCATCAGCCATGTATCCTCACTCAGCCTGCTTATAACCAGGTCGCGCGATAAGGTATCCCTCTCAGTTATACGCTGTGAATAAACAATTAACGGTAAAAATAAAATTACAATCAGCCTCTTCATTTTAATATCCGGATTATCAAAAAAATATTTTTTGTAAAAATAGCCAAAAAGTATCATCCACGAAAATCAGCCTCATCAGTGGGAGATTGTTTCCCGCAGATTTCGCGGATTACCGCAGATGAACAATTCTCCTTTATATTTGAAGATTCATCCCCATATTTTCTGTAGGAATAATTTTCCTCTTGACAATTGTTAAACAATACCTTAACATTAGAGCACATAGTCTAAAATATTATGTCTAAAAAGTCTATAGAATTTAAGAAACTTTCGTTGCCGGATATTTATGGCGCTCCTGTTTATGACATTTATTATGTTATTGAAAATGGACGCACAAAAGTAATGGAAAATTTCATTTCCTTACCAGATGACTTAAAAGATTTGATTAAAGACCTGATTATAAAAATGGCGACTGTTCCAAACTTCAAATCGCCCAGGATTAAATATAATCTCAAAGGATATAATTACGGTGAGATCAGGCCAATGCCATATCGTTTTTTCTTCTTCCAGAAATGTGGGAATAATTATATTTTTTTCGAGTATCTGTTAAAAAAGAAAAATCAATTGCACGATGATATTTATAAAAGGATTAATGAATTAAAGGGAAAATATGAACAAGAGTTCAGAAAATATATCTCAGGAGATTAACTCATTTTTTAATGAATCGCCCACCCTGAACCAAAAAGCGTGGGGAATGATTAACCAATTTTATCATATCATTCTCACCTATATGGATGAAAATAATATTTCACAGGCAGACCTGGCAAAGAGAATGGGAAAATCCCGCTCGGCTGTTTCTCAGCTTTTTTCAAAAACACCCAATATCACAATAAAAAAAATGGTCGAAATAGCTGATGCTATCGGGATAAATCTCGAGATATCCTCACCTGATGTAACAAACGAAAATAAAATAACGGAATCTGAACGCCCGGCGGCCAAAAAATATATTACAAGAAAGCCCAAAAATCTTATAAAATTGAACAGCACGGTAAGTTCTTAATCTAAACAAACTCATCCGGCGAGAACCAGCTAACCACATTGTCCTCTCGTTTTCCATTCAAAGTCTCTCACACAAAGCAAATTTTCGGTATCGGGTATCGGGTATCGGGTATCGGGTATCGGGTATCGGGTATCGGGTATCGGGTATCGGGTATCGGGTATCGGGTATCGGGTATCGGGTATCGGGTATCGGGTATCGGGTATCGGGTATCGGGTATCGGAAAGATAATTCCCATGTTAAAAGTTACCAAACTCGCGCATCCGAGTTTTACTCCCCCCTGGTTTAAAACTCCCTGCCAAGATTATTTAACACCATGGTCTATTCCGTTTAAGACCAAATAATTTTTATCCGCCGCGGCTTTTTTTGATAAAGGAGGACATAATTCATAAATATTTTGATATATTTATATATTGAAATTCAGGCAGAGAAATGGATAAAGTATTAAAAGTAAAATCGCGAAAAGATGACAGCAACGATCTGGAATACTGGCTCAGCAAAACCCATGAGGAAAGGCTTGAAGCACTGGAAATAATGCGCGCCAACTATATAAGTATGCACTACGAGGAATTAAAAGATGACATTCAACAGGGACTTCAAAAAGTTCTTAGAGTTGTTAAACGAAAATAATGTTGAATATCTTGTAAATCATTTCCTAAATCTATCCAAACAATTTCCCGCAGATTTCGCGAATAACCGCAGATGAAATCTCACGCCAAGGACACAAAGAAATAATGAATAATTTTTGTTAAAGCCCCTCTGTCTGAACCAAGATTAAAGGATGAACAGGATTTCATGATTTTGGAATAATTGTCGGTTTTGACTTTTGTCCGTTCCGGGTGAAAATTCCTACTAAGACTCTACAAGTTTTTAGAGAGGATTTGAATCATTTTATCCTGTAGCCAAATAATTTTTTACCCCAGCCCAAAATAATGACTATATTTTAGTCAAAACAAAAAAGAATAAAATGAAATACAGCGAAGCGGTTAAGCCGATAAGTTATCTTAAAGCCCACGCCTCAGAGGTTGTGAGGGATGTGTCGGAGAATCAAAAAACAATGATAATCACACACAATGGAGAGGCCAGGGTAATTTTGCAGGATGTGAAGGTATATGAAAAAACGCAGGAGAGTCTGGCACTGTTAAAAATCCTGGCATTAAGCGGGAAGGAGATCAGGAAAGGTAAATTCCGCCCGGTTGAGGAATCTTTTCAAAACTTCAGGGGAAATGCCTTTCACTTCATGAATATCCTTTTCGGGGGCATATCCCGGCAGAGTTATCCTTCATCGGAATAGATGATTTTCTTGAAATTATTTATAATCCATACCGGATAATTTACCAGGTAATTGAAGATGTTATATTCATTCACTGCATCCTTGTTGGCCGCTGTGATATGCAAAAATTGTTAAGTGAGCGTTTATTAAGAGAATAATTTGTTTCAACAATATTGATTTTTCACGTCTGATAATGCCTTTACCACTCCGCGCCTCCCTGCGAGATCAAATATTTTGGGATTGCCATTAGCATAATCGTTTCGTAAAATTGAGGAACAAAATTTTAAACAGGGAAATAATATAATGGAAAAAGGAGAGATACTCATTTATCAAAGCCTGGAGGGAAATATCAAAGTTGACGTCCGGATAGAAGATGAAACCGTATGGTTGTCGCAAGCTCAAATGAGTCAACTTTTTGGCAAAGACAAACGGACAATATCAGAACACATTAGCAATATCTTCAACGAAGGTGAATTACCGGAAGGACTGGTTGTCCGGAAATTCCGGACAACCACTCAGCATGGCGCAATCGCTAATAAAACCCAGTCAAGAGAAATAAAACATTACAATCTTGATGTGATAATTTCTGTCGGGTACCGGGTAAAATCTCACCAGGGCACACAATTTCGCATCTGGGCAACAAAACGTTTAAAAGAATATATTATAAAAGGATTTATTCTTAATGATGAGCGGTTTAAATCAGGCTCATCAATGAATTATTTCAACGAATTGCAGGAACGAATCCGCGAAATACGCGTCTCGGAAAAATTCTTTTATCAGAAAATTAAAGATATATACACCACAAGTATCGATTACAATCCGGCAGATGAAAAAACCATTCAATTTTTCAAGGTAGTGCAAAACAAACTGCTCTGGGCAATCAGCAGTCAAACCGCGGCAGAACTGGTTTATCGCCGCGTTGATGCATCTTTACCTCTGATGGGAATGATTTCTTATGATAAAAAAAACAGCTCTAAAATAAAAAAAGCCGAAACAAGTATCGCGAAAAATTACCTGAATGAAGATGAGATGAAACTCCTGGGATTAATTGTGGAACAATACCTGGCATTTGCGGAAACAATGGCACAGCAGCATATTCCCATGTATATGAAAGACTGGATTGAGCGTCTCGACGCGATTGTTCAGCTAAACGGTCGCGAGCTGCTTACACATGCCGGAGAAATCAGCCATCAGGAGGCCGTTCGAAAATCCAATGAAGAATATGAAAAGTACCAGGAAAAACGGAGGCTGGTTGAAAGAGAGAACAGTTTAAAAGAACTTGAAAACGATATAAACAAACTTAAAAAGTGAATAATAAAGCAATAATTCGATAGTAAAGTCCAGAGTTAGTTCGAAATAAAACGTCAATAATTCCTATTACTTTGCGTCTCCAGGCCTTCGCGTAAGAAAAGAAGATTTCTTCTACCCGACAGGCAGCGTAAAAATAAACTTACTTCCTTTATCCTTTACACTTTCCACCCAGATTCTGCCATTATGTTTTTCCACAAAATCGGCAGAGATTTTCAGACCCAGGCCGGAGCCTCTTTCTTTGTTGGTCCCCAGTGTAGTCTGGCGGGATGATTTGTCGAATATTTTTTTCAGGCGCGCCTCTTCGATTCCTATGCCGGTATCCCGCACGCTCACTTCAACGAATTCACCTTTTAATTCCGCGTTTATCGTTATAGCACCATTTTCGGGAGTAAACTTGATCGCGTTTGAGATAAGGTTCCTTACCACGGCAGAGATAAGTATGAGATCAAATTTTGCTTTAATTGATTCATTCACCTGGTTAACAATGGTGATATTTTTCGCTTTGGCGGCATTATAAAGAAGCTCAATATTTGATATTACGGCGAGTGATAAAAACCGCGTCTTAAGATCAAAAACAAGGTTTTCCCTCTGGTCATTTACCCATGAAAGAAGATTTTCAAGCATCTCAAAAATTGAATCGCTCTGTTTGTTTATTGAACTTATAAAATCAATAATTTCCTTATTGACAAACATGTCAGCCTCTTCCAGTATCATATCGGTAAAGGAAATAATATTTCCGAGAGGCGAACGAAGGTCATGAGAAACGATCGAAAGGAAGTTATCTTTTATCCTGTTTAATTCCTGTATCTCCTTATACTTATCGGCAAGATGCAGGTTCGCCTTGGTCCGCGCGATAAGCTCCACCGGATCGACCGGTTTCCTTATATAATCAACCGCTCCCGCCCGCAGCGCTGTTTCGAGATTTTTCGAACTGGTCATCACGCCGGTGCACATAATAACCGGTATATCAACCGTCCTGGAATCCTGTTTCAACTTTTCTATCAGCTCTATGCCATCCATACCGGGCATTTCCCAGTCGGTTATTACAAGGTCCGGTATTTGCCTTTCAATGATTCTTAAGGCCACCTCACCGCCTGGCACTTTTATAACCTGGTAAGGCAGATTTTCTCGTTCAAAAACATCGGCGATAGCCTGAAGATTATCAGGCTGGTCATCTACAATTAAAATATTTTTTATATCATCATTTTTCAAGATTTTTCTTCCTTCGCTAATGAGAGCAGTTTATAATAACAATCCTCATTCATATAATACAGGCAATCAGACATTTCCTCCTTCCAGAGTTTAAGATTGGGACTCCCGGAAATATCAAGCTTGTTTAAAATATGGGTTATTTTAGAAGATTCATAGACTAAAAGCTTATCCATCTCATTTAAGAATGGTTTTATCTTTTCTTTTTCACCATCAGATAACTCAATGATATTTCCGGCGGTTTTTTCTTTTTTCTGATTTTCATTTACCGCAACTTCAGTTCCCAGGGGAAGATCAAAAATAAAGGAACTCCCTTCTCCCTCGGCCGATTCCACAAATATTTCGCAATCATGGGCTTCGATCGCAATTTTGCAGAAAGTTAATCCCAGCCCGGTAGACCTTACACTGCCGGAACTTCTCGCCTTAATCTGGGCAAATTTGTCAAATATTTTATCAAGCTTATCCTTTGGAATTCCCTGCCCCGTATCGGTCACTTTTATTCTGACTTTCCCCGAATTATCTCCCGACTGAACCGATTCGATAGTAACTGAGCCATTCGGGGGAGTATACTTAATCCCGTTGGTCAGAAGATTCGTAATAACACGCTCAATTATTGATTTATCAACCTGAACTCCCAGTTTTTTTTCAACATTATTTATTATTTCAATATTGTTATTTTCAGCGAGAAAGCTGACATCGTTTATAGCGCTGTTCACCAGTTCATAACAGGAGTGAATTGATTTATCCAAAGCCATACTTGTGTTTTCATATTTATAAACATCCAGAATATTCATCACCATATTAAGCATCTGCTTGCCGGACTGTTTTAATGTATATATCTGCTTATCCAATGTTAATGAGGAGGAAACATTGATGATGGCATTCAGCGGATTTTTCAGGTCATGCACAATCATTCCTGTCATATCTTCCTTAAACTGGTCGAGCTCCAGAAGTTTATCATGCGCCTTTTTCAGTTCATCCTTCTGCCTGGCCAGAGTTTCATTGGCTTTTCGTTTTAGCGCCATATTCCTGTAAACCACAATGGCCAAAACCAGCATCAGCGCGAATCCGAGGATAAAAGAATTTCTTACGACTTTCTCTCTTTTAACTTCCTCCTCGTGCAACAGGTCCCTTTTATGCTGCTCGGCCTCAAGTTCCTGTTTCTCCTTATCAAACTGGTACTGGTTTTCGAGTCTCGTTATTTCTTTTATATTACTCTCATTAAATAAACTATCGCTGTAATTTTTAAACAATTTATGATTCATAAAAGCCAGCTTATAGGCTCCAAGTTTGCCGTGGGCTTCCGCGAGTATCCCTGCCGATTGTTGTATATATTGCGGATTATTCAGTTCATTCGCTATTTTTTTTGCTTTATCAGCGATATTGACAGCGCTCCTGTAATCCCCGGCGCGGTTGAAAAGCTCTCCCTTTATGATATATGAACCACATAACCTTTCCGGATCGTTGATCTCAATATTTAGTTTTATTGCTCTCTCAATAATTACACGCGCCTTTTTTGTTTTGCCCTGTGTAATATATATTGAAGCCATGTTGGAAAGTACGGTCGATATTTCCCTTTTATCCTTCAGTTCATTATTCATTTCAAGAGACTTTTGATGATAAGCGAGAGCCGAATCGAGTTTGCCAGCCGCCTCATAATTGGCGCCAATAGCCATAAGGATGCTTGCCTGCTGGTACTTTGCGCCAATTTCGCCCGCGATTGCCAGCGCCCTGAAATTATAATTCTGCGCCTCTTTTATATCCTTCTGCACTCTGTAAATTATGGCGATATTATTGAGCACGCTCAGAATTCCTTCCTTATTTCCCGCTTCCTCATAGAGCTTTAATGCTTTCTGGTAATACTCAAGCGTCCTGGGATAATCACCCCTGTAATAATAAATAACACCGGTATTCATGGACACTTTCGCCGCCTGGAGTATATCGCCAAGTTCCTCGGTAATTTTTATTGCTTCCTGATAATATTTCAACGCCTTGTTTTCTTCTCCGGCCCTGATGCTGATTACGCCAAGATTTAAAAGCGCGCCCGACATTCCCTTTTTATAACCAATCTTTTTATTGAGCTGATAAGACTGCTCTATCAGTTCAAGCGATTTTTCCATATCCGATTTTATCAGATAATAGATGCCCTGAAGTCTCAGAGCTTCAGCCTTTCCCTTCGGGAACCCGATATCTTCCGATATTTTAAGCGCTTCACTGCTGTAATCAAAGGTCTTCTGAATATCACTGGAATAAACATTGTAGGCAATTTCATTAAGAAGCTGGATCCTGTTAGTGTCGGAATCACTATATTTTTTAAGCAGGTTTTCCAGACTGTCAACTTCTGTTTCCTGCGCGGGGATTATTGATATAAAAATGAATAAGTAGAGTTGAGCGAAAATAGAAACGGTTCTGATATTTAGCATTATTTACCGCACCCGAATATTTTTTCTGAGTAATTTAATTGACACAAAGAATAAAGTTTATTATCGTAAATTATAATAAATTTTTGAATTAGTGTAATAATGACTGAACGGGAGAGAAAAAAGAGTGACTAAGAACAAATCAGCCATCCGGAAAAAATTCGGCGACGATTATCTCGCCGATGATTATACTTTTATAATGGGTATTGATCAGCGGTTCACCAGGCATTTCGCTGATCGGTTTACCGGCATGAATGTACTGGAAACATGCACCGGCGGGGGATTCACAACAATTTCACTTGCCAGGGCCGCAAACCATGTTTTCACTGTTGAAACAGACGCGGTCAGGCAAAAAAAGGCAATACACAATATTAAAAGGGCAGGGCTTTCATCAAAAGTATCATTCATAAACGGAAGCATTCTTGACCCTGAAATAATGCTACAAATTCGTGATATTGACGCTGTTTTTATCGATCCCGACTGGGCTGTGACCGGGCCGGACCATGTGTACAAATTTCTGAATTCAAACACCCGCCCTCCTGCCGATTTGCTCCTGAACAAAATGCTCGCGATTACTGAAAATATCGCCATTGTTCTGCCCCCTTTTGTTGATCCCCTCGAGTTTCGTGATCTTCCCCGGCATGAGCTGGAACGGCTTTACCTTGGTGAAAGCCATGAACTTTATTGCCTCTATTTCGGAATCCTGAAAAAGACAATTTCTGAAACAGAGTTTCGTGTTAAAATTTAATACATATTTTTCCGCGTTGAGAAAACTTACCCCATAAAGCCAATCAACATTGGTTCGGGAAATTATAATCATTAGAAATACTATCGGGATTTCTGATTCAACTCAGAGAAAAATTATATTCCCAATATTTAATCTTGGCGAAAAACTTGCGAATCTCACAAGAAAGGTCTATAATCAGAGTAAAAAAAGGACACTTGAATGAAGCTGAATGAATCCTTGATATCGATTAGTTATCTTGAAGAGAACACGGCAGACATTATTGATGATATAAATAAAAATCAAAGTACCTTCATCATCACACAAAACGGAGAATCCAGGGTTGTGATTCAGGATTTCGGGGCTTATACAAGGATGCGGGAAACAATGGTTATGCTGAAATTATTAGCCCTGACCGAAGAAAAGAGTGAATCAGCCACAGGTATTGAAAGTACCTTTGCAACTCTCAGAAATGATTTGAGCTCTCTGCTTTAATTATAAAAAATCAAATTAAGCAGTATATACTTTTACTCGGGATGGAAGAAATATTCGGCAAAGAGCAGAGGGTAAAGTTATTATAACATGCGTTCAGTATGTAATAATATAAGCTAAGGTTATTCGTTTCTCGTCAGATTGTGAAACATTCAGATGCTGACGATGACTTTATTCTTGAATTCAGAACTCCTTACCTCTCACAAAATGAAATCGCGGAAATTTTGAAATATATTCTATGAAGTTGTTAAGTGCCAAAAATGAATGAGGAAAATCTTTGAAAATCAGAAATAATAACGAATTAATTGAATTCATAAACCAAGGAAATAGGGCTAAGTACGTGTTCTTTTGGGGACATCAAAAATCTAAATCAGGGATAACAAAATCCTGTTTTAGCCAATGGTATGAATCCTCATTTGAAATTGACGGAATTCATTATCCAACAGCCGAACATTACATGATGGCTGAGAAAGCAAGATTATTTGGAGATAATGAAATAACATTAAAAATTGCTGCTGCTAAAAATCCTGGGGAAGCAAAAAAATACGGTAGAGAAGTAAAAAAATTTAATGAACAGATTTGGATTAAAAATAGATTTGCAATTGTGGTTAACGGTAACAAAGCAAAATTCAGCCAAAATCAGGACCTCAAGCAATTTTTGTTAAATACAAAAGATAGAGTTTTAGTTGAGGCAAGCCCAGTTGACAAAATATGGGGTATTGGTCTTGCCTCCGATGATCCTGTAATCGAAGACCCAAACCACTGGAAAGGGCTAAATCTTTTAGGCTACGCTCTAATGGAAGTACGTGATTTAATCATAAATATCAGCACTTAACAATTGGCTCAAGTTGACGGCAATCGCCCTTGCAAAGGTATAATTCATCGAAACATAAACATTCACTGTTAGGTAAAGTTCGGTGTAGCCGCAACTTAGCCAGGCGTTATCCATCTATTACGTAACAAGGTCATTTTGTAGCTATAAATAATGAGTAATAAAATTTAACTTCTGTTGATCTGAGTTTATCCGGGAGGTCCTAAAGTATTAGATTATCCAGGGAGATTTGTGAATCCTCTACAAGGATTTCGTCTGGTTTTATTGACAATATTCTACCCCATTGGGACGTTCCGCACTAATCATTGCCTATACAAGGCAAACGAGATAAAAAAGAACCTTGTAGAGGTTCCAGTAATGCGTTAGTCCCTCTGTGGTAGTATATTATAGATAATTTGAAAAACATCTCTGTAGGAGATGCATAAAATGGCGATTAAACTACATCATATTAAAAACATTACAATGCCAATATATTAACAAAATAAAGAGCCGGAAGTATTTGAAATAAAGAAAATTTTATCAGTGATCGAAGTGGCTTGTTGCTGACTTTAATTCAAATACCCACTATATTTCTCATAGAGCTTTTTTTGTTACTTTATGTGTCAGGACAAAAAGTAAGGGTATATTTTTTAATAAAATATCTTTAGCAAGATTGATGACAATTCTTATTGGTTCTGGCTTTGCCAAGTTAGAAGTTGAAATAATAACACCAAAAATATTTTTACAAAGGATCGGAGAGATAGATGACTGAATTGACTATAAATCTTCCGGATAAATTACATCAGAAAGTTAATGAAATATCCAAGTCCCGAAATATTCCTGTTGATGAGATTATCGCGGCCTCCCTCGCGCAAAAACTTTTTCGAATAATACCGGACAAGTATTTGGAAGAACGGGCAAAAAAAGCTTCCGGGGAAGGCTTTTCTGAGTTCTTATCTCAATCTCCGGATAATCCAGCAGATAATTACGACAACATCTGATTTTATTTCGATAATTTTTCAAAAACACCTATTCTCTTCACAGGTTTCCTTCACCTCCTCCCGCGGTTTTTTGTGGTTTTGTTCATTTTGTTATATTATATTTATAAATTGTCCGGTGAATACCGGGCAAAAGATAAACTTTTAGATGAACGATAATTAAAACCAGGGACATCCTTATTTTAGAAATCGGCAAAAAACTAAAATAAGAGGCATCCTTATTTTAGAAAATCGGCAAAAACTAAATTAAGGGACATCCTTATTTTAGAAATTAGAAAAAAACTAAAATAAGAAGCTCAAAAAAAACAATTTGGCATTGATATGGAAAAATTTTCAGCAGGCAGTTATATAATCCAGGGTTATCATAAAAGCTTCCAGCCTTCCCGTAACAAAAAGGGCCGGTAAAAACCAGCCCTGTAAAGTTCAGTTAAAACTCATATTCTATCCCGAATATCGGCAGCAAACCCCACTGGTATATTGTATCCTGGCGGTTCTCATTTTCATTCCAGTAGTATGAAGTGATATTTTTGCGACCATAGGCGTTCCACACACTTATATAAACCACCATACTCGAGCTGGCAAAATTGAAGCGCCTGTCAACCCTGAGATTGAGAGAATGATAATGAGGGTACCTCTCCCCATTAATTCTGTCCTGATTAAATATTCCCTGGTTGGCGGTGGTCGAAGCTGTTATGTCGAAAAGAGTATAGGGCGATCCTCCGGCGAAAATCCACCTCATTGAAAATTCCCATTTATTGCCCGGCTTGTATCCACCTTCCGCGCTGAAAACAAAGCGGTTGTCAAAAACCCTGTTTTTAGTTTCTCCATCCGCTGTTTCATACTGCGACCTGAAATATGAGCCACTTACCAGTCCGTAAAAATCAACCGCCAGCTTTTTCTGCAATGTGAATTCCACTCCCCAGGATGTCGCCTTTCCATTATCCGCAAGATTCTCATGGCCCGAGATGAACATATTCCTGTAATATATCTCGTCCATAATAAAGAGGGAGGGTTGTTCGGGATCGCGCGGGAAATTATCATAATCCTTTTTATAAGCTTCAAGAGTAAGTTTTGTGTCCTCGCTCAGCAGGTAACTGAATCCCACTATATAATGAAGCGCCGAGGGATCCTTAAGTTCTTTGAATTTTTCATCCTGCATAAGCAGATTCATCGGGAGCGACTGGACAAAATAGCCGGCCGAAGCGCTCAGGGTGGCTTTCTGTGTCATCCCCCATTCAAGCGACAGGCGGGGCGACACATAAAAGTTTTCATTCCAGGAAAAATAATCAGCTCTTACTCCCGGATTAATTGATAATGAGGGTATCGGCTTCCACATATAATTCAAAAACGCTCCCCCTTTTTGTGCCATTTCAGCAATTATCAGATTCATTGCCGGAACCGGCTGCCCCAGGGGATCGACGGAAGCGGCGTAAAAATTATCATAATCTGTAAAGAGCAGCTTTCCTTCAATCCCAAATTCGAATGAATTTGCTTTGTTTATCCTGAACCTGTTGCTGTTCCGCAGTTTTAATTCCGACTCCTGTGAATTATTTTTATATACCAGGTTGCCGCTCAGGCGGTTATAAAAATCCTCCTTAAAGCTGCCCAGAGTGTAGGCAACAGAAGTATTTGAAAAACCGGAGTTCCCCCATATTCTCTGCCAGTTTATGCCGGCGGTTCCTTCAAGATAATCCTGAGTTCCATATTCTTTGATATCGTTCTCAATCGCGTTTTCAAGATCCGATTCCGAATGATCATCACCGAAAATGCCAATAAAGGATAACTTATTGTATTTATCCAGGTTATAAACAATTTTTGTCTGGACATCACCATATACCGGCGCGATAGAACTTCCGGCATCCACCATTTTAATGAGAAAATCGAGATAACTCCTGCGAGCTGAAAAAAGCCAGGAGCCTTTGCCGCCGCCGAGCGGACCCTCAAAAACTCCCCCAAACCCGCTGAAATTAAGATCAAGCTGGCCGTCAAATTCTTCACGGTTACCTTCCCTCAATGAGATATCCATAACAGAAGAGAGTTTATCCCCGTAAGCTGATGAAAATCCCCCGGAATAAAAATTAACATCGCTGATAAAATCCACATTAAGCAATCCGATAGGTCCCCCCGATGATCCCTGGCTGGGGAAATGATTGATATTTGGTATCTCAATATTATCGATAAAAAAGGCATTCTCGTTGGGACTTCCACCTCTCACAACCAGGGCATTCCGCTGGTCATCCACCTTGGCCACACTGGGAAGACTCATCATTATCCGGCTTACATCACCCGCCGATCCGGGCGCGCGCCTGATCTCCTCATATGAAAAATTCACAACACTATTAGCCTGTTCCTCAGTATCGGAATAATATCCTCCTGTTACCGTCACTTCTTCACTTTCGATAGAAGCAAGCCTCATTCCCGCATTGACGAATGTGGTTCTCTCCGGCCGGATGATAATATCCGCTTTTACCTGCTCCTCATATCCCAGGTAAACAAACCTTAATGTATAGTTACCAACGGGCAGATTGTCGATCTCAAAATTCCCGTCAGTATCTGTGGCCGCTCCCCACTGGGTCCCGGTCACAATAACATTTGTACCAATCAGGGGCATTTTGGTGTCATTATCAGTCACCTTACCCCTTACCTTTCCTGTCGGATTTTTTGTCTGCCCCATAAAGGCTGTAGATATAATCAGAATCAAACTGATTGTCAATAATTGGATCTTATTCATGTGTGCTCCTGTTTTCCTTTACAATATATCATTTGAAATCTTAGAAATTAGTCAGATGATTTCTCCTTCATTTTATCATCAAAATAACGGTCAAGAATATTTTTTATATATTTTTTACGGGTATCATCTTCAAGAAGGTTAACATTGGCGCCTTCTTTAAATATTTTGGGCAGAATCGCGGGAAAAAGAATCAGCGAAAATATCTGCATCATCATGAAGATCAATTCCTCTTCCGTAATCTCATATTTTCCCGATATTTTTAATGCCAGCTCCCGGAACATATCCTTCAGCCAGGTGATCATCACTGCATTATAATCATCATGCAGAAATGGTTCATAAAAATGAGCTTTCATCAATTGGGGGTATCGCAGTGAACCCGCTATCAGATAATCAAAAAAGAGTCCCATCATTTCCCTGAGGTTCATTGACTCATTTTTTAATATCTCACTGACATCCATAAAACTGTGTTCAAGAGTCTGCTTGAACATTGCCTGCATAAGGTTTTCTTTCGAGCCAAAGTAATAGTTAATCGCCGCAACATTCACACCTGCTTCTTTCGCCACACTTCTGACTGTGAGTTTGTCGTAACCTTCTTTCTCAATCACCTCGATAGTCGCGAGAATGATCTTAAGCATTATCTGTTCTTTTTCGTCACCCATGTAAACACCTGTTTAAAACAATTGTTTGAAACATACGTTTAAATTTAAGTACAAAAATATATTTTGTCAAGAACTATTTTAATGCTCTTTTTTTTGATCGTTTTAGAGGGACAGGACAGGGCGAAACGGTACTCGTGCCCGAATAATTAAAACCGGGTACGGAAACGAGTACTCCGTTAGGAGTTAAATTCTACGCAAAATGGCAAAATTTTATCGTACTCAGCAAAGCGGTACTCGTAATCGTCCTCGTTCTCGAATAACCTGAGCGTTTTGAAAAGATGAGTCCGAAGTACGATTACGAGAACGAGTACGTATTTAGATTCACGGCCCGACTATCGGAAACATGTTATTTGCGGGCTTTTTTAACAAATTTTTCTCTCCGGGTTATCCTCAGCATGTTAACGATAGTGTGGTGATAAGAGCCTATTTTGTGGTGCATTTTTTTTATTGCATAGAGATATTTTTAATTATATATTTTTGTTTTCAGTAATATACTTATTCACTTGATAAGGAGGGATGATCATGCATCCGAATAATCAACATCTCAAAAAATCAATTATTCTTTCAATCTCTTTGTTTTTGTTTTTCTCTTCCATTTCCCTTTTCGCCGATCCCGATGACGAAAAAGAGGGGGAATCCAATGTGATGAAACCGGGCTCATGGGCGCTGCAGTTTCAGGTAAAGGGCAACTTTATCCTGGGCTCCTTCGATGGAACAATGTTCTCAGGTAAATATCACTTCACGGAAACCAGCGCTATAAGATTTGGTTTTTCACCTTCTGTAACTACTCAGGATTCAGATTCTGATGCTTTGCACAACATGGCTGATACTCTGGCTTCAAAAGAAGGGAACGATTACGAAGGTAATAACATCGAATTATCAACCGATTTAGTTTACTTACAGTACCTCGGTAAATCTGATATGTTCCACTTTTATGTGGGTATAGGCCCCCGGTTTGAGATTGATAATTATTATACCGAAACAATTGAGTTTGACAGAATTAACGAGGAGCTCTCAATATTTAGAAAGAGGACTTACGACTCTGATAGTTGGGGACTCGGGGCTGTTGGAGTTATTGGAGTGGAAGTGGCATTGACAAAATCGATTTCGGTATCCGCAGAGTACAATTCGAGTTATATTTATTATACTCTCGAGAAAACCGAGTCGCAATCAACATGGTCTGAAGACAATGATATAAATTACAAATCGGACTATGAGAAAAAAGAGAATATCACACGTAGTATCTTTACCGGAAATTCAGTTAAAATGGGCCTTACAATTTATTTTTAGAGGCCATCTTTTATTGACGATTCCTTTTAAAGGATTGTAGTCGATAAAGTGATAATTTGTATAATAAATGTCCCCGACAGGGGGCAAATTCGAATAACCACGGGCAGCCGCGATAGAGGCGACCCGTGGGAACCAACCAGAGAAAACCGCAATTTATCCATGAAAGCAGAAAACCAGAGTCCATATCCGAATAATCGTTTCCGGGAAAGTGTCTTGTCAATATTATTTAGGTTTTAACCATCAATCAATCTCATTTTCATTTTAATACCCCACTCACACTCCTAAATAAATAATAATGTATCACAATTTTTCCTTACTTTTTTCATTTCCCGTTTGGTCAATAACTACCGGTTTTTTATTTTTGTGCAATTTGTTTTTTCCGAATGGGCGGCGAGGCCCATTTCCTCCTGAAACCAATAATATCATGAGGACTTCATGCAGCTTCTTTTACAAAACGGAACATCCCTCAGCGGCAGGGGTTTTGGAGACACATTAAAAAATGTGTCGGGCGAGCTGGTTTTCTGTACCGGAATGGTCGGATACCCCGAAACTCTTACCGATCCCTCCTATAAAGAACAGATCGTGGTTTTCAGCTATCCCCTTATCGGCAACTATGGAATCCCCATCGGGAACATGACCGAATGGCTTGAAGAAAACTTTGAATCATCCAAAATACACGCCAAAGCTGTTGTGGTAAGTTCCCTCAGCAGGGAATACCAGCATCGAAGAGCCTTTGAATCGCTCGATACCTGGTTAAAAAGGGAAGGTATTCCCGGCATTGAGGGAATTGATACACGACGTCTGACTAAAATGATCAGGAACCAGGGCACCCTTTCGGCTTATATCGGCGAACAGCCGCCGCTGGATCAGTCATGGCGGATTGACCATATCGCGTCGAACAACCTTGTTAAAGAGGTTAGTATAAAAGAGCCGGTATTTTATGAAAAGGGGAAAAAAGTAGCGCTTCTTGTCGACCTCGGCTGCAAGAACAATATCATCCGCTCACTGCTGAACCGTAATGTTTCAGTGCTGAGAGTGCCATGGGACAGTGATTACAGTAATGAAAAATATGATGGAGTTCTCCTCTCAAACGGCCCCGGCAATCCCGAAGTCCTGACCAACACGATTGAAGTATGTAATAATGAGTTCCTGAAAAACAAACCGGTATTCGGCATTTGTCTCGGTCACCAGATAATGGCCATCGCGGCGGGCGCGAAAACATACAAACTCAAATTCGGACACCGGTCGCAAAATCAGCCATGCATCAGGGTCGGTACAAAAAGATGTTACATCACATCTCAGAACCACAGCTTCGCGGTTGATACTTCCACCCTGCCTTCCGACTGGCTCCCCTGGTTTTTTAACGCCAACGATGGAAGCAACGAGGGAATCATTCATAGTGAAAAACCGATTCGCAGCGTTCAGTTTCATCCGGAATCATGGCCCGGTCCGGTGGATACATCCTTTTTATTCGATGAATTTGTTAACAGTCTTTAGGGAGGAAAAAATGCGTGACATTAAAAAAGTTTTGATACTGGGCAGCGCGGCATTAAAAATCGGGGAAGCGGGAGAATTTGACTATTCAGGCAGCCAGGCAATAAAAGCGTTAAAACAGGAAGGGATAGAAACAATTCTGGTCAATCCCAATATCGCCACTATCCAGACAAGCGACCACCTGGCCGATAAAGTTTACCTGCTGCCGGTTAAACCCGATTTTATTGAGGAAGTAATAAAAAAGGAAAAACCTGATGGCATATATTTATCATTCGGCGGACAGACAGCGTTAAACTGCGGACTGGAACTGGCAGAGAGCGGCGTACTCGATAAATACAATGTAATGGTACTCGGCACTCCGATAGAAGTTATCAAGGCTACTGAGGACAGGGATCTCTTTGTAAAAAAACTGGCAGAGATAAATGTCGATACACCTAAGAGCAAAGCGGTAGGTTCCACGAAAGAGGCCATGAAGGTGGCAGAAGAGCTGGGTTATCCTGTTATGGTAAGAATTGCCTATGCGCTTGGCGGACTTGGCTCAGGAATTTGCAGAAATGAAGAGGAACTGAGAAATCTCGCTGATAAAGCCTTTAGTTATACAAACCAGATACTTGTGGAAGAATCATTGAAAGGATGGAAAGAGATTGAATACGAGGTTCTCCGCGATAGTTTTGATAACTGCGTCACCGTCTGCAACATGGAAAATTTTGATCCTCTCGGAATACATACCGGGGAATCGATAGTGGTGGCTCCGAGCCAGACTCTAAACAATTATGAATACCATTATCTTCGTGAAATATCCATCAAAGTTATCCGCCACCTGGGAATAATCGGGGAGTGTAATATCCAGTACGCTTTTTCGCCCGATTCCGATGAATACCGTGTAATAGAAGTTAACGCGCGACTTTCGAGAAGTTCCGCCCTGGCCTCAAAAGCGACAGGCTATCCCCTGGCATTTGTCGCATCTCAGCTCGGATTGGGATACAGCCTGACAGAATTAAAAAACAGCGTCACTCTCTCCACAATGGCATGTTTCGAACCGGCTCTTGATTATATCGTTGTCAAAATTCCCCGCTGGGATCTGAAAAAATTCAAAAGAGTTTCGCGCAAACTTGGTTCAAGCATGAAATCGGTCGGGGAGGTAATGGGTATCGGACGCAGTTTCCCCGAAGCTCTGCAGAAAGCATTAAGAATGCTGGAAATCGGCTCCGACGGCATTGTAGCCAACAGCTCCCTCTTTGGTTTTTCCGAGGGGAAAGAGGAACTGATAGGAAAGCTGGAAAATCCCACCGAATCAAGAATTTTTTCCATCGTTCACGCGTTCAAATCGGGCATGAAACCTGAAGAAATACGGAGGCATACAAGTATCAGTCCCTGGTTCCTGCACCAGATTTATAATATTCTTGAAGTGGAAAAATCTCTACAAGTTTACGCGGGAGGATTATGCCCCAAGGACATTCTGCTGGAGGCGAAAAAACATGGTTTTTCAGATAAACAGATAGCGCGCATACTTGAATCGGACGAAATATCGATAAGAAATATCAGGAAAAACTACGACCTCCATCCTTCGGTTAAGCAGATAGATACTCTCGCGGGAGAATACCAGGCCCGGACAAATTATCTATATCTCACCTATCATGGGACCGAAGATGACATCAGTTACGGAAGTAAAAAAAGTATCATAGTTCTTGGATCGGGGACATACAGGATTGGCAGTTCGGTGGAATTCGACTGGTGCGGGGTCAACGCGGTAAAAACCCTCAGAAAGAATAATTATAACGCGGTCATGATAAACTACAATCCCGAGACAGTCTCAACCGATTATGATGAAGTTGACCGACTTTATTTTGATGAAATATCCCTCGAAAATATTTTGGAAATTTACAACAAAGAAGCGGCATTGGGAGTAATTGTTTCAATGGGCGGGCAAACCCCTAACAACCTCGCTCTTCCCCTCGAAAGGTTTGGCGTTAACATACTCGGCACCAAACCTGAAAAAATTGATATGGCCGAAAACCGGTATAAATTTTCAGCGATGCTTGACCGGCTTGGCATAGATCAGCCGGCCTGGAAAGAACTTACATCCGTGGAGGAAGCCAGGGAATTCTGCCGCCAGGTAAGTTACCCGGTTCTCGTGCGCCCCTCGTATGTATTAAGCGGATCGGCGATGGGAACCGCTTCAAATGATGAAGAGCTGAATGATTTTCTCGCCCGCGCAGCCGATGTTTCGAAGGACAATCCGGTGGTGATCTCCAAGTTTATCGAAAACGCGAAAGAAATTGAGTTTGACGGCGTGGCGGACAAAGGAGAGGTATTGATCTCGGCAATCTCGGAGCATGTGGAAAACGCCGGCGTTCATTCAGGCGACGCTACCCTCGTAACCCCTCCGCAGCGTACATATCTTGAAACCATGCGCCGGGTGAAAAAAATTGCCCACGCTATTGCCGGACAACTTGAAATAACCGGTCCCTTTAATATTCAGTTTATCGCGAAAAGCAATCATGTAAAAGTTATTGAATGCAACCTGAGAGCCAGCCGGAGTTTTCCTTTTGTTTCAAAGGTTTACAAGCACAATTTTATCGAAATAGCCGTTGAGGCGCTGTTGGGACTTTCGCCGGGAAATAACCGCCAGATAATGATGGATCAGGATCATGTGGGTGTTAAAGCATCCCATTTTTCCTTCACCCGCCTGCTCGGGGCCGATCCGGTACTGGGAGTGGAAATGGCCTCGACAGGAGAAGTGGGCTGTATAGGGGATGATTTCCAGGAAGCGCTGCTCAAGGCTATGATCTCCGTAGGTTTTTCGATGAAACTCGATAAAGTCCTGCTTTTAATAGGAGGACTGGAAAATCGTCTCGAATTTCTCGACCAGGTTAAAGCGCTGAATAATATGGGAACAAAAATATTTGTTTCGAAGGGATGCCACGAACTCTTCTTGAAATATAATATCGAATGCTCTTACCTTGAGAATGACAAGGATATACTCAACCTTGTGGAATCAAAAACACTCAGCCTGATAATAAATGTTTCCACTTTCGCGGGTAAAGAAAAACACAGTGATGATTATGAAATCCGCCGCAAGGCTGTCGATTTTAACGTCCCGCTCATTACAAATCTCCAGCTCGCTCAAAGATTTATCGACGCCTGCTCGGTAAAATCATTCAAAGACCTGAAGATTATCGCATGGAATGAGTATAAATAATCGTAATCTTAATCTTAATCTTAATCTTAATCTTAATCTTAATCTGGCTGAGCCAGAAAAATAATGAAATCCCAAAAATGAATCGTACTCGTTCTCGTAATCGTACTTCGTACTCGTCTTTTTAAAACGCTCAGTTTATTCGAGAACAAGAACGAGTACCGCTTCGCTGTGTACGATAGAACTTTGCCATTTCGCGTAGAATTTTACTGCTTAGGGAGTAATCATAATCGTAAACCGGCATGCCGGGAACAAATTCAACTGACTGGTGGCAGAGCTTATCGAAGCCCCGACATACTGCTTAGATTTTATTTGTGCCTTCCTGGTGTCCCTTGTGGTTATAAGGCTTGTCAGTAACCGGCAATGCGGAGAATAACCGCTTAATCACCGCACAATTTGCGGAGATAATATTGACTTACAGGCAAAAAATGGTTATATTTTCCGCATAATATGCGGAGATAATCAATGTTTATCTATGAAAGTTCCGATTGGCCCCGTTTTCGCTGGTCGGATTCAGAAATAATTTCGATTCTCGCGGAGACAAGAAATCTCCAGGGAAAAATTACCGGCAGAATGAGCTCGCTGGGATTCAGCCTTCAGGACACAGCAAATCTCGATTCACTCGAAGCCGACATTATAAAATCCTCGGAAATTGAAGGAGAAATTTTTAATCCTTCCCAGGTAAGGTCCTCACTCGCCAGGAGACTTGGAATAAATGTTCCAGGTTTTATCAAGGCGGACAGAAAAATTGATGGCGCCGTTGAAATGACATTGGGCGCTATCACCAACTTTGATAACGAACTTACAAGAGAAAGGCTTTTCGCATGGCACAACTCTCTCTTCCCTGCCGAATACAGCAGTTCATATAATATAAAAACCGGTGTATGGAGGGATGATTCTAACGGGCCGATGCAGGTTGTTTCGGGTCCGAGGGGAAAAGAACGGGTTCATTATCAGGCTCCCCCTGCCGAAACCATCGGAGATCAGATGTTTATATTTTTCGAATGGTTTAACGGGAAAGATTTGACAGACCCGGTGATTAAAGCTGCCATTGCCCACTTGTGGTTTGTAACTATTCATCCTTTTGAAGATGGAAACGGACGTATCGCGAGAGTAATCGCGGATATGCTTCTTGCGCGAGCTGACGGATATCCAAAACGGTTTTACAGCATGTCCGCCCAAATTATGAAAGAGAGAAAAATTTATTATGATATCCTGGAAGAAACACAGAAAGGAGACCTTGATATTACCCCCTGGATTCAATGGTTTCTCAATTGCCTGCTCAGAGCGTTAAAATCCTCAGAGGATTTATTGAATAATGTAATATCCAAACACAATTTTTGGGCAACCATAGGGGGAGAATTAATTAATGAGCGTCAAAAAAAAGTTCTGAATCTTTTGCTTGAAGGCTTCGAAGGAAAACTAACCTCAACAAAATGGGCCCGAATAAATAAATGCTCCCAGGACACCGCTCTCCGTGATATCAATGATCTCATTAGTAAAAATATCCTCAGTAAACTTCCCGGCGGTGGCAGAAGCGCAGGTTATGAGCTGATGGAGAAGTCATATTAAAACGACTGTCATCCTATTTTTAACTGCAAACTTATAATAATGTGGATTTTTTATATAAATTAGCAGGACTTTTTATTTGAATTTCATAACAAATATGTTATATTAGTAATATGGACTGGACAATTGAATACTACAACTCCTCCCTTGAAGAATCAATACTGAATCTTCCGGATGGTCTTCTCGCTAAGTATTTACGCCTGGCAGACCTTATGATAGAATTTGGTCCGAATCTCGGGCATCCACATTCTAAACATATCGAAACTGGATTGTTAGAGCTTCGGGTAAAAGGGAAAGAGGGAATAGCAAGAGTGTTTTATTGTACAGTTTTTGAAAAACGAATTGTTATGTTGCATCAATACATAAAAAAAACTCAAAAAATCCCGGCAAAGGAACTCAAAATAGCTAAAAAGAGAAAGAGTGAGATAGAAAATGACACACGAAAAACTTAAGAAAAGAGCCCTGTCAGTTAAATCGGTCAAAAAAGCCTATGATGGAATGGAAACTGAATACAGATTATTAAGAGAGATGCTCCTCGCCCGGAAATCATCGGGACTTACGCAGGCTGAAGTCGCGGAAAGAATGGGAACCAAACCCACGGCGGTCACAAGAATCGAATCTTCTTTACAATCGGGTAAACATTCTCCTTCCATCGCGACGCTGAAAAAATATGCCAGCGCTATGGGATATGAAGTTGAGATTAAATTTATTCGCGAGAATAACGAATCTTGCGTTAAAGAGAATCCTAATTGATTTAATTTTAAAGAACCCTCACCCCGGTTTCAAGTATTTCCCTGACCAAGGGATTATCATTAGTAAAATCTTTGGGGTTAAATGGCAAAACTGACAAATCGGAACTTACCCTGAGTGTGAATTTCTGGATTTTTTTCTTATCCGTAAATCGTATTCCTTCAAAAATATCTGAAACAATAGCCAGATCAATATCACTATACTGACGGGCTTCATCTTTTGCGTAACTGCCGAAAAGAAGAGCGTCACTTAGAATGATACCATTTTGATCAAGTACCCTTAAGTATTTATCTATTATAATTTTTATGTGATCTGGGATTCGAGCCATTTTTTCACTTCCTTCATCTTAGTAAAATATTTCTCCGAAAATTCGCGTGTGCATAGCTTATAAAACTCATTCTTATATTCGGGATACCTTACTTCAATATTAAACTCATTCATATCATCAAGAAATGAAAGATATTCGTCACTTAATTCGAGAGAAGACATCTCAGCAAGTTTTACAAGATTATGAATTTTTGGGGGAATTCTGTTATTATTCACATATACAAAAAATGCTTTTAGTGTCTTTTCCAGGACTAAATGACTTATAAATAAACACCAATCATAATTTCCAGAGTTGTAAAGATTTCCAGCAACATTATTGTCGTGATCTGCTGAATCAATCCAATATTTAATGTGTTCTTCTTTTGTCATTTTGGTTTCCAAGTACAAAATAATAAGAAAACATATTTCATTCAACTCGGGAAAAGAAATAAAAAGAATCATTATGCATATTGAGTTATTCTCTCCAAGAAATCGCCACTAAAACCTGAACACTTATATCCTTCCATCTCTCGACGATTGAGATAATTTTTGCGCAGGTAATCAAAATACTCCGGCAGCGGTTTTTCCCGGTTGGCCAGTCCGGCTTTAAGTTTTTTGCTGTCCTCCTCGACAGGATAAATATGGCGGAACATTTTATGGAGTATCTCTTCATCTCCCGTTAATCCGGAAAGATCGATCTCCCTGTTTTTTATTTCGGGCCAGGCGGGTGACCATTCCGGCTCTGTTCCCAGGAATTCACAAAGTTTATCGTAGATCATCTTAGCGCCGTTTATTTTCCCCTCGAGAGAATATCCCGCGATATGCGCCGTTCCCAGGTCCACACTTTCAAGGAGCTCAGACATAAGATCGGGCTCATTTTCCCATACATCCAGAATTGTCGTCAGATCATTTTTCGAGGTTAATCGTTCGAGCAAAACTTTATTATCCACCACCGGTCCCCGTGAACAATTAAACAAAATCGCTCCCGGTTTAACAAACTGTATATTCACCTCATTTAGAAGATGAACCGAAATATCAATTCCCGTTTTATTAAGGGGAGTGTGAAAAGTGACAATATCACATTTAAGGGCTTCTTCAATCGGCCTGTATTCAGCTCCGCCCGTTAACCTTTTAAGTGGAGGATCATTAAGAACCGGCTCCATGCCGAGCGCTTCGGAATAACGTTTTATCTTTTTACCGATATTTCCCACTCCGATTATACCTACAGTCTTTCCTTTGAACTCAAATCCATTCCTGAGCGCGAAATAAGAAATGGCGCTAAGCCAGTATTCCGCTACACTCTGTGAATTGCATCCCGCCGCGTTGCTGAATACCACTCCCGATTTTTTCAGGTATTCTGTGTCATAATGATCCAGTCCTATTGTACAGGTACCCGCGAATTTTACAGCGGTTCCCTCCAGCAATTCCCGGTTTACCTTTGTCTGTGAACGGGTGATAAGTATATCCGCGTCTTTCACCATCTTATTATCTATCTTTCTGGCGGAAGCGGTAAACACTTCACCCAGGGTAGAAAAGGCTTCCACTCCCACCGGAATATTTTCGTCAACAATAATTTTCATATTTTCCTCAATTTATTGCCCAAATTTATTGAATATAATTCTTCCGGCAAAACAAACTATTTCCGATTAATTCAAATTGAATTTTATTTCCGGCTGTAACAGATTCCATAAATAATAACATCATCTTCTGTTATTTTGCATCCCGTAACTTTATCAAACCAGTATATTCTTTCGGATGACCGATCGGGGAGCATTATTTCAAATAATTCTCTTACAAGGTAATTGCCCAGCGCCAGCAAGGTAAGCTCCTCATCTTTCAGAAGATCAATCAGTTCCGGATATCCCGCTATGGCCAGCTCATCCTGGGGAGAACCACACTGCATATCATCTATTTTGGACAATTCCACCCAATTTTGATATATTTTATTCATCTCGCGGGCTGTTTCCTCCGGATTCAGGATCAGTTGAAATTCGTGCCTGCGCATATTAGTTCTTAATGAACTTAAGCTCATTGCAGGGAAAGTAAAAGAGCTGAAAGAGGTAAAATCATTATCAATTTTTATTTTTGAGTTCATACGTAATAACCTGGTCATTATAATTTTCGGTCACAACAATTTGTGTTTGGATTTAATTTCCTAATATAAAAATAATAGTCTGCGACAAAACAAGAGTTATAATCCTTTTCGATTTCAATTTCGCTATCTTCGCGCCTCCTTAGAACCCCTTGTGGACAACCAAAATCAAAAATCATAATTCCTAAGCTGACAAAGCCGGAACCAATAAGAAATGCAGGAAAATTATTGGTCAGGCGCCTCAAAGAGGCTGCCTATTGAATTCTTCCAGTCTCCTTATCAATCTTTTCTTTCAGAAAAATTTTAATCAGAGATTGATATGGTATATCCCTTTTGTTGGCAATAACTCTAAGCTCATTCAGCATAAACTCCGGAAGTCTTAAACTGATAGTTTTGGCAGAGGGTTTCAATTTGGGAAGGGATGTAATTTCCGCTTGATCCCAGTTAATATATTCAGTCGAATCATTTTTTGCCCAAAATTCCCTTTCCTTTTCCTCACTCTCAAATTTTGGTATCTCTTTTAAGTTTTTCATAGTATTTCCTTGTTTCACGGTTATTCATATCTTCTTTTATATTTTCAAAACTCACTTTATTACCAGGCATTTTTTTGCCATTGAAAAATTTCCCGCGTTAAGAAAATAATAATAAACTCCGCTGGAAAGTTCTGAAGCGTCAAATTGAATATTGTAAGTTCCAGCATATAAAAAATCGTTATGCAATTCCATTATCTCTCTTCCAAGGGAATCATATATCTTTAATACAACATGGCAGTTTTCCGGAATTGAATAACTGATCGTAGTAACAGGATTAAAAGGATTGGGATAATTCTGGGCAAGAGAAAACTGAGCGGGAGAATTTTCCAGCTTTGTTTTTACCGCGGTGATCGTATTAAGATCACGGTTTCTGAACACACGGCCTCCGTCACCCATCAGCCAGCAGCAGCCATCTTCAGTAAAGTGAAGATCGCGTAAAACTTTGGCGCTGTCGGTGTGAAGCTGGTAAGTAAGATCGGTCCAGCTTTCCCCAAAATTACTGCTGTAGTGGAGGCTTTTATTTGTGCAGATCAACAATTTGTCATTATCATCCCTGAAAAATTCAATATCTTCAGCCCAGTCGGCGTTAACACCCGTTAAAGTATTCCATGAGCTCCCGCCATCGCTTGTCGCATAAAAATATTTTGGATATGCGGGGTTATTATAATCAAAGCCGTAGACAATTCCTTTTAAAGAGTTCGCGAACTTCACAACATATTTTCCTGAAACCGGACAGCCGGTATCAAACCATGTATCTCCCCCGTCCGATGTTTTCATCAGATCCGAAACGCCCGGCGTAATTAACCAGCCGGTCAGACCGTTGACAAAACATATCCTCTTCCATGTATCCCTCGACCAATATCCGTTCGGGGTATCGCTATTTATTACCCATGTTTCTCCTCCATCGGTAGTAGAAACAACAAGCATTGGGGAGAGGTCATCCGGCGCGTCACCCACAGCTATTCCCTCGTCAGCATTGAACATTTCAAGGTAATCAAAGAAGGAAGTATAATCCGCCCCGGTAAATTTAACATTCCAGCTATCCCCTCCATCGGTCGACTTTATTATCGATTGTTCCGCCGCGGCGATAATCACTGAGGAATCGATCATCTCAACATCTATGACTGAATATTCAGAAGCAATCTCCCGCCAGTTAACTCCGCCATTATCTGTCCGATAAAGCTGATTAGTCATCGAAACAACCGCGATATCACGGTTTAGGGCATATAATGAAAATCCCGCCCCGTCATCAGGTAAATCGCCTGATACATTTTCCCACTGGGCTGATATAGAAAAAACCATTAAAAATAATGTTATTAAAACTAATTTGATCATTACAAATTTCATTTCCAACACTCAATAATTTGGTTTAATTTTATAATATACGAAACCCGCAACAACAAATACAACAGGAGATATAATCCGTAAGGAGTTAAATTCTACGCAAAATGGCAAAAGTTTATCGTACTCATGGAACAGGTTCTCGTAATCGTTCTCGTTCTCGAATAACCTGGGTGTTTTGAAAAGACGAGTACGAAATACGATTACGAGAACGAGTACGATTTTTTCTTCGGATTCATTTTTTATCTGACTCCGCCATTTTATGGGATAAGAGTTGGGCAATAATTTCTTTTTCCAGTTTTGATTTTGTTCTAATCCAATACAAATTTTTAGAAAATACTATCGATTCAAAATGATCAGTTAAACACCGTGATTCTCAAAATCCTTCGGCCGGATGTTTGTAAACAATTACTGAGTTATTTATTTCGTTCTGATGAAGGATTTTTTCCACGGCGAAATATATGTCAAAACTTAATGAATCTCCTCCGGCAATTTCCTTTTCAACAAAATCAATCGCCATGGTGGCGATGGAGGAAAAATAAGCTCTGGCTGAGTCCTTCTCAGTAAAAAGAAGCAGTCCCGCATTCGTATATTTAACAGTATCGTGAGTGATATTCTTTACTATCAAATCGGCATATAAAAACTTATTTGAATGGTTCTGATAAAGAAATTTTACCGAAATTTTCATACTTTCATCTGAATAATCTTTGATAACATCTATTTGTTCATCTGCGCAGGAAATAATAATTCCAATGATTGCCAGCATCGCCATATTGGCAATCCTCATACTCCACAATTTGTTTCCCAGCTTCATCATATAGTCTTTAGATGTTCAATTGAAAATAAAGTTATAAAAGAATTGCAGCCCATATCCTGAATAAATAATCGCACTTATAAACTGGCAAGCCAGAATTTCAATATTGTCCTGATTATTACCCATTTGTGTCACTTCCACGTTATATCCTCCCCCGTCAATGAAGAAAGGCGCTTCATTGCCACCCCCTCCAAAGCACTGCTGTCAACTTAAGCCCAAAATCTTTTTTACGTTCCCGGGAATATAGGGGATTGTATATTTTTTCTATCCGTCCCCACGGGGAATTCCCTGCGGGAACACCCCGCGGCTATTCGGCTTTGCCCCCTATCGGGGACATTTTTGCGTAAATATTCACTAAGTTGACAGCAGTGCCTCCAAAGGGGGATAAAATACGTAATGTCCCCCTTTGGCCCCATGGGGATGCAAGCAAGGGGGTGGCCTCCGGTCGTCTTTTACCGGAGGTCGGGGGAGGACTCACCTCAAGTAATCACAAAACTTTTACCTGGCAAATATACTTTCAACTTGTTGATATATTTCTTGCTATTTCGCGTAGAATTTAACTCCTTACGGAGTACTCATCCTCGGCCTCGCTTTGCTTTGTCATGTTTTTTAAGTGTGAATACTGCTTCGTCATCTTTGTGCTCATAGCGCCTCCTTCGTGTCCCTTGTGGTTAACCAAAATCAAATCGGCCCTATTCACCATTCATAATTCACCATTCACAATTCAATTTGCCCCCTCATTTATAATTGGTTATTTTTGGAGACTGAAAAATTATACTTCCTGAAAATTATTAAAACCGATTATCCGCGGGGAAAAAATGTTATTTAACTACAGAACGCATACGTGCGGCGAATTAAGAGAAGAACATGTTGGTGAAAAAGTTGTGCTCAACGGCTGGGTTGACAGTGAAAGAAACCTGGGCGGTGTACTTTTTATAAATTTACGCGACCGTTACGGGGTGACACAGACTGTGATTGAACCGGGAGACAACAGCGAATTATTTGAAACAGCCAAACCAATCCGTTCAGAATTTGTGCTCGCCATTGAAGGAACAGTAAGAAAACGCCCGGAAGGCACAATAAATGAAAAAATGGCCACCGGTCATGTGGATGTGCTGATTGAAAAACTGGATATTCTCAATCCGGCTGATACTCCCCCATTTGTAATAAAGGATGACGTTGACGCGACCGACGAACTGAAACTGAAGTACCGCTACCTCGATCTCCGCAGAAATGAAATGCAGCGGAATATGCTACTGCGTCATAAAATGGCATTGATAGCAAGAAATTATCTAACTGATAAAAATTTTCTCGAAGTGGAAACCCCGGTGCTGATGAAAAGCACCCCCGAAGGAGCCCGCGATTTCCTCGTTCCGAGCAGGATAAATAAAGGCAAGTTTTACGCCCTTCCTCAGTCTCCACAAACATATAAACAGCTCCTGATGGTTTCAGGATTTGACCGCTATTTTCAGATAGTAAAATGTTTCAGAGATGAAGATCTTCGGGCCGACCGCCAGCTTGAATTTACCCAGATAGATATTGAAATGTCTTTTGTTGATATTCCGCAGATATTTGAGCTTGTGGAAGGAATGATGAAAACCTTCTTCAGTGAAATTAAGGGGTATGATCTGGAACTTCCCATTCCGAGGCTTTCATACCAGGAAGCGATGGAAAAATATGGCTCAGATAAACCTGATCTTCGTTTTGGTCTGGAAATGAGCACAATGAATGAAAAACTGAAGGGAAGCGGATTTAAGGTATTCAGTGATACAATTAACAATAATGGCATTATTACAGCAATTAAAGCTGAAGGCTGCGCCGAATATTCCAGGAAGCAGCTTGATACACTCACCGACCTGGCAAAAAAACATGGCGCCGGGGGCCTGGTCTGGATAAAACTGAAAGAAGATGGATTCAATTCCCCGATCGCGAAATTCCTCACTGATGAGGAAAAAGAAAATATTGTTTCTACACTTGAAGCTAAACAAGGTGATCTGATACTGATGATAGCGGGAAAAACAACAACCTCCCTCAATGCCATGGGAGCGGTAAGACTCGAAATGGCAAAACGAATGGAGCTAATCAAAGCGGACTCCAAACCTGCTCTTCTCTGGGTAACCGATTTCCCCTTATTCGAATGGGATGATGAAACCGAAAGATATACGCTATGCATCACCCCTTCACATCCCCAAATTTCGAGGATGTGGAATATATGGAATCTGACCCGGGTAAGGTTCGGGCCAGAGCTTATGACCTGGTTCTGAATGGACATGAAGTAGCGGGAGGAAGTATAAGAATCCATGATTCAGCGCTTCAGCAGAAAATGTTCCGCGCGCTCGGCATTTCTGATGAAGAAGCAAAAGAAAAATTCGGCTTCCTTATGAACGCTTTCCGTTTCGGCGCCCCGCCGCATGGAGGTATCGCTTTCGGATTTGACAGACTTGTGATGATTTTTGCCGGAGAAGAATCGATCCGCGAAGTAATCGCCTTCCCGAAAACCACAAGCGGCATCTCACTGATGGATGATTCCCCTGCCGGTGTGGCTGATGATCAGTTGAAAGAACTTCATATTAAACTTGATAAATAATTTAGCAGATCCCCTGAATTTTCTTCGGGGGACCGAAATATTTATTAACTGTAATATCTCGATTCGCCATCATAAGTACCCCATCCCCGCTTCCTCAAATATTTTAGCGCATCCCGCGACTGTATGGCCTCTTCCTTCCTCGGTATTTTCCTTAACATCCCTTGGGTTAGCCCCGACTTCGGCCCAGAAAAGATTTGCTCCCCCGATGGCGCCAAGGGCGCATGTTTCATGGGTGCAGTTGCCTATAACCGAGCGGGGCATCCCCAGTCTGGTTACAGCCACAATCTGAGCCATACGTAATTCACTTATCATTCCTCTTTTGTTGATCTCTGTTCCCGGAATGGATATCCTCCTTGCCGATCCGCTATATGAAGGATTAAATGACGCGGTATAAAGGATGCTCTCGGTTATCTCCTCATTTGTATGCTCAGGTCCGACAGGCTCAACGCATGTGCCTACTCTGAGACCGGCTTCAATAAAATTACTTATACTTTGTTTTCTTCTTTCAGGTTTAAGATCGGTGTCAATTCCCTCCCTCATACGCAACGCGTGATAAACGCCTGTATATCCTGTATCCTTAACTTTTATTGCATTTTCGAGAGACTGGTCCCCTATATTGGCGATCATTTTTGTTTCCGGCCTGAGATTTTTTCTTATCTCCCGTGAATATTCCAGAAACATTTCAAAAGGATATACATCTGTAGTCATAATAAAAATGGCATTGGCGCCATCTGTCTCAAACTGCTTAGCGTGAGCAACCGCCTGCTCAACACTGATTCTTGTCTCCTCTGTAAATACTCCGTTCTGCTGAGCGAATGAACAGAAGGCGCAATGGCAGGGACAAGGCCCCAGGTTAAGAGCAAACTGCGCGTGAACCTCAGCCTGGTTATTAGTGAGCTCTTTTGATATCCGGTTTGCTTCAGCCATAACCATATAGCATAGGGGTGAATCGGGAGCCAGGGACAAAAGCCAGATTAATTCCTCCCGGCCAAGGGTATATCCATCGCCGGTTTTTTAAGAATATCGTCAAAATTCAATTTTTCTTCCTTAAGTTTAATTATTGTCTGGTGACGGGACAAAACGCGGAGGCCATATTATTAGAAATTGTCCCTGATGCGTTGCTTTTGCATAATTCAGAATTTAAAATAATTATCCCTGAATTTATATTCCAATGAAATTACATATCAGAACCATTAAAAATGGAAAGCAGCGGTCACTTCTGTTGATAAATCCCCTTTATCATCAAAAAATCATCCACACAGATTCAATTAAAATCGCGGGACTTTTTTCACGAGGTGTTGGCTTCCACCCCTTCAGGGCCATGGTGACGGTTGGTGATTCCGTAATCCCCGGGGCATAAAAAAACTCCCCCATGGGGATGCCTTCGGCGCGGGGTTTTCAAAATCCCGTGGCATAGCCATCCTCTTGGGAGAGGTTTGGCAGAAATTTTATTTCTTTATTGATGTGGTCACATCATTTCATGAGGATCATTTTCTTTGTATTGGCTGAAACTGCTGCCATCAAGTCCCTCCGCGGATAGAGTATAGAAATAGATTCCGCTTGCCAATGATGAGGCAGTAAAATTTACGGTGTGGATACCCGCCTCCATATCTGTATTAGCGAGAGTGGAAACTTTCTGACCGAGAACGTTGAATATTTCCAGCGTAACTTTCGCCTTTTCAGGCAGACTGAAATTTATATTTGTGGCAGGGTTGAAGGGGATTCGGATAGTTTTGTTCGAGATAATGGCTATGTACTTTGACATTCTTTTCCTCCTTAACTTTCGTAACCGGGTTGCCATACCTGTCAACAAGCAACTCTGAATGGTATATAGCATAATAACCATGATAGTTACCGAGGAAATAAAGATGCTTTCCATCTCCTGTTATTGTTGGAGAAGCTTCGTAACGGTTAATATATTCTCCTGAAAAGTAAAGCGAATCGGCAAGATTTGAGAAATTCAACTTATAGAAATCATACAATATATATCCCATAACAGTGTCGCGGTATCCTACAGCAATATCTCTGTCGTAATATGTTGAGCCGTTTATATTTGTATCTGGTAATTGCTTACAAACATAAGCATTTTCAATATCCCATGTAAGATCCCCCCCCCACCAACTTGTCACAGAACCAACACTTCCATCAGGGAATTTTTTACCATCAACATATTTGCCCTGCGCGCTGTCCCACCTGGCAAAATAAAGAGTGCTTCCAAGGAAAAAACAGAATAATGAATCATTAGGGGCACAGCCGGCTCTGGCTCCACCTACCAATCCATTGACATTCTCCCCTGCGTTGACAGCCGTTCCCCAGTCCTGAAGCTGCTCATCCCAATCGGAATAATATACCTGCCAGGTTGATGTATACCATGTAAAAAACATTCGTTTTCCATCGGGTGAAATCACCGGGTCTTCAGCAAGATTTTTATTGATATTATCATTAAATGAATAAGGATAAGTCCATCCCGTATCTGAAATAAATGTCGTAGAGAGTCCTCTTCCGTCAAATACAAGTTGTTCACCATCAGCCCTTATATAAGGCGTCCTTAAATCCTGAGCATATGTATAAATTATTTCAACAAGCTCAGGTTTGCTCCATTTTTCAGGGGCTTCCTCCATATATGTAACCTGTGAGAAGACAAATCCTGTGACAATAAAAAACACTATTACCAATATCCGAACCATTTTTTCATACTCCCCGCAAACAATAAATCTCCGGCATTTTCCAGCCCGGTACGTTTATTAATGATGTACATTACCCATCCAAATTTTCAACAGAACAAGGCGTCCTGTAAGTATCCGGTTTTTAAAATAGTTAAATCTGGTAATATATACAATTCAAATTTTTATATTATTTGATGGATTGGAGAGATATATGAAATGGTCAAAATCTTTTTACTGGTATCCACTTCCTGGTAAAAAGCTTCAACGCGTATTTGAATAAATAACCTTATAACCGCATAAAAAAAATTCCCCCATGGGAGGCCTTCGGCGCGGGGTTTTCAAAATCCCGTGGCGTAGTCATCCTCTTAGGAGAGGTTTGGCAGAAATTTTATTTCTTTATTAATATGGTCACATCATTTCATGAGGATCATTTTCTTTGTATTGCTGAAACTGCTGCCATCAAGTCCCTCCGCGGATAGAGTATAGAAATAGATTCCGCTTGCCAATGATGAGGCAGTAAAATTTACGGTGTGGATACCCGCCTCCATATCTGTATTAGCGAGAGTGGAAACTTTCTGACCGAGAGCGTTGAATATTTCCAGCGTAACTTTCGCCTTTACAGGCAGGCTGAAATTTATATTTGTGGCAGGGTTGAAGGGATTCGGATAGTTTTGTTTCAGATCGAAACCGGCAGGCGCCGCTCCTTCCTCCTCCACTCCGACAACCGAATCATAAGTCAGGGTGATTTCAACTTCGGTAATGCCGCTGTTGGTGATATGGATGCTGTTGCTTCCGCTGCCGAAACTGTAATTTACCACAATTCCGCCAAAGAGATCAATAATTTTTATCCCCATCTTTTCCGGCAAAGTCCATGAAAGGTGCAGACCATCTGAGTTTGATCCAAGCTGCCAGTATAAAGTATGGGTTCTCTCCCCCACCAGGTTTCCCTCCCCCTGCCTGAAATCGGACCATGAACTTATATATGAATCGGGCAGACGAAAGCGGGATGCATATATCCCGTTAGGGGGCATGGGAGGAAGCTCAGCTTCGCCGAGGTGCTGATCAATCCCGTCAGAGGCGGTCGGGTCAATACCTACTTTAAGCTCTTTTGAACCCTGCGCGCCATCCGATGACTGGATAATAACGGATATAAGGGGGTTATCTTCCGTTAACTGAAAAGAATATATATCTTCACTTATGATAAACAGTGATGAAATAAAAAAAATCAATATACACCGGACCATAAAACCTGACCTGAAATAATTATAAAATCGGAAGGCAATATAGGAAGGAATTAACAAAATTCAAATCGAATGATTCAGGTGTTGAAAAAATGCCCTCCGGGCGCCAAACATATTATCTGTTATCAGACCAGGTCCTTAACGCCTTCACCACATCTTTCATCGCGCCGACAATTACAGGCCTTTTTTCAGGCTCTATTCTTTCGAGAATTTCTTTATGAAGCGAAATATGATTGTCATTCAGATTTTTTATAAAAGGTTTGCTTTTACTTGTGAGATTAACGATCACATTTCTTTTATCGAAGCTGTCAATTTTGCGAATGATAAATTTTTTGTCTTCGAGAGATGTAAGAATATGTGTTATTCTGCCGGGGGTAATTTTCATTCTCTGGGCAATCTCCTTAATAGAAAGAGAACTTTTCCGGGTAAAAAGCCGCAAGCATTTAAATTCTGCCGGAGTAAGATTAAACATAGCCGCGAAGTAATTTTCTTTGTCGTTGCAAGTCTTTGCCAGCTCGCATGTCAGCTCTGCCATCTCCTCGGCAAGGTCTGTCATTGTCTCTACGATTTCCATCCAATCACCTGAAATTATTTTATACCCTAAAATAAAATTTTTTTTGCGGACTCGCAAGTATTATTACTATCAGAAACACCGAATAATTTATATTTATCAAGAAAAACAGGAAAAAAACAACTTTTAAATTTGTCCTTCATTATGTATAGGAATTGTGCAATAATTTAATTTATTTTTGTTATGTAAAAAATCAGAGAAGGATAATGAAAATTCTTGTAACAGGAGGAGCCGGATACATTGGCTCACATTTCGTAAAAAAAATAATCCGCAACGGACATACACCTGTCGTGCTCGACAACCTTTCAAGAGGATTCCTGAATGCCGTGCCAGGCAATGTGGAGTTCCACAACGACGATCTGAGGATTGATCACGTCCGCGAAAATCTCAGGGAAATATTAAGAGATGTTGAAGCGGTTGTGCACTTCGCCGCTTTTGCTTATGTTGGGGAATCGGTAGAAAATCCCGGACTTTATTACCATAATAATGTCGCGGGCAGTCTAAACCTCATCATGGCAGCGGCTGAAGCGGGGATCAAAAAAATAGTATTTTCATCTACTTGCTCCGTTTATGGCAATCCCAAAAGCATCCCGATTTCGGAAGATGAAAAACCTGCGCCTATAAATCCTTACGCCCGCACAAAATTAATGATTGAAAATATGTTGTCAGATTATAATTCTTCCCATGGATTAAATTATGTGGCGCTCCGCTATTTTAACGCAGCTGGCGCAGACCCTGAGGGAGAAATAGGTGAAAGTCACAATCCTGAAACTCACCTGATTCCCATTGTGCTGCAAACCGCCCTGGGTAAAAGAGATAAAATCACCATTTTCGGGGATGACTATAACACCCCCGACGGAACAAATATCCGGGATTATATTCATGTGGATGACCTCGCGGAGGCTCACCTGAAAGCGCTCAATTTCCTGCAAAGTGAAAAAAGATCGGATGTGTTTAATCTGGGCACAGGTCATGGAGCCTCAGTAAAAGAAATAATAGAAGCGGCGGAAAAAATAACCGGGCACAAAATCAATCAGGAAACCGGCCCCCGCCGCCCCGGCGATCCCGATATTCTTGTAGCCGATAATAAAAAAGCAAGAGAAATTCTTGGCTGGGTTCCGCAATATAATCTCAATGACATCATTCAGACAGCCTGGAACTGGCAAAAAAATCCGAAATATTAGAATATATGGAAATCAAAAGAACTGAAATAGATGGACTGTTGATAATAAAACCGTCTGTGTTCCCGGATGACAGGGGTTATTTTTTCGAATCATGGAATGACAAAAGATATCCTGAACTTGAAACAGACACCTCTTTTGTGCAGGACAACATATCAAAATCAACAAAAGGGACCATCCGTGGATTACATTACCAGGTTGGCGATTTCGCGCAGGGAAAACTTTGCCAGGCGCTATTTGGATCGGTGATAGATATTGCCCTTGATATCAGACATGGCTCCCCGACATACGGAAAATATGTAGCAATAGAACTAAGTGATAAAAACAACCTGCAATTGTGGATACCACCCGGTTTTGCCCACGGCTTTGAGGTGATCTCGGAAGAATGTATTTTTCATTATAAATGCACCGCTTTTTACAGTAAAAAAGATGAGAGAGCGATAATTTATAATGATCCCGATATTGGGATAAAATGGAAAACTGAAGCGCCCCTGCTTTCGGAGAAGGACAGGCAGGCAATATTTTTCAGGGAAATCGGCAAAGATTTTATTTGGAAACAATAAAAAAAAGCGCCTGATGTATCCTCAGGCGCCTTAAAGCTTATCCGTTCAATATTGAATCAATATGTGTCAATTCATCGGGTGAAAAATGGAGATTATCTTCCACTTTAAGTATCTCCTCAACATGAGAGAAGCGGCTGGCGCCGATTAGCGCTGATGTAACCGCCGGCTGACGTAATACCCAGGCGACAGCCATCTGAGCGAGTGACTGTCCTCTTGACTTCGCGCGCTCATCAAGTTTTTTCACCTTCGCGATTACTTCGGGAGTAACAGCATCCTTCTGCAAAAATCCGGTAGCTTTACCCGCCCTTGAATCTTCAGGAATTCCTTTCAGATATTTATTGGTCAGCAGTCCCTGCGCGAGTGGTGAAAATACGATGCTGCCCATTCCTTCATGAGTAAGAGTGTCGAGCAGACCATCCTCAACCCAGCGGCGGAACATGCTGTATACCGGCTGATGAATCAGCAGAGGAGTTCCCATACTTTTCATCATCTGACTTGCCCTGTATGTAAGATCGGCGTCATAAGAGGATATCCCCGCGTAAAGCGCTCGTCCGCTTCTTACGATATAATCGAGAGCTCCCATTGATTCCTCAAGTGGAGTTTCAGGATCGGGGCGATGATGATAAAATATATCGACATAATCTAGTCCCATCCTTTTAAGACTCTGGTCGAGGCTTGCCACGAGGTATTTTCTCGAACCGAAATCGCCATAAGGTCCGGGCCACATTCCCCATCCCGCTTTGGTGGAGATTATAAGTTCATCGCGGTAAGGTTTCAGGTCTTCCTTCATTATCCTGCCGAATGTCAGCTCGGCCGATCCCGGAGGTGGACCGTAATTATTCGCCAGATCAAAATGTGTTATACCCGCGTCGAATGATTTAAGAACCATCTCGCGGCCATTTTCATAAACATCCACTCCCCCGAAATTATGCCAAAATCCGAGTGAGATAAGTGGGAGCTTTATCCCGCTTTTGCCGCATCTTTTATATGAAACTTTTTCGTACCGGTTTTCTTCCGCTTTGTAAACCATATTTTCCTTTCTTTGTTTATTCCTTATTTGCCGGCAATAATATAGAAATTCTCCCTTAAAAACAAAGTAACGATATATGCCCGGTTTTTTACTTTCCCGAGCGCAGGTTCCGGGCTTATTATATCGTCCCAATGTTTAAGTGTCACCGGAATAAGGACGAAACATTTTTTTGAATAACTTAAACTTTTTCTCCTTTTCGGTTGTCAAATAGTCAACAAACTTTTAAGAAAGGAATTGAATATGAAAAAGACATTTTTTGCAATACTCGCTATATTATTTGTATCATGTACGATTATACAGGCCCAGGGAAGACCCGATGGCAGGCCTTCCAAAAGACTCGACCCGGAGAAGAGACTGCAGGATATGAAGGAAAGACTTAACCTCTCAGAGAAACAGTATGACCAGATCAAAGTTATCTTCGATGATATGGAAAAAGAACGACGCGGGATGAGAGAAGAGCGTTCCGGCGACCGTCAGGAAATGAGCAGAGAAGAACGAAGAGGCAGCCGCGAAGAAATGATGAAAAAGATGTTGGCCCAAAGAGATGAGGTCGATAAAAAAATCATGGAAATCCTTAATGAAGATCAGGTTGAGGAATTCAAAAAGATGATTAAAGAACGGGAAGAAATGATGATAAAAGGCAGGGACATAAGAAAAGAACGCCCAAAAAGAATTAAATAATCCCATTGATTTATTATGCGGGTGTGGATATGTAAAAATTCATGCCCGCATTTTTTTTGACATTGAAAAAAATGAAATCATTTAGTTATTTTGTTTTGTGAATACCATGGGAGTAAATTCGTTGAATATTAAAAATATATTGCCAGGCCTCGCGATAATTGTTTTTTTATCCGCCTGTTCATCTGCAGAATTTATTAGCAGGGAGAACAAACCAGCGACAAAAATAGACGGATTGCAGGACGACTGGTATGGTCAGTTAAATATCGTGAAGGAACTTAAAGGGGGAATCGGGGTAAAAAATGATGAGAATTTTCTTTATATCATTTTCACCACAAAAGATCAGCAAAAAATTATGATGATGGCAAGAACCGGATTTGAAGTGTGGTTTTATCCCGAATCGGATACAAAACCTTTTGCCATCCAATATCCCGTAAAAGAAATCCGGCCTCCCGAGGAGTTTATTTCGAGAGATTTCAAAATCGGCGGGGGTCCGCAGCCCGGACAGGGGCAAAGACAGGGAATAATGTTCGCCGATTTCGAGATAAAACACCCTGAATTTATGATAATAAATGAAGATGAACTCCCCCTGAATCTCTATAAAGTTGACGGACAGGATTTTATCAATGTAAAACCGGGGCATGATGATTACATTTTCGCCATTGAATACAAAATACCTCTCCACTCCAAAGAAAATGACCGGATATCCCTTGGGGTTGAACCAGGTGATAAAATCCGCGTGCACATGAAAAGCGGTGAAATGGAAAGGCCATCAGGCAGTCCCGGAATGGGACGCGGCAGCGGCATGCAGGGTGGTCCTCCAGCAGGCGGCGGCGGTGGAATGCCCGGCGGCGGAATGGGTGGACGCGGCGGCCCCGGCGGCAAAATGGGTAACCGTGAACGTCCCGATCCTGTTGATTTTGAATTTGTGATTACTCTGACCAAAGAATAGAACCTTTCTTAAACCTCATATAAAGCGTAGAATCTTGACCCGGGGATCAGCTCCCGGGTTTTTTTATTAATCAGATATCTGCAATGAACAATGAACAATTATTTTTTTTGAGATAACCTTAACCTTTCGGTTTTTTTTACTTTTTTACGGCTCTGTTCGCTTTCTTCTGGGATGTTGCGCGTTTTTTACCATGTGCCCTTAATTGTTCATCGAATCTCACGCGATGACGCCAGGCCGCAAAGAAAAGAAGAACAGGATTACGGGGATAAAAATGAATTACAGGAATAAAATTTGGTATCGCTATCGTCCCTTACTTTCCCAGGGTGACCGTTTTCAAACTTTATACCTCATACCGATTTCCACCAGGTCGGCTGAACTTATCGTTATTTGCTTGGCAAAACTATTTGGGGAATAAGAAATTAATGAAGAGATATATTTCAGATAAACGAAATAAATTATTACCTTATATTTGCAATCATACTGTGCTTCGTTTTTTAAGATGTTGAGCACAAATAAAGGTTCTTTTGAATCCATTAAAATATTAATGACGTGATCATATTTAAACTATCTGTTAAATGAATGTAATTGATAAGAAAATAGTAGAATTTAAAGTTTGGTACGAAAATCAATTACCGCGCCATGATACATCTGTTCGTTTTTTTTGCGACCTTATCGCCACAATTCCAAAGGTGGAATTGATCAAAGGCAGAACCAAAAGCTGTGAAGAGTGCATTAGTAAGTTTAAAAGAAAATATTTGCCCTCCATAAAACCAGAAGAAAACGATTTTAAGATCAGGGATTACATCACCGACCTCATTGGAATTCGAGCTGTCTGTTTTTATTCTGAGGAGATCTGTGAGATAAGGCATCATATCAAAAAGTACTTCAGAGAAATAGCAATAACGGATAAATCCCGCCAAATAGAAAAAACAGACGATAAATTTGGTTATAAAAGCTTACACTTACAGTTGGTATTAAAAAATGGGCTTAAAGGAATTGCTGAAGCTGATAAATTTAAAAATATAAAAATTGAACTTCAGATTCGAACTGTTATTCAGGATGCCTGGAGTATGCTGGATCATAAAATAAAATACAAAAAAAGTATACCTCAGAATCTCAAACGAAGAATTAACCGTTTGTCGGCTTTATTTGAAATAGCGGATGATGAATTTTTAAACATACAAAAAGATATAACTCAGGAAGAACGTAAAATCAGCAACAGGCTTAAAAAAGGTGGTAAAGTTGAAAAGTCCAAAATACTGGATGTATTTCGATTTTTATTTGTTGCACTAAAGTACTTCCCCGGGTATAATTTTATCGAATACAAGGTTGATGGTTTTGTTCAGGAAATTCTATTGCTAAAAAGTGATTTTACAGAAGGTGAGTTAAATGATGCTTTACAAAAAAATCTCCCTCATGTGAATACGATTGAAAAAAAAATAAAACAAACTTTGAATCCATATACGAAAATCCGATACTGTTTGTATAAGTCAAATGTTAAATGTTTTGAAACAATTTTATCATTACATCAACAGGGAATATTTAATAGTATAAGCTAGTATCAGTATTTTACAAATATTAGTTATATACTATTCAATTGGCGATCCTATGCTGTAAGGATATATGCAATCAATGCAATATGAGTAAATTTAATAAACAAAACACTGCGCACACGATTGACCTATAGATATAAAAATGAAAACCAAACGCAACTTACAAGCGCCTCAGGCCAAAAGTTTTTTTCGCAATTGGTATTTGTACAGTTTAGTAGTTTACAGTTCCGTTTCTGCTACTTTGTTAAGTGTAGTTTATAATTGAAAGTTCGTAGTAAATAAAAGTTATTTAATGAATGCGGCATTGTTGTGTTGGGCTTCGGCTTAAGCACCACGCCATTATAAGAATAAATATAATAAATAATGAACTCATATTGATAATTTCAATGAAAAGTACTAAGATGTTACAATTTAATTGCATAGAAGGATGTGTATAGGATTCTGCATCTTGTGAGACGATTTACTTGAAAAGTAAATATAAAACAAGCTAAAGAAAAGGAATATTGTTTTGCAGGCCTCACATTAAAAAATATGATGAAACTATATATAAAATACATGGTCAGCCATCGATGCAAAATGATGGTGAAAGAAGAGCTGAATAAACTGGGAATCAAATATGCCATTATTGAACTCGGTATGGTTGAGATTTTGGAAGACATTACACCAAAACAGCGCGACCAACTGAAAGAAAAACTGCTGAAGTCAGGGTTGGAGTTGTTGGATAATAAAAAGAGTATACTGATTGAAAGAATAAAAAATGTAATCACCGAAATGATTCATTACTCTGATGAGTTGCCTAAGGTTAATTATTCTGAATACATAAGTGACAAATTAGGTTATGATTATACATATCTGGCCAACACCTTTTCCGAAGTCAAGGGCATCACTATACAGCAGTTTATAATTGCCCATAAAATAGAGCGGGTAAAAGAATTATTGCTATATGATGAACTGAATCTTACGGAAATATCATATAAACTACATTATAGCAGCGTCGCGCATTTATCCAATCAATTCAAGAAAGTTACCGGCCTTTCTCCTTCTTATTACAAACAGTTGAAGCAAAAACGCAAGAAAAACCTGGAAAACATGTGATATATGTAACTTTTTTACATAATTGCGTAATGCTTTTAGGCTTCATTGCCATACCTTTGTAGAATGTTTATTTATTATCGGTAAAAATTCCATACCTGCCTGGAACGGGCAGACTGTCTCTTATCCGCACTTCTATCAAACTTTTTCGTGCAAATACTATAGAACTTTTAGTCGATAAGTAAATATTGTTAATTAATGTATTCAATTATGAATACTTACGATCAATTTATTGAAAAGAACTTATATGAATGCGAATGCAATAGTATACAGCGAGAATGAGTTTGGTAAGATAGATGGTAAAGTAGCAAACGGACTTGCCAGGCACTCAGAAAAATATAAAATCCTTGGAATCATAGATAGTAAAAAGGCCGGTCTTGACGCGGGCGAATATCTTGACGGAATAAAAAATGGCGTCCCGGTATTCCGAAGCATGGATGATGCCCTCAATGACCTTGGCCTTGTTCCGGAATATTTTATTTATGGCATTGCCCCGCTCGCTTTATACCTTGACCAGAAACAAAGGGAGATAATTATTGATGCTATGAAAAAGGGAATGAATATTATAAACGGTCTGCCGGAATTCTTTACAGAAGATGAGGAATTTACTCAAAAGGCGGCTGAATATGGCGTCCGGATTCATGATATCAGAAAACCCCCTAAGAGAAAGGATCTGCATATTTTCTCAGGACAAATCAATAATATTAAAACTCCGGTAGTAACAGTACTTGGTACAGACTGCGCAGTTGGTAAAAGAACAACTGCTGTAAATCTGGTAGATGCCTTGAAAAAGGAGGGACTAAAAGCGGCTTTTATAGCGACAGGTCAAACCGGCTTAATACAAGGATCGAAGTACGGCGCTGCTTTGGATGTTTTAACCTCCGGTTTTGCAACAGGAGAGGTTGAAAATGCCATTATCAACGCTTGTGAAAAAGAAAATCCGGATATAATCATCGTCGAAGGACAGGGCGCGCTCAGCCATCCGGCATTTACCTCATCAAGCGCCATCATAAGAGGCGCAAAGCCCAACGCAATTATCATTCAGCACCCGCCCAAAAGAATTAACCATTGCGATTACCCTGATATACCCATGCCCACACTTGAAAGTGAAATCGAATTACTTGAATTGTTTTCCAAGTCAAAGGTGATTGCCATTACGCTCAATCATGAAGACATGACTGACGCCGAAGTAGAAAAAACAATCGGGGAGTATGAATACAAATATGAGCTGCCCACTTCAGACGTTTTAAAGCATGGAAGTGATAAACTTGTTAAAACCTTGTTCGATCTATTCCCGGAATTGCAAAAACGTGATCTGACAATATGTCAACTCCAAGAATAGAGATTAACCTCAGGAAAATTGCCCATAACGCAAAAACCTTAAAAGCTTTATATGGTTCATTAGGCATAAGCGTATTTGGCGTTACAAAAGTTGTTTGCGGCAGCCCGGATATCGCTGAAGTTTTAGTGGATAGTGGATTAAGCATTCTTGCTGATTCAAGAATGAAGAATATCAAAAGAATGCGTAATGCAGGCATTCAGGCACAGTTTCTCCTGCTAAGAACACCCTTCCTTGACCAGGCGGAAGAAGTGGTGAAATATGCTGATATCAGCCTTAATTCAGAGATTTTGGTAATTGAAAGGTTATCGAAATTTGCGACAGCCGCTGGTACCAGGCATAAAATTATCTTAATGGTGGAGCTGGGAGATTTAAGAGAGGGATTACTGCCTTCGGCTTTAAATAAGACTATTCAGCAGGCAGCAGATTTTGAAGGAGTTGAGCTGGCAGGAATTGGAACAAACCTTGCCTGTTTCGGAGGCATCAAACCTGATGATGAAAAAATGGGATATTTATCTTCACTGGCCAAAGATATTGAGGACAAATTCGGAATATTGCTTGAGTTCGTTTCGGGTGGCAACTCCGCAAATTATAACTGGTCTGTATCCACTAATCGGATCGGAAGAATAAATAATTTACGACTGGGTGAATCAATTTATTTAGGATGTGAAACCCTTTATAGAGAACCCATCCCCGGTCTGTTCACAGATGCCTTTACACTGGTCGTAGAAGTTATAGAATCAAAAATTAAACCATCTCTTCCGTCCGGAAATGTCGCCCAGAACGCGTTTGGAAACATTCCCGACTTTCAGGACCGCGGCAAAATAAATAGAGCAATCCTGGGAGTTGGATTACAGGATGTCCTGGTTTCCGGACTTACTCCGAGAACAGATATCGATATCCTCGGGGCAAGCAGTGACCATATCATAGTTGATTCAAAAGAGACTGAATTAAAAGTTGGCAATGAATTAAAGTTTGACCTGAACTACGGAGCATTACTCTCAGCTATGACATCTCCCTATGTAGATAAAAAACAGGAAATGCCTTGAGTGCTCAGGAATATTGTGAAATGGTTGAACAAAAAGCCCGCCGCCATAAAAAACTTTCTCTTACTTTTCCCATCAAAGAAAACAATTCGCCGCTAATAAGCCTGAAAGATTCCGGTTTCAATTTGGTATTTGAGCCCTCTATCAAAAAAGATTATAAATATTTCGTCAGAGAAGCTGTCTATGAAAAGATAGGACGAATAAGTAGAATTTTGGACAATCAGGATAAAAGATTAATAATTCGTTCTGTCTGGAGGTCATTCGAGCATCAACGTATGTTGTGGGAAACCAAGGTTAAATTTCTGAAGAGAAAATATCCAAATCAGCCAATAAAAGAAATTCGTGAAAACGTTTCGCATTTTATTGTGCCACCTGGTGATTCTATGCATGCAACCGGAGGTGCGGTAGATGCTTTAATTTATGATTTGAAAAAAGACCAGGTAATGGATTTTGGAACAAATGACGGGCTGCAAATGGACTTGAATGATAAATGCTATCCATACCACCCGTTTATCTCCCCTCAGGCAAAAAAAAACAGGAAATTACTTATAGGTCTTTTTGAGAATGAAGATTTTGTATGTGATCTAAAAGAGTACTGGCACTTTAATTATGGAAATGTAAGCTGGGCCTTGGAAAAGGCTAAAAAGTATGCAATATATGGCCGCATTAAAGAATGAATAATTGTTCTTCTCTCCTAATAGAAATCTTTTCATAAACTGTCGGAATTGCGGTTTTTAGTTTGATAATAATTAGCATATACCACAAATTCAAAATAATTGGATTGTCAAAGTATAATTATATTGTTAATTTGCTTATAACAACAGCATGCAATGGGAATTCAAACGCGCTTCGGGTTTTTCTGGTTAACCAAATCAGCCAGGTATTTCGGTTGTTAAAACAAGTTAGTAGCCGCGGGAAATTCTCCCCTGATGCTCGACGTTTGGCCCAAAAGCGCCGCCTGACAGCGTATGAAGCCGTCGCTCCCGCCCTGCCAACCAGATAATTTGTTTTCATAATCCTGTAATTTGTTTTGGAGTCCGTGAGTTTGTCTTTGCTTTGCCGGAGAAGGGCCTCGGCTTCCAGTAAGTCTGTGATGGTTACCAGTCCATTTTCATAACTCTCCTTATTTATTTTGTAATTTTCTTCTGCCTGTTCGAGGGATTGAAGAGACAATAAATATTGCTTATAAGAATTCGCGAAATCATAACAATATTTTTCCATTTGCAGCGGCAACAATTCCGAATTTTTATGGAAGTTATTTTTCACGATATTTCCTTTAATGCTTCCCGCCCCCTGTTTATGTATTCTTCCCCGCCTTTCGGTCCACCCCAAACCAAGAACCAATCCCGATAAAAAATCGTACTCATTCTCGTAATCGTCTTCGTTCTCGGCTTTTTCTCTTGTAATTGATCGAGTACGGCTCGTTTTTATTAACATACAAATTCAATTTTCTGCCATAAAATGCAAGAGATTAATTGGTAAATCGCCTAATTCTTAATAGTCCATTCCCATTGTTTGAACCATGATTAAAGGATTTAAGGATTACCTGATTGATAACCGGTATGGGCATCACATAAAGTTTTTCGTTTCCCCGGGGTAAATTCCACGCAAAGACCGCGAAAGGAAAAGAAAACGGAAAGACCGCAAAGATTACCAGGATTGTATAGATCAACAGGATGGAAATCGGTATCTGTTTCGGTATCGTCTTCTCTATCCTTACCTTCTTTGAAAAAATGAATAATCCCGGCGCAACCACAGTCTGGCCATCATACTCTTACTCATACTCCTAATTTGGCGGAACCAGAAAAAATTGAATTCGATGAAAAAATCGTACTCGTTCTCGTAATCGTACTTCGTACTCGTCCTTACCAAAACGCTCAGTTTTTTCGAGAACAAGCACGGTTACGAGTACCTGTCCCTTGAGTACGTAATAATCTTACCATTTTGCGTAGAATTTAATTTCGAACGGGATAATCTTACTATGATTTTTTAATTCACCATTCATAATTAATTCCCCCATTCACAATTAATTCCCCCATTCACAATTCTTTGTCTTGTTAATTATTAATTAATTTCCTATTTTGCAAGTGACTGATAGCATTTGGGGTAATAAGCGCTCGAATTAGCGTATGATTGTTTTATACGATATAGATTAAATATGATTTTATAACTGGCCAAATAACTGTAATGTGAGTTATGTGGCGGAGCTGTGTAGATGAGCTTTATGGAGATTCTTATAAAAATAAATGGACGATAAATATCACAATAGTATTCCTTATTCTTTGAGAATCAGGGAACAAAACAAGTTGTTGATGGCAAGAAAAATAAAACACCATAAAGAAAAGACATCAATAATCATCTTTAACTGTGAAAATACTCGAATTATCCCATTGAGATGAAGTTTATGGTATTGCCTTAACCTTGGAACAATAGGGTTTATTATGATGATTGTTGATGACATTTCTTGAGGAATATGGTAAAATATTCTTAAAAGTTATCAATAGTTTTCAGGATCATTTAAAGTCATTTTATAATAGATAATGCAAAATAAGAGGAAACATAATGAAACACATAATTATAGCATTAGTACTATTTATCGTTTCTTTAAGTACTGCTCAACAAGTGAATACGAACCATATCTTTGTTATAGATAAATCTGGTTCTATGATTGGAATTGGCCAAAATAATGAGAATATATGGAATGATGTTATTGGAGCAATTAAAGTCTTCATTGGGGGAGTAGGAAAAAATAGCAGAATTACAATATATTCATATTCAACTATTACATCTGATGCCACATATTTTAATATTTATGAGGAAAGTGATAAAGATAAAGTTTATACTTTTTTAGATGGAATTAATCCAGAAGGGCATACTTGTACCTATAGAGCTTTAAGCAAGGTTGTGAAAGAGTTTAATCAGTCAAGAAAAAAATATGCCGATGTTATTTATTTATACACTGATGGACATAATAACTGCGGTACAAAAACAATGCATGATATTTCCAGAGAGTTTAATGCCAAAAAAGATGATTTTGATTTTCTTTATTATATTTCTCTCGGCAAAGCAATACCTGAAGATGTTGAAAAAGCCGCTGAAGCTAATGACAATATAAAAACAGTGTATGTTGAAAAACCCTCTGATCAGGTAGATATAGTTGTTCCTGGCACTGTCTTTATTAAGTCGGGAAATATTGTTTTTGACTTAATAAAAGTTAAAAACCAATCACAATTCGTTCCCATTTCATTTCGAGGTGATATTAATGCCCACACTATTGATCTTAGGTGTGAATTATTAGATAAAAGTCTTGAAGGAATTGAATTAAACCCTTATTTCCCAGTTAATGAATTGAAAGGCAAACTTACTATTACATTACAAAAAGGTTATCATTTCAGCGAAAATATTGAAACTATGGTTAAAGTTTATTCAAATGATAAATCAATTCTGTTTAAGAATAATGTTTTTCGTATTACCATTTTATTACCCAAAAGAGGAATAAAAATAAAGGTGGAGTAAGAAGATGAGAATTCTAGTTATCATACTACTATTAGTTATGCTTCAGGCTTGCTCAGACAATAAGTCTATTAGTCCTGGAAATGAAATAACAAAAAAAATAACTATTGATTTCGAATTTTCAAAAAACAGAAATGATGATTGGCTCGAATTTGAGATGAGAAAAAGTAGTGAACTATCTGTAAAAGTTTCAAAAGGTACAATTAAAAATGAAATATTTAGAATAACAGAAGAAGAATATAATCAAGATAACAAGCCAATTATAATTACTATTACTTCAGAAAAGGAAGGTGAATACTTCTTTGATTTTAAGTTTAGAGGTGCTTCAAAAGGGATAGCACACAATTTCGAAATAGGGGAAGGTATTTCGATTCAACAAATTAAGGTTGAGGCTGTATTGAGAAGACATATTGTTATTATTATCATTGCTATTGTAATTATTCTGTTATCATTACTGTCTCTTCTGTTAAAAATGAAACGCGAAAGGGAATTTGATGGTGGGTATCTTGATATTAGTTTTCCTCGAAATGAGCAAATAGAATTAGAAGGAAAAAGTAAAATTGATTTAGCTAAAGAATATGGATTAGAAGATATATTATGTAATATCAGCTGTGAGATTAACTACCGAGATTTTGAAGGTGAAGAAATAAAAGAAAAGCAGCCCCATCTTGAAGTTGATACTGATATGTATATTGTCGATATAGACAATACAGGTGATCGTGTTACATCAAAATTTTTAAATGTATATGATGATATAATAATTCTAAATAGTCAAAAAGAAGTCAAAATCAAATTTCTATACAAAAAAAATTAGCGGGATTAAAAATGAGCGTTAAGTTAAATTATCCTTCATTAGTGTTAGGTTTAGGCGGAACGGGTTTTTTGTGTGTTTCGGAATTAAAACGAGAAATAAGAGAATTCTTTGGTGAAATTCCTGACGGCATCAAGTTCCTTGTTATTGATAGCGGATTAGCAAAAGATAACCAATCGGAATATAAAAAAATATTTCAGAAAAATTCTCTTATTAAGGCTTCCGGAAAAATGTCAGATGAATGGATTAAACTATCGACTGATAAAGCTGATGAATTAGGGAAATATATTTCTGAGCCTGGTGATAAAGCTGATATAAGGTTTTTTGAAATGGATGATTCCAAAAGAAAAGAATTAATGGAAGAGGTGGGAAGCTTTAATATTGTACAAGGAGCTGGACAAAAAAGAATTATTGGAAAAACTGCATTGGCTTACCCACCAAACTTTAAAATAGTAAAAGAAAAGCTTATATCAATGTTAAGCCCTTTATCCACACCAAATGTCAAGGGTGTTGAAAATTATACTTATATAACTGTATTAATTGTAAATAGTCTTGCCGGTGGTTCTGGTGCAGGTACTTTTCTTGACCTTCAATTTATATTACAAAATTTAACTGGTGTAAATAAAGAACGTTACGTAATGACATTTAATATAATGCCTGACATATTTCTTGGTTTGAATAATGTTTTTGAACATTTGGTCATTCCGAATGCTTTTGCTGCGATTTCAGAAATGGATTATATTTATAATAACTTTATTGAATTTACACCGACAAATCAAAAAGAGGCAATAAATTCACAAGAGATCCTACCCAAAGCAAATTTCCTTATTAATCAACAGGTTTTTAATGGGTCAAAAATTTCTTTTGAATCAATGATAAAAACTACATCAAAATCTATGTTTAATTTATTATTGAGTAATAATAATTATTTCTTCCAGGCTTCAAATTTTGACAAACAGATTTCAAGTAAAATTAAAGGTAAAAAGAAAATCTTCAGCTCTGTTGGCTATGCGGAGATTGTTTTTAACTTTGATAAACTAAAATCCCATACTGTTAAAAAGATCCTAAATAGATCATGGAATGAATTCAAATCAAAACGTAGTAATGATGAATCCGGTATTTCTGAGGGCATAAATAATTTTGTAGAAAACTATTCTGAGAACCTTCTTTCACATTCTACTAACGGGAAAGACTTCGAAACATCGCTTAAAGAGATTGTTTATGACAAACCACTAATCTCAAAAAGAACTCATGCGAGATTGAAAAGTTTAATTACACAAAATAAAGAAAAGATGAAAAGCGATATTCTTCATCTTACCAGGCAAAGTTATGATAAATATGCAATTAGCAATCTTATAAAAAGAGTAGTTGATGATATTAAAGTTTCAAACTATGAAAAAACAGATATTGATGATCAGTTAAATAAGCTAAAGGAAGAGCTAAGAACTCTTCATATAGATATAAACAAAAAGGCAAATGACGAAAACATAATAAAAGACTTTGAAAGAAAATTCCAGGAACAATACAGTTCCGTAGAAGGTGTACCAAGAAGGTACAAAGGAATATTTGGTTTTGGAATAAAAAAGGAATTTTTCACAAAACACCTTTCACTAATTATAAAAGATATAGAGGGTATGTGTAATTCTGAGTATAAATATATTATACTTATGAATGATATTTATAGATTAATAGCAAATGACATATTCTTATGCATGAACGCAATCAATAATGACAGTTCTAACACAGATAAACTGGAATGGATAAGTCGTAATCTTTCTCAAACACCACTTCCTATAAATTCTGATAACTACATTTATCTAGAAGCGTATTTCCAGGACCGAATTGACCAATTGGTTGCTGCGTCAAGGGATATTAACAGAACTTTGATTGAAAAATATTTGGCAATGGACATTTCTTTTATTGATTTGGTGAAAGATACAACTACAATGCAATTCTTATGTGAACTTGAATCAAAAGATATATATGGATTAAAAGATATGCTGGAACAGGAACAGGTAGATGATATAGTAAAAAGGATTAATGAAGTAATTAATCCATTATGGGACAGGGCAAATGATAATGAAATAAACTCTGGTGGAACTGATGGAGCTGGAAACCTAATCATTGTTGAAAGGGTTGATGTACCACCATATCAGGGGGAAGATCCAAAAGCGGGAGAGTATTTTGGCAAGGATACTTTTAATATAAGTTCTAATAATGTGTATCCAAATAATTCTAAACATAGACAAAGTTTCAACAAAATGGAACTTGGTTTACCTGCGTTCCATGTTAAAAGTCTTGAAAAATATAAAAAAGTGTTTGACGAGTCAATTAAAGACAATGATGACCTTTCAGTACTTTATTTTGCTTATGATGAAATAAGAAAGAAAGTTATTAATGGTGAGGCAGGAATTTTTGTGTACGAAGATAGAGAAGATGAAAGGAAAAAAGACCTCGCTATGAAAACCTGGGCGCTAGGCTGGGCCGCCGGTCTATTTTTTATAGATGCCAACAGAGTTAAGGCTCAAGTTTCTGATGAATTTATACCCGAACATGATAAAAGACATCTTCTTGCTCATCGTGTTTATGATCTTTATCATGGTGAAAGATCTAACAATTTATTACAGCTATTTAATAAATTTAAAGAAGAAAAAGCTCTAATAATTGATATTAAAAATCAAACTGATTCATATAGAGAAAAAGAAGGAAATGAAAAGTATCTTAAACTATTTGAAAATAAATTTGACAGAACTTCACATACTGATTTTATTAATAAATTTAGAACCGAAAAAAAATCTTATAAAAATTTAGAGGAAAATGAAAGATTCTTCTTGGATGATGAAGAAAAAATTCTAAAAGAAATTGTCCAGGAGATCGGAGACAGGTATAATGTTCCTTATCAATTTTTCGAAGAGAAGATTAATGGTATGGGTATCACCAGATTAAGGATAGGTAATAATGGCCACTAATATTCATCCTACTGTGTTTTTATATCATCAAAAATGTAAATATGCTAGTCTAATAAAAGAGTTAGTTGTTGAATACTATTCAGAATTTAATGACTTAATAATTTGTAGAGATTATAATATAACTATTAAAGACTTAATAAGATTTAAACCTGATAGAGAAACTAAAGTACAATATGCCAAGGATGGTGTGATTCTCAGTAATCCCTTTATTATTTCGTTTATTGATATTGTTGGCGATGAAAATAGCGATGAATACTTTTCTTTTTGGGAAAAATTAAAAGAATTCCCCGATTTTAATGAAGGCGAACAAACCGATTACTATTTCTTTAATGCTATAATTCGTGATCTGAACCGTGAATTGGCTAGTGATCTTAAGGATAAAGAATTCTATCTTAAATTTGAGCAATATTTTAAGGATTGGCAAAAAAAAGATTTATACTTTTCATTGAGTACTTTTTATAATCTGATTCTTGATGTTTTCAACTCTAAAACTGAAAAGATAAGCCAAAGAATAGAATTTGTCTTTGTTCAGTTTATGGAGCAAATGAAACTTCTTGTAAGGTCAGAAAGTTTGGTTGATTTGGATCTAACTCACTGTTCAAATCCTTCTCCAAACAGATTAGATGATAGTCCGATACGCTACAATACTATAGGTTCTGCTGCTGTAGGATTCGACCAAGATAAAGTGTTACAGTATATTTCTCTATTAAGAAAAAAGAGTTTTATTAGTGAACTTGTTGCTGAAGATGAATTGACCGATGATAAAAAATATAAGCTCTATACTCACATGCAAGGATTTTTTTATGAACATTTTGCAAAAATTGAAGATGAATTTCAAAAAAACAGGGCAGTGAAAAATATAGACTTAACTTTTCAAAAATCATTTGAATTCCGTATGAATTCCTTTTACAACGCGCATTCTGAGATAAACAATAATGGCGATGAGGGAAAATTAAAAAGCATTACAAATGAAATATTTAATGCTATAGATGAAAGCCAAGAAAAATTTCAACCGAACATAGACAGACTGGAACAAGAAGATGTTACATTTTCGCAAAAGAGAGGGAAAGAATTAGAACAGACTTTGATAGAAAAATTAAAATATTTATTTGACCTTGGTTATACCGGTAATTTAAATAATGATGACGATATGCAGTTTGTAGCCAGTGATTCAATCAAAACAGCCATATATTGCTCAAATCTTTTATTGAAAGAGCCTGATGTGGTTCAACTGGTAATACAAAAAGATAAAGTATATAACAGTATAACCTTATCTAATAAGAAAAATACGCTGATAGCCAGTACGAAAGAAAGTTCAAAGAAAGAAGATTGCGATAGAGAACGAAATGGAATTAAAAGTTCAGTGGATCAAATTGATAGCAATATATCCAGAAGTTACAGGAAAATTGCAGACTTAAAATCACAACTTTCTGTAAGATGGCGAACAAAAAGTTTTATTAACTTAATCGTAATCCCATTTGGTTCCTTTCTATTCAGCTTGATAATTGGCACAATATACCTTTGGATAGTTGACGACTTACTATATAGTTTAATAGTTTCTGGAATTTTTACTGCTTCTGGAACAACTGTTGGTATAATAAAGGCCTTGTTGTTAAAAAAGGAGTTACAAAAAGAAAAAGAAGTGTTGGGATTTTTAACTCAAGAAAAATATCAGCTGGTCCATCAATATATGAACACATATAACAAATATTTCAATGAGATACTTGAACAAAAAAGATACGAAATGGCTGTAAAAGTTGTTGGCAATAGTATTGATTATGTTAAAATTCACCTTGATACAATTTCATCATTTAATGATTCATTTAATAGATTTAAAAAGAAATATGAAAAACTTTGTGCAGACTTTTCTCTTGGTAATCAAAGTTTTTATCAGTCAATATTAAATAAAAAGGATGTAGAATATTACTGCACCACTCAAAAGCTAACATATTTTGATAAAAAGAAGATTTCCGATATATTTGAAAGTTATTTAAATGTTGGGAATGATTTAATTCTACCAAATTACACAGATTTTACTGATAAAGTAGAAGAGAATGAAATTATTAAAGCAAATAAGCGGGTTTATGATCAACAAACTCAGGAATATTCATGTATTAATGGTGAAAAAACAAAATTATTCCTTACTGGCGAAAATGAGAGCAAAGAAATACTTTTTTCAGATGTTAAGCAAGGTCAGGTTGGGGATTGCTATTTTGTTGCTGCCCTTTCGGGAATTGCACATAAACAAGCTCACTATATAAAAAATATTATTAACCATGATAAAGGTATATATGAAATAACTTTTTTTGGTGAGAATTCTAAAAAGTACAAGGTTTGTATTGACAATAAATTCTGGATTGAAAAAGAAACAAAATCACCAGTTTACGCGAAGTTTGGGTCCACTATAGAAGATGTAAAAGAGTTATGGCCGATGGTAATTGAAAAAGCATGGGCAAAAATAAATGGAAAAGATTATTCTAATATAAATGGTACTGATAAATATGGAGAACTACGCAAAATTGATTATAGCCTTGCCTTATCGGGTAAAAAAGCGATTTATGAACATATAACTCCTGAAGATAGTTCGAATGATTATCACATCAGAATTAAAAATCATCTTCTGGAATCTAATAAACCTATAATCTTATATAGTAATCCTCAAGAACATAATGAATCATGTGAAGAATTTATTAAAAGCCATGCATTTACCTTATTAGATGTAACTGAAAAAACTTACGTAATTTATAATCCTCATGGAAATTCGTTCGAAATTCCTATTGAAAATTTAAAGTACAACTTTGATACAATTTTGTACTTCGATTTTGACTTTAAGGAAGATGAACACTTATCGGATTACTACAGAGAGTATTTTATTAAGAACTATGAAAATTATATAAGCAGAAATTTTGACAAACTAATACGAGAGAATGATTGGCAAAATATTAAAGATAATTCTCTTGAAAGTTTGTTGAATAAAAATGTATTTAATATTACACTGGATTTAAGTCAGAAGAAAAATTTTGCCAGAGAAATAGTTGAAAATTCCGATCCTATAGGATTTATCTTTAAAGGAAATTATTCTAAAATAATTACTTACATGGTTGGGAAAAACAAGGTAATTGGGGAAGATATAGTCGAAGCCCTTAAGCAAGAAGGAATCGATACTAAAAAGATGCTTATCCTTGAAGAAAGTGAGAAAAGAATTGGAATATTAAAAATCAAAAACAACCTAAATATGCAAAATGTTACCAGAGATTAAGGGGAATATCTTTTTTCTTTATTTAAGACGATTTATATATTATCTTGTATTGTCTCAACAAAAAATGACTTTTTGTGAAAATATTTTTATGAAATAGGCTCTATAATGGGCACTTCCACTCCAATCATTTCACTGAGACACTGTACTACTGGTTTCTTTGTTTCATTTACTCCGAAGACTGTAATTTTTTAAATAAAATTTCAAGGATTGCACAACTTACTTTAACACTGTTTAGCCCTCCGTTCTACCTCTAAAAAAAGTTTTACTTCTCTGCTTTTGTAAGTTTCATACAAGTGCCGGTTATATTCACTCTGGTACATGATATATTATTTTCCGGAAAAACATACAAAAAAATAATGAGGGATTAAGAAAACAACCCTTTAGATTGGCATTATTAATATAATCATATCAGGCTATATATAGTCTCAGGTTGTTGGAATTCAGTTAAGTCTTTCCCTCAGACTCTCCAATACTAGCAACTTAAGGATTTTTGTATTTTTATTTACTCAGAAGGTATCAAAGTTGAGTCGTCTAAATATGTTCCCAAAGGGAATTCAAAGTGGGAATGGACACCAAAAGTGAACAATGCCCAATTTATTCATGGACGTAAGAAAGAAATTGGAATTTAGTTGACAGCATTGCTTCAATCCCCCATCCCCCAACCAACCGAATGCTTTGTTTTCATAATCCTGTAGTTTGTTTTGGAGTCCGTGAGTTTGTCTTTAGTTTGCCGGAGAAGGGCCCGGGCTTTCAGAAGATCGGCAGTGGTTATCAACCCATTTTCATAACTCTCCTAATTTATTCTGTAATTTTCTTCTGCCTGTTCGAGGGATTGAAGAGAGAATAAATACTGCTTATAAGAATTCACGAAATCATTTCGGTATTTTTCCATTTGCGGCGGCAACAATTCCGAATTATTACGGAAGTTATTTTTCTCTATCCTCCCAGCATAATTTATTCATCCCCGCCATTCCGCCCACCCCAAACCACAAAGCAATCCCGACAAAAAATCTTCAGCGAAATCAGCCAGAAATACATCCCTGCAGAGCCACTGCTTTTAACTTAGTAATTATTTGTAATTAAAGGTCCCCGACAGGGAGCAAAGCCTAATAACCGCGGCAGCCTTCGAAGAGGGCGGCCCGTGGAGAAGAGCAGAGAAAAAACTACACCTCCTAATGGAAACGAATCGGGGCTTTAGTTGACAGCAGTGCCGCTGAGCCACCCTCACTTATTCCATAATAGTTTTCTGGCGCGATCTGATTTAATTCCGGCGTGAACTGATAGTGGTATATGCGCTGTTTAGTTTTATATTGCGAAAGCAAATATTAGTCATCGGTAAATAAAATATAAGTAACTTAATTCACCGATTTCTTATAAAGCTGAAAACAAAGGAAAATCAGGATGACAAAAACAGAAAACCAGAAATACAACCTGGAAAAAGGCTGGCCAACATTGCTGAAAGACCTGAATATTTCAGGAACCGAAGTTCTGCGGCAAGCGCGGCTGCCCCTGGACCTGCTGCTCCGGGAAACCCCCTCCGTTACGGCGGATGAATATTTCCGCTTCTGGGAAGGGCTCACTTATGTCACCGGAAATATACCTGCCTTTTCACTGCGCCTGGCGCAAAATATCAGCGCGACAACAATGGACCCGACTATAATCGCCTTTTTAAGCTGCGATAACCTGAACCAGGCTCTCAGACGCACAGCCCATTATAAACAGGTTACCGCGCCGGTAAAACTGGAGATAACGCAGGAAAAGGATCAGACCACACTAACTATTGCCGGTCTGCGTAATGATCCCCTCCCCACGGCATTTGTCGCCTTTGAGCTTACATTCTGGGTACAATTGGCGCGAATAGCCACACGTGAACAGATTTGTCCGGTAACGGCGGAGAGCAGCATCGATATTCCTGAACAGGGAGAATATGAATCTTTCCTCGGTAAAGATATCACGCGCGCAGAAATCAACAGGGTGGTATTTTCCGCTTCAGACGCCGCGAAACCATTTCTGACAGCAAATCACGGCATGTGGACAATCCTTGAATCGGCATTTGAAAAACGGATGGAAACGTTAACAAAAGAATCATCATTCAGAGAGCGGGTAAGAGCATGCCTGCTGGAGATGCTTCCGAGCGGAAATAACTCGATGAATTATGTCGCGATAAAACTGGCCATCAGCGCCCGCACTCTTCAGCGCCGTTTAATGGAGGAGGGCACCTCATTCCGTGAAGTGCTCGATGAACTTCGTGAGGAACTCGCCCGGCATTACCTTTCATCCACAGAATATTCCAACGCTGAAATTTCGTTTCTGCTTGGCTACGAAGAACCCAATTCATTCTTCAGGGCTTTCCGCTCATGGACAGGTCATACACCCGAAATTATACGCGCAAATATAAACTGAAATATAATTTATTAAGGAGGTTATTTTGCCCGCGATTACAATCGCTATTGACAAAATAAGCGAAGAAAAGAAAAAACTTCTGGTAGAAAATCTTACACAGAAAGCATCTGAAATCACCGAATATCCCCCTGAGTATTTTTTTGTTTATGTACAGGAATATCCGGCAGAAAACATCGGGGTCGGTGGAAAAACACTTAAAGAAATCAGGAATCATTAACCTGCGTTATGGGTCAATAAGAAAGAAATAAATCAAATTAATAATTTCAGATAAGGTATTGTGAATTCATTACTTAATTCAAGTCAGGCGTAATTAAAAATTTAGTTCATTTTTGCAGCTTTTGTGGGATTTTGTGATTTAGCGGCCGGAAAAATTACGGTGAATAGCTCTTCCCTGACTTCACCAAATACGCGGAATTTCAAAACTCGTCAAAATTTTTTGCTGTCAATTTGATTTGGATAAGTTTTTATAAAAACGATTATTACCAAATATAAATAAAAAGGAGAACAAAATTATGAAACAGATAAAACTTGGAGCACAGGGCCTGAAAGTGCCCGCAATCGGATTGGGCTGCATGGGTATGTCCGATTTTTATGGTTCTTCATCAGAAGAGCAAAATCTGAAAGTGCTCGATCACGCAGTCGATATCGGCTGCACATTCTGGGATACCGCCGATATATACGGTCCCTTCACGAATGAAATTCTTCTGGCAAGAGCGCTTAAGGGCCGCCGCGATAAAATCACACTGGCTACCAAATTTGGCGTCTCCCGCACAGAAGATGGAAGCTGGCTCGGCATAAAAGGGAACGCCGAATATGTTAAAGCCGCCTGCGAAGCTTCTCTCAAGCGCCTCGGCACAGATTATATCGATCTCTATTATCAGCATCGTATTGATCCCGAAACACCTGTTGAGGAAACCGTTGGCGCTATGGCTGAGCTGGTGAAGGAAGGAAAGGTGCGCTATATTGGCCTTTCAGAAGCTGACCCGGAAACCATTAAACGCGCTCACAAGGTTCATCCCGTAAGCGCACTCCAGACAGAATACTCCCTCTGGACACGTGATGTTGAGGAAAAGATTCTTCCGACGGTAAAAAAGCTGGATATCGGGTTTGTGGCTTATAGTCCCCTGGGACGCGGATTTTTAACCGGAGCCATCCGGTCAAGAAAAGACCTTGCCCCCGATGACTGGAGACTCGAAAATCCCCGTTTCACCGAGGAAGCGATCGCGCAAAACAGCAAACTTGCCGACCTGGTGGCTGAAATCGCGAAAGAGATGGAAGTCACCCCGGCGCAGGCAGCTCTCGCGTGGGTTCTCTCGCGCGACGCCTCCATAGCCGCCATTCCGGGCACCCGTAAAATTGAGCGTCTCAATGAAAACTGGGCCTCACAGGAACTGACTATCAGCAGCGAACACCTCGACCATCTCGCCTCCCTAATCAATGAAGGAGTAGCTGGCAACCGTTATTGATTCTGAAATCCCGGCTATTATAATTATCAACGAAATCCGCGGGAAATCCATCCCCCGCGGATTATTAATTTTAACACCTGCGAATATCACTCCCCCAAAAACCATCCGTTCCTCACTCCTGATTTTTAAACTGACAAAGCCAGATATAAAGTTGTGATAAAAATCATGGGACAATCAGGACTCCGGGGACAATTAATTTTACGATACCTCACTTAATATTGCAACAACTTCAGTTCTCACTTACATCCCACAAGTCCCCTGGGTCTCGGCAGTCCCACGGAAATAGAACAAACAACCCGGGAAAATCCTTACTAATTTTTTCATAAGCTAATAAGGTTGGACTCTTTAGGTTTTCACACCGGCTACTAAGGAACCCAATTCGGGAAAACGCCAAATTTCAAATTTGACAGCAACAATATAGCAAGGGTGATAACTTATCGATAATAATACCATGAATCGAGAGTGGAATCCCCTCCCCTTAAGATTTTAAGGGGAGGACGGGAGGGATTTGATCTACCTTCAGATGTCTATAATCCGGTAAGAAGTCAAAATATTCATAAAAGAAATGACTGGCTTTTTCCCTTAAAAATATTCTTGTTGCCTGGAAGGTCAAAAAATAAAGAATAAGGTTTTTTTGAGCCTTTTGTGGGATTTGGCGCTTTTGTGACTTTGTAGCCGTTTTTCAGCAAGGCAATTACTCTTGAAATAAAGCAGCCATTTCAATTGATCATTATTAATTGTTAATTGAAGTTTTGCCATTTTGCGAAGAATTTAACTGCTTAGGGAATAATTCTTATCCTTTCCCATCGTCTGGACCATGATTAAAGGATTACAGGATTGCCTGGTTAAAATCCGGCATCATATTTTTTCCCTCCGGAGCCCCTTTTTAGCGCGGGAGGGCTTACTCATACTCTGATTTTTTCATTGTTCATTATTAATTATTAATTGTTAATTGTACTTTTTTTTCTTATTTTGCTTATGACTGAATGAATTAGGGGTTTACGCGCTCAAAATAGCGGATTATTATTTTATTTAATATAGATTAAATATGTTTCACCCACACACAAAATTGCGGTAATGTGACTTGCGTGGCGGAGCTGTAGGCAGCATGGATATTTGTACCGTTTATATTAAGCTTTTCCGATCGCTGGTTCAGAAAATTTGAAATTGATTTACACTTGTTGACTGAGGAAACAAAGAATATCCATTATTCCGTTATATAAAAAAATAAAATAGTTAATGACGTTAAAAATTAAGGAGTGTGAATAATGTCTGAAGCACGTATAACTAGTGAACGCGCGATCCTAATGGCATATCTAAAAAAGAACGAGCCTCTAGTAACCGAAGTACCCATACTTATCAAACCAACATTCCCCAATCCTGCAGGTGAAGATATTCTCGGTACCTATCGCGAAATGAAAAGAAGAAAGGCTCTTACAGCAGACATGGAGGTAATCGAGGCATTTGCAAAAAGTAGTAAGTCTCTTCCATCTTTCGCAGAGGCTGGACCGCGAAAAGATTTGGCTTTCCCAGTACCTACGAAACGACACGAGATGCTCCGAGTCGGCATCGTAACAACAGGAGGCCTAGCTCCTGGATTAAACTCCGTTATCCATAGCATCGTTGAACGTCATATGACGACCTACCATGAATTACTGGGTCAAGGTGGAGAAGTATGGGGTTTCTTGGACAGTTTCAAAGGATTGGTTGCGGCAGAATCTCGACATATCGAATTGAATCCAGATATGACTGAAAGATGGTTGCAGGAAGGGGGATCAGAGTTGGGTTCCATTAGATATCATGAAATGGAGTTACCTAATTTAGCCCAAACAGTAGCCAATAATCTTGAACGATGGGGTGTTAAAATTCTTTATGTAATTGGTGGTGACGGTTCGCTCACTGCTGCACATGAAATAGCAAAATATGCAAAAAAGACCATAATAGCTGGCATTCCAAAGACGATGGATAATGATATACTGTGGGTTTGGCAATCTTTTGGTTTCAATAGTGCTGTTGAAAGGACCGCAGCTTTTATCAATACCATGCACTATGAGGCCGAAGGTACACGCCGAGTTGCTGTGCTGGAATTCTTTGGTGCTCAATCTGGATTTGTTGCAGCAAATGCTGCATTGGCTAGCGGCCATGTTGACTTAGTAATAATCCCCGAGGTATTTGAGCATATGAACAAGAGACAGTCTGAAGATGCACTAGCTAGTTATAAGGAATACCTTATTGAGACGATACGACGTAAGCAACACAATCCTCATGCTGTTATAGTTATTGCCGAAGGAGTAGGGCAAATTCTCGCTAAACATAAAATCATTACGCAGGATGAAGCAAAAACTTTTGCAAGCGATTTTAGCACTTCATTGGGACTAAATAATATGGCCGGGGAGGAAGTAAAAACGTTTGTAATTCAGCCAAGACACTATATTCGATCGATTCCAGCTAATTCACACGATCAGATATATTGCAAGCGACTTGGGACTCTTGCTGTTGATAATGCCTTAGCAGGATACACTGATTTCATGATATCGCAATGGCTTACAGAATATGTTTTAGTTCCCTTGCAGATGGTCGCAGGTGGTCAGAAACGTGTTCCAACTGGTGGAATTTTCTGGAAGCAAGTAGTTGCAAGTACGGGACAACCACCTGTTGCAATGCGATATTGACTTTCCCTATAAAGTATTCACTATGAGATAAGGGATATTTGATAAAACCTTTCATAACATAGTACTGATTAGAACAATGTTGAATAGCCATGTCCCAGGTACTACTTACTAATCCATTTTAGCTATTGTTCATAGTATTGAGATACAGATAATATACCAACAACTGGCTTTATGGGAATATTACTTTAGATATATTTCAGGGCTTCTGATATCAAAAATATGACGTATTGAAATAAAACAATATAGATTTTTGGTTGCATATATACGCACGCAACTATTATCCGAAATATTGTTAAAAAGAATTGCATTTATGATTTTTATCTGCATAAAACAAATGGAGGATACTATGCCGGATCAAAGTTATTTTAGTCCGCTTTTTATTATCGGTATGTTCATTACATTTACAGAGTTAATTGCGGGTTATGCTATTATTAAAACTCAAGGTATTATTCAAAGAATATTAGCATTTTTTGTAATAGCGTTTCCAACTTTCATAGCTGTATTATTTTTTAGCTTCCTCTGGTTTAAACCAGCAAATTTGTATGCACCAAAAGATTTCAATTCAGATGAGTCATTTTTATCTTTACATGAAATGTCCTCTAAATCCAGCCAAAAATTGAGAGAAGCATTTCAAAAAGTAATTACAGAATTACCGCCTCAACAAATTAGCAATAAATTCATAACAGTATCTTTCCATGCATATAACAACACAAATAATGCTTTGATATATCCAATATATATGTTTGATTCTTTCCAAGCTCTACTAAACGAGCTATATTTTTCTATTAATAGTACAGGTTTTAAAATTAATCCTTTTAGTTATGGGAAGGAATGGATACTAATTGAAAGGAATACTGGTTTATCAATAAAACATATGAGAAATATTAGTCCACGTGAATCTGGTATGTCAAATGTTGATAGCCGTACTCTTGCTGAAGTTGGAATAACTGCAGGAACAGTTTTAGACATAATTAGACTTGATAATTAAAAAACTCAAAATAACAGAATGTCTGTTAAAACAAACATGTGTTCCGCAATCTCGTTATCAAACCGATCCCAAAATAAATCAAAACAAATACTATGCAATCACTAATAAATAACATAAAAACCCGTATCGTTCTTTCTGAAAACGAGATTGATATCATTAAAAGACTGTTTCGAAAGAAGGCGATTAAAAAGGGTGAAAAAATATTAACCGGGGGTGAGGTATGCAGGTCATTATATTATGTTTCCGAAGGTTTGTTGCGGCATTACATCTATTATAATGATAAAGAAATAACAATTCATTTCAGTGAGGAAAATACTTTCGCTTGTGATTTTATAAGCTTCTTAAATCAAACCCCCTCTGAAAAAACAGTTGAAGCGCTGGAAGATACCGAACTCTCTTACATAACCCATGAAAACCTTAAGCTGTTTTATAGAGATATTAAATATGGAGACAGGTTTGGAAGGATCCTGCTGGAAGAAATCTTTTTAACGGCTATTCAGCATATCACCTCGGTATATACAGATAGCGCCGAAAAGAGATACTTAAATTTCCTGAGTTCCTTTAATAGACTTCAGCAAAGAATTCCCCAGTTTTATATAGCGTCATTTATCGGAGTGACACCACAGTCTCTAAGCAGAATAAGAAAGAGGCTTTCAAAAAATTAATTACCCTGTGTTAATTTATTTTGATTATATGCTTTGTATTTTTTCTTATAAAAAGGAGAAAAAATGAGATCAAATATTATTATCACAGCGGCAAAAATTCTATTGACCATCGGTTTCGCGCTTTGTCTTGGCAGCATCGCCTCATTTATCGCGATGAATGTTATAAACGGGGAAATGCCCGGTATTCAATTTTCTTACTGGCAAAGAACTTTCGTAAATCCAATAATGAATTTTGTAACAATTCCGGGAATGTGGCTCTTTTTATTCAGCAATATCCTGCTCTTTTTCACCGGAAAGGATAAAAACAGCAGGACAGGTTTAATTCTTCTTATATTGTCTGTGTTAATATTTATAAACGGCCAGTTTGTGATTGTCCCCATCGCTGGTATTGTCAACGATCTGGCGATTCAGCAAAATAGCAGTTCGATCATTTTACAGGAATATGCATCAAAAAAATCGGCAGAAGATTTTGCCGGGGGAATAAATATGTTACTTTTCCTGTCACACCTGGTCTTATATATTAAAAATGAATCAATAATAAGAAACAAATTAATTCGAAGGAACGACCTTACCCGGCGCTCATAGAGAGAGAAAGCTCACTCCGGAAATTTGCAATCGTATTAAACAGCAAAGACCGTGAGTTGAATTTAATCCGTTGAATGATTTTTTTTTGTTATTTTAGCGGCAAACCAACAAACGTAAAAAGGGGATATAATTCAATGAGAAAAATAGCGCTATTGATTATTTTATCAGGATGTGTTTGCCTCTCCCGGGGCCAGAATAAGATCGATAACTATTCATTTATGAAACTTTACGTTACCAATGACAAGGATGAAGTATTGCTGCTCGGGGATGATGAAGGTCTGGAAATTACCGGGGCAAGATATAATGATTCTTTATCCGTAAAAGAATTTGTTATCCGGATGGGCAGGCGAATGGGCATTGAAATCAAAAATATCAGGCTGCGGGGATTACTGACATTTCATTACGCGAGCCGGAGTAATCCCACTTTAATGCATTATTACACCGCGGAATATGAGAGTGGCGAATTAATTCTTCCTGAAGGCTGTAAGGTTATTAAATGGGCCCCGAAAGAAAAAACCGAAGAACTGATTCCCTTTGACGAAATGAACCAGATAATCTCAAAGATAAATCAATGTGATTATTTATTCGGAGGCAGTTTCAAAATCTGGAAGGATGAAACTACACAGAAAAGAAAAAGCAAAATCATCGAACCTTTTTACAGACTTAATTAAATAGAAATCGCTCAACAAAAATAAGATATCATGAAATCACTTAAAACTTTACTGGTTTTTGTTCCGATCTGTATTCTTTTTATCAGATGCCAAAATGAAGCTGAAAAAACAACTCATCCCTCAATTACCGTTCAGGCCCCACATTATATCTCAATCGATGGATTATGGCGAAGCACACTCGAAACCGCGACGAAATATCCCAACGGAACACTTGAGTACATATTCCATATCACCGGGAACGCTTACAGGCAGACCGAAGTAAAAGGTTGTTTTTTATGGGATGACCGTTTCTATAATTATTGGGAGCTGGAGAATATTCAATTTGATAATTCCTCCGGGCAGTTAAAAATTACAGATAAAGATGGGAATTATTATTCCGGTATTGTTGATTCAAGCAGGGAAAAAATCATCGGAATGGTTCATTCGGGCAATCCGAAAAATACAGAACCAGGCGACACACTCAACTTCATCCGGGCGAAAAATATTACCGCGGATAAGCTGTTTTTTCCGCGCCCTCCCGGTTCGGATGGCAGCGTTACATATTCCTATAAACCACCCGAACAGGTAAATGATGGTTTGCTATCCGCTTCAATTTTTGAATTTATAAATGACACATCTGCGATCTACAACCTGATGGAGAGGATTATTAAACAGGAGTTCGGGCGGCTGGAATCTCTGTTGATACTCAAGGACAAAAAACTTGTGCTTGAGGAGTATTTTTACGGTTATAACCGCAGACAAATTCATCACATCCATTCATGTACAAAAAGTGTCACATCCCTGCTCCTCGGTATGGCGCTGGACCAGTATAAGATCAAAAGTGTCGATTTGCCTGTATTTGATTTTTTCCCTCGATACGATTCTCTGAAAACAAAGGAAAATGGACAAATCACTTTGAAACACGCGCTTACAATGACAGCCGGATTTTCAGAGGAAGAGGGAAATGCGGGGAATGATGAACCGGAAGATAAAATCGGGTATATCCTTGGTCTGCCCCTCGATTCAAAACCGGGCGAAAAATTCAGGTACAGCAATGATTGCACAGATCTTCTCGGCGGAGTAATATATTCCATCACAGGAAAAAAAGCGGATATTTTCGCGAAAGAGAATCTCTTTGCTCCCCTGGGAATATCTGAATATTACTGGCAATATGAGAATGGTATGCCTCATTGTCATAGCGATCTTTATCTGCTACCCCGCGATATGGCCAAAATCGGCTTGCTGGCATTAAATAATGGCTCCTGGAACGGACGACAGATTGTGCCGAAAGAGTGGATAGAAGAATCCACACAAAAACATGTAGCCGAAAGTGAATTTTTCAATTATGGTTATCAATGGTGGCACAGGTCGAAACAAAACACCCCCTGGTGGGATAACCCGGTACATGGGGGCAAAACCGAACATGATATGTTCCTGGCGCTTGGTTATGGCGGGCAGTATATTATGGTCAGCCGGTATCTGGACCTTATCGTTGTTACCACCTCATCCGACTATAGCGACGGCGCGACAGCGAGAAAAAAAGTCCCTATGGTAATTGAAGAAATCGCGCCAATTTTTGAGAATGAATGATTACCTTTTAAAATTTTGATTTTTACCGATCCGGGCCGCCTCCAATTAAATCACTCGTCTGTTTGTAAAATTTCGGTGAATCTTTTACATTATATAAGCAAAATACTATTTTATTGATTAATGATTACGGAACAAGTAAATGAAAACTAAGAAGAATGAAGAAATATATCAATTCAAGATATCATTAGATGGCTCAAAACCGCCAATTTGGAGAAGAATACATGTTCCTTCCACTTATTCCTTTTTTGATTTACACATCGCTATTCAGGATTCAATGGGATGGGAAGGTTATCATCTGCATATGTTTGAAATGGAGGATCCCCGGACTGGCGCGAAAGTTGAACTCGGAATGCCAGATCAGGAGTATCAGATATATGAGAGAGAAGTTTTGGCGGACCACAAAGAAAAAATATCGAAGTATTTTTCTGATACAAACCAAAAAGCCAGGTATGAATATGATTTTGGGGATTCCTGGATTCATACTGTAAAACTGGAAAAAATACTTCCGGCAAAACCAGGTGAAACATATCCTAAATGTATTGCCGGTAAGATGGCCTGCCCCCCCGAGGATTGCGGCGGCATCCCTGGTTATTATTATACTCTATCAATATTGGAGGATCCTGAACATGAAGAATATTCTGAAACGATTGATTGGTTAGGTAAAGAATTTAATCCAAAATTATTTGATCCCGATGATGTTTTTTTTGATGATCCCAAAGAACGGTTTAAAGAATTGGGTGAAGAATTTTGATTTTTATAATTGAATAAAGGAGCAATAGTACATAATTATTTTATAATTCAGTTCAGATACAGAGCAATTGGAGATTACCATGAAAGCAAAATTTACCGAATAATTTTGGCCGATATCGGCATCCACAGATTTTTTAATTTTAATATATGAGTTTCCAGACAAAAATTGAAAGGGTGAAATTCTCTCGATTTAAACTGAGCGCAAATCGGATTAGTATTTCTATACAAAGGACATTATAATATTGACATACGCAAATATTATCGATATATTTATCGTAAAACATTTATGAGATCAAAATGACAACAGTAAAAATATCTCCCAAATACCAGGTTGTAATCCCTAAAGAAATCAGGCAAAAATTAGATTTACGTCCCGGACAGAAACTTCAAATTATAGAATTTGGAAACCGTATCGAATTTATTCCAATAAAGAATATAAAAGAAGCCCGGGGAATTTTAAAAGGCATTGATACTAATATTGAAAGAGATGGAGATCGGATATGAATTTAGTAGATTCTTCAGGGTGGTTAGAATATCTATCAGACAGTGAAAATGCTGAAAATTTTGCTGAAGCGATTGAAAACACTGAAGAACTTTTAGTGTCATCTATAAATATTTATGAGGTTTATAAGAAAATCTTAAAAACAAAAGATGAAAACACAGCGTTACAAATTTTAGGATTAATGAGACAGGCAAAAGTTATTGATGTTACCGCCTCAATAGCTGTGCAGGCAGCAAAGTTAAGTTTTGAAAAAAATATTCCAATGGCCGATAGCATAATTTATACCACAGCAAGAGATAATAACGCCATTGTGTGGACACAGGATATTGATATTAAGAATTTGGAGGCTGTCAAATATTTCGCAAGAAAATAATTATTTTATTTGCCAGGTCCCAAAATTAAAACCATGCTATATACCGGGATCACGGCATTCAGCGAAATAAAGTCACTTCATTTTTCAGGAACCCTGTATGCTTTTCAATATTTATACGTACCGCGCCACACTCAAATCAACTTAAGCGCCTTAATAAATTCGTTTTCGGATATAACTCATCTCCAGTATAATAGAGCCGTGAAGCGTAATATTACTTGACACGAAAACTTTTTGTTGCGTGTTGCGCAATATTTACTTATACTGACTTATATGATAAAGTCATTCAAATATCAAGGTTTGGAAAGGTTTTTTGAAACAGGCAGCACAGCAGGTATTCAAACTCTGCACAGGCAAAAACTTAGAATGCGATTAGCGGCATTGGATACTGCGACAGTAATTAAGGATATTGATTTGCCGGGTTTTCAATTGCATCAGTTGAAAGGGAATTTGAGGGGATTATGGTCGATTGATGTAAGCAAAAACTGGCGAATTACTATTGAATTCAAAGATGGAGATGTACATATAGTTAATTATGAGGATTATCACTAATGAGTATGTATAACCCGCCACATCCAGGTGAATTTATACGCCAAATATATCTCGAGCCATTCGGTATAAGTTATAGAACAGTCGCCGCTAAGCTCAAGGTTGCGCCTTCAACTTTTAATCGTCTTATTAATGGACAGAGTAATATCAGCTCTGAAATGGCCCTGCGTCTTTCAAAAACATTTGGGCGTTCGCCCGAAAGTTGGTTAATAATGCAAAACAATTTTAATCTGTGGCATGCAAAACAAAAACTTAATCTTGATGAGGTAGAAAAGCTCAATATTCCTAAAAAACATCATCAACAGAGTAGTTAATTATAATCATTTATTTAGTGTTTTAGTTTTATATTAACACTTCTATGGTATTACGGAAACAACAAAATGTCACCGCGCCCAATATTTAACCTATTACCGCGAGAATGGTACAGCTTACGGAATTGAAACTGTGGTATAATCAAGACAAGTTTAACTGCGATAATATTGGAGATCATTTACATGAAAGTATTGTTCATTGGGGGCACAGGAATCATCAGCTCGGCTTGCGCCTCGCTTGCCATAGAACAGGGCATGGAGCTCTGGCTGTTGAACAGGGGCCAATCTTCAAGACCCGCGCCGGAAGGAGCCCGCGTTCTGCATGGCGACATCCGCGACAGCGACTCAGTCAGCCGGGCTTTGGGGGATATGAAATTTGATGTAGTTGTCGACTGGATCGCCTTCACACCGGAGCACATCGAGAATGATCTGGAATTATTCCGGGGCAGAACGGGGCAGTATATTTTTATCAGTTCGGCTTCAGCTTATCAGACACCGCCTGTCAGTCTGCCGGTAACTGAATCCACACCCCTTTATAATCCCTTTTGGAATTATTCCCAAGCCAAGATTGCCTGCGAGGAACGGCTGGTTCGGGTTTACCGGGAGGAAAAATTCCCCGCGACAATTGTTCGCCCGTCGCATACTTATGACCGCACAACATTACCCCTGCGAGGAGGGTACACGACCCTTAACCGGATGCGGCAAGGGAAAAAAGTTATTGTGCATGGCGACGGAACATCCCTCTGGGTATTGACTCACCACCGCGATTTTGCCAAAGGATTTGTCGGTTTGATTGGCAACAGCCGGGCAATCGGAGACGCGTTTCATATCACCTCAGATGAGCTGCTCACCTGGAACCAGATTTATGAAATTACCGCCAAAGCCGCCGGAACCGAAGCCCGCATAGTCCATATCCCATCCAACGTGATCGCGAAATACAACCGGGAATGGGGCGACGGATTGCTGGGTGATAAAGCCCACAGCATGATTTTCGACAATACCAAAATTAAACGCGCTGTGCCCGGTTTTGCCGCGACTATCCCCTTCTCACGCGGAGTTGAAGAAATTATCGCCTGGTATGACGCCGATCCCGCCCGGCAGGTAGTTGATAACTCGCTGGATAAACAAATGGATGAAATTATCGCGGATTATGGAGTTGATTGATCATAGTTTTTTATTAGCCAGTCACCTCCTCTGCAAAGTTAAAAAATATTTTAGTGGAATTTTGTGTTTTGGTGATTTGGTGGCATTTTCCGCAAGGTGATCATTTTTCAGAAAACTTTGCAGCAGGCCGTAGAAATGCTCAAAAGTCTTCGTTGAAGCCCAGCCACCTGACAGGACTTTGATTTTGGCTATGCCAGGTTATGTATTATCAAGTATAAATCAAAATAATTTTGGAAAACCTATACAATGAATAACTTAGATTTCAGCCAGATTAAACTGGAACGTTTAATTACACATTATATTGGGAATAAATTAAGAGAAGAAAACCTGAAACTTTCGAAGGACCTTTCAAATTTCAGGGAAGATACTTTAGAATATTTATTGAAGTATTTTTTATCACGTTTTAAACCGGTCGATATTTACAATTTTTATCATTCGGTCGATCTTGAATTGAATGAAGTATATTCCCGTGTAAAAAAGATATTCAACAATGAATCCGGCTTCATCGAAGAATCAAAAAATCTCGCGACTTTACTTTATGAACATTCCACTCATCCAAATATCAAGCAGGGTGAGCTGAATATTGTTTATTTCAGTGATGTTATCGTAGAAGATGAGATTGTTGACGCCATAGGTATATTTAAGTCAGAAACCGATTCCCCTTTTCTTAAGATGAAAGGAAGTTCAGGCAGCTTTTCGATTGAGCATGAATTCGGCTATGATTTGAAAGGCATCGATAAAGGCTGCATTATTTTTAATACCGATCAGAAAGCCGGTTATCATTTGCTGATTGTGGATAACACGAATACCGCCTCGGAAGCAAAATTCTGGAAAGATGATTTTCTGAGCGTTATTCCTCATAAGGATGATTATTTCAAAACAAAACATTTTCTTGGCATGACTAAAAAGTTTGTCAAAAGTCAATTGCCTGAAGAATTTGACAAACCGGATAAAATTGATATGCTTAACCGTTCGGTCAAATATTTCAACGAAAAAAGTCAATTTGATAAAAATGAATTTGAAGCGGAAGTATTTAAAGATCCGCAGGTAATTGATTCATTCAGAAAATTCAAAAAAGAATATCACGATGAAGATGATATCGACTATTCAGCAAACTTTGATATCTCCCCGCAGGCAGTCAAACAACAGTCCAGGTCATTTAAAAGTGTACTCAAATTAGATAACAATTTTCACCTGTATATTCATGGCGACAGAAATATGATAGAGCAGGGAATTGATAAAGATGGTCGGAAATATTATAAGATATATTACCAGGAAGAGAAATAAATTACGAATCACGAGTTACGAATGACGAATTTTGGTAAGTCCAAAGCTGGCCGGGTCTCAAGCAAATATGGTCCGGCAATTGACCATGCAAAAAGATTCACTTACATCCGGTAATCAAATATTCAAAATATACAGGACCATGAAATGAACAAACTAAAATTATTCCTGGTATCTCTATTGTTAATGTTCTCCCTTAACAATTGTGTTAATGAAAACAATACTAATGATATCGAAGGGTTGTGGGTATCTACTGATGAAACATCCACCCTGTTTCAGCCCTGGGCAGAAAAAGTTGCTTTATTGATCAGCCGGGATAGCTCCGGCGCTATCACAGCATGTGGTTATTTTCAGAAGGACAATGATTTTAAACCTGAATGGAAATTTATCAGTACAGAATATGATACCATCACACAAACAATTTTAATGCTCGATGAAGATTCTGATACCCTGGTTTGTTTTTATGATGCTGAAAATGAGATACTCCGGGGCGGAGTGCATTCTGAAGATGGCGCCCCTGAGCAATTAAATTTTGTCCGGGCCGGTAAAAATCTTGAAATCAGATTATTGCATCCGCGGGTTGCCGATGAAAACGGCCGGATCATTTATCAATATACTGAACCTGAACAAATTAACGGCGGCCTGAACACAGAATCAGTTTATAATTACACCACCGATACCACCGCCTTCCTGAATCTTATGGACGAGGTTATCGACCAGAGATATGGAAGAATAAAATCACTCCTAATTCTAAAGAACAACAAGTTAATAGCGGAAGAGTACTTCTACGGCTATAAACGTGATGAACTTCATCAAATCCGTTCATGTACAAAAAGTGTAACTTCCCTGTTACTCGGAATATCTCTTGACCGGCATAAAGAGATAAATACAGATCAGCCCATATTCAGTTTTTTCCCCGAATATGATTCATTAAAATCGGGAAAAAATAAGAACATCACATTAGAGAATGTATTAACCATGACCTCCGGACTGGAATGGGATGATTATCCCTCCGAAATGTTTAAAACCGATGATTGTTTCAGGTTTATCCTAAGCCGGCCTATGTCAGATAAGCCGGGTGAAAGATTTCTCTATAACAGCGGAGGCACAGTTCTTCTCGGCGGTGTAATCGAATTCCTCGAGGGAAAAAAAGCGCTGGCATTCGCGGATGAATTTCTTTTCAAACCACTTGGTATTAAAAATTATATATGGGAAAGCCATAAAAAAGATATATTGCGGTGCGGCGAGGGCTTGTCATTACGCCCCAGGGATATGGCAAAAATCGGACTGCTGGTCCTCAACGATGGCAGGTGGCAGGGTAAACAGGTTGTCTCAAAAACATGGGTTCGGGAATCCACCAAACCACACGTAAAGGAAAGTGACTACTTTGACTATGGTTATCAATGGTGGCATCATTCCAAAAATAATCTGCAATGGTGGAAAGAACCAAATGCCACTTCCCCCGATGAGCACGATCTGATAACCGCGCTTGGTTATGCCGGTCAGTATATAATGATAGTCAGGGATCTGAACCTGGTAATTGTCACTTCCGCAACAGATTTTACTAACGGCGCCATTGCCCGAAGCAAAATCCCCATGGCCATTGAGAGAATTATTCCACTATTTGAGGAATGAGGAAATTGGACAAAATATCCCGGGAATTTTATATTTCACTTAAAAGCATGGATTAAAAATGTGCCCGACAGATATCCTGAAAATCATCACAGAACAACTTGAATATTTTGAATAAGATAGTTTAATGCTGCTATTCAAAAAATACCTGATTAAACCAAGAATGATTAAAATGGAATGGGATTACAGCGATGAAATTCATGATTGCTGGATTGTAGCTGAAAATTCGGAAATAGAAATTCTTTATTGCGATACAGGTTTTGGGCTGTCATTTCCCTGGTCATACAGACCTAAATCCAAAGAATATAATTCACTGGGGACCGATGGTGAATGGACGCATATTTATTTGAAGCATTTATGTCATCAAATATATGCGACACCCGAATTATCAATATAATAAAAATGGGACCGGGCGAAAGATCAAAAAGGATAATAAATTCGATAAGTTGATTTCCTTTTATTCTTTTTAATATTTCCAATATACCGGCTTTTAATCCCGGAAGCTTATTTTTAACAATGAGATATATTATATAATTTAATTGCTGATCCGGCAACTATGCCGGGACCAGTCAACGTTTCACAGAATAACATTATGAGAATGGAGATAAAATGAATAAGAACAAAATAATCAAACTCACAAACTCACTTTCTTTAATTTCAATAATATTATTGCTCTATTGGGTTTTTATATTTATTTCTATTCAGGTATTTGGATTTAAAATATTCAGACAAAATATGACAGAGAGTTTTTACCTGAGTATATTTGGAATACTCGCATTATTATTTGGAGCGGTGATTGTAAATATTATGCTGAATCTCACAAAAATTTCCGAAGTAATGAGTGGCGAATATGAAAATGATTCATCAAAAAAATTCAAATCCGGTAAAAGAGTTCTATGGTTGTTTCTTTTATCATTTCCATTAATATTTGCGCTTTTATATTTTGGGGACTATCGTTCATCCAGGGCAAAAGAGAACTATCTTGTTGAATCGGCAAAATATGTTGTTGAGAACAACCAGGAAATAATGAGCGAGTTTTGTTCAGTTAAAATTGATTCGGCTTTTATTGCTGAAATAAGCCCAAAGCTTGCGGTTCTATCCAGAGAGAATGAGAGTTTTCCCTCAATATCTCTAATACGCAAAACTGAATTCATGGGGAAATCAATATATATCCGTATTACGGATTATTCTTACTGGAGACCGAAAACCGATATCACACAATTTATTTATCCCTGTTCACCGGATGAGAAAGAGTACTTACAAAGTATTTTTGCCGGACAAAATAATGAATATAAGTTCAGCTCTTACGATGGTCATTACGAATTGTATTACCCGTTAAAGGTAAAGGGAAATATTTTTGTTTTATACTTTAACGATTACCAGAGATATGGTAAAATTGGATCGTAATAATGCCATAAACGGGAATAATTGAACGAAGCGTAAAAAGGCGCATCTCTTTATTGTGTTTTTTTCTTTAGGAGAATGAAATGATTTTAGGCTCTATGTGAAATATCGTGGGTAAAGTTATAAAATAGCGCATAAAGATATGAATCAAAGATTCGCAAATTGTCATGTTTGATTTCCGGAAACCAGCCCCTGGTCTTCACCACCACAGAACGCACGGTCTTGAAAAAAGTGGATGAGTCTTAATGTCCCTCTTACCCCGACTGAGCCAGACGCTTTCAGCATTCCATATCTTTATGCGTTAGCTGCTTTCTCCCTTTCAAGGCTCTGATAATCTCTTTGTTTTTCTTAACCGGGGAGTTGCCCCGGGGAATAAAATAAAAAGTGTATTTAAGCCCTGTAGGGCATGCGCGTTAAGTTAATTATTTAATAAAAGAATCGGCTTGTTTTTTCCTTTTTAGTACAAAAGTGTTTCTATCCTCAATCAACCATTCAAATTCTTCACCCTTCTCTATGTTAACCGACTCTGCTATTGCAGCAGGAAAATTTATGTAAAATGACTTATTTGTTGGTCTTTCGACTTTCTGAATTTTTACTGAATAACCCATAAGTTTTTTCCTTTTTTCATGAAATTTAATCTTTAAGTGCTTGAATGACAACTATTATTTGAATATATTAGATAGTATATATACTATATTTTGTCATCTTTCCAAATGGTTTTTTTATGTTATCTTCTTTCTTTCAGAATTTGTGTCCTGAGTTATCTCAGCAGGAAATTGAAAAAATTGCATTCCAAACCGGCTTTTGTAAAAGAAAAGGGAAAAAGATTTTCCCTCTGGATTTCTTATCCTTTATCTGTCAGGAATCTGTTAAGGGAACTCTCAGCTTTAATGATATTGCTGCCAAAATATCATCCGAGCAGCCCTGCAATGCTTCTCGTCAGGCTTTCTTTTACAGAACTTCACCCGAAGCTCTTGATTTCTTTCAGCGTATTCTTGCCGCTGTTATGAAACATAAACATCATTTGTCTCATAAAAGATCATACGACCTTTGTAATAAATTCAATCGGATTCTTATCCAGGATAGCACTATTGTCAGACTTCCGGCTAAACTATATGAAATTTTTTCCGGTGTCAAAAACGCTCATAAAAAAGTCTGCAATGCTCGCATTCAGGGTGTCTTTGATCTTATTTCCGGGGAATTCATCATGTTTTCGATTGATCCATATAGTTGCAATGATCTTAAAGTGGCTGACAATCTGGATGTTAAGGAAGGTGATCTGGTAATTAGAGACAGAGGTTATTTTACCATTGGATCAATGGCTAAAATAAAAGGAAATAATGCTGATCTTATTATACGGTATAAACATAAGAACATATTTTATGATCAAGTCTCGTTAAAAGAAATTAACTTAGCTGAAAGACTGAAACAATGTGGCGCCATGGATACTATTGTCCTTGCCGGGGCTGATAAGAAAACAAAACTAAGAATCATTGCTATTCCTGTAAGAGAGGAAGTTGCCAATCAAAGGAGAATGAAAGCGAAAAAAGAAGCCAAAGACCGACAATGCTCGGCTGAGTTGTTGGAATTGCTTTCCTGGAGTATCTTTATCACTACCATCCTTGATGAAAATTTTACTGCTGATAATGCTTGTCAGATATATGCCTTGAGATGGCGAATTGAGTGTATTTTTAAGACTTGGAAAAGCAATTTCAGCTTTGATAAAATTCATAATGTTTCTCATATACAATTGAAAATATTACTTCATGCCCGATTTATTATAATAACATTATTTTTTCAAAGATTATTTGTTCCCCTTGAATCGCTGGTATTTCATGATTCCGGAAAAAATCTCAGCCTTATGAAATTTATGCGGTATATCAGCAAAAATTTTGAATCCTTTATTATGCAATTTGCTTTGCCTGACAATATTGATTACATTCTTAAATTGTTGGGCAGATATTGTACTTTTGATAAAAGAAAAAGACCTTTCTTCGAGCAATTCTTTAGGGAGATTTCTTGGTGATTAACTTAACGCGCATGCCTGTAGGGGCGGAAGCTACACGTCGGGATTATCCGGTTATACTTTAACAAAAGGTTTTCTTTAATTGTCAGGACCGACAATAATCACCCACTGTATTTCACATAGAACCAAAATTTATAATAATTATAAGTCGCAGAATGGGGAAATCCATTAAGAATTTTCTGCTCAGCGATAATCAGCGACATCTGAGGGAGATAGTTTCCCGCGGATTTTGCTGATAACCGAATAAAAGAACTACCCCCGAATATCCATTTCTTACTTTTTACGCCGCCGCAGTCATATCTTGCTGCAGGTGGCTGGACTTTCACAGGATGAGATTTTAAATTCCCACTTTTTTCTTTGAATTTTTATTACATGTTTGTATTTTGCTATAAAAGTCATCAGTTATAAATTGTAAAAGGTAATCATGTTATCCAAACAAGAATTAATAGATGAAGCGCTATCGCTGCCGGTTGAAGAGAGAGCTTTTGTAATTGATTCATTATTACAAAGTTTGAATCCCATTGATAAAGATATTGAGCAAAAATGGATAAAAGTTTCAAAGAGAAGGTTAACCGAGATGAGAACCGGAAAAGTCAAAGGAATACCCGGGGATGAAGTTTTTGATGTTATATGGAAGCGGTTTGAAAAATGAAATACCCCTATATCGTATCAAATTCCGGAATTTCCGGAGGTTCCCCGGTAATTATCGGGACAAGAATAACGGTGAGGACAATCGCGGAATACTACCAGATGGGAAAAACCGTCGATGAAATACTCGCTGCCCTTTCTCATATAACTCCATCACAGTTGCATTCAGCTCTCGCATATTATTTTGATAACCAGGAGGAAATAGATAAAGAAATAGCCCGGAATAATGATCTGGATTATTGGAAAACTCAGGTTAGGGCGCATCCGCAGAAGGAAAACACCGGATGAGTTTAAGCCTTATTCAATTTATGGTAAATTATGCCTAAGCTGGTAAAACCAGAAACAATAAAAATTTTCAGTAGTCTTACAAAATAAAACCGATGAAAAAATACGCATAGCATCAATTCACTTTGCACATAAACAGACATTTTCCTTCTACAGATTCCATGTAATGCGCTGTTGCTTGATATTGTGGTTAATTATTATATTATTGAGCAATAATTATGTGAAAGTTTTTTAGGATTACAATGAATAGTATGAATCAAATATACCAAGATGCGATTGGTTTACCGGAAGATCAAAGACTGACACTTATCACTCGCCTGCTATCCCACAGTGAACCGTATGCTTCAGATGATGTTAATAACGCCTGGGATACAGAAATCCGGGACCGTATCAGGCGTTACGACTGTGGAGAAACCTCCTCGCGTTCAATAAATGAAGTTTTTTCGGAATTGGACCGCCGGCTGAATAAATGATAATTGAAATTCTTGAAGAAGCCGAATGGGAATTGTTTGAAACAGCCGCCTGGTATGAGTCAAAAGAACTTGGATTGGGCAAACAGTTCAGGATGGAGGTGGCGCGAGTTCTTCAGAGAATTGTTCAGGATCCATTACTCTGGAGAGAAAGAACAGGTGGATACCGGAGGGTAAATTGTCCTGTATTTCCATATTATATTCCTTTTTTTATCAGGGAGAATAAAATTATAATTGCCGCTATTGCTCATGATCGAAGAAAACCAAATTACTGGAAATCGCGTCAGTAATTTGCTATGGATATAATATTAGATATTCCCTGATTTTGCCGAGGACAATATTATCACTATATTGGTTGCTCTTCCCTATATCTAAAGGATAAAAACTGTTTGTTCCAAATTATTATTCAGATCATTTCTTTTATATGACAAGCACTATTCCAATCGGAAACTATTCGCATAACGAATTCTTCTCTTCTTCTCCGAGCCTTCGCGTGAGAAGAACTGATTTCGCATAGGTATCTGTTTTCGAAAAAATCCCCCACCCCTCAAAATCCTCTCCTTTAATTCACAATTCATCATTCACCATTCACAATTATCTTAAAATCCAAGGCGGGCGCGGAGGTAATAGCCTATTCTTTCGCTGCTTACGCCGATGGAGAAGGAGGTATTAAATGAACGGTCCAGAATGGAGGCCCATATACCGCCGCCGAAGGTGGGATGCCATTTATCCGATCTTTCGTTTTCGGCGAAAACGCGTCCGGTTTCAGCAAAAAAATGGACGCCGGTTTCAGCGGGAATAAAAAAGCCCGACTTGCCGAGATATATTCTTGTTTCTGCCTGGCCGAAAAGTGAGGCGTCGCCGGCAAAACGTTCACGGCTGAAACCTCTCAACCGCTCCTTGCCCCCGAGGAATACAGCTCTGAAATAGGGATACTTACCACCCATAACCGCTTCTCCCCCCGCGCGGAAGGCAAAAATTACCCTGGTAAAAATATCGGTTCTGAAATATTTACGCAAATCAAACCCGGTTTTGTAATAAGGCTCCACATCATCATGCAGACCGGGAAATATTTCACCGCTTAAAGAAATAAGGCTTCCTTCATAGGGATTCCTTTTTTCATCTCTTGTGTCGCGGCTGAGTCCGAGTCTTAATGACATCGAGAAAAAATCCCCCGTGCCATAATCTCCAAACCTGGCCCCGGTAAGCAGTTCGGGAGAATCAACCATCGATTCGGTGTAATAATATGAAAAACCTGCTATACTCTTAAGATTTTGGCCGAGATCGCTTTCCAGTGTGGCGCTTATTTCCACAAGTTCCTGCGCGTTCCTGTAATAATCATTATCATAAAGTTCCTGATCATACCCGGTTTCATTTCCATAACCAAAATAATTGCTGAAGGCGAGTTCGGTTTTTTGCGCGTCAATTTTTATGGTTGATGACCTCACAAGGGAATTGAATTCACTATTAAACTCAATGCTGTAGCTTCCTGTTCTGGTCGCGTAAGCCGCGGTCAGGGTCATCATATATTCATAAGGGTCCATCCTGAAATTGTATGAATATAATTTTGGTCCCCCCCCGATAAGAAAACCGTTATCGGAACTATACCAGATAACCGGATTGAATTCAAAATCATGTCCTTTCTGTTTATATGTTGGTTCATATTTTTCTACATCATTTTTGGGTTCAGGCAATTTTGTTCTGTCAACAAGTGTGTTTTCACCCTCAATAAATTCCGAATTCTTCCCTCCGTCATAAAACCAGGTCCATTCTTTAGCGACCGGCACAGGTATAAATCCCCAGAACCAGCCATTTACCCTCGATTCATCGATAAAAGTATCCTTCCCCTCGCCACCAATTACCCGGACAATCGGGCTGCTTTCCACATCACCTTTTATAACCGCTTTATCGTCACCATCGAGGAGAAATGCCCTGAATTCGTGTGTAACATTATTATCGAAAACTTTATAATAAAATGGCTCACCACTTTTTTCTCCATGTTTCATTCTGTATAACGCTGCGGATGTAAGGCTGTCACTCAACCTGTTAATTTCAAGATAGTCTTTGTGAGCGCTGCCGTAAAGTTCAACAACCTCATTTATCCACCTGTAATAATCTTCCGAAAACTCAGGCAGCAGATTCTTGCGGCTGATAAGTTTTTCCCTGATCTCCTTCCCCGCGATATCGATATATGGTTCGGGCATTCGAGCTACTGCCGAATCAATCACCTCATCTGTCAGCCTGGAATGAACATAAACAAGAACTGAATCCCATTCATGTTTTGTCAGTTCAGTAAGATACCGCCTGTCGAGAACCCTGCCGCTCCAGGCAATTTCCTCAGCCTGCTGATATTCATACCCGAAATGATTAAGCTGCTGAACAAACAGGGTAGTAAAATATGGAAACACACCGGTAAATTTAGCGAAAACCTGGTCACGGTCGCGGGGCACAGGGCTCCACCTGTATTCATCACTCTCATCATAGCGCGCCCAGCGCCACTGGTCGGTGTGTCTGTCCCAGTCTCCTAAAAAAATATCCATCAGCCTTGCTTTCAAAAATTCACTGCTGTTTACTTTATTTTTTCTTTTATTCTCAATTTTCTTAAAAAGCTTGTACGTACCAACAACTTTATCCGATCCGGCAAAACCAGCGCCATCTTCTCTCTCATCGGGGTGAATTTCAATCATACCGAGCATATTCCCATATTCCTTTCGGAATTCTTTCAGCAGTTCAGAATCGGGCAGCCACACAAGTTTTGGCTCTGCCTGCAGAATACCCACGGCATTAAGGAGAGGAACAGTAACGAGCGGGGCAACCGGATTGGCCGAACTAACCTGGTCTTTCAGCAATTCTGATACGATCGTTCTGTGAAGCTCACGCGGAAGCACAGCCTCAGGATTTTTATTTATCGAACGGAATTTCCATATTTTTCCACTTTTGCCCCTGAACCGCAGCGATTTTGTCTGCTTTCCTCCCCCCTTTTTAATCGGAACAAGTCCGCCGTCAAAGTTTTCCAGATCAAGGACCTTTACTTCAATCGGAGTGGTCCACAAATCGCGCCAGTGGCTTCCGAAGAAGAATTGATAAAGAGCTCCCGCGTTATATTCTTCACCCGGAATAACGGTAATATAGTTCTCTTTTTTTTGCGCGGAAATCCCCAGAGCCACAAAGAGCGTCAATAAAAAAAAAGTGTTGAAAATTTTCATATCAAAATCCCGAAGCCAAGTCAAAATAGAGGGTGGTTGATTCATTCGAAAAACCGAGAGTCATAAAAGCGTTGATATAATTCCTGAAAAAAGTCACCCATAATCCGCCCCCAAAAGATGGATGCCACAGATCGGATGTTTCATTTTTAGCGAATACCCGGCCTGTTTCGGCAAAAAGATGAAATCCCAGCTTTCCTTTCAGAACAAATCTTATCTCACTCAAATAAGTTCTCAATTCCACCTGAGAAAAAAGGGAAGCGTCTCCGGCAAATCGTTCCTGGTTAAAGCCTCTCAGGCTGTTTTGACCTCCGATAGAGGCGCTTTTGAAAAAGGGATATTCACCCCAGAGATTTTTTCCTCCCGCCCGCATAGCGAGAATATGATCCGTTCCAAACTTTATTGGCTGGTAATAGCGGATATCGCTTTCTATAAATGAAAAAGCCCCGGGATTATCAAATATTCCCGGATATACAAACGCGGATGTATTCCAGTAGAACCCGCCGGAAGGATTATCGGCAGAATCGCGATTGTCATATAACACCGTCAATCCCGCTCCGGCTTCTCTTACGTGACCTGTTCCATAACCGCCCGATGGGAAATTCGCTATCAGAGATTTGTTTATTTCCACATCATTACTTTCAAAAATAAGGCTGCCTTCAAGATACAAATGTGAGTTCAGATTCAGAGCGAGGGAAGGTTTGAAAGAAAATGTCCTTTGTTTTTTACGGTAATATTCGCTATTTAAAAATAAGTCCTCATTATACCGGGTTTCATTACCATACCCAAAAAAATCGGTATAATGCATTTGTGAAGTATATGCGTCAAATCTAAATAACAATCCTTTTATGATGTTATAAAAATCTCCCTGAAACCGGAGATTTACGCTTTGTGGTTTTGAGGCGTAAAGAGCGGTAATCTTCAGCCGGTAATCGAATGGAGCGATCCTGAAGTTGTATTTGTATAATGCGAGAGAACCTCCGCCGACGATTCCATCATCTTTGTTGAGAGAACCATAAGGAGAAATTATCCAGTCATGTCCCCTGTCTCTTTGAGGGGGCTCATATTTTTCAAATTCATCCTTTGGCGGCGGATACCATGAGGTGTCGATAATTGTGCCTGCTCCCGGATTACATTTTGTACCCTTGTCGGAATCATAAAACATGGTAAGATTGGCGGCATCGTAGAAGGGAGTGATTAACAGGAAATTACCCGCGACTTCCGAACTGTCGGTAAAACAGTCATCACCGCTCCCCCGATTATCCTTAGCAATATACCATCGTCAACCCTTCCGCTCACGAAAGCTTTGTCATCCCCCTCTTCAAGATAAAGATAAATTCTTATCTCTTTGGTAATCGATGTGGTAAAGACCCTTTCAAAAATCAGTTTATATTTTTTATTCTTCTTCCCTTTAGACCATAATCTTACGCTGGTATATTCGTCCGAAATCCTGCTTACGTGCAGGGAATCATTATATTTAGTGCCGTAGATATCAAGATATTTGTTGATTCGTCTGAAATATTCATCTGAAGCTTTTTTCAGTTTGTCCCTTCTTGATTTTAATTTCCCGATCAATTCTTCTCCCGCCAGAGGATAAAGTTCGGGAGGCATTTTTTTTACCGCCGATTCAATCAAATCATTTGTAAGTTTTCGCTGAACAAAACTGGTAACAGAATCCCATTCGGCTTTAGTAATTGCCGGCAGGTATCTCCTGTCCAGAAATCTTCCACTCCATGAAAGGTCCTCAATCTGGGGGTAATTATAATCAAAATGTACAAGCTGAGGCACCAGGTATTCGGCGATAGTGGGGCGAGGGGCGAGTCCGTCGAATTTCGCGAACGCCTGATCCCTGTCGCGGGGAATAGGATACCAGTATTCCGACTTTTTATTTTTTATTTTCGCCCATCGCCATTGATCGGTATGGCGGTCCCAGTCACCGAGAAAAATGTCGGCAAGGCGCGCTTTCAGGAATGATGGCCCGTGAACTTTTTCATCAATATCGTTCTCAAGTTTTTCAAACATCTTGAAAGTGCCCGAAACTTTATCCACCTCTCCGAATCCCGCGAAGGGCAGCCTGCTTTTTTCGTCGGGATGAATTTCCAGCATTCCAATAAGTCCCCCGAATTCTTCTTTATACTCTCCCAGCAAAGGTGAATCGGGCATTATACATAGATAAGGTTTCGCGTTGTATATGCCAAGTGAATCGAGAATAGTGGCAACTACCACAGGAGCGGCAGGATTGGCCGAACTTATCTGATCTTTTAATACATCAGCGACTACCGAGTGGCGAATTTCCTCCGGGAGCACCTTTGCCGGGTCTTTATCGAGAGAACGGAATTTCCATATATGTCCATCTTTTCCGGCAAAACGCAGCGATTTTGTCTGCATCCCCCCGCCGCGTTTTATTGGTGTCAAACCGCCGCCGAATTTTTTCAGATCCAGAACCGGTATCTTAATCGGAGTGGTCCACAGATCACGCCAATGATCACCAAGAAAAAAAGTTTTCAGGGAGCCTGCTTTATAATCTTTGTTTGGAATTACTGTTCTGGTTTCCTGAGAATAAACAGAAGAAAATACCAGTATTAAGAGAACAAGAAATCTAAAGGTCATAGATGCTTTCCGATTGCCGAAAAATAAAGGTGCAATATATTTTTTATTGTAGAAAATTCCAATTCTCTGACTATTTGCTGAAAAAATTTCCATTTTTTGTATCTATCCGGCAAATCAGCCGCCTTATAAATAATTTTCTTTCTTTTTTTTATTAAGCCGGCAGAGCCGAAACCCGGGGAGAAATTCAGGGGGAAAATTTTTCATGATTTTCGGCAGTAATAATTTTGCGCAGGATTTATCAAGAGCCGGAATGAATCTCTTTGTAGATTTCGAGTGTTAAGGTCATCAAATTGCAGAATATAACAGATTATGATTACAACTAAGGAGTTAAATTATACGCAAGATGGCAAAATTTTATTTGACCATCAATTTACTGAGGAATACTGTCGTCCCTGGCGGGACTTTTTACATCTGATTCATCTCGTTATAAATACTATCATTTATAAAAGAATCCCGCCAAGGATTCTCCGCGGCGAACAGGCGGACAGAATTAGTTTAGCTCTGGCTCTGCCAGCTTAGGATTATGATTTTTTAAATAAAGGAGAAAAAAATGAAATTTGAAGTTGTACAGATCGGGCAGATTGAAAGGGACGAAATCGGGACCGCGATTAAGGTGGATGATAAATATCGCGAAGGACTTATGCAGTTAAGTCATTTCAGCCATGTGATTGTATTCTGGTGGGCTGACAGGTATGATAATGATGAGAGCAGAACTATTCTTTCTACCGAGCCTCCATACGCGAAAGGTAAAAAAACCGGGGTATTCGCCTGCCGTTCGGAATACAGGCCAAATCCTCTTATGATGACAATATGCGCTATTAAAAAGATCAATGAAAAAGCAGGCGTAATTTCAGTTGGTGATATTGACGCGATAGATGGCACCCCGGTTCTCGATCTGAAAGCTTATTTTCCGGTCTGCGACCGGGTAAAAGAGGCTCATATTCCGGAATGGCTTTCAGACTGGCCCGAATGGATGCCCGCGAATGGGATAGGAATAATGTAAATTTTTATTAAATTCCCAAATTCAATCACCAGGGAAAAATATTATGAAACCAAAGATCATTGAGCATGAACAAATAATCCTCGCCGGAATATCTTATTATGGCGACCCTTTCGGCAGCGGTGACGCATGGACTCAGGAAAATGAAATCGGCAGGCTTTGGGTGAGATTTTCAGAATACCTGAAAAACCACAAGAAAAAGATCCCTGATGTAAAAACGTTCTCGAGAATGTATGAAGTCCATATAACCCATGATGAAACGATGGAGAAAGGATTCTTTGAAATATTCACCGGGGTTGAACTTAATAAAATAACCGCTCTTCCGCCACAGCTTTTGCTCAAGATACTGCCCCAGGCTACCTACGCGGTTTTTACTATAAACGGCGCGATGATGAATACAGACTGGGAAATGAAAATGCACAGGGAGATACTCCCCGAAGCGGGCCTTAAAGCGACTATGGGATATGAGTTCCAGCTATATGATGAAAGATTTAAGGGAGTGGATAAGATGGATAAGTCGGAACTGGATATCTATATTCCGGTAGAAAAATTATGATCCCCGATGAAAGACAGATAAAGTCGGTTATTGGAGCAATTGAATTCATGGAGAAAAACCTTAGGGAAAATCTTCTGATCGGCGATGTGGCGGCTGAAGCAAATTATTCTCTTTTTCACTTCTCCAGGTTATTCAACAAAACCACCATGTTTACTCCTTATGATTACCTTATGAGAAGAAGACTTTCCGAAAGCGCTCTTTTGTTACTTAAGGGAAAACATAAGGTAATAAACGTCGCGTTTGAGTTTGGTTTTAACAGCCCCGAGAATTTCAGCCGGGCTTTCAGGAAGATGTTCCGCATGACGCCGACAGAAATTATGGAAGCGGGAAATATTGACTCCTGGAGACTGTTCCCCCCTCTGACACTCGACTACCTTTATCATATCCATTCTTTATCATCATCCCCTCCGGTAATCAAATACCCATATGAGATAAAAGGTAAAAAAGAGTATTTCAGATACGAACTTTCACGGGAACAGGAGCTTCTCGCAATATTTCCTGATAAGGAGAGAAAGAGAGAATCTGCCCCGCCCGGAGAGAAAATTGTTTCAATTCTCCAAAGGGGCGCTGAATTAAATCTGAATAATACCCTGAAATTTTTGCTCTGTTTTTGTTCTGTTAAAATGGGATTTGAGGCTTCGGATCATTATTATATCAGGACAGAAAAGAAGGGGAAAAAAAAGGACGCTGAAAAAAAATACCTGATTTCAGCGCCCGTAAAAATTCGGTAGTAGCTTAAAATCTTTTTATTTCAGCAGGAGAGCTTTCTTAAGAGCTGAAAAATGTTCATTCCCATCGATAGAATAGGCTTCCAGTTTTATCATATAAACACCTGATGGCAAATTTGCGGCATTCCAGTTTATTCTCAGTTTTTCCGGCCCTGAAATACCTTTGAACAGCTCTTCTATTTCACGTCCGAGAATATCAAATACTTTTACAGATACACGGCTGTCAACCGGCAGGCTGAACTCAATATTAGTAGAGGGGTTAAAGGGATTCGGATAGTTGTTCAGCATTTCAAATCCGCAGGGAATGTTACCCGGCTCAATCTCAATGACTTTTGAATATTCATATGAACCGTCATTATCAACCTGTTTTAATCTGTATTGCAGATACTGGCCGGTACAGATACGGTCGGAATAGCTGTAATTTTTAACCGAAAATGAATTTCCGTGCCCCTCAACAAACGCGATTGGATTCCACTCCTCATCGGGGAAACGTCTTTCAACTTCAAAGCCGTAGTTATTAATTTCCGTCGCGGTGCTCCATTTAAGAATCACATACTGCCTGAATGTTTCGGCGGTAAATGATGTCAGCTCAACCGGCAATGGATCGGGATTTCCCAAGCCTTCGATATTATCCTCCGCGTATCCATCCCATTCGGTAGCGGGATCAAAAGCGTCATCCGGGTTGCTATCTCCTTCTGTAACATTTCCTTTTCTTCTCAATGTATTATTCTGCGTTGAGGTAAGTCCGCTTCCCCATTCCGAGCCCGGATCGAATCCGACCTGACCAATAACGTCAATAATTTCCGCGCCTTTTTTTAGTACAACCGCGTCATCCCCGTTAAAAAACGTTCCGCTGTGAGTTTGGTCGGTAACTGCCAGAATACCTGCCGAAGCGTCATTATCGGCAACGACAAAAACATCGCCATCGGCAATTGTACCGCTAAGATTAACCGTGCTCCCCGCTGAGCTGTTTCCGTTAAAATAAAATTCCAGGATATAACTGTTGTCACCCAGGTTGACAGCGCTTCCGGTTCCGTTAAATATTTCAATTGCTTTATTATTTGATGAGCCTTCGACATATTCTGAAATGATAAGTTCGGTCAGGCTGCCGCTGCCGCTGCCCCCTTCTCCGGTGGTAAAATTATCCTGGGGAATTGTATCATCAATTTTATAATTTCTTGAAGTCGTGGAACCGTTATATGAAAAAACTGAGAAATAATAGGTGGTTTCTTCATCAAGGCTGCTGAAAGTATAAGAATCAGCGCCCGCGTAGGTTACATTAACCATCCCTTTGCCATCGCTCAGATCGGTATCATCGCTGTATGTTTCACCATCAATAGGAATGAAATAGTCATCATCCGAAAAAACCTGGACCAGATATCCCGAGGGGGCCTGCGAACCGGCTGCCGCGTCTGTCCATGTAAGGGTAATGCTTGTTGTTTCAACACTCCCATCCAGGTTTGTGATATAATTATCCGGCTCGGTCGAATATGAGGGACTTAATTTTGTAAGATCACCAAAATCAATATAATTTACATATTCCGGATGATCGATGAAGGGGTTCCTGTTATTCTGTATGGAGTATATGTAATCGTTCCTCCCAATTTCCCAGCTGTCGGGCGGATCGGCTTTATGCCACTGAATCAACAGATCGACATCCTGGGCAGCTTCAGGCGAAGCGAGATTCTGGAGAGTGGTATTGTTGAGATAATCGAAACTCCAGTCATAACCATTCAGGCCGTCATACCTGACCGACATATAAAACATCGCCCTGGCGGCGTCACCCTTATGTATATCACGCGGTTCATAAACTGTTTCACCCTCACTATTTGTGCCAAGTTTGCCATCCAGGTACTGGTAAGTAATATTGGCGACAATACCCAGCGGGTGATTGCTTCTCCTGCCGTTGGCATTGTTCTGATGGGTGGGGAAAAGATGATGCTGATCGGCATATTCATTTGTTGAACTTGAATTATAAGAAGGCATCCAGCTATGGCACCATGTATGTTCCCTGCTGAACGGAATCCAGGTAAAAGGGGGTGTATAATTATACTGATAACCCGTGTAAACACATATCACATGCCAGGTGCCGTCGCCGTTATCCTGGCTCGCGTAATTAGTAACATTTGTTTCATCAAAATTATCATAAGAAACTTTTGTATAACCATTTCTGATAACTGTCTGCAAATCTGAAATAAAACCTGACTGTTCCGGATCGACAGTTGAATAGTACTGTGAAAAGACGGGTATTGATAAAACCAGTAAAATCGATAATATTCTATGTAACATTAAAATTCCTTTAAAATAATACAAATTCCAACCTGTAAAGATCGGGTATTAATTTCTATTTCCAAAATTAAATTCTATTTAAAGTATAATTTAAGCTTCGTTTCAAAAGCTCTTTAACTATGGCTGACCAGATAGAACCGTTTTATCCGCTCCCTGGTAAATTATTTTCCAAATGATAATTTTCATCCGGCTTTTTCAGCATAGATCATCTGGTATTTCCAGATACCTTTTTTGAAGGAGGAATAAAAGGGGAAAGGAAACCTCAGGTGCTCAAGCTGGGCCCTGGTGGGATTCTTAAACCACTGGTAATATTTCCCGACAGGCCATCCTAAGATGCCCGCCCATAATATTCTCTTTACACTCGACACAATATTTTTCGAATAGTCTTCCAGTCTGCATTTAACAAATCCGGTTTCTTCACAAATCCGCCTGAAACCTTCACCCGATTCAAGATTATTAACCGCCCATCCTTTTGTCCAGGCGTCAAGTTCTTTCTGTTCATTTTCCGGAAGTTTATCCGCACGTTTAAAATAATCGACAACCACCAGTCTTCCACCCGGTTTAAGAACCCGGAAAGCCTCTTTTATAAAATCCTTTTTATCATTGGCGTATAGAATACTTTCCAGACCGAAAACAAGGTCAAATGTATTATCGGGAAAACCGGTCGCGAGATAATCTCCTTTTTTGAAATTCAGGTAATCTTTTACGCCAAACTTTTCAGCATTTTCTTTTGCCTTCGCCGCCTGCTTTTCACTAACAGTAAGCCCCTCGCCACGCGCCTTGTAATTCTTCGCGAGATATACTGAGCTGCCTCCCTCGCCGCATCCGGCATCCAGAAAATATTCTCCTTCTTTTATTTTTCCCGCCTCAGCCACAAGTTTATTCAAATTTTGAAGCGCGGCGGCAAACGTTTCTTTTCCCGTTTCATAAAAACCAAGATGAACCGACAGGTTTTTATCCAGTTTCCAGTGAATTTTATAATGTTCTCTTGTCTGATCGTAATAATCGGCAATATCACGGTTTGTAAATTCTTTCATCTTTTCCTGTTATTTTTGAGTACAAATCTACAAATAATTATTGAGAAACCTGTTTACCGTGGCTGACAGGTAAAAGATAATAGCCCTGATTTTTAAATTGCAAAAGAAAGAGTTTTAAATCCCGCCAGGGACGACAGAATCACTCTGTTTCAGGCTTGCCGGATTATTCCATAAACAGTTAAATTTCACTCAAAATGGAAAGTTTTTCTTGAAAAGAATCCCGAATGGGATTCAATATGAATAGCCCCGGATGGCGAACGAAGTGAACAACCCGGGGTAAAAAGAAAAAAACGAAGAGACCCTGAAGGGGTCGAATATTACTCACATATGCAGATAAAATATTATTCCCCTCCATCTTTTTTTGTTAATTGTAAATTGAAAAATATTTTATTAGTTTTCAACTGAGTAATTGAACCTGGCCAATACGCTCTTGAATATGGAAAGATGTTTTTGATATAATGTAAACCCGATATAAGAGTTGTGATTACAAACTTAAACACAGAATAAATATTTTCTATCATAATAGATTACCCTCAAATTACAAATGAGTTAATAATGAAAACAAATCCTGTTATTTTATTCCTGCTTATATTGGGCCTTGCTCAATTATCTTTTTCCCAATCTGTCGCTGACAAATACAGCCGCCTTGGTGAAATGTTTATTCCGGAATTTAAATCGGCCCCCTTCCCTCATCCCGGAAGAGCTGATGGCCATATTTACCAGGGAGTGACATATTCATATGAAGAGCATTACAGCGACAGCAGTGTTGCCATTTTTATCCCCGATTTTTTTAAGGAAACAGCCAAAACAAATATTGTTGTTTATTTCCACGGATGGAATAATAATATCGAAAAAGCCTGCGACAAGTTTCAGCTGATCGAACAATTTTATAACAGCAACAAGAACGCGATTTTTGTATTTCCCCAGGGACCGAGAAACTCCCGCGATTCTTTTGGAGGGAAATTAGAAGACAAAGATGGATTAAAACATTTGGTCACTGATGTATTAACATACTTAAAAGAAGCCGGCAAATTGACCTCAACTGAGGTTGGGAATATTATTCTGGCAGGACATAGCGGCGCTTACCGGGTAATTTCATTTTGTATAGAGGCCGGTGGATTAACGAAAAATATTTCTGATGTAATTTTATTTGACGCTCTTTACGCTAATACCGATAAATATGTTCAATGGATTAAAAATTTCAACGGGCGGTTCATAAATATTTATACCGACAGAGGGGGGACCAAAGAGGAGTCTGAAAACCTCATGAAAAATCTTGGCGCCTGGCAGATTCCATATTTTCAAACAGAAGAAAAAGAACTGAAAACAGATGATCTGAAAAAAAACAGGCTGATATTTATTCATACCGATCTTTCCCATGGCGAGGTAATTTCTTTCAGACAACAATTGCGGAATTTCTTAAAAACAAGTTCTATCGAATCTGTCATTAAGTAATTTAGAATTCCCAAAAGAAATAAAAGGCGTTACTGATAAATAATCGGTATCGGTATCGCTTTCGTTATTGTTTTTTATTTCCCTGGTTTTTCGTAACCGATTTTTGCTTAACCACAAAGCACACAATGAGAATAACTCCGCGCCTTTAGGCCGGAGATATTCGGCGAAGATGACCACACCCGGAGGGCTTTAGCCAAAAGAGCCCTTGTTAGCGAATAATCATCTTTGCGCAATTCAGCCCCGCCACTATCTGAACCATGATTAAAGGATTTAAGGATTGCCTGATAAAAAATCGGCATCGGTATCGCCTTTGAAAAATCTGAGTAGGGCCCAGAATCAAGAAAGCCGGATTAGGAGACAGCAGCGGGGTTATTTATTTTGTCCCGGGGTTTGGGATTATGATTACGATTAAGATTACGATTATGATTTTTACATTAGTGGAGATCCATTATAGTTATTTACATTTAAAATAACTCCGCGCCTTTAGGCCGGAGACATACGGCAAACATGGCCACACTCAGGGGCTTTAGCCCAAAGAACGGCTGGAAGGAAAATAATAGTATCCGCATAATCCAACCCCGTTATTGTCTGAACCATGATTAAAGGATTAGAGGAGTGCATGATTTTTTTTCGGTATCAGCATCACATAAGGTTTTTCGTTTCACGGGGATAAATTCCACGCAAAGACCGCGAAAGAAAAAGAAAACGCAAAGACCGCAAAGAAGAACAGGATTGCCAGGATAAATTTTTGGTACCGCGATTGTTTTTTTCTCGACACCCATAAGCAAAATGAACATCGCCCCACTATCATACTCTTACTCATACTCCTACTCTTACTCTGATTTTTTCCCATTCATCATTCATAATTCACCATTCACAATTATTTCCCCATTCACAATTAATTTCCCTTGCATTAAAAACCAATATTCATTAATTTAGGAATGACTGATTGCATTTAGGGTAATTCGCTCTTAAATTAGAAAGAGTAAGATTGTTTTAACAAAATATCGATTAAATATGCTTTTGTCAGACTGGAATGAAGTAATGTGACTTGCGTGACGGAGCTGGGTATATGAAGATTGCTATAAATTATAACATAACAAAAATTAGAAAATAAGTCGTATATGGCAATAAACATAAAACAAAACAAAGAACAAACCGTATTAAATACCCATAGTCGTGAAAATGACAGCGGTTACGTCCAATTTATCCCTATGGGGCTGAATTTTATGGCATAGCCATCCCCGTGGCGTACATTATTGTTTACTATGTTGATTGTTGCTAATATTTTTTTGAGCAATAATGTATAAAATTCTTAATAGTTATATTGCAAGGAAATATTATGGAAAGCATCAACTGGAAATATTGTCAATATAATTCAGATTTAGTATTAGCGAGTGGAATTAAAGTTATTCTTTCCTCTCCAGTAATAAATAGCCTTGGCGAAATAGATAATATCTATGGAAATTATTTAATCTCTCAAGGAGGTTTATATTATTACATAGGAGAAGCAAAAGAATTACGTAAAAGGATCAAACAACAGTACACTGAAAAAACTTCTACATTCTTCAAAAATTACCTCAAATCAAAAAAGCCGTATGATCTCGAAAAGATATCTATCCTTGAATTTGAATTACAAATTTTGTCCACAAACATTGGCAGAAAAGAAATTGAAGAATTTGGCATGGTAAATTTACCAACCAAGCTGAACACATTTGAAAGAGGTAAAAGAAATATATCTGATGTAATTGGGCAAGATAAAATCTGGCAAGAAGTGCAAAATAATTTTGAAGAAATTCTTCTTGACGGCGAAAATGAAATGTTAGCTAAAGAGTTTTTAATATGGAACAATGGTAATCCCAAATCTAATGCGGGCATTTATATGGTTCGTAATGGAAAACGCGAGCTAATTTATATCGGGGAATCTTCTGATATTCAAGAAAGATATTCTACTCATAGTACTACAACATATTTTTCAGCATTGAGAAGGCATATTGGGACAGATATACTTGATTTCAAATTTATTGATGATAAAAAAAGAAGATTTAGTGAGACAAATGATCTACGAGTAACTCAATATTTAAAAAAATGTGAATATTCTTGTATGGCTGTTAATTTTGGCAGATATGAACTTGAAGAATATTTAATTAGAAAATATAAACCAATACTAAATCGTAAAGAGAAGAAGTAATGCAATATAACCAGCCGCTCAATACCTACCGCCGATACGGTTTGTGTTGAGTGCAGTTTTAAGGTTTAGTTTTTTCGTTCGGCATTTTGTTTTAAGTAGTTTGTAAATGCAAGTTAGGTCGCTGCCAGTGCGGTAGAATTTACTGTCGGTTACATATTATAAAAATTCGTTGTTAGTTAAGCATTGATGTTCTTGGCGGCGGCTTAGCGGCAACGCCTTTGGGTTGCTAAAAAGATTTTTTTAGCATTATTCTTTTAAATCAGTCAATAAAATGACGATGCTTACATTAATCACAAGGAGAAAAAAATGAAAAAATTATCACTTATTGCATCCCTCATCTTATTTGCATTTATCAGCATTTATCTAACAAGCTGCGCAACAATAGCAACGGGTACTAATCAATTAGTTACTCTAAATTGTAATGTTGATGGTGCTGATATAAAATTAGATGGAATTTTAGTGGGCAAGACTCCCTTTACTGGTGAGATTGAAAAAAATGGTAAAGTTATTACGGTAGAAGCCGAAGGTTACAAAACTCATCAAATTGCTTTAAGTACAACGATGGAAGGAATGTTTTGGGGCAATATAATAATTGGTGGTACTATTGGCAGTATTACTGATTTTGCTTCCGGAGCTGCTTACAAGTATGCACCAGCAAGCTTCCAAGTTGAGTTAATTGAAAAAGGCGTAGCGTTGAATGTTTTTAAGAAGAACTATGAACTTAAGAAATTTGCAATGGTGAACATGTCAAATATTGCAATTGATATTTCAAACAATGGCGGTCAATATTTAAATTCACTTATACAATTAGCAGATAAAGAACAGAATGAAAACACATATGAATTAATTAGAAGCATACTAATTAAATCCAAGGGTGATCAAGTAGCTTTTGGGAAAGAAATAACTCAATTGCTATAAAATAAAAATGATCAAAAATTTAGTAGGGAGAATGACTAATATAATTATGTTCATTCTCCTTTTAAATATCAAGTCATTTCCCGAGGATTTATCTCATGTAAAGGACAAATTAACAGCAACTGATACGTTAGATAATGATACGTGTGAAAATTTCTTAATCGAAAATTATTTTACAAAACTATATTTAGTTTTCGCTGGCCCATATCCGGCTAGCCCCACTTCATCGTTTGGTCATATATTCATCTTATTCGAGCCAAAAAATGACCGTCCCATTTTTCTCTGGCAAACATTAGATTTTTCAGCAAATATTGATAGCGTAGGCTCTTTAGAATTCTTCTTGAAAGGCATTTTTGGTGGTCTGGTTGGTGAATATAGAGTTGTACCATTTTTTGAAAAATATCGTGAATATACTTTTATTGAATCACGTCCCCTCTGGTTATTCCCATTCATATTGAATGAGAATGAAAAAATACAACTTCTATCAAATATGTATAACCTGCAAAAGAAGAGTTTCCAGTACAATTTTAATAATAAAAATTGCGCCAGTCAAATTGATTCATTATTGGTATCATCTATTGATAATTCAAACGTTTCGGATAGAGCAGTATTTTTTCCTCATACTTTATTAAGTAATTGGTTAAATAGAATTGGCGATCCAATATATATAGAAAGTATGCAGAGTTTTTTGGAAGAAGGTATTTCTGAAATTCCAGAAAATATCTTAGAACCCAATTATAATATTTCAAAACTTACTGATTCAGAAAAGGGATTATTGCTAAATATACTTGAATGGAAATATGAACATGAAAATGTTTATCTGACCAGTGAACAAAAGAATCTTCTAAAGGAGTTAAGAATAAGTTTATCTAAGTCAAAAAACAATTCATTTGTTAACTTCAATAATACTAGTAAAGAATTTAATTTACATCCAACAATATCGGGTGCTTTTGGTATAAAACATTATAATGATAATACTCAAGAATTTTTATTGAATTATCGTTTTGGAACGCATGAGTTTTATGAAAATACAACTGTTTTTCCAGAAAATGATTATCTATCAATATTAAAAATGGAAATTGGGATAAGGAAAAATAAAATAGCCCTTAATGAAGTATGGCTTTTTAATCAATTAAGTTTGCAACCAATTTCGCCCTTAGCAACATTAATGTCGTGGAGAATCGGATTAGGCATGGAAAGGAAAAATGAATATAAAAACTCTCCTATAGCTTCGGGGTTATTTACTGGCATAGGATTATCAACTACACCTTTTAATAAAAATATTAATCTTTCTTTGTTAATGAATATCTCACCAGTCTATATGCAAGATTATGGCTTAACAATTTTATATGGTCCTGAATTCATAACACAATTAAATATTTTCAACACTCTTAAAATAATGAATTGTTTCAGATACGTTTTAACATCAAATAAACATATACAAAATGTTTTCTCTAATGAAACAAAGATAGGTATTGAATTAACGAATGCTAGCAATCTATATCTCCAGTTTAATTACTATGGAGATAGTTTTTTTATAATAAGGTATAATTTCTATATTAATTGACGCAACCTAACAAGTGTCTCAAGCGGAATGCTTCAGCCGGTCGTAATATTGGCAGTTCGGCTTGGTTTTGTTTTTATAAGGTAGAAAGTAATTAAATAACATAAACAGTAAAACGTAATATTTGGCGGCGAAAACGCTTGGGCATTCGCTTAAACACAATGCCGTTATGTCTCAAAAAACAAAAGATTATCAATATTGCCAGGAAACATCTCAATCAAACAAATAGTAAATGCAACGCTCAAAGGCATTGAATCTTCGCAAAAAAAATATGAGTCCTGGACTGGTGGCTGGTGGTTATGGGCAGGGCCGGAATACCTGATCACAATTAATGTCGCGGAACAATTATCAAAACTCGCCGGACCGAAATTTATTACTTTGGAGCATTCCTCAAGGCTTGCTCTCGATTATGCCGGAGCAAAAGGAAAAGGACGGCTGCCGCGGGATGTTCGGGAACATGGCAAAGTTGATATTTTACTTTGGTGGGCAAGTGATGCACCTCGCGCGGTAATAGAAATAAAAAACCAAATTTACTACAAGGAACAATACTTCAAAGATATTAAACGAATCAAAGAGTTTTTAAAAAGAAATTCAGAAGACTCATCACTACAATTTGGTTTGTTCGCGTTTTACGATTCTGCGGATGATGGTAAACGTCAACGGGCAGATGAAAAAATAGTCGGAAAAACTAATAGAATTGAAACGCGCGTAAAAGATATCCTCGGATCGGAATTCTCTGTAGATATGAACACTTCAAAAATGCATCGAGAGGGAAATAGCGCCTGGCGCACGTGCTGCATACTCATCCGATTAAAGAAAACATAACAAGCTGCTTTCACATCAACCATAAACATCCTTCGAATAATATATCACTTCAGCATAACTGTATTAAAGAACTCCTGACAAACCTCTTGACACTCTCTCAACATGTATATAATTTTGCACAAAAAGCCTTAAAAAAGTTGGTTCTATATGAAAACCAGTGGGTAATGAAAAGACAACCGACTAATAAATGGACGTAGTTGAACAGTTACAAAAGCGCCAAAATATGGTTTACCTGACAACACGTATGAATGATTTACTATAAATATCATATTCGATCGACCAGAATTTTGCAGGGGAGGTCTTAAAGGATTTGGTTATCTGGAGATGGTTTGTGAATCCTCTACAAGGATTTTGTCTTGCTTTATTAACAATATTCTACCCCATTGGGACGTTCCGCACTAATCATTGCCTCTACAAGGCAAACAAGATAAAAAGAACCTTGTAGAGGTTCCATTATTGTAGAATAGAATAGACCCCCTGGAAAACATCTCTGTAGGAGATGCATAAAATGTCGCTTAAACTGCATCATCTTAAAAATATTATAAAGCTAATATATTAACCCCAAAAAGAGCCGGAAATATTTTGAATAAAGAATATTTCACCAGTGATCTAAGTGGTTTGTAGCTGACTCAATTTCAATTACCCACTTTATTTCACATAGAACCAAAAAGTTATGCTCAGAACATCAATTTCGGAATTCAGAAAAGATATAAAAAAATATTTTGATTGTGTTACGGAAAACTCTGAAACCCTTGTCATTAACCGGGGGAAGGGCAAAGGAGTAGTAATTATTTCACTTGAAGAGTATAATTCTCTAATTGCCACACAACATGAATTATCCTCGAAAATAAATAAGGGAAGGCTTGACTCGGCCATCTACAAATTAAAAAACAACAGCTCTTTTCAAAAAGAACTTATTGAAGAATGAAGTAGATTTTTGTTGATGACTCATGGGAAGATTATTTGTACTGGCAGAGGACAGATAAAAAAACTCTGAAACGAATAAATGGAAAGTACACTGTCAATGGTAACCGGCAGGTGATTTCAGATACCAGGATAAATATTTATGGATGAAGATCAAATTATCGCGGTGGCGAAAGTTTTAGAGGAATGGAATCCTTTAGGTGAGAGAGCCGGCCAGATTGAGGATCTGGATGGATATTATACTGAAGCGATTGATATAATATCAGCAATCAAACTTCACCAGGGAAAAGAATTATGTAAATGGGCAACCAAAACAGTTCTTGACCAGGCATTCGATCTTTCGGTATCAGGACCTGAATTGGACCAGGCCGAGAAGAAAATTAAAGCAATTCTTGGTTGAAATGAATTATAATTGATAATTAAAAAATGGTTCAGTTTTAATCTATTCACAAAGTATCCGGTCAATTCTTTTAATCCCTGTAATCCTGTTCTTATTTTTTGTTGGTAGTTTTCGGAACAACTGCAGTTTTTATTCATATTATTTTATATATTCGGTTGTGAGAGGATACTTTCACTGATTTATAATTGTAAGGAAATGGAGAAGAAAAGATGCCGGTTCAGTGGAGAGAACATATAGTCAGCACACCAGATATTTTACATGGCAAACCCCGCTTGAAGAACACACGAATTCCTGTCAGTCTCATTTTGGGTTATCTCGCAGCAGGAAAATCCAAAGCTAAAATCATAGAAGAGTTTCCGGATCTGCAGCCTGAGCATATTTCGGCATGTCTTGATTATGCTCGTGATTTAGCGGAGTTTGAGGTAGCCGCATGAGCATTTGAGCATTTGTAAATCAGATTCGACATCATTTTATTCCCCGTTATTATTCCCTCCTGATATCTTTGTAATAGAGATAGAGCACAAATGATTCATCTTTCAAAAAAAATCTCACTGGTAAACGCTATTTTGAAATGGATTTTTTTTTTGTATATTTCTTTCAAATACAAAATGGAAAAATGTAATGCCAACCATTCTCAGATACAAAGGATATAGATTATTTTTCTATTCGAACGAGAATGATCCTCTGGAACCATGTCATATTCATGTTAGGTCAGGGAGTTCATTGGCAAAGTATTAGGCATACTTAATAATATTCTTGCTTTTTATGGCAGAATATTAATAACAGTACGAATTATTCTTATTCATCCTCCTTATTGTTTTTATCTTTTAAAGTGACATCAAAAAAATGAGCGTAAAAAAAATCAAATGAACGAAGCGTTAAAAAAGGAAAGCTGTTTGAGGCACATGTCTTTTTATGTGCCGAGTTCTTTCATTTTAGCGGAGTGAATTGATTTTTAGCTCATTTTTTTGCAGTCTTGACTTTTTTGTTACTTTTTGTGTCAAGACAAAAAGTAAGGGCATATTTTTTTAATAACATATATTTGGTAAGATTGATAACAATTCTTTTTGGTTCTGGCTTTGCCAGCTTAGGTAGTACCGAGTGTATTATTGGATAATTCTTATGGATTTAATTCATCCGAATTAAAAGAATTATCAGAAGTTATTAAAGAAAACAAAGAATTTATTGAGGACAAATGGAATGAATACTTCAATCTCAAATAAGTCCCTCGCTAAAGATATCACTTTTGATCCGGATAACATGTGGATTGAATTAACTGACGGGCGCAAATTAAGTGTTCCATTAATATACTTTCCTCGTTTATTAAAAGCTACAGACGCCCAGAGAAATAGCTTCATAATTTCGGGCGGGGGCGTTGGTCTCCACTGGGAAGATATTGATGAAGATATTAGTGTTGAAAACCTGCTTCCGGGTATTTATGATCGCACGACATCAGCTTCATGGAATACTCAAAATTTATCCGCTTAACATTCCGATAAAAATCGCGGTTATAGGGTGGAATAGGCTATTACCAGCACACTAACGTTAACACGTTGCCGATAGTCAGGCCGCGATTCTAAATCCAAAAATTGGCAGAGCAAGAATAAACAAAGTAATCGAGTTACTCGAAGTAAGTTCACTCCCTCCGAAGACAATGCTGTCAACTTAAGGATTTCCATTTTTTTACCGGCCCCGAAGGGGTCGAAGCCGAATAGCCACGGGGTGTTTCCGCAGGGAATTCCCCGTGGGGGCGGAGAAAAAAAACGCACAACATCAATGGAGAAGCGAACCAGGAGGTTTAAATTTGGGTCATCTCCTTGAAATTCCTCCATTTTGTCATGGTTCTGTTGGTCTCTTTCAGGGACGTAAAAAAGATTTTCCGCTAAAGTTGACAGCAGTGCCTCCGAAGGGGGACATTTATCGACAAATCCGAGTAATCAGAGTGTCCCCGCCGGCCCCGGAAGGATGCTCCTGACAAAGTGTGGGGGGACGGCGGGCGTCCCCCTAAAAATCAGCTTTCCAGTTCTTTTTTTGAATATAGTTTGTAAAGAACAGGAACAACAATGAGAGTAAGGAAAGTGGATGAAAGCAGACCCCCGATAATTGTCCAGCCCATCGGCGCCCACATTGTTCCCCCTGCCAGAGTGAGAGGAAGCAGTCCTCCAATGGTGGTGCCGGTAGTAAGTATGATCGGCAAAAACCGGGTTTCGGCGGCTTCTTTAAGAGCCTCCGGTATTTTTGTCCCTTCCTTTCTCAACTGGTTGGTATAATCGACCAGTATAATTGAATTGTTCACCACGATGCCCACCAGACTTGTAAGCCCGACAAAGGCGGTAAATGAGAAGCTGTTTCCGCTAAGGAATAACGCGACAAAAGAGCCGATAAAGGCAAGGGGCAGCGCTGAAAAAACTATAAGCGGCTGTGAATAGGAACGGAACTGCAATACCAGAACTCCGAATATACCCACTATGGCAATGATAAGAGCTTGGAACATTCCGCCGAATGATTCATCCCGTTTTTCAAGTTCCCCGGCGGCATAGTAACGGTAGCCCCTCGGCCATTCATATTTTTCCAGTTCATTTATTATTTTTTCTGTCAGGGCGCTGGCTTCATATCCGCTTTCCACATCCGCGGTTACAGGCACATTACGTTCAAGGTTGTAATGATTTATCTGCATGGGGCTTCCCTGGAATTTAATCTCGGCAAGCTGCTTCAGGGGAATAGCCGCCCCTGTGACAGAATTGATATATATCTTATCAAAATCCTTCATTTCAGGTTTATTCTCAAAAGGAAGCCTGATCACAATATTATATTCCTTGCCGTCGGGATCGCGGAAACGTGAAATATTCATACCGGCAATCGCGGCCCTTACCGTTTTATCTATCTCATATACCGGCGCTCCGAGCATTTGGGCTCTCTCCCGGTTTATCTCAACATGCAGGTCAGTTTTGGATGTCTTCAGCGGATTGTTAATGTTAATCGCGCCTGGGAATCCGGCGACAATTCCTTCCACATCCGACGCGATTCTTTTTAATTCATCCAGGTTTTCACCGATGATTTTCAGCTCAATGGGAGCCTGAACCGGCGGACCCTGTTCAAATTCTTTAATCTCAATTTTCGCCCCTGGGAACAGCGCGAATTTTTCTCTCAGGCTGCTAACCAGCTTTTTATTGGTCTCATGATCTCTCGATTCCAGTTCAACCAGAACCTGGCCGTAGTTATTCTTCTCAAATTTTGAGAACTGGTTATAATATATCCGGGGATTTCCTCTTCCCACATTCGCGGCGTAACTTCTTACCTGGTCACTTTCCGAAAGAATATTCTCAACATAATTTACAACCTCATTTGTTCTGTCGAAACTGTTTCCTTCAGGCAGCTCAACATTAATAAGGAACTGAGGTTTTTCAGCCTTCGGGAAAAAGCTCACACCTATCAGGGGAAAAAGAGAGGTGGATAAAAGAAATATCACCACTGCCGAAATGACTATCAAAGCAGGACGGCTTAAGGCGAAATCGAGTATTTTCCTGTAAGGTCCCGAAATAAATGAACTCAGTTTTGTCTGAACTTTACTGGTTTTTCTTTTTCCGTTTACAGCGAGAAATTTACTCGAAAGATAAGGAGTAAGACTCAGTGAGATAAATAGTGAGGCGATAAGAGTATAAACAACCGTCGCCGGCATACTCCTTATAAAATCGCCGGTGATATTCTGCATCATTATTATCGGCACAAAGGCGAGCACGGTTGTAACAGTTGAACTGACCACCGCCCATCCAATCTGCGCCGTGGCTTTTATGGCCGCTTCCGTTCTTTTATAGCCCAGCGCGTTAAAACGGGTGATGTTTTCTGTCACCACTATCGCGTTATCCACAAGCAGACCCAGGGCAATCACCAGCCCCGCGATGCTCATCTGCTCAATGCCGAAATTAGTGGAGTCAAGCCCCCCTATCGCTATCAGAATTGAAACGGGAATAACCAGCATCACAATCAGGGAAGCGCGAAATCCGACAGCGAGAAGCACAACAATACCTACAAGAGCCAGTCCTTCAACCAGGTTCAGGAAAAAACCATTCAGCCTGAAAGAAACACTCTCCGTCTGGTCAAATACAGTTTCGAGTGAAATATCCGCCGGAAGTTCTTTTCTCAGCTCTTCCACCTTTTGTGTAAGGCCTTCATAAACATTATATATATTAGTCCCCTTTTTCTGACTAGCGGTAACAAAAACAGCCTTTTTGCCATTAAAGCGGGCTATATATTTTTCATCCTCATAGCTGTAATTAACATCGGCGATATCTTTCAGGTAAACAACTTTCCCGGCCGCCGCGTCAATTACGGTATTCCTTATCTGTTCAATATTTTCATAGGAGCCGCTGGTTTTTATATTAAATCTCTTTTTGCCTATATCAATACTGCCGCCGGGAATATTGGCATTATTGCTCTGAACAGCTCCGATGACACGGTTGAGAGGCAGATTCAACGCCGCCATTCTCTCAATATCCAGTGAAATCCTGATCTCCTGTTCGGGATAGGCCCTGATATCAGCCTTAAAAACTCCCGATACTCTTTTAAACTGTGTTTCAAGCCTTTCCGCTTCCTTTTCAAGAACGCTGTATGGAGCCTTTTCTGAAACGAGAGCGACCTGCAGAATTTTCACATCTGTTATTGTCCATTTCATCGTTTCCAGACGTAATATTTCATCGGGCAGATCATTCCTGATGCTGTTCACTTTTTGCACTACATCGGAATATTTATCATCCGGATCGGAACCGGCGAGAAATTCCACCTGAATGAGCGCCAGGCCATCCTCGGCTTTTGTGTTTATATGTTTTATATCTTCCAGCTCGTTGACCACCTCTTCAATCGGGTCTACAACAAGCTCCTCAAGATCAGCCGGGTTGGCGCCGGGGAATACAATAATTATGCTTGTGCCCGCCGGCGACACCTGGGGATCTTCCGACCGGGGCATTGTGAAAAATGATACGATCCCGAAGAGTGTCAGGAGTGAAATAATTATTATGGTAAACTGATGATTCTTAATCGAAAATTCTGGTAATCTCATACCTTTCATCCTCCGGTTACAAATTTTCGGCAATTCTTATTTTTGATTCGGGAGAAAGATACTCTGAACCCGAGGTGATTACTTCATGATATTCTTCATCCACACCACTTACAGCGGCAAAAGATTTGATCAGCCTTTCAATCCTGACCGCGACTTTCATGATCTCTTCACTCTTTTCCTTTCTCACAAAAATATAGGCATGGTCTCCTTCGGCTTCCACCAGTGATTCCACCGGAACGACAGCGTATTTACCATCATCAGGGACCTGAATATCTATACGCGCTACAAACCCGGGGGCCAGCTTCGCGGGATGATCCTTTAGCTCAAGCTCAATTTCATATGTCCCGTTGACAGGACTGGCAAAACTGCCGGTTTCCGATATCACCGCGGGGTAGGAATTTTCCGGCCAGGCGTCGAAAACAACATCCGCTGCAAATCCTTCTTCAAGTTTCACCAGGTCCTTATCCGATACGCCCGCTTTGATTTTCCACCTCCCCTCAAGTGAAGCGAAAAGGAATACCGGCATTCCTGAACCGATAAGCTCATTTTCTTCAATAAACTTGTATAATATTTTACCATCGGCCGGCGCGTGAATACGTGAAAACTTCATATTAAAACGGGCAATCTTAAGATCTTTTTCAGCCACCTGGTACGCCGTTGTCGCGTTCTGGAATTGCTCCAGAGTGGCTACACTGTCTTTATAAAGATTTTCCACTCTGGCCAGATCTCTTTCCGCTTTCCGGAATCCTTCAGCCGCTTTTTCAACCTGTGATTCAATTTCAGCCAGGTCAAGTTCGGCCAGAAGTTTTCCTCTTTTTACTTTCTCTCCTTCATCAGCGTATAGTTTCTTAATAATTCCCCCGGTTTTAAAGGAAAGCTTCGACTCGGAAACCGGCGCGGCAGTTCCGCTTGTGTGAATTGGCTGTGTAACTTTCTGCCACACTATCTCCCCGGTTTCAACACTTACTCTGTCATCTCTGACACTTTTTTCCTCCTCCGGCGCGCAGGAAAAGAGAACTAATACTGATAATAATACTATGGCTATCAGATTTTTCATTTGTCACCTCTATGATATTATTTATTTTTCCTTCATTTCTTCCGTTGCCGACACATATTCAAATTCGGCAAGTTTTGTAAGCAGGTCATATTCCGCGATTATTTTTTCAGTTTCGGCAGCGGTAAGTGTGTTGCGGGCGTCTGTATATTCCACAAGGGGAACCATTCCTTCACTGTATTTTTTTGCGACAATCCGGTAATTTTCCCCGGCGCTTTGTTTTCTCTCAGCAGCTCTTTTAAGAAATAACTTAGCGACTTTAAGCTTTTCCAGCGCGCTCCTCAACTGAAGCCCGATTTTCCTTACCAGCTCTTCCCTTGCTGTTTCAGTTTTTTTCTTTTCTATCAAAGCCTGCTCAACATTTTTGCTGTCCCTGAAACCATTAAATATATTCCAGTTAAAAACGAGGGAAGCCATCCAGTAATCATAATCGGAGGTAAATTTGTATTCCTCCCCCTGGAATCCGTAATCCAGCGCAAAAACAAGTCCCGGGAAATATCCGGCGCGGGAAATATCTGCCTGGTATTCATTTATCCGGGCGAGCTTTTCAAGCTGGAATAACTCCTCCCGGTTATCCGGAAATTCCGTATCCCCCGGAATAATTAATCTATCCCCTTTTCCCCCGATATTTTCATCAGCCGCAATATCTTCATCGAGCTGTCTGTTAAGAAGAAAATTAAAGTATTGTTTCGCGAGAGTTACATTTTTTGCGGCGTTTTCTTTTTCAGCGATTATACTGGTTAATTCCGCTTTAGCCCTGAAAATAACCTCTTTTGTAGCTTTTTGATTTTTCACAAGGGCTTCATTTACCCGAAGGTTTTCTTCAAGCAGCTTTTCTGTGCTCTCGTAAAGATTTTCAACACTCTTTGCCTTGAGTAAATTGTAATAGGCAGTTTTAATATCCCGGATAAGCTGACGTCTGAACAACTGCTTTTCAGCCCTGTTGATCTCAACCATTTCCGATTTTATTCTGTAGTTATAAAGTATCTCCGGTCTAAAAAGGGGCTGTGTCAGGGATACTTTCGTATCATGTTCCTTTTCTCTTAAAAAAGGTATGGTCTCATTCTCAATTGAGGATGGGAACCTGTTCTGCTGCAAAAGCTGGTTCAGGGTTGTATATACAGGATTCATCAGGTCGCCGACCGGAATGGAAATTTCACGCCCCCCTCCCGCCCTCGAATAACGGGCAGAGATGCTTACAGAAGGCATAAAAAATCCTCGCGCTTCATCCAGCGCCGCCAGTCCCTTTTGCAGCTCCAGTTTTTTCTGCTTTAATGCCAGGTTATTTTCCAGCCCTTTTCTGATATATTCATCCAGTATATCACTCTGCGGATAAATCACTACCGGCAGGATAATAAACAAAAGAGCAGCTATTTTTTGAAACATATTTAATCTCCTAAACTATGTAATAATATTTGACCATCAGTCAGAGAACTTTAAAAATTTTTTAGGGCGCGAGCGCCCTGACTGTATATTCTAAGTATTCTTCAAGTATTTCTTCTGCTGTTACATTAAATTTTTTCTCAAGTATGCTTTTTTTCATTGAGGCTACCATGAGCATCCCGGTTATTTCTCCCCAGAGAATAATCGCGGTTTTTACCGGATCAAGCTCTTTGTTTATCGAGCCATCCTTAATTCCCTTTTCAATCGACTCAACCAAAATATCAAGACTCTTGAAAGTCTCTCCGGTGGTTTTGGTATAAAAATCATCACAGTCGGCGTATCCTTTTTTTCCGTTTTCCAGCAAAATTTCCATATTCTCATAATACATCATGGCATTCATATATTCAGGATACTTGTAATAAAATTCCATATAACCCCGTCCAAGCTCTCTGACAGTTTCGAGGCCGTTTAAAGTTTTTTTCAGCCGCGCTTCAAATATCTCACCCATAAGCTTCATGCCGCGCAAAATAATCGCCAGGTATATCTCCTCTTTGCTTTTAAAATACAAATACAAAGTGCCTTTGCTGAATTCGGCTTCATGCGCGATATCATCCACCGTGGCATTCTCAAATCCTTTCGAAAAAAACACCTTTTCAGCGGCGTCGATTATCGCCTGTTTCCTCTGTTCCTTTTCCCTTTCTCTTCTTTCTGCTATTCCCATAATAAATTCAATCTTTTCAACTTTATTAGATACACTGACTGTCGGTCATTTTATGTGCGAATATACAATACTTTTCCCGGCTTGTCAACAAAAAAAGGCTTTAAGGATATTTTCAGAAACATTTTTATGGTTTTTCTTTTCAATTCGGGTATCCATTATACGGCATAGTCAGGTAATAAAACAGCATAGTACGTAAGGAATTAAATTCCATGCAAAATGGCAAGGTTTCAATTAACAATTAATAATGTACAATGAACAATTAAAAGAGGACCGCGGATTTCGCTGATGGACGCAGAAAAAACAGGGTCGCCAGGATAAGAATGATGATCAGGATGTTTTAATAAAATAAAAACTGAGTCATCTTTTAATTATCAATTGTCAATTATCCCTTATCAATTAACTGACTTTCACTTCTGGCTAAGCCGGTTTATGATTACGATTATACCATTTGAAATTAGACTCCAAGCCAAATGGTAAAATTTTCTTCCTGAAAAAGAATCCCGAATGGGATTCAATATGAATAGCCCCGGGCTGCGAAAGAAGAGAGCAGCCCGGGGTATAGAGAAAAACACGCGACAAGACCCTGAAGGTGATATTTGCCTGATAACACCACCGGATTTCATCCGGGGCTAATAATATTCGACTCCATTCGGAGTCGCTTATTCCAAAAGGACTTAAATTCTACGCAAAATGGCAAGAATGCAACTAATAAATAATATCAAGAGTAAAAAATTGCCGAAAAAATAAGGCACATAACCAGTTCGGTAATGGTCATACCGGGAATAAGACTGGCATTCACTGAGAGAAATTAGGACCGTTTTCTTTATCTTTGCAGAATGAAAATTATTTCAGCTCTGCACCAGGGAATTGTTTCGCGTTTGAGAACCGGTATGCCACGGATTTACCGGTTTATATATTTTGTGTGGACTCTGCCCCATACACTTTATGGCATCTTCCGGCTGAAGAGATGGAAAATAAACACCCCCCTGAAAATTGTTATCGGAGCGGCCAATGAATACCAGAGGGGATGGATACCCACCCAACAATCATTTTTCGATATAACCAGCGAAAAGGATTGGGAAAAATATTTTGAACCCGCTTCCATTGATGTTATTCTGGCCGAGCATGTAATTGAGCATCTTGAACCTGCCGAAATAAAAACAGCCCTTTCATTTGCCGTAAAATACCTCCGTCCGGGAGGATATTTCCGTATTGCGGTACCTGACGGTTATTTCCCCGCTAAAAATTATATCGACCAGGTAAAACCGGGAGGAATCGGTCCCGGCGCCGCGGATCATAAAATATTACTGAATGTTGAAACATTATCAGCACTTATCCGGGATGCCGGACTCACCCCCTCACCGCTTGAATATTTTGATAAACATGGTGATTTTCATTTTACCGATTGGGACCCCGCCTCAGGGAAAATACAACGCTCCAAACGATTCGATAAAAGGAATAAGGATGGTCGGCTTAATTATACATCTCTGATCATCGACGCATTACACCCTGATTCGTAATCAAGACATAAGACCGGCTGAGACAATGGTAATACGAATGCCAGACGACCGGCTTGTCGAAGCCCCGGAAGCTGACAAATAAACAGGACACTTTTACGGAACATCTCAATACTTCCGGCACTACTTCCGGTACTGCATTCGACTCGGCCATTTCGAGGCCGACAAACGAAACCATCAACTAATTTTCGCAAAAAATTTTGCCGGTTTACATGAATTTTGACTTCTTACCGGATATTTGAATGCGCAAATTGAAGGATTATATTACTTTGCGTATATTCCCTTCAAAAAACTGGAATTTTATGTCTACATTAAAAGATTCAATGCCCGAAATTAAATTCGATCAAGACTTACTACACAATTGGGGAACAAAATGGTTAAGTGAGATTGGCTCAGGGGACAAGAAAAAACAGTCAAATCGTTTTGACCGTAAGCAATCCATGGATTTTGGCAAGCTGGTTCTTGATCCCGCTGTTTCGGATGCGATGGCAAATATGCTTGGAGATATTCCGGTCGAATCACCTTTGAGTAGCAACTCACTTCTTCCTCCAAAAGCAAATTGTGTTGAAAAAGGTGATACGAGAGTCATTGGAGGAATCAGGCCGCAAAACTTTGACATCACCTACCGACCGGATGGATTAAGAATTGCATATGATAGCAAAACGCTCAATGATATTGACAGTGTCAGGAAAAATTGGCAAAACATGATAAATGACCTCGCGACTGAAGCCAGCACTGTTCATACCAGGTTTCCATATGCCATAGTTGCTTTTGTAATTGCGATTCCTCTTCCCGCGCTTTCCAAAACTCAGGAATTTGATATTATCAGAACTTTAGAGCGATTAGGCACAAGAAAGAATGTAATAAATCAGAATCATCTCGCCGAGGTGATATCCCTGGTAGTCTGGGATCCTGAAACAGGAGAAATAGCCCCAGATATTCCACCAAATAATTCAACTTTGAGAATTGAAAGATTTTCTGAAATTTTTTATAATATATATATTGAAAGATACAAAGGTCTGCCGCCACATGATAAAGGAAAATAACATAAAATTTGAAGATAAAAAAGAAAAAAAATTGCGTGGGGGCTACTACACTCCTGACCAGGCAACTGACTTTATAACTAATTGGGCTGTCCAACCTGATACTAAAACTATATTAGAACCAAGTTGTGGCGATGGCGCATTCCTAAAAAGTATATTTAAGAGAGTTAAAACCTTTAATTCAAATTTAAATGAGTTTGACATACAGGCCATCGAGCTAAATGAGAACGAAGTATTAAAAATCCCGCCGGAAATAAGGGATAACATCAAACTTAATATTGTTGATTTTTTCAAATATATTTATGAAAACCCGCTTCAAACAAAATTTGATAGTATCGTTGGTAATCCACCTTTCATCAGATACCAGGATTTCCCCGACACTCAACGAGCATATGCTTTTCAACTTATGAAAGAAGCTGGTTTAAAACCATCCCGACTCACAAATGCCTGGATTCCGTTTTTAGTACTGTCAGCAACATTATTAAAAGAAAATGGAAGGCTTGGAATGGTAATACCCGCGGAATTATTTCAGGTAAATTATGCTGCTGAAACCAGAAGATTCCTTTCCAGAGAGTTTTCCAAAATTCATATTCTTACATTTAACAAATTGATCTTCCCGAGTATTCAACAAGAAGTAGTGCTCCTTCTTTGCGAAAAGAAATTAATTGATAAACACTATATTAATATCTCAGAGTTAAATGATATTTCCTCACTCAGTAATTTTAATATACCAGCTAATAATCATAGTAAAGAGCTTGATCATTCCAGTGAAAAATGGATACAATATTACCTTACCGGTTATGAACTGGATTTAATCAGGCATATAAGGAAAAATTCTAATATTCCGCTCGCAAAGAATTTTTATCAAGTCGATGTTGGCATAGTTACGGGTCAGAATAAATTTTTCGTATTATCTAAAAATCAGGTGGATGAGTTCGGCTTAAACACATTTACATCACGTATCGTTGGTAAAGCAAACCATTTAGCAGGAGTTATTATTGATGAACAAGACTGGGAAAAATTAATAGAAAAGAACTTCCCTAATTTTCTGCTTACTCCTCCGGATGGAGACTTTGAAAAACTGCCGCCAGAAATTAAAAAATATATTAAAATTGGAGAAGAGAATAATTATCACTTAGGCTATAAATGTAGTATTCGTCAAAAATGGTGGGTAGTTCCATCCATCTGGAAGCCGGATGCTTTCATGCTCAGACAAGTGCATTCCTTCCCAAAATTAGTACTTAATGAATGCAGCGCAACAAATACTGACACCCTTCATAGAATAAAATTCCTAAACGGCGAAAATCAAAAGTCTTTAATCGCCGGTTTTACAAACTCATTGACATTCGCGTTTTCTGAAATCATGGGCAGAAGTTATGGAGGCGGGGTCCTTACATTCGAACCCAGTGAAGCCGAAAATTTGCCACTGCCTCACAAAAAAAGTCTTAATCTCGATTTTGATTTAGTAAATAATTTGTTGAGAGAAAAAAAGATTGATAAAGTCCTGAAAATCAATGATGAATCCATATTAAAAAACGGATGGGGTTTTTCAGACAAAGAGATACATACACTGAATAAAGTTTGGCAGAAACTTCGCGACAGAAGGATTTTAAGAAATAGAAAATCTATTTCATCAACAGACAGGATATTATCAAAAAAATAGTTCGTATAGCGTCTTTTTTCTCACATAAATCATTTCGCTAAATCTATCTGAAAATGTTATTTATTTCCAAACCCAAAGAATAGCTAAATTTAGATGGTATTATTCTTTCCGGAATTGCACCATTTTGTTAATAATTTCATCCTGTCCCCCTTCTACTTCTTTTTGCTGAAAAGATACACCAGCACCACCATCAGGACAATTGAAGCGAGTATATATACCCACACAGGTGTTTCCTTAAGTTTGAAAGGGACATATACCGCGTAAATAAATTTGCCGCTCTTGATAGTAGCGAGATCACTTTCCCATATCAGTTTGTTTCTTTCTTGAACATCGGCATTGTGATCAAGTATTTTCCCCGGCAGATAATAAGTATACTGAATGGTGAAATTTTTCCCGTCAAGATTATAGCCTGTAAAAAAAGCGGGAATAAACTGAGAAAATCTTTCCGTTCCCCCGGGTGACTCAACGATGGAGAAATTCGCCCCTTTGAATGGTTTCGTTTCATTAAGCCTCCGGATATCATCAAAAGCTATATGTATCTGCGCGTGACGTGTGCTGTCGGAATAATTAATGAACAAATTTATTTCGTTCAATTCCAGAAAATCATAGTCAAAACGGGATCTGATCGTATCCTGATCAAAGAGTCCGCTGTTTGAATAAAAAGATGTATCCTGGCCCGCTTTCCAGTCAACCCAGTAATGTATATACATCACCCCGGAATGATCTTTTTTAATGGTTGTGATCTGCTCATAATTTAAGCAGCCGCTTAAAAGGGAAAGAAAAAAAATTATTCCGGCGAAAATGAAACCTGGCTTTATTTTATTCATCATATCAACAGGGAAACTTTTTTTTAATAAAACTGTTCAAAATTACGAAAATTATTCTGTATTCATTGAACAAAATCTTTTAACGAATGTGTTAAATAATAAAAGAATTCCCTAAATTTAAAGTTTTGATAATTCAGGATGATTAATCGAGGTTAAAAATGCCTACTTATGATTACAAATGTAAAGATTGTGAATACAGTTTCGAACTGTTTCAAAAGATGAGTGATGAGCCTGTGAAAGTTTGCCCCAGTTGCGGAGGGAATGCAAAAAGGCTTATTGGGGCAGGAAGCCCTCCGATATTTAAGGGATCAGGCTTTTATATAACCGATTATAAAAATAAAAGTAAACGAAGCGGAAGCGCAACACCCGCTTCATCGACCACCTCCACTCTGGCAGAATCAAAACCTGCCGCGAAAGAAAAGAAAGCTGAACCTGTCAAAAAGAGCGCATAAAAAAAGCCCTTTTCTGTTTTAACCAAAATGAAACAGAAAAGGGCTTTATCAATTTCTCTTATCTTCTCTAAAAATCAAGCCCGAAAGACAAATAGTATTTCGGTTTCGAAAAATGCTGCATGTCGTATGACCATGCTATATCCAGTCTCCAGAGAAAAATGAAGTTAATCCTGAATCCGTAGCCTGTGCCGAGAAGCAGGTCTTCAGTTCTAAGTTTTCCGGTATTTTCATCCTTCCTGAACAATTTAACCGCTTTATGATTATCCCACGTAGTTCCGGCATCGAGAAAAGCCACACCAAGTATATTACGCAGGAAAAGAGGAATAGGGCCGGTTATTAAATACCTGATGAGGGGCATCCTCAGTTCAAGATTCATCAGTGAATATTTTGAACCTATCTTTTCAGCATAGTCATATCCTCTCATGGGAAGAGCAGGTGAAAGGAAAGCGAAATCGGATGCCTTTTCAAGAGGAATATCTCCGGTCGCAAAAGTTCTGTTTATCCAGCTTTCCGTTCCGCCAAGGAAAAATCTCTGCGGGTTATTACCTCCCGAGTACCCTCCCGAGAATCTTATGGCGAATGAGTTATCGTACCAGAAGCGGTAATATTTTCTGTAATCGAGAAATGCTGAATAAAAACTCTGGTCGCTGTTGTTGAAACCGGGATTCCCGAATAAGCCAATTCTTGCCCTGGTTCCCTCGATAGGAGCTGTATAACCGAACATTGTGTTATCATAAACATAACCAACCTGTGGAATAAAATATGTTACCCGCTCAGAAGCGTCATTCAGATTATCCAGGTTTTCAGATGAAATATTCAGCATACTGAAACTGCCATCCACTCTTGAGAAGCGGCTGATTGGCAAACTTGCTGAAAGCACTCCGCCATAATTTCTGAAACGGTGCAGCTCACTTGTGCGCTGATTGCTCAGATAAACAAAACGGGCAGTATGAAAAAGCTCAACACCATAATTTATTCTTTTCGGCAGATAATAATAGGCGACTCCATAATCACTGTTTTTCAGGTCAATCTGCAAACTTGTAACACCAATAATTCTGTGGTTGCCGAGCATATCACTAAAAGAGAGCACTGTAGTTCCGAGCAGTCCGTAAAAGGTGCTGTAACCGGCATTCGCGTAAACAATATCAGGTGAAAAACTTATTTTATATTTATTCACCAGGAAATTGCCCTGGTCATCCAGCGACTCGGTGAAAAGATTTTTTATTTCAGTTGAATCGGCTATTTCTTCCGAAGCATAGGTATCATCGCCAAATACAAAATTACTGTAATCATTGGCTATCGCCGTAGTATCACCATCCTCCTCAACTTCATATTGTCCGGTGAAAATTTTTGTACCCTGGTTTTCCTCTTCATTTTCCTCAGCCTTTTCTTCAACTGCCACCTTCTCTTCCTTTGTTGTAACAGTATCTGTACGGGATTCGATAACGGTTTTTTCATCAACAACGGTTTCACCGGTAGCCGGAGGTCCGTTTCTTAAAATATCCATAAATACCGTTGGTTCGAGTTCATCGGCAACCGGTTCCATTTCGAAAGGATTATTAAGCAGATAAACATTGTACCCCGCATCATACAGAGAGGTGAAAACAAGCTTCTTACCATCCTGTGAAACTGAAAGTTGATTTATACCATTCAGCGAATTCGTCAGAGGTTTTGGTTCTGTGATCTCATCTTCATCACCATCCAGACTGACTTTGTAAATATTATCTATTCCGTTATAATCTGATACAAATATCATCTTGCTGCCATCAGCCGATACAACCGGATTTTTTTCATCACTCAGGGGCCAGAAAGTTATTCTTTCCACCTCACCGCTTTCCAGCTCAAGTGAATAAATATCCTTTTGGTAATCATATCCGAACATGCTTAGATCTTTGGGAATCAAATCCTTGTCAGAGTATTCATGTCTGTCGGAAGAAAAGAAAATCCTCTTGCTCTCAGGTCCCCAGACCGGATCAAAATCTGAAAAAATATCATTTGTAAGATTTATCAATTTTTCCTGATCCATATCCCATATATATATATCGGATTGTTTTGAGTCACTGCCGTTAAACGCGATAAAACGTCCGTCGGGAGACCAGTTAACACTTTCGACTCCGTTGAGTGAGAAGGGAAGTTCATACCCATCCTCGGTTTCAACATCCATTATATATATACGGTCAAACCCGTCACTTTTTGTGGAAAGAGCGATTCGCTTGTTATCGGGCGCCCAGGTTAAGGATGGGAAAAGGACATTTAATTCCTCAAAATCATTTGCACGTCCGCTCTCGATAACCTTTTTAATGATCTCGCCATCGAAAGAATTCATTACATATATATCCATGTAAATATCCCTGTCCGAGATAAATACTATTTTATCACCCTGGGGGGAGATAGCCGGGCTGGTATTATAAAATCCGCCCGTTTCTTTATTATCGGTGAGTTTTTTTGCTATTTCTGTCGGGTCCTTACGGTTGGCAATTTCGGGCCAGTACTGTCGTTTCAGATCTTTTTTCCATCTTTCATTCAGCTCTTTCAGCGTCAGCCCGATAGAAGATTTTATGCCTTCCTCAACATTATTGAGACCCTTAATTTTACTTAGCATCTCACCAATCTTTTCTTTGCCGTACGTATCGGAAATATAATGAAAGATCGACTGCCCGCCGCGATAAGCAAAATAACCTCCCAATCCATTGATATCGGGCAGATATTCATTAATGATCGCGTCGCTGATAAACATATCGGACATTGTTTCCCAGCCGCTCGAAAGATATTCGGCCATTCCCTCATGATACCACAAAGGAAGCTGCAGAGTTATTCCTTTCGAAATGATATTCTGAACTGTGCCTCCATAGAGGTAATCCCGCATAACGGCGTGGACCAGCTCATGATGTATCACATGCCTGAACTTATCATAAGACCCTTCAAATGGAACAACAACCCTGTTCTTGAATGGCTCTGTAAAACCACCTATTCCCTGGCTGATATATGAGTCGGTAGTGTTGGTTTCCTGAAAATCATTATGGGAATTATAGACGATCATTGATACTCTGTTATTAATTTCATAGTTGAGATATCCATTTATCGACTCAAGGGCTTCTTCGGCTGCCGCGGCGGTAAACTCGGCAATTTTTGTCCCTTCCGGATTAAAATATATATCAAAATGTTTTGTTTGTATGAAATACCATTCAAACTCTTTATACTGCACCCTGTTCTTACCGAACTGAGAGTATACCTGCGAAATGGTCAACAGCATGGCAATGAGGGTGAAAATTAACTTTTTCATATCCTTATCCTTAATTGTTACAACTAATAGATAATAAAAATTTACCTAATCTAAAAGTATAAAATCTATCTCTTTTTTCTCCCTGTCTACTCTGACAATTTTAACATTAACTTCATCGGCAAGCCTGTAAACTTTACCTTTATGCTCACCGGTTAACGAATATCTTTTTTCATCAAAGATATAAAAGTCATCATCCATATCACTAAGCCGCAATAAACCTTCAGCCAGGTTTTCTTTAATCTGGATGAACATTCCGAAGTGAGTTATTCCCGAAATTACACCTGTATAGTCATAACCGATTTTGTTCCGGAGAAATTCCAGTTGCTTTATTTTTACACTTTTCCGTTCCGCGTCAACAGCGCTTCTCTCCTTGTTAGACGAATGATCGCTGATATATGTTAGTTCATTCCTCGTGAAAGTCCCGAGCTTTCCGGTTTTCAAATATTCCCACAAAATCAAATGCACAACAAGATCGGGAAACCTGCGTATGGGCGAAGTAAAATGACAATAATGATCAAATGCCAGTCCGTAATGCCCTATATTAAAATCGGAATAAACAGCCTTGGCCATTGATCTGATAGCCACCTCATGTATCAGGTTCTTTTCGGGAGCGTCCCCTATCTGATCGAAAAGATGCTGGAACTGTCCCGAACTGTTTCTGCCTGAAGGATCAAATGAATATCCCATTGTTTTTACAAATGAGGCAAATTCCTCAAGTTTCAGCTTGTCCGGTTCATCATGTACACGATAAATCAGGGGAATACGTTTTTTTGAAAGTGTTTCCGCCACAATCCGGTTGGCAAGCAACATAAACTCTTCTATAAGCCTGTGTGAATCATCCTCACGGGTAACATTTATTTCAATTGTATTTCCATTTTCATCAAGCTTGAATTCAAGCTCGGGAGTGGAAAAATTTATGCTCCCTTTCCTGAACCTTTTTTTACGCAACACCGTGGCAAGTTTATTAAGCCGGGTAAGTTCCTCATGAAAATCTCCTTCTCCCGACTCCAGAATTTCGAGCGCTTCATTATATGTGAATCTTCTTTTACTGTTAATAACAGATTTTGTAATCAGGCTGTCCAGAACTTTACCGCGGGGTGTCATCTTCAGTATTACGGAAAAGGCCAGCCTGTCCTCCCCCGGCACCAGTGAACACAGGTTATTCGAAAGTTTTTCCGGAAGCATTGGTATTACGTTGCCTACAAAATAAACACTGGTCGCTCTTTTAAGAGCTTCATTATAAACTTTTGTATCGGGAGTGGCATAATGAGCGACATCGGCTATATGAATCCCAACCTGGTAATTTCCTTCATGATCTGTTTTTATTGAAACGGCATCGTCAAAATCTTTGGCGGTATCAGGATCAATTGTGAAAATATTTTCATTCCGCAGATCGAGCCGCTGACTGATCTCCTCATCGGGAATATCGCCGCTGATGTTATCCACTTCCTTTAATACTTCGTCGGGAAACCGGAGAGGCAGCTTAAATTCTTTCGCGATGGCCCGAAGTTCGGTGTCATAAGAACCTGCCTTTCCTATCACCTCTGTAATCCTGCCTTCGGGATTAAGATGTCCATCCTCCCAGTAAATATCGGCGACCATAACTTTGTCGCCATCTTTGGCGCCCTGAAGTTCCTGAGAGGATATATATATATCGCGCTGAATCCTTTTTTTCATCGGGCCTTACAAAATAAAATGAGCCTGATTTATGAAGCACGCCTCTTATTTCTTTAGAGCTTCGTTCGATTACCTTTGTTATCTCTCCTTCAATATTTTTCCCTTTCTTCCTGGCCAGCAGGGAAACTTCCACCCGGTCGCCATGCAAAGCTGTGCCGAGGTATCTCTGGGGAATAAAAATATCGCTGAAACCGCGTCCTTTTGTCACGACAAAACCATAGTCCCCCCTTTCCGACATCTGCAGAACACCTGTAAATCCTTCCACGGTTTTTGTATCGAGCAGGTAACGTTTACCTACCCTGAATAAAAATCCCTCTCTTTCAAGATCATGCAAAACCTGTTTAAGTTTAGCGTATTCATGCGCTTCGGCAAAATCAAACAAACGTGAAATTTCCTTTGCTTTTAACCGCGCGCCGGGATTTTTATTAAAAAAATGCTTTTACTTTATTTTTCATTAAAACTCAAATTTATACTGCAAACCCAGTTCATTAATTTTTTCTTCGAGAGCCGCCGACTGTACGATAGGGTCTTTCCTTTCAAGCCGGATCAGAAAGTTTCTCCAGAGAAGATAATCTATCCGGAGATTCGCCTTCGCGATATTTTCAAATATTTCTGTTGTGCCGCCAATACTGTAACGGAATTTCTGGTATCTTCCCGATACGTTAAATTTGGTCAGCTCTCCCGCTGTGCTCAGCTCAATATTGTTAACAAGGTCGCCCACCGCAGAATTCATAAAACTTGTTAATATAGTCCCCAGGAATGATGTTGCCGTATTTCCAAGAATATTTGCCTGATTAGCCACCTGCGATTTATCATCCGCTGTAAGGTATTCCTTAAATTTACCAATGAGAAGAAAAGAAACAGCATCTGAGGCATCATAGGAATGGTCGGGCACATCATTCTGAATGTTTTCTTGAACCGATATAGATAGCGATATTATCGGGATTTGTCGCGAGATTGTTCCCCAATTCATCCACATTGCCGCTCATTTTCAGTTTGACCGCAACCTCCTGTGTTGTTCCCGGCGCGTTCGGCGGATCAACATAATCACTGATGTAAGTAGCGATTACGTCAAGATAAGGATTTGTAATATCACTTTCAAATGTTATTGTTCCCTCTGCCTGGAAACTTTTGAAAAATTCGAGACGTGAACCTGACAGAAGATTAAAAGCTCCCTGCGCGCGTTGAACACCATTAATGCTTTCATAATTAAGACTTCCTGAAAGTTCCGCTATCAGTTTTCTGATTCGCCACCTTCGAGAGATAAAAAAATAATTTTCGCGTCATTTTCTATGCTCAGACTGAGGTTGTAATCGAATGCCGGTCCTTTTAAACGATTTTCTTCATCCTGCTTGAAACTGCCGAGGTCGGTAAGCTCTTCAAATTTGAGCCTTTCCTCATCCAGCTTGGTTGAATCGATTACATATATATAGTTAAAATCGTCCCCCGATATGTTATATGAGGATGTTCCGGGAGCAAAACTCAGGTCTGTATTTAACATTAGGATATTGCCATCCAGGCTGTATTTCCCCTCATCGAGAGAGAATACAACATCCCCGTCTGTTCCGATAAAAAGATCGCCGAAAATTTCAGGGCTTACCGGCCTCGACTTATAACCCAGCACCGCCAGTTCGCCATTAATTTTTATTGTCATATCTTCAGGTGTGTATCCGTCGAGAATTATTTCCCCCGAAATATTCATCTCACCATTATTGGCAGCTCCTCCGGAGTTTTTGATTCCGGCTGATGAAATTGTAATTTTTTCATCCAGAAAATCCATATCGAGGGCAAAATCATAATTCAGGTTATTTCTCGTATTCAGGAAACTCCCATTTTCAATTGTAAAATGCCCCGTGTAATCGGGATCATCCAGGGTTCCCTTCGCTTTAATTTTTGCCTGCAGAGTTCCTTCAGGCCTGTGGATGAACGGGAAAATATTTCCGAATGTGCTCAGATTAAATCCTTCCGATTCGAGAGTTATATCCATCTCTTTATCCATGATCATCTCACCTGCCGAACCATCAAGACTGATATTTATCGGCAGATTTCCGGCAAGCATAAGCAAAACATCACTACCTTCAGACTGAGGTTCAAAAAATTTAAAATCGAGTCTCAGGTTTTTCTCATAATAGCCCAGATCGCATGAAAGCCTTCCAAAAGATATATCGGCGACGGTAATATCATCCGCGTCGAGATTAACAAAAATTCGCGGTTCCTGTATTGTTCCCTTCATGCTGGCAATAGCCGAAATATTGCCATCGGGAAAATTGCCATCAATACCAAAGAAATATTCGTTGAGTAATTCCCCCTCAAAATTATCCATTACCAGGTACAGCTCCTGACTGCCGCTGCTGTTCAGTGATCCTGAAAGCTCGGCAAAACTGCTGTCCTTGGCCAGATTCATATTCGCGACATAAATACTATCGGGATAAAGAAGAATATTTATATCCTCCCTGTTTGTCCACAAACTCTCCATATAGTCTATTTCGGCGGTTTCAATTACAATCTTCTGTTCATTGGCTGACATCTCAAGCTGTCCGTCGATATGAGTGGCAAGCAATGTATCGAGCTGTGCATCGAAGTTGTAATAGAGTTTAGACTGGTTAAAAATCAGATCGGCCACAAGATCTCTCAGGTTTACTCCCGAATAAAATCTTTTACCTGTCAATGACAGAGCGCCAAATAATTTGTCGAATGAAACGGTCCTGTTATCACGACTGAAATTCAGGTTGCCCTCAAGATTGGAAAGATAAATCAGGGTTTCTTCACGCTGTTCAATGAAATAATTCAGGTCCAGATTCGCGGTAATTGAGAAGTTGCTGCTGTCATTGCTGACTTTACCCTTTCCCATACCTGAAATATCAAGCTTGTCATCACCAAGCAACAACGCGATAAGTTCGAAGTCCTTGAATTTGAAGTCATAATCAAAATTTAGTTCATCAAATACAAACTCAGGTATATCCGTCGAATCAACGAATGTGGCATCACCTGCTTCAATTGCAAGAGGATTAAATCCTTCAAGTTTTCTCGTAATAATTTCACTAAGTGTTTCAGCTTCATACTGAAGTATATCCACCGCTTTCTCAAGTGAAAAAATGCCGGTGATATTAAAATCGACAAAATCAGATGTAAGCTTAACTTCTCTAAAATCCTCATTTTTATCGAGATGAAGAATAATATCCGAATCAAAAAGGTCATGCCCGTCATAAATCGAATTATTAAGGCTGAGCCTGAAATCGCCGGTCATTTCATCAAGCTTCAGGTTCGATCCTTTTGCGTCAAATGAAAAATTCAGATTGGATGTTATCGTAGTATCCTTCAAAAAACGGTTTAAGTCAAGACTACGCAACATTCCTTCGAGGTCATATACGGGCCGGTCCTCATCGGTCAGGTCAAGCATTCCCTCAACAAATGTATGAGCTCCGTTTATAATTCCGTTGGCAAATAAATCAATCTGTTTCGATTGTGAATAAAAATTGACATCAATTGTATCAATTACGTAATCCTCTATCTTTGAATTAACCGATTTGAAGATCATCCCCGCGTTAAGGCTCCCCGGGTTGGTTCCCTTTCCTTTCACAACTCCGTTACATGTCAGATCGGTGAAACTATTCATAACAGGCTTCAGGTTAAGATTTTCAGTGTTGAATTTGAAATCATATTCCATCTGTTCCTGCTGCAGATCGAGAAAACCATCGAGATCGAAAAAACCTCCTTTGCTTTCCGCCGACGCCGATGCCGCGAATTTTGTCGGTTCACCATCAAATTTCGCGTTAACGGAATTTAGCTCAAGTCCCGGAAATTCAGGAAGACCAAGCCCCGGAAGAAGATTAAGCACATCGGAATATACAATCCGGGAATCATTTATTTCGGCTGAAATTTTCAATTTGTGAGGGATATTAAGGTTAGTAAGTTTTCCCGAAACACCTATAAGGGTGTTTTCATAACCCAGCTCCAGATTTCGAATATTGATATCACCGAATGTACCGTCGGCGATAAGTGTAAGAGATGGATTTCCATTTAACAGGTCTGTTCCGGATACAAAAGAAGAAAGGTCATCAAAGTTAAAACTTTCTGTATACAATTTTAACTGCAGGGGATAATCATAAAAATCTTCAAGCTCAACTCCTCCCAGTAAATTGAGTTTATCAAGCCTGGCATCAAGCAGAAGTTTTGTGGTCGGAGTTACAAACTCAAGATTTTTTACCCTCACAAAATTTTCTGCTATTTCGAAATAACCGGCAAGTTTTTCAAGATTAAATTTATTCAGATTCGGACTGAAAGAAAGCTCTCGTATTGTAACGATAAAATTCGGACGATTTAAATCCGCGAAAATATCGGCATCGAGATTAAGCGATTTTATCTCCATATCATCGGTATTAAAATTTTCTCTCTTATTCCCTCTTTCCGGAAATTCTTTGCTCTTTCTTAAAAAATTAACATTTTTAAGAGACAGATTATTAACAAAAAGAACAAAAGGAAATGTTGAAGAAGATGTATCATTATCAGCCGGCGCGGGTTCCTGAGTTATTTCCGCCGATGATGAGTCGGGTAGCGCCAGCCTGCCGGTATTCCAGATTCCGTCACTATTTTCTTCCAGGCGTATATCAGCGTCCGAAAGCGTGAGTTCCCTGAAATAGATTCTTTTAAGAAGAAGCTGAAGCGGGCTCAGCCGGATATCAATTTTTTTTATCACGACGATCGTATCCCGGCCGGCAGAAAGAGATATATCCCTTAGAATAAGTGATGTAAATATAGTGCCGTCAAGCTCGCCGATGCTGAATTGCCCGTTTATTCTTTCATTTACTGCCGACTCAATCCGGCTGCGCGCCATTTCCCGGAAAGTCGATGTCTGACTGAATCCGAATACAAGCGCCAGAAGCAGTATGATACTCATAATAAATATTAAAAAACCATTTATGATCTTTCTGAAAAGTGACCTGGTCTTTTTCTGCTTCTTTGGTTCTGCCAATTTATTCTTTATACCTTTCAAGTATTGTCGAAATTATTTTCGATGTCGACTGGCTGCTGACAAATTTGATCCTTTCAACTTTGCCGCCTGCTCCTTCTACAATATCGCGGCCGACAATTTTATCCAGGGCCCAGTCTTCACCTTTTACAAGAATATCGGGAACAAGCTCTCTGATAATATTTTCAGGGGTATCATCGTCAAAAAAAGTAACAAAATCAACAGATTTTAAATTGCCCACAATCAGCGCTCTTTCCTCCTGGTTCAGTATCGGGCGCTTTTCCCCTTTTATCCGTTTTATCGATGAATCGGTATTCACCGCGACAATCAGAGCATCGCCAAAACTTCGCGCTTTCGAGAGGTAATCAACATGTCCTGAGTGCATTATATCAAAACATCCATTTGAAAAAACCACCTTCTTCCCCTTTTGACGAAGGTTTTCCCTTACCAGTTTTAATTCCTTCCAATCAGCTATCAAATTACTCATTTTGAATCTTTCTCCGCTTCTGAAAAAAGTAAATCTGCTTCTATCGGAATGATACCCACCTCCTCACAGACAAGTCCTCCCGCAAAATTTGCCAGGTATGCCGCCTCGGTTATGTCAGCGCCTGAAGATAAAGCTACTGTCAGGGTTGATATCACAGTATCACCCGCTCCTGAAACGTCGGCAACCTTCCTCGCTTTGGTCGGTATTCTGATCTCTTCATCTCCATTGCCAAAAAGCGCGATGCCAGCTTCACCGAGTGTAAGAAGCGCGTATTTCGGATTCAGTTTTTTTAAAAGATCCTGTCCGGCCCGGCTTACTTCCTCATTCTTCCTTATTTTTATACCGAGAGCATCTTCGGTTTCTTTCCGGTTTGGCTTGAACACAGTCGCTCCCTGGTATTCAAAAAAGTTATCAAATTTCGGATCAACAGTAATTATCAATTTATTTCTTAAAGATATTTCTATAATTTCATGAATCACTCTCCTGGTAAGAACTCCCTTGTTGTAGTCCTGAAGAATGACCGCGTCCAGTTCGGGAGCTTTTTTAGCGAATAGCTCTAAGATCTTATCTTCCGTTTCTTTACCGATTGGATCCTTACTCTCCTTATCAATCCTGACAACATGCTGTTTACCCGCGATAACCCTGGTTTTCACAGTTGTCGGCCTGCCGGGGTCACCTATTATACCGTCAGATGTAATTCCCGCTTCCCTTAGAAGGTTCTGAAATATTCCGTTTTCATTATCCTTCCCTGTTATTCCCACAGGATAAGGTTCAGCTCCCAGTTTTAATATATTATAAGCGACATTCGCCGCTCCTCCGAACCTGAAGAACTCTTCCCCGACGGCGACAACGGGAACAGGGGCTTCGGGGGATATCCTCGTAACCTCTCCCCAGTAATAACCGTCAAGCATCATATCACCAATGACGGCGATACGCTTATCCTTAAAAGAATCCTTTAATATGTATAATCTCTCTCTATTAATCTTCTTCATGACTTTTTCCGAAATTCCATTCAGTAAATTTATTATAAATTTTAATTCTGACAACACCATTATCCGAACCGAGCCACATTGAATAACCATCAAAATACATGGAATTAATTGTTGATGGTATTCTATCATCGGTAATATTTTTAATTTCGAATGTATTACGGTTTATTATCGCTAATCCCCGTCCGAACATTTCTTTTGTTCTTGAACCAAACTGGTATTGAGCCGCCCATATATAATCACCAGTTCTGCTGGTGCAGAAAATTCCATTTGCCGATAAACCATCGGAATAATCAAGTTTTATCCATTCATTTCTTCTGTCGAACCGGTATAATCCGCCCACATTATAATCAGGTCTGCTTTCGGTAATAAACTCATCAAGTCCTATCCATATATAATTTTGTTCAAGCATGATCGATGAAATCGAAACCGTTTCCCCTTCTCCGTTAAAATAGTTCAGCCTGTTATCAAAAAAAGAAATAGCGCTGTTATCAGAAATCTCAAGTGATTTATCATATTTATGAATTCCGGCTTCGGTGCCGAACCATACAAGGCTGTCGCCATCTACAGCGATTGATTTTATAGTATTTGTTTTTGCGTCGCCTCCGATTGTAAGGTCAATATCAAAAAACCTTCTCTTCTTTAAATCATATACCGAAAGGTATTTGAACCGTCCTATCCAAAGAACATTTGAAACGCTATCCCATTCAACCGAACGAATCCAGTTTCCAAGCTGTCCCCCCTTGCCAAATTTTCTTTTACTCCACCGATCCCTTTTTTTGTTGAGCATAAATAAACCGTCGGTAGAACCAGCCCAGACAAAATCATCATTTGCCGCGATACAATAAAAAAAATCGTGCTGAATATTTCCTTCGGCAGTTGAATAATTATTCCACTCATCATCACTATAAGAAAAATGGAATATTCCATTGCCGTTGGTCGCGGCCCAGATACCTGTCCGGTCGCCTGTTATACCTGATACGTTGGTTCCCCGCAAAAAGATATCAATGTCAGGTTCCTGGGCGCAAAGGTTATAACTGACAATAAGTATCAGAATGCTTAAAAGCTTTTTTACCACCATATTTATAATCAGTAACTTTCCTCTTCTGAAGGGAAATTCTGCTTTTTCACATCATCAATGTATGTCTGAATACCTTTGGTCATTTCTTCAGCAAGATGACAATAGTGGCGCAAAAATCTTGGTTTAAAGTCGGTGTTCAGCCCCAGCATATCCTGCGTAACAAGTATTTGTCCGTCGCAGTTCACCCCGGCTCCGATACCGATGGTTGGAATAGATACTTCGGATGTTATTTCCGCCGCGAGTTTCGCTGGTATTTTTTCGAGTACAAGCGCAAAAGCGCCCGCATCCTCCAGAATTTTAGCGTCCTTGATAATCTGATCAGCTTCTTCATCGGTTTTACCGCGGGCCTTGTAACTGCCAAACTGGTGTATACTCTGTGGAGTGAGACCAATATGCCCCATAACCGGAATCCCCGATTCGGTTATCTTTCTTACTGTTGGGGCAAGTCCGGCTCCTCCTTCAATTTTCACTCCTCCCGCGGGTGTTTCCTTCATAATCCGTCCGGCATTCCTGAACGCCTCTTCCGGATTGGTCTGATAGGACATAAAGGGCATATCAACTATCATCATGGCGCGGTCAATAGCTTTTGCCACTGCTTTAGTGTGATAAATCATTTCATCCATAGTTACCGAAAGAGTTGTTTCGTTTCCCTGGAAAACATTTCCCAGTGAATCACCAATAAGAATCAGATCAATGCCCGCCATATCAAGAATTTTGGCTGTCAGAAAGTCATAGGCAGTCAGCGCCGAAATTTTTATATTTTTCTGCTTCAGCAGATATATTGTTTTTGTAGTAACTTTACGGAATCCCTGGTGTGAACTCATATTCTAATCCTCAAAAATAATGTTCCATTCTTCCATAAAACCTTCTTTCAGGTTTTTTCTCAGCCGTGAATAATCTGTTTTTTCTCCCAGAATGGTTTCAATCTCAATAGTTTTATCTGAGAGTTCCCTTTTAAGCTCATCCCTGTTATCAGAATCTGCCAGATATTCAGGAAGTTTCCTGTGAAATGTGCCGCATAATATTGAACCATGCTGCAAAACAATCCTTCCCTTTTTTCTCTGCGCGCTGCCAATAAGTTTTTTCCCTTTAAATTTCACCTCGCTCTTTGCCGTGCTCGCGAAACACATAACTCCTGATGGCTGATTCAGCAATTGGGGAAAATCGGGTTGATTTTCCTCAAGCAAGGCGCCTGAAAGTCTCTGGTCATACTTAAGCAATCCTCTGACCAGTCCGTCAGATACTTTCTTATATATCTCCCGCGGTTTTAATCCTGAGTCCAATGGGATAACAACAGAATATGTTAATTCTTCCGAATGTAAAATCGCCCTACCTCCGGTAGGGCGTTTTGTAATTTCAATATTATCGGCTGCCGCTTTATCCCGGTCAATATCTTCAAAATGCTGATTCGCCCCGAGGGATATACAATAGGGCTCCCACATGTAAATCCTGAAATAGGCATTTTCACTTGCGCACTTATCCATCAATGAGATATCGCGCTCCATATTATAATCGCCCCGGTGGGAGCCATCATCTATAAAATGCCATTTCATTATTTAAATCCCGGTCTGGTAACGGTTTCGAGAAATGAAAGAATGTTATTCACATATTCATTTCCTTCACCAAATTTTTCCCTCACACTGTTTTTCGCCTCCTTTAGGTTCATGCCTCCCTTGTAAAGAATTGAATAAGCTTCTTTAATTGAAGTAATATCTTCATTTGAAAAACCCCTTCTTCTCAGCCCGATAAGATTTGTGCCGGAATAACGAAGAGGTTCACCGGCAGCCAGTACAAACGGGGGGATATCAGTTACAGTCCTGAATCCTCCTCCAATCATGGCATGGTCCCCTATCTTGACAAATTGATGAACAGGAGTTGATCCTCCGATAATCACCCAGTTCCCTATGCTCACATGTCCGCCTATCTGCACAGAATTGGCGATAATGCAGTTATTTCCCAGTATACAGTCGTGAGCGACATGGGCATAGGCCATTAACAGGCAATTGCTGCCGATCTTTGAATAACCGGTATCCTCTGTACCTTTATGCAGTGTGGAAAATTCCCTGATTACGGTATCGTCACCAATATAGAATAAGGTTTTTTCATCATCAAATTTAAGATCCTGCGGAATATTGGAGACCGAAGAACCCTGCATAATCTTTACTCTTTTGCCTATTCTCGCTCCATTATAAACAACCACATGGGGTCCGATGCATGAATCATCACCAATCACCACATCATCATGAATAACCGCGTAAGGAGCAACTTCAACATTGTTACCGAGTTCGGCCTTACCGCTGACAATTGCCGTTGAATGAATTTTAGCCATTATTACTTCCATTTAGAGAGTTTCTGTCAACTATTGCCGCCATTAATTCCGCTTCGGCAGCCACCTGGTTTTCTACAAAAGCTCTTGTCCTTATAGAAATTATATTGCGCTTTTTAGCTACAAGTTCAGCTTCGAGAACTAACTGGTCGCCGGGAACAACCTGTCTGCGGAATTTCGCGTTTTTAATTGCCGAGAACAAAACAAGCTTTTCAGAAGGATCAAGATAAGAATTCAAAAGCAGTATTCCTCCGGCCTGGGCCATCGCTTCAATAATAAGAACTCCCGGCATAACCGGCCAGCCTTCAAAATGCCCCTGGAAAAATGGTTCATTGATAGTGACAGATTTAATTCCCACTACCTTCTTTTCCATTTCCAGATCAATTATTTTATCAACAAGAAGGAATGGATAACGATGAGGCAGAATTTTTTGTATGGCATTGATATCAAATACCACACCTTCTTTCTTGACATGCTGATATTTTTTTTCAATTTTTTTCTGCTGATAAAGTTTCCTGATCTTTTTCGCGAATTCCACATTTGCTTTGTGACCCGGCCTTGCCGCGAGTATCTGGGCTTTTATTGGCACTCCGATAAGGGCCAGATCGCCAATCAGATCAAGCAGTTTATGACGCGCCGGCTCATTTTTATATCTTAGTGATTTATTATTCAGAAATCCATTATCTCCAACACTGATATCCGCGTTAAGCTCAAGTTTTTTCTGAAGTTCTTTCAGTCGGCCATTCGTAACAGGATGGTCGACAATCACAACCGCGTTATCCAGGTTACCCCCCTTGATAAGTCCGTGATCAGCAAGGGCCTCAACTTCACTGAGGAAACAAAATGTTCGCGCGGAAGCAAACTCATCAACAAATTCTTTTTCAAGATCAAAAAGACCTGAATGCTGGCTGCCAAGCGCGGGATTCTGATAATCGACCATAACAGTTATTCTGTAACTATCGAGAGGAAGCGCGACAATATCCACCTGTTCCTCTTCATTATGGTGCATTACTTCCTCATCTATGATCAGGTAATCTTTTGGCTCGTCCTGGGTAACAAAACCTGCTTCAAGCAGTTTATTTACATAAGGCATGGCGCTGCCATCCCCGACAGGAGGTTCAATACCTGTCATTTCAATAAGAATATTATCTATCTGCAATCCATAAATTGCCGCCAGAACATGCTCAACTGTGTGGACCCTCGCGTCTCCAAGCCCCAGGTTGGTTCCTCTTGAAACATCAACAACATAATCAACGTATGCCGGAATTTCGGGTGAACCGCCGAGATCTGTTCTGACAAACTTAATACCATGATTTTCAGGAGCCGGTTTAAAAGTCATTGTGCATGGCATACCTGTATGCAGTCCGTCCCCCGTCAGGGATACCGGTGTTTTTATTGTTCTCTGTTTTTCAAGCATTGAAGGGTCCTGTCCTGTTAGTTATTCAATTTCTCAGATAATTCTTTTATTTTTTTCTCCAGATCCTTTAACTTCTGTGAATATACCGGAAGATTTCTTATATGCGCTTCCAGTTTCAGAGTTGTGATCATCTCCTTTGCGGGATAACCAAAATATTTGCCCGGTTTTTTTAATGACTTGGAAACACCCGACTGGGCCGCGATAATTACACCATCGGCGAGTTCTATATGACCAACAATTCCAACCTGCCCGGCAAGGATGCAGTTATTTCCTATTTTTGTGCTGCCCGATACCCCGGTTTGTGATGAAAGCACGGTATTATTACCTATCACAACATTATGGGCAATTTGAACAAGGTTATCAATTTTCACTCCGTTGCCGATAACGGTAGAGCCCATTGCCGCCCGGTCGATAGTCGTATTGGCCCCTATTTCAACATTATCTTTTATAACAACGTTTCCTATCTGGGGTATCTTCCGATAAACTCCGTCGGAATCGGGAGTAAAACCGAAACCATCCCCCCCCAGGACCACGCCGGCATGTATGATTACATTTTTACCAATTTTTGTTTCTTCCCGGAGGGTAACATTGGGATAAATAATAGTGTTATCGCCTACGGAACAATTTTCCAGAAGCACAACATTATGCATTATCTTAACATTATTACCAATCTCACAACCTGCCGAAATAACAACGTTTCGCCCTATAGCTATATTCTCACCTGTTTTCGCGGCCGGGTCAATAAAGGCGCTGGAATCGGTACCGGAAAGTGAAGGAGGATTATTGAAATATTCTGTGAGAATTTTTTGGAAGGCGAGATTGGGGTTTTCCACATCAATATAGGTAATGTTCTTATTACCTTTTTTTATCGATGGACCTATTAAAACAACCGAAGCTCCCGTAGTTTCCAGGTATTTTTCATATGAGGCCAAATACAAAAAAGTGAGGTCGCCTTCTACAGCTTCCTCAATTTTCGATACGCCTTTTATTTCAGCTTCCGGGTTGCCGGTTATTTTGCCGCCGACAAGGCCGGCGGCAGTTTTCGCATTTAATTTCATTTTTATTGCTGAAGTCGTTCAAGAACCAGGTTAGTTATATCGTAATCTTCTTTTGCATAGAGAAACATAATATCCCCGCTGCGATCGAAAATATAATCAAATTCCTCCTCTTCAGCAATCTCCTGAATAACACCGAATATTTTATTCTGGATTGGTTTCATAATTTCTTCCTGTTTGCTGAAAAGTTCTCCGTTGACGCCAAACTTTTTCTGCCTGTAGTTTTCTATTTCATCCTCAAGTTCTCTGAGCTCCTTTTCAACTTCAATGCGTTTGGCGTCACTCATCATGAGTTTGTTTTCATCATACTCTTTGTACTTTTTGCCATACTCATTATCAAGTTTTTTAAGCTCTTCATTCCATTCCTGGATAAAATTGTTGATTTTCTGCTGGGCATCCTGCGCGTCAGGCAGCTGCTCCATTATAGTGTCAGAATCAACATATCCGATTTTTAACTGGCCGAAGGTCATTCCCGCCGTAAAAAGAACCACGCAAAAAATGATTATTTTTCTCATAATTCCCTCAATCTGTTATTATTTTTTTCCCCTCTTGATAACGTCAATCACCTTATATGTAAGGTCATATTTGTCATCTGTATAAAGCATAATAGGGAGTTCATCAGTTTTGTTGAATACAAAATTGATATTTTCTTTTTGCGCAACAGCTTCGATGGCTTCCTTTATTTTTTTATTCAGAGGGGCCTGAATTTCCTGCATCCTTACTGCTATAGACTGCCTGTACTGCTGAATAGTATTTTCCAGTCCTATAATTTTTTTCTGCTCGGCCTGCAACTGCTCCTGGGTCATGCTTCCTTCTGTTTTCTGATACGCCGCAACCGCGGTCTGGTATACTCCGACTAAACTGTCGAGTCTGGGCTGGCTTTCTCTTTCGAGATTTTTAAGATCACTGTCAATTTTAATTGCTTCAGGCAGGGCCTGGTATATCTCCTGAACATTAACATAACCGATAGTCTGTTTCTGCGCGGTCAGTGTGGAAACTGTAAGTAAAACCGCAAATAAACAAAGTACTTTTTTCACTTTAACCTCATATATCTTTTATTGATTAATTAAAAACCTTTTCCAAACTGGAAGTGGAACTTCCACTGCGGATCGGCTCCGTCAACTGTTCTTCTGTCGAAACCATAACCATAGTCAAAGCCTATCAGACCAATCGGGTTAATAAGTATTCTGGCGCCAAAACCGACTGATCTTTTCAAATCTGTAAAATCTGTTGCTTTTAAATCTAAGTAGGTATTGCCCGCTTCGGCAAACGCGAGAAGATAAATCGGTATTGGTTCGAGAGCCAGCGCGCCCCTGAGTTCCAAAGTATATTTAGCCATAACCCGGCTGCCGATTGTATTACCTGCCGAGTTTCTTGGTCCGACACTTCTGTCGACATAACCGCGAAGCGGCGTGGTGGCAATTATAAGGCCGTTGCCTCCCATATAAAAATATTCAAATGGCTGGACCGGTGTGCCTGAAACCAGCTCTTTCAGATAACCGAAGTCCAGACCTGTATATAATGCCAGTCTGTTGGAATTGAATAAACGTTTATACCATTCAGTTTTTAGCTGAACTTTAAAATAATCAACATCGCCAGGTAGAACCGGACCACCCGAAAGCTCCATATTCAAAGACAGCTTGGACCCCTTTGAGGGAAATATGGGATTATCGATATCGGTACGGCTTATTGTTGCGCCCAGTGTGTACTGCCTCGATATTCCTTCCAGATAAATTGAACGCCCGTCAATAACATCATTATACTGGAATCGCAGCAGCCCCTGGATATAAAAATAGTTATCCGGCCAGGTAAGACGGCGTCCCACTTTAAATGTTCCGCCCGATTGTCTCAGATCGTAAACATATCTCTGCCTGGTATCGAAAACATCAAATCCTACAAGTGTTGGTGTATCCATAAACCAGGGTTCTGTAAAACCAAGGGAAAAAGTTCTGTAATAATTACCCACACCAAACTGCCAGTTGAAATTTAATATCTGGCCTCCGCCAAGACGAAATGGTTCACTGATGGAAAAATTGTTAAGTGTAACACCGACAGCGCCGCTGAATCCGAAGCTGCCGCTATAACCTACTGACGCATTCAGGTAGTCGCTTGATTTTTCCTCAACAGAGTAGTTAATATTAACTGTGCTGTCTGATACAGGTCGTGGATTCACACCCTGCTGATAGAGTTTCTCTACATTAAAATACTGGAGATTTGCTAATTGCTGTAGACTTCGGATAAGATTATTACGACTGAAATGGTCTCCGGGAATTGTATATAGTTCTCTTCTGATAACTTTTTCTTTCGTACGGTCATTACCGCTGATATTTACACCGGCAATCTTAAACCTGTTGTTTTCATGAACCTTTATACTGATATCAACCGAGTCGGCTCCTATCTTTTCCTCTTTCGGTTCAACGCTGAACATAAGATATCCATTATCCTGATAGAGGGAAGAAACATCAGACTGTCTCTCGTTATAATAAAGGTTTTGATTAAATTTTGTCAAATCATATATATCACCCCTCTGAAAATCAAGACGTTCTGTCAGAATCATGTCGGGATAAACCGTATTTCCTTCCCACTGAACATCCCTTATCTTGTACTGAGGTCCTTCATAAATATTCAGCTTGATAAATACATCCTGTTTATCATCTGAATATGCGAGTGAATCGGAAATGATATAAAAGTCGATGAAACCATTTTTTTTATAAAAATCTTTCAGCAAATCCTTGTCTTCTTTATATTTTTCCCGATTCAGGTTTGAACTTGACCAGAATTTCCACCAGCGCGCCTCACTTGTTTCGTCAAATTCACCTTTCAGATCGCTGTCGGAAAAAATGGTGTTGCCGTTAAATTCAATTTCTCTTACGACAACTTCATCACCTTCATCTATTCGGAACATCAGAAGAACCCTTTCCTCAATTCTTCTTAATGCCCTTGATATTTTACCCGGTTCATATTCATATTCGGTTTCATATTCATCCGAAAAATCATTTTCATTCCGCCATGTAACAAAAACTTCATCATCAGCCGTATCGGCCCTGAAAAATTCGAATTTAACAGGGGTTATATCTGCATTGAGGTAACCATCTTCCTCATATAGAGCTTTTATTTCGGTGATTGCCCTGAAAATATCCTGTGTCTTAAGAATCTGACCTCTGCGCCTGACATTTATCTTCTCCAGAATATCATCTTCACCAAGCTCATCTTCTCCCTCAATTACAACTTGTTCGAGCCGGGGATATTCTTTTACCTGGATTTGGAGAAAGACCCCGTTTTCGATCCTTTTTTCAATAACTATTTTAACATCCTCAAAAATATTCAGCGACCAAAGCCTGTTAACAGCCTTCATGGTAATATCGCTGTTCGGGGTGATTTCTTCTCCGACATTAAGCCCTGTGTTAGCTACAATTGTCGTGGCATCGGCCGATTTATTTCCTGCCACAGAAATTCCCAGTATCTGTAATGTTGATCTTTGCGATTGGGAATAAAGGCAGGAAATGAGGATCAGGTTAAGTAGTAATACCGTCTTAATTTTTTTAAGTAGAATATTCTTTAATATCATCCGGGTTTTTCTTTTTTCTAATTTGTTCACTGACAAGTCCAAATCTTCTCTCTCTCCGTTGAAAGTCCTTAATTGCATCTAATAAATTGGAAAATCTGAATTCGGGCCACAGTACATCTGTAACAAAAAGTTCTGAGTAGGCTATCTGCCACAGCAGGAAATTACTTACCCTGTATTCTCCGCCGCTTCGTATTAGAAGATCGGGATCGGGCATTTCAGAAGTTTCCAGATACTTAGATATCATTTTCTCATCAATTGTTCCCGGATCGATGCTGTCATTTCTTGCAAGCTCCGCGATTTTTCTTACAGCTTTAGTTATTTCCCACCTTCCGCTGTAGCTTAAAGCAAGATTTAAAGTCATCTTGGAATTATTTTCTGTAGTCTTTATTGCCTGCTTTAATTCTTTCTGAACTATATCCGGAAGAATAGAAAAATCTCCGATTGTTGTCAGACGAATATTATTGGCATGTAACTCATTGGTTTCACTTTGCAGACTTTTAACAATCAGGCGCATTAGAGTTGATACCTCTTCGCGGGGTCTTTTCCAGTTTTCTGTGGAAAATGTATAAATGGTCAAATATTTCACCCCTAAGTTAGCGCAGGTCTGAACCACCTCTCTTACCGTTTCCACTCCTTTGTGATGACCTGCCACACGCGGCAATCCCCTTTTACGGGCCCAGCGTCCGTTGCCATCCATAATAATGGCAATATGTGTCGGTATGTTTCCGCCGGAAGCAGAAAAGTTTTTAATTTCCTGAAGATCCGAATCTGTTAGTCTGCTTTGCAAAACTTTCTCAAATAGATTTTAATTAGACTTTCCAAGTTAATCTACATATATTAAAATGTCAAGGTAGATTATACCTGCGCTTCACTCATAAAGTTCTGTAAAAAGCATAGAAATGTAAAAACCTTTGAAAAAAGGCCCTGCGGGAGGGGTATATTATATGAGGTCCGGAAAAATCTTAGTTGTATCTTGTTTCATCCAGGACTACCAGCTTGATATTTTTCTTGTGTTCTTCTTTCAGGTCTGAAATTAACGATCTCGCGTTGACCGCAAACCTTTTAACAACACCAATAAAAAGTTTAACATTTGTTCTGGAATACTTCGCGTGCCGGGTCGCGAGAAAAGTGAGCTTTTGCCTGATTTTCTGATCGTTAAAATCCTCTTCACCAAGAACAATTCCAATCGCGAGCTTCTTTTTATATTTGGCTATCGCGTCAACCTCATACTTCCCTACCGGTTTCGGGTCTGGCAGATACTTGCCATATCTCCGACTGATGGTCAGATATCCATACTTCCAGAACTGACTGATCAGCTTATCGACTCTTTCCTGATTCGGTTTATATCTCATCATAACCTCCGCTAATTAAGTATTGGAAGAATTGGGATAATAGGAGAAAATCGGGTATGCTTCTGTATTTTAATATTCAGAATTTTTTCATACTCAAATTTGGCTATTTCACGGCTCCTTTCTTTTTTACCGTAAATTACCTTTTTTCCGTTTTTATCGTATGAAATGTAATAAGGCTCGATAGTGATATTATGAAAATCATAAAGAAAAGTAACCTTATTTCTTCCCTCAATCGCGTGTGAAAAAATATCAGATTTCATGTTGTCTCCCGTTAAAAATTTTCATTAATAAGTACGGTATAATCCGACAACTACCCCAATAATCGCGAAATCTTCCCGATTGTTTAATTTTATCGGTTCATACCGATCATTTTCGGGCATAAGGAGCAGTTCGTTATTATTCCGTACAAGTCTTTTCAAAGTAGTTTCCTCCCCGAGAAGCGCCACAATTATTTCACCATTTCTGGCTTCACTCTGGTGCGCGACAATTACAAAATCGCCCTCTATAATACCTGCATTGATCATAGAATCTCCCTTTACTTTAAGGGCAAAACATTTTGAGCGGCTTCTTACGAAGGATTGATCAAGAGTTAATGTGTCTTCAATATTTTCCTCGGTAAACACCGGTTCACCTGCGGCGACCCGGCCCAGAAGAGGGATTTCAACAGTATTGTTCTCCCTGGCTGGCATTCTTTCCTGATTCTGGGGAAGAGATAAAGTGCGGCACGAGTTACTTTCACTTTGAAGAAAACCTTTTTTAATAAGAGCGTCAATATGCCTTTTGACTCCGAACGTTGAAGAAATTCCAAATTGTTTTCCTATCTCCCTGTAACTGGGGGGGGAATCCGTTTTCCTCAATTGATTCTTCAATGTAATTAAGTATTTCGTTTTGTCTTGCTGTAAGTTCATTTTTCATAATAGTGCTCAATTGTTCACTACTAATATAGTGAACAGGCGTACACTTGTCAAGGATTTATTTATTTTTTTAATACAACCTTCTCTATTTAAAAGCGTCAAATCTGATAGATCAAAACTTATAATAGTTTTATGAGGTTATAATGAAATCCCAAAAATATTTAAATCTGTTTTTACTTCCATTTATTCTGTTGGCAACCACCGCATTCAGTTGTCATTTTTCAATATCCGGAAGAGGAGTGGATGGTTCGGGCGATATAATCAGCATCACAAAAGATTATACTGATTTTCATTCCGTAAGAGCCAGTCATAGCTTTAATGTCACAATAAAGTATTCAGACGATTATTCTGTCAGGCTCGAAATTGACAAGAATATTGAAAAATATTTAATTGCCGAAGTTGAAGACGGCGTACTCATGCTGGGTCTTGAGAGTGGTCACTCTTATAGTGATATCACGCTTGAAGCTGAAATCACAATGCCCGATATAAAATCTCTCGGTTTAAGCGGCGCTTCAAGATGCCGGATTACCGATTTCAAATTTGATCACCAGTTCAGGTGCAGGCTTTCGGGCTCCAGCCGGATAGCTGCCGAAATGACCACAGGGTGATCTTGATCTGTCACTCTCCGGTTCCAGCAAGGTGGTCTTTAGCGGTATTGCCAAAATCTAATCTTAAACTCGGCGGTTCCGGCTCCAGCCGTTTTGATATGAAAGATACTGAAGCAGCCTCGGCAGATATAAGTCTTAGCGGCGCTTCCAAAGCAGATGTCTTTCTTGATGGCGAACTTAACGCTTCACTTAGCGGCGCCTCAAAAGTAAACGTTTATGGAGACGCTGTTCTGGGCAGAATAAGAACAAGCGGAAGCGCTGAGGTGGAAAAAAGATAATTCATTCTTCTGAAATGAACGGGATGTTTTTGTCTTTTTAGTCCGGCGGGAGAATTTGGCCATTGAATTTATTCAAAAAAGTATTATATTGCGATTGTTTTCAGTCGTAGAAAGATATTCATTATTCTTACCGAAAATTCTGACCATATTAAACTCATGAGGAGGAAAAATGGATAAATTCGAAGCCGGATTCGAAATCCTCACGATTTTGTCATGTTTTGACGGCTCTGTGGAAAAAGAAGAAATTTCCGTTATTAAGGAATATCTGCAGGCAAATGAAGGCATGATAAAATTTGATCCAAACAAGACATTTAACTATTGCGCTGAAATGACAGCGAAACAGGAAATGGAGGAATTTCAGACGGCAGCCATTTTCTTCAAAAAGAAAAGCGCCGAACGTGAGCGGATGAGAATGCTCGATTTCGCTCTGAAGGTGATTGGCTCAGACTCAAATATCACAAACCGTGAAAAGCAGCTTTTTACTATTCTCGGCCAACTTTGGGAAATTGAAATACCCCGTTATCTGGTTTATCACAACTATAGTTAAACTTCCAAAAGCAGGAGAATCATGGAGGTCTGCTAAAGTTTATGACGATTTATCTGATAACGATTTCATAAAATTTTCCAAAAGTTCATTTAATCCGCCCTTGTTTATATTTGGGCGGATTTTTTTATATCTTGCCTCTGAAATTTTAGAATTATTCATCATGCTTGAAGAGATTGAAATACTAAAGACAAAAGAGATCCTTACCGTAATACTCGCTAATTTATTCAATCTGGCTTTTGCGGCTATTTTTCTGCTCCGATATTATGAAATGTCCCGTTCGGAATATTATACCGGGTTAGCTGTAATTGTCATGGGACTGCCTTTTTTAATCATCCTGATTATAAACTGCCGGGAAGGAGGAAAATGGTGGAGCTGGGGACTACTGATTCTCCCTGTGGTTTATTGCCTCCTTGAGTTGTTGCTTGATTACATTTTTCAGATAGATTTCAGATCCGGATCACTGTTATGGCTTTACATTCCGGTTTTTTATCTGGCGCTTTTTTCATTGATAGGTCTTTCATTTCTTATTTCAAAAACTTCCGGTATTTTTACATTGTTCACATATTTTATTCAGTTGACAGTTTTTCTGCTTACAATCAGTAGACACAGGAGATAATATGAAAATCAGGCTGACAGTAATAATTATTATGTTTCTCTGCGCTTCCACCGCGGCGCAGCGTTTTGATCCGGGTAAAATTTTTTCGCGGCACGGAGTATATGGAGCGTTTATACTGTATGACCTGAATAATGATAAGTTTCTGACCTTTAATGATGCCCGTCTTGATTCATCTTTTCTCCCCGCTTCAACCTTCAAGATATTTAACTCAATGGTTGGACTTGAAACCGGCGCTGTTCAGGATGAGAATGAAATTATCCAGTGGGAAGGCAAAGACTACTGGGGATGGGATCAATGGAATAAAGATCATACGATGGAATCGGCGATAGAAAATTCTGTTGTCTGGTATTATCAGGAAGTCGCCCGCCGGATTGGATCACAAAAAATGCAGGAATATATAAATAAAGCCGGTTATGGAAACAAAAATATAACCGGCGGAATTGATAAATTCTGGTTAAACGGCGGACTGAGAATTACTCCCCGTCAGCAGATTGCTTTTCTTGTCGATTTTTACCAGGGAAATTTACCTTTTTCTCCACAGGTTATCGAAAAAGTTAAAGGCATTCTAATTGTGGAAGAGGGTAGCAACTTCACACTCAGAGGTAAAACCGGCTGGACGGGCGATAATAATCCGGGAACAGGCTGGTTTGTAGGCTACCTTGAAACAGGGTCAGACATTTATTTTTTCGCCAATAATCTTGATATTTACAGCAGGGATCAGCTTAAGGCAAGGACAGAAATCCCTAAAGAAATATTTAAGGAACTGAACCTGATTGAATAATTTTTTTTATCAAAGAATGAATAAGGGATAATTAATGCACAGGAAAGATTTAATTGGAAAAGCGGTAGAATTAAAAAACAGTGGTTATAATTGCAGTGAAGCTGTAACGGTTGCTTTTGGAAAAGAATATGGCCTTGACCACGATACCGCCATCAAAGCCGCTTCAGGTTTTGGCGCCGGAGGAGGAAGAACCGGAGGATTATGCGGAGCTATATCGGGAGCGATCATTATCCTGGGAATGAAATATGGCAGAACCGATCCGGATGATGATGAATCAAAAAAGAAAGTTTACAAAATAACCGGTCAGCTGATAAAAGAATTTAAGAAAAAGAAAGGAACAACCCTCTGCAACAGTCTCCTGGGAGTGGATATCGGAACTGAGGAAGGAATGGACAAAGCAAAAGAGAATGGCTTATTAGATACGATCTGCCCCGATAACGTAAGGATAAGCGCGGAAATACTTGACAGGTTACTGGCTGAAATTGAATAATAAATATCCACATAGCGCCCGTTTCAGGTTTTATGGCCCGATAAGAGATTTTATACCGGCCGGGAAAATGAGATATGATTTCATTTACCGTTTCGGAGGCAGTCCCGCTGTTAAGGACCCTATTGAAGCTATCGGGGTGCCTCATACAGAGGTAGCGCATATTTTGGTTAACAGCTATCCGGTTAATTTCAGCTACCGGCTCATGGATTCTGATTATGTTTCAGTTTTCCCCGAATTCATGAACTCCGCTCTTTCTCCCGAAACCGGGCTGCGTCCTCCCTTAAAAGGAAAACCAGGTTTTATTCTTGATATTCATCTCGGCAAACTCGCCCGGCTGCTTCGTTTTACAGGTTTTGATTCCCTCTATCGAAATGATTATTCCGATGACGAAATTGCCAATATTGCCAAAGAATCGGGACGGGTAGTTTTAACCCGCGACAAAATGCTTCTTCATGACAACCGAATTACCCGGGGTTACTGGCCGCGCTCAACTGACGCTGATATTCAATTCCGTGAGATTATCAACCGTTTTGATCTTTATGAGTATATATCCCCTTTTCTGATATGCAGCAAATGTAACGGAACTATTGAAGAAATTAACAAAGAAGCTGTTCTTGAAAGACTTAAACCGGGGACCGCCAAAAATTATAATAAGTTTTATATCTGCAGATCATGTAAACAGATTTATTGGCGGGGAGCTCATTTTAATTCACTCAAACTTAAACTGGATAAACTGACCGACAATGAACAAACCGGATGACATTGATATCATAGAACGTTTTAACGACTTTATTAAAAGCGCCGACTTTCGGGAAATAAATCTCAGCGGGAAAAAATGGGAATATATCTCAGCGGGAAATGGCAAAAATAATCTTCTGCTGCTTCCAGGAATTGATGGTAAAGCTGTTACTCTATGGCAGGATATATTATATTATTCGCGGCGTTTCAGAGTTATCGCCTTCTCTTATCCCCCCATTCCCGATATTACCACTATGACCCGGCAGATGCTCGGCATTCTTGATAAAGAATTCCCCGGTAATATATCACTAATCGGTAAATCTTATGGGGGATTTGTTTCCCAGGTGTTAATAAGAGAAAATCCTGAACTGTTTAACAAAGTGGTCCTGTCACATACTTTTCTTCCTCTTCCCCCCCGCGGCAGAAAAATTGCTTTGCTTTTCCCCTTTTTCAAATTGCTTCCCGAATTTATGGTCAAACGTTTGTATCGCAAGAACCTCTCCAAAATATTCAGGGGACAAAGAGTGCGGAAGGAAATGTCTGAAGCGCGGGCTTATTTTAAAGAAGCGCTGATGAAACTAACCAGCAAAGAAGATATCCTGTGTTCTTACTCAAGAATTAAAGAGTATGATCTCAATTACAATTTATCAGGTCACGAAAAATTACCGGAAACCGGGAATATACTGTTGGTCTTTGGTGATAATGATCCTGTTTGTCCTCCCGAAATGAGGAAAAAAATGGAGGTAATATACCGCGGCGCTCAAAAATATATTTTTTCCGGCACAGGCCATTCAGCTCCAATTGTTAAACGGGAAGAATATCTGAAAATTATTGATGATTTCCTGGATATCGGCAATGCTTGATTTTCTGCTCTTCCTGACAGGAATTATAATTTTCGGTGAGGCTTCGGCACTGCTTACCGGTATGCTGATAAAAAAGAATTCCCGCGGCTGGCTTAATTTCAAAAACCTCTTTTTTTTAATTTCCGATATTATTACCGGGTTATTTTTCCTTCTTTTATCAACAAAGCTTCTTTTTTCCGGAAATCCCCTTTATCTTTTTGAAATTATTCTGATTTTTTCCATACTCAGTCATAGCTGGCGGGAGGTTGAGTATATTGGTGATAATCCCCTGAAATTCTGCTTTAATATTCCCCTCTGGATTGTAAATTCCCTCAAAATCGTCCTGCTGGCGTTGGTCGTTTCAATAGATACAGCGATTTTTTAGCCCCCAAAATTGCAGAAATGTCAAATATGTCGAGTGCCGCTCGACATATTTGTACCAATTTTGTCGAGTATTACTCGACATTATTGTCATTTAGGTGTTATGTTTGATTCGGAACCTCCTTTGTTAATACTATTTTTGCACATTTTGTATATTAATACTCGACATATTTATGTCTATTTTGTCGAGCTTAACCGACATTATTGTAATTTTTATAAATTTGTCGTATATTACTCGTCATAATATCACCAATTTTGCAGGTGTGTACTATGCAATTTATGCGCAAGTTATATCATAAGGTTGAAAAATATATCGATCACAAAGAAATAATCGCAGTGACCGGTATGAGGCGTTGCGGTAAGACAACTCTTCTGAAAATGATATTTGAGAATATCAAATCGGCAAACAAGGTATTTCTCGATCTGGATAACATTCTGGAACAGAAAATCTTTGAAGAGGATGACGCGAATAACATCTGGAAAAACCTTTCAGCCTATGGAATAAAAAAAGACCAGAAAGCATACATATTTATAGATGAAATACAGAGCATGCCCCCGGCGGTAAAAAAAATCAAATATCTTTATGATCACTATGATGTGAAGTTTTTTATTACCGGCTCAAGCAGCTTCTACCTGAAGAACCTTTTCCCTGAAAGTCTTTCGGGCAGGAAATTCATTTTTGAGCTTTACCCACTGAGCTTTGAAGAATTCCTTATTTTCAAAGGTATTAACAGGGAGTTTCCTGAAAGTATTGAAGAGAAGGATAAAGCTAAAAATAAGATATCCGCCGAAAAATATTTCAGTTTATACCAGGAATATATGAAATTCGGTGGTTTCCCCCAGGTGGTCCTCAGCGACAGCGGGGAACATAAAAAAATGCTTTTGAAGGATATTTTTAATTCCTTTTTCGAAAAGGATGTGAGGATACTGACAAACTACAGGGACCTTGGCAGACTAAGGGATTTTATCCTCCTCTGCATGCAGCATGTCGGCTCAAGATTTGAAATATCGAGGCTTTCAGCCGAATTGGGTGTTGCGAGGGATACCGTCTATAACTATCTCTCTTTCCTGGAAAGCACCTATTTCATCTTTCTTCTGCAGCCTTTCAGCAGAAATGTGGACCGTGAGGTTAGCGGCAGCAGGAAACTGTATATGTGCGACACTGGTTTTGTATCGCAGTACGCCAAAGTTTCAGAAGGAGCGATCTTCGAAAATTCGGTGTATCTGAATCTCCGCCACTATGGTGAGCTTAATTATTACCAGAAACGCCGCGGTGGTGAGATCGATTTCCTCCTGAATAAAGAAACAGCTTTTGAGGTGAAGCTTACAGCCACACCCGCCGATCTGAAAAAGCTGAAAAAGCTGGCTATCGATCTCGACCTTAAGGATAACTACCTGGTCTCAGGTAAATTCTCCGGTCTCGATAAAACCATTTTCGCTATTGATTTGTAATCCCGGAATCGGCGCCGGGGTTATATTTCTCTACTCTTCCAACAGGAAATCAGGAAGAAATTTATGCGTTATGCCATTGTGATCCGAAGGAAAATATTTCTCCATTGATAACACCAGCTTATCGTAATTATCAGAAATTTTTTCCAGGTTGCCAAATTCCCTTTTTATAGTTTTATCTTCACTAAGCCCGGCGCACACCTGTATATATTTCCTCTCCCCCTTTTTTTCTGCCACAAAATCAATTTCATTGCCGTTGAGCGCTCCAATTTCAACCTTATAACCTCTTTTTTTCATTTCAAGAAAAACTATATTTTCAAGAATCCCGGCAATATCTTTATCCCTGTAACCAAGGAAACCATTTCTCAGACCTATATCCCCCATATAAAGTTTATCGAGGTATTCCAGTATTTTTTTCCCTTTCAGGTCATATCTTTTCACCCTGTGAAACAGGAACGCGCTTTCCAGAAAATAAATATAATTCTGAATGGTATCCACAGAAACCCTGGTTCTTTGCGACTTCAGGAAATCTGAAATATTTTTCGCCGATGTTATATTGCCGCAATTATCCATCAGATATAATATTATTCTCTCCAGCAAATGAACATCCCGTATATTATTTTTCTGAACGACATCCTTAAGAATCACCGTATTGATAATGGAATTAAGGTAGTCATAGATTGGTTCATCTGATTCAAACATAAAAATGCCGGGCAATCCTCCGAATCTGAGATATTCCTGAAATTTTTCCTCCTTCGAAATCCCCCTTTTCTCTTCAAATAACAGAAATTCAGAAAAGCTTAGCGGGTAAACTTCAATCTCAATATACCGTCCGCTCAGGTATGTAGCCAGCTCGGAAGAAAGCATATGAGCATTTGAGCCTGATATTATTACATCTGCAAGATTATCTGAGAATATAGAAATAATTGCCTTTTCCCAGTTTTTTATTTCCTGAACTTCATCCACAAACAGATATTTGTTATCATCTCCTGAAGAAAATTCCTGCTTAACATAACGGTATAGATCCTCATGGTCCTTTATAAAGCTGAATTCCAATGATTCCTTGTTGATCCACACTATATCTTTTTCCCCGGCGCCTCTTTCCAATAATTCATTTTTGAGTGTCAGAAGGATCGTACTTTTACCCACCCGGCGCATCCCGGTTATAATTTTTATCACTTTTTTGTTTAAATACTGTTCTATTTTTTTTATGTAATGCTCACGAACTACCAGCATCGGGCCTCCATTATCTTAGGTTATACTCGAAGATATTCGAATATAGCTATAATTCTTCGAGTATACAAGAAGATTTTCACTTTACTTCCCTTCAAAAAACCTTCACGGCTCATCACACGTCTAAAAAGTTTTCTAACCATACACCGGAAGAACTATGTTGAAAAATTTCCTCACTACAGCGCTCCGAAACTTTCTTAAGTACAAAGTATTCTCTTTTATCAATATAGCGGGACTTTCGGCAGGAATGGCTGTAAGCATCCTCCTGCTCACATTTGTTTTTTATGAGAGGAGTTACGATACACAGCACGACAACCTCGACCGGCTTTACCGCCTGCGTTATGAAAGAATAAGTGAAAATGGCGAGGCAGTGCGTTTTGCCTCATGCTGTCCCCCCGCGGCTGTGAGGATAAGGGATAACTTTACCCAGGTGAAAGATATCGCGAGGATATTCAAGTACCGGGCCTCTGTAATGTATGGAGAAAATAAGTATATCGAAGACCGGATGTTTTTTGCCGAACCGGATGTTTTCAAACTGATAAGCTTCAATTTTTTAGAAGGAGACCCGGTAAAAGGGCTGGTTAGGCCAAATACTGCCTTCTTCTCAAAATCAGCCGCGGAAAAATACTTCGGTAAAGAAAATCCAGTGGGTAAGGTTTTCAGCATCGACAACAAAACCGATTATACGATCACAGGCGTATATGAAGATATGCCCCAAAACTCACATCTTAAATGCGACATACTCCTCTCATTCCCAAATCTGGAGGATATCTATGGCCCGCTAAGAATCAGCTCCTGGGGTGAAACAGGATTTTTCACATACCTTACGATCAAAGATGGCGAGTCGCCCGAAAAACTGCAGGAGGAGCTCGCCGCTCTCGTTGACCGGGAATTTGGCGAAGTCCTGAAGGAGTACAAAATGGAAATGCTGCTCCCCCTTCAGCCGGTTAAAGATATTCACCTTACTTCACATTTTATGCAGGAATATGAGGTAAACGGAAACGCTCAATCGGTAAATATTCTATTGATAACAGCTCTATTCATACTTGTTATCGCCTGGGTAAATTATATAAATCTTACTACAGCCCGCTCCCTTAACCGCGCGAAAGAAATTGGCCTTCGCAAAGTAGCCGGAGCTTCGAGAGGCCATGTTATGGCGCAGCTCTTTACCGAAACTTTACTGGTGAATCTTTTGGCGCTTGTCATTTCCATTCTGCTTGTGCTCCTCTTTCTGCCTTCATTCAACCAGCTTACAGGGATGCCCGCGGGAACAAATCCTTTCGGGGAAAGCTGGTTTCATATTCTGCTTCCGGCAATATTTATTTTGGGTGTGCTGTTCTCCGGCTTATACCCCGTGCTGATAATATCACGTTATGAGCCCTCAAAAGTATTAAAAGGAAAATTTGCCAATACCTCTTCAGGAATGCGGCTGAGGAAAATCCTGGTTTCATTCCAGTTTGTTATGGCCCTTTTTCTCATTATCGCGACATATATAATTTACAGCCAGATAAACTTCATGAAAACCGGAGATACCGGCTTCGATTCCGAACAGACACTCGTGGTAAAACTGCCCCGGGTGAAAGGAGAAAACTTCGAAACCCGGAATGAAACCTTCAAACAGAAGATGCTTTCAATTTCCGGTCTCGAGAAAATATGTGTGGGTTCGGAAACACCTGGCCGCCAGATACTCTGGGATGCCGGCGGCATATACAAATATGGTGAAGATATATCACAATCAAAAAATTACCAGATAGTCGGCGTCGACTATGATTATGCCGACCTCTTCGGTCTTGAGATAATCGCCGGGCGCAATTTCTCGAAAGAGTATCCTTCAGATAATATGGCGCTGATGATGAATGAAACCGCCGCAGAATGGATGGGATTCGATTCCCCCGCCGAGGCTATAGGGCAGCAGGTTCAATACTGGGATAAAGTTTATAAGATTGTGGGAGTCGTAAAAGATTACCACCAGCAGTCGCTTAAAGAGGAATTCGAACCACACCTCTTCCGTTTTATGCCTCACGGGTTGAGAACACTCGGAGTTTACGCCATGAAAATCAACAGCGCCGATATCGCCGGAGTAGTGGGAGCCGTTGAAAAAACATTCAGCGAATTCTACCCCGAAAGCCCCTTTGAATATTATTTTATGGATGAATATTACAACCAGCAGTATAAATCCGATGAACTCTTCGGTGAAGTTTTCCTCCTCTTCTCATTCCTGGCCATCTTTATCACCTCCCTCGGCATATTCGGACTCTCAGCCTTCAGCGCCGCCCAGCGCACAAAAGAGATAGGCATCCGCAAAGTGCTCGGCGCGGACATTCACGAACTCACAACTCTGCTCGCGAAAGACTTTTTCATCATCCTCATCATTTCATTCATTATTACCTTCCCCGCGGCCTATTACGCCTCGGTTCTCTGGCTGAAAGATTTCGCTATGAAAGTCCCCGTAAGTTTCCGCTTTTTCCTGATCCCCCTGCTGATCGTAGCCGCCATCACCCTCGCCACAATCTCCTGGCAGACAATAAAAACCGCCCTCGTAAACCCCGCGATTAGCTTGAGGGATGAGTGAGGGATAGGAAACAGAATGACAAAATAAATTCCCCCGGCAAAACAGCCGGGGGACGCCCATTCTTAAACCGTTGTTTTTAAAATCAATTCTACAAAAGCGCCATCCCCGGTATTACCGAATTTTATCTGCCCGCCATGGTTATCCACAATGTTTTTTACCAGCCACAAACCGAGACCGGTCCCTTTCTCCCCTTTGCCGATTGTATGAAAAGGTGTTGCAGGATTGCTGAGCACTTCACCGGGAAATCCCCCACCATTATCTTCGATCCTGATAAAACATCCCATATTTTCATTTTTCGCCACAATATTGATTTTTTTCTCACTCCTCCCGGCGCCAAGAACCGACTCAAGTGAATTCATAAGGATATTACCAAGGGCCTGGTGCAAATCTGACACGTTAATGCTTACATTGATATCATCAGGAATATTAACATCAAGGATTACATCGTTCATCTCAAACCTGTTTCCGAAAATATAATACCATTCATTCCAAGCTTCCAGAAGATTAGCGCTTCCAAAGTGTTCCCCTTTTTTCTGGATACTGTAAAGCAGTTTATCTACCAGCAATTTGCATTTATCCGCGGCTTTCAGCGCGAGATCAAAATTTTTATTGCTCAGTTCTATATCATCAAGATGTTTTATTCCCCTCTTTATTCCATTGCTTACCGCCCCGAGAGGGCTGTTTATCTCATGAGCTATTGACCCTATCACCATACCCAGCATGGCAAGTTTTTCACTATGCACAAGGTCCGCGGTAAGTTTGTCGATGTTCTCCTGTTTCTCTTCGAGCTGAATATTTTTTGCCGATATTGCTTTGTGACTTTTCCTTATCTGAACCAGCCACATAACCAGGGCAAATATAAAAAATGATAAAATAATCCCTGTAATAACCAGGTATGTTTTGGCGCTCTGTCTCAAAAGCCAGGGAACTTCCTCAAGAGAATATAATGTGATAACTTTCCTGTCAAAATGAATATAACTCAACAGTTTTAATGATGGAAGATACTTAAAAAAACCTTCCCTCATTAGCACGGAATGCACATCACAGTCCTCACCAGCAAGTCCAATCCCCTCAATCAGATAATAAAGAACAAACTTTTCAGTCTGACCTATATAATCGATTATGTTGGCAATTCTATCATCTTCAATGAAGCTATTAACAATCTTATTTTTTGTATCAAATTTTAGTATCTCCTTACCCTTAATAACCATCCATAAATTATCCCCTCCTTTAAAAAGCTGCTTTAACCTGCCGGATAAAGAATATTTATCAAAGAGAGCCCCGTTATCAGGATTAAAAATATATAGTGTATCATATTTACTTTCGGTATCTTTTCTCCTTAGTGGCGCGGTCGCCGCGTATTCTTTCCCGTCAATTACAATCTTTTCAGTTTTTGCCCATACATTTGCTCCCCCGATTCTCTTTTTCCATAACAATTTCCCATCCATATTAAGAGCATATAATGATGCCGAGGTATCCGCTGAATTTCCTGAATAGAGAACCGGAATATTTTTTTCCGTAACATTTTCAAATCGTTTCCCTCTGAACAAAACATCATCTTCATACGCGTAAAAAACCCCGCCGGAAGCATGCATCCCGTTCGAAACTCCCGCAGTTCCGAATAGAATAATTTCCTCCTTTGCTCCATGTATAATCTGGATATTCTTATCAATATATTCGGCAGTGGGATAATACCAGTTAACCGAATAATCACTTCGGTTCACTGAATAGATGCCTCTTGAAGCTATCCTCTTCGGGAAAAAAGTTGAATAAGCAATTACAAGTATACTATCTGATAACGCAAAAGATAAACCGCCATTATAATGTTCATCATCAGTTTCAAAGCCCGCTATTTTTTTTTGAATGATCTTATTTTCGGCATCCAGATCAAGAACCCGCAATTCCGTATGAAAGCTTTCGGAAATGACAAAAACTATTTCGTCCAGCCCGTCATAATCCAGATCCGCGATCAGATAATTTGTATTCAGCTTAGCGATATAAGGGAAATTGACCACTTCCTTGACAAAATAATTTTCATCCGAAAACCGGATCTCACAGTTTTCCTTCCGATTTGAAAACCATACGAGCAAAGTATCCGCGTCAGGAAAAAACTTTACTTCATCAACAGCGATTCCCACATGAGTCATTTTCGGCCTGAACTCATAGCGGTTTTGCGCGAAAGTCAGAAGTGAGCAGAAAAAGAAAAATAGAATAATTTTGTTATGATTCATAAATATAGTTTTTGTAAACCTGCTGCTTTTTTGAAGTATAAAATTACGGAATAATTAAATAAAAAGAGCCCCGCGGAAACCAATGCGGGGCTATGTGAATTTCATGTTTTTTTTATTTGAGCAGCAGCATCTTTTTAACAGACTTGAATTCGCCTGCCTGAATAGAGTAGAAATAGACACCTGAAGCCAAATCTAAAGCGTTAAACTCCACTTCATGATATCCTTCGATCAACTCTTTATCGAGTAAACTGCTTACTTCCTCTCCCAATGAATTATATATAGTCAACTTGACATTTGATTTTTCAGGAAGTCCGAATCTGATTGTGGTCGATGGATTGAATGGATTGGGATAATTATTTGAGAGTGAATTATTTTCCGGTATTAGAGTATTCAGGGGATTTAACTCAATAAATATTTCATCGGAAAATTCAAAAGCGCCATCCATATCTATTTGCTTCAACCTGTAATAAAATATATTATTTCGGTATAGATTCATATCTGACAAATCATCAATGAAGGAATATTCTTTTGGAGAACTACTGTTTCCTGCTCCGATGATGAAACCTATTTTTTCAAAAAAATCATAACCGGATTGCCCAACTTTTTTTTGAATCTCAAAGCCAAAGTTTTGAAGTTCAGTAACAGTTTTCCAATTAATGTAAACTTTTTTTCCATCAATTACGGCTGAAAACGAAACCAATTCTATAGGGAGAGGGGGATCATCATTATAAAGTTCCTGAATTTCGGCATCGCTTAATTCATAATCGAATATTGCGATATCATCGATACTTCCTTGATAATTATCATTATTGTTAGAGAAGGGAGCTGATCCAAAAAACAAATCCATATCATTTCCGGTCAGGGAAACTGGTAAATCAACTTCAGATTTACCAACATAGTTTCCGTTAATATAACAATAAAGTTTATTGTCGCTTCGCCTGACAAATGTCAGAAAAGTCCATTCATCGTAATATTGGAATGATTTAGAGTAATGCGCTCTGGGATAATCCTCCTCAATCATACTATAGGACAGACTATCATTATTACTAATGTAAATTTCGTATCCGTTATAGTAGTCGTTTTCAAATTGAACCTTGGAAATAATATATCTATTTATGGAACTTGATGACGAGGCTTTGATCCATAACGAGATAGATTTTACATTTTGCAGATCCAGCAGATCATTATCAGGCACTGAGATATAAGTGCTTGATCCGGAAAAATAATAGGCGCTATTCAAATTTCCGTTTCTATCCTCAGTTAAAGTTGCTCCGTTCACAATTCCATGAAAACCATTCCCAGATTCATCATTTGCGTTACCATCAAATGGATAACAGGCAATGAAAGTGAAATCTTGTTTAGTAGATATTTTGTTTTGGCCTAATATACAAATATTGAATAATATTAGATTGGCTACTAAAATTAATAGTGTTTTTTTTCTCATATTTACCTCAGAATTTGTAATAAACAATTGATTGATAATATGTTCTTGGATTAAATATGAGCTTGCAATAAATATGCCGATTATTAAGTCACAATTTGAGTTTTAAGAACAACTTTTTATAAATAGACAATTAGTCTATATATATATCAGTATAAACTTAGTTTATATTCGTCCAATTTTTCAGAATAAATTTTTAAGTAAATAAAAAAAAGATAAAAAATATTATTTCAATATCCCTACAATTGATTTATATCTCCCAATAGCTTAACTTTACCCCTGTTATTTCAACATAAGGGTAAAAAAGTTGGATCAGGGATTAAAAGGGATAAAAGTCCTCGCAGTGGATGATGAGGCGCTTTCGCTCGAAAATATTAAGTTTTTTCTTGATGAAAACGGATTTGAATTTGAATCGGCTCTTAACGCCGAAACCGCCACATCATTCCTTCAGAACAACCAGTTTGATATAGCCATAATCGACATCCGGCTTCCTGGGAAAGATGGCCTGAGCATAGTGGAATACATTAAAGAAAAGGAACTTGACACTTCCACAATTCTTATTACTGGTTACAGCAGCGAAGACTCGGTAGTTAAAGCGATCAAACTGGGAGTGAATGATTTTATCAGGAAACCCTACGAGGATGAGGAACTGCTCCACAGTATTAATAAAATTCTGCATACGAGAGAAATTGAGCGGGAAAACGTTCATTTAAGGGAGCGTCTGGAAAGAGAAAACCAGTACCTCAGGGATGTTTCCAAAGCAGCGGCCAATGAAATAATCGGCTCTTCAAAGGTTTTCAAAAAAATCATCACTATGGCCGATAAAATAGCCGGGTATGATCTGGATACATTGATATTCGGTGAGTCTGGGACCGGTAAAGAGGTAATCGCCAACTTTATTCACCAGCAGGGACAGAGAAAGGATGGCCCTTTTATAGCGGTTAACTGCGCCGCTGTATCCCCCTCACTCTTTGAATCGGAGCTTTTCGGCCACGAACGGGGCTCTTTTACCGGGGCGGACCGCACGCGCGCAGGCCTCTTTGAAGCTGCCAATGGCGGAATCCTGTTCCTCGATGAAATAACCGAAATGTCAATTGAGATGCAGCCCAAACTTCTCCGCGCGCTCGATACAGGCAAAGTTATGCGCATAGGGGGAAGAAATTATATCGACATAAATGTGCTGGTAATCGCCGCGACAAACCGGGAAAGGAGTGCGGTTCTTTCCAACGGCCACCTCCGTGAAGACCTTTATCACCGTCTGGCCAAAACCGAACTTGTTCTCCCCCCTCTCCGTGACCGCGACGGCGATATAGAAGAACTCTATGATTTCCTCGTTGACAAGTTTGAAAAACAATACAGCATCAAAGCCCCTGAAAAATCGGACTATATCCTGAAAAAAATCAAAGAGGAATACTGGCCCGGCAATGTTAGGCAGTTCACCAACTTCGTAAGGAAATGGACCCTTTTCGGTCATGATGAAAAAATGGATGAAATAATCAACTGGATGAAAGGGGAAAACTCCGCCGTAACCAAAGATGGAAAAACCTTCCGTTTTGAGAATCTTACCATCGCGGAACTTGACGACGCAAAAAAATGGATGGTCCTCAAAATCCTCGACGAATATGAAGGCAACAAAAGCAAAGCCGCAAAACACCTTGGATTAAGTTACCCCGGTCTGCTTAATATGCTCAAGGCTTTTGAGGGGAAATAAAAAAGCCCGGAATAATACCCGGGCTTAAAGTAATTTTTCCGCGAATTATTTCAGCAGCAGCATTTTTTTGACCGCTGAAAAATCACCCGCTTTTATTGAGTAAAAATACAATCCCGAGGCAAGAGCGCTGCCATCAAACTGGACTTCATGATATCCCGATTTTATATTTTTATTCAGCAATACACATACTTTCTGACCGAGTGTATTATAAATATTCAATACTACATTACATTCTTCAGGGATGGTAAACCTTATTGTGGTCGATGGATTAAAGGGATTGGGATAATTCTGCATTAGCTCGTAGCTGAGTGGGATAAAGTTCTCCTCAATCACCAGACGATTTATCGAGTTATCTTCAATAGTAATTGTTCCGCCATCTTTAAGAGAGACATTAAATGAGCCTCCGGAATTTTTCAGAATTATATCCTTCCCTATAACCTTTATCTTAACCGGGTATTCGGCGTCTCTTAAAATTATCTCCCTGCCCGAAGCCAAATCTTCGACATATTTATCACCGGAAAACCGAACGTCAAATATACCCGCGGGGGGCAGAGGGGGCAGTTCATAACTTCCCTCAAGGTTATCCGCGATGAATAACTTTCCTGAGCTGCCTGCCGCGTCGGTTATTTTTATCGTTGCCCAGTCTGATTTATTAATATTCTTCATTACAGCTTTTGCCATATTCCCCGGAGAAATTAAAATTTCACCATCCTGGGCCGCTTTTATCCAATAACCTTTTCCGGGCAATAGATCTGTCGCGAGCGAATAAGCCCCTTCAAAATGGTAGATATCAGAAGCAATAATATTTGCCGGCTCGGTTATGATTGAGCTGATACTTATAGTATCATTATAGGCTCCAATCATGTTCCAGCCGGAAGATAATGGAATATTATCTGTCGGAGTCAAGCCGGCAAATGATTTTGTTACTGAACTATCAAACCGCACCCAATAACCCGCGCCGTTATTCAGGGTGTCGGCTATTATATAATTAGACTCAAAACCATATATGCTTGAAGCGGCTTCAGGAAATAAATTCAGGGCGCTCATATCGGGCATTTGCAGCGGCACAGATAACAAATTCCAGCCCGGGTTAACTACAAACTGTGCGGATGCCTGATTTTGATTCACAGGATTTAATTGTATCTGAAGGTTATCAATCCAGATATCATTATCGGTAGTTGTATAAGCGTTAAAGCGGATTTGAGTAATTTCTTTCAGAGTAATGTAATTCTGTAAACTATCAGAGGTTATATTAATATTTATGTATGCGCTGTCGCTATTTTCATCGATAGCTTTATAGATTAATTGCTCATCCGATATCTTAAAAATGTAATGAAACTCTGTGAATAATGTAGCATAATAACTATCATAAAGGACTGTCATACTCCCATTTTTTTCATAGTATACTTTTGTTCTGATGCGATCATTATTTGGAGTATAATTCGAATAATTGGTAAATGCGGCCAGCATACTTGTATCAGAGAAATTTATCAGAAAAGAGGAAGAAATTCCCCAGTATGAATATTTAAGTTCGCTATCCATCTCCAGCTGCAAAATATTTACAGAATCATGCATCACGCCATTTCTGACGAGCGCTCCGCTCGCGTCAGTAACATAAGCGTTTAGTCTGCCATTTGCGAGATCCACAACCGGATTGAGAACTTCAAGTTCCCATCCTTCCGGCGCCTGGTTATCATTTAAGTCAACAAACTCATCGGAAAAATAATTTGACTCCAAAACTGTTATATAGTTTTCTTTTGTTATTGAATCGGTACTGCCGAGACTATCCGACACATTCAATGTAACTGAATAAACGCCCGGTTCATCATAAACCCATGTAGGATTCTGCTCATAGGAATCAATAATACCGTCGTTTTCAAAGTCCCACTCCCATTCAACAGGATTCATGGATGATTGATCAGTAAACTGCACAATCAGGGGCGCGTTTCCCTCAAGCGGATCCGCGCTGAAAGAGGCTTCTATGCCGGGAAGTAAATAATATAGTCCTCCAAATTTCCAGGTATCATTAAGATTAACCCAAGAATCATTTCTTCCTCCGAATAATATAAGCCTTCCTTCTTCATCCATACTTGTTTCAGCCAGTTTATGATCGGCCCTGGGTTCGGGATGGGCGAAAGAATCACTGTAGAGGGTCCAGTTGTTTGTATTTTCACAAAAAATCCAGGTTTCATCATTCACCTGAACGCCATCCCCGGAATCACCTCCAAACATCACAACTAATCCATCGCCCGCATTAGCCATCGAATGTTCTCTTCTGCCGGAAGGAATAGCGGAAGTATAGACCTGCGACCATTCACCCGCGTCAAGACTGAACAGCCACGTTTCATCGCTTCCGTTAGTGCCTCCGAAAAGCAGGACCTCCCCTTCCCGTAAAAGAGACATATCATGATAAAACCTTGCCGAGGGATGAACCGTCGGATTCAACTGAGTCCATTGGCCGGTGGTCAGATCAAATATCCAGGTATCATCGAATTCATTCCCGAAATGATTTCTTCCCCCGAAAAAGAGGACTTTATTTTCAGCGATATAGGAAAGGCAGGGGATTTGCCTTAAGGATGGTTTTACAGAGGGATTTAACTGAGTCCATTCCCCTGTAGTCAGATCAAATATCCAGGTATCATTTTTATGTGATTGTGTTATATCATAACCGCCAAAAAGAAGAACCTTGTTTTCAGCGATGAAACTCATTCCGGCGTTTACCCTGGCGCTCGGCCTGCTTTCAGGTAATAATTCCGTCCATTCCCCGGTTTCGAGATCAAAAAGCCAGTTTTCATCCGAAATTTCCGTGATATCCCAGCTTTCACTTCCTCCAAAAAGAAGAACTTTATTTTCAGCGATATGCGACATTGAATGGAATCTTCTTATATTGGGAAAAATTTCGCCGGTAACAAGTGACCAGTCGCTGTATATTTCAGTAACCGTAATATAGTTTTCTTTTGTTTCTGTATCTTCATTAGTTCCGTCGCTGATAGTCAGAGAAACTGTATATTGTCCCGGTTCAGGAAATGTATAGACCGGATCCTCATCTTCCGAATCTGTTATGCCGTCATTATCAAAATCCCACTGCCATAAAACCGGGTCCCCAGTGCTTAAATCGGAAAAATGAACGGTCAACGGCATATTCCCCTCTGTAATATCGGCCTCAAAATCGGCGAGTAAATTGGTATTTATTTCATTATAAAGTTCCACTATCTGGTCTGTTGAGAGTATGTAATTATATATTTTCACCTCATCAATTACTCCCCTGAATTTTAAGTCGGGATTACAGCCTTCCATACCAATCAGGAAATATTCACCCAGGTTGGAGCCCCAGTCATTTCCTCCCGAAATCCATGTATCGACACTCCACCGGATATTTGAGCCGTCAGTTCCCATGGTAACCATATGCCAGTTGCCGTCATAGGGATTCGAGCCGTAACCATTCCATGTTCCCCCTTTTATTTTCACTCCCACAGATCCTCCGTTTGAGGTCGACAATGTGCTGAATGTAGCCTGTGACTGACCTGATTCACCGATCGCGTACATATTCGCGGTTTCATTAGCCTTGAACCAAAAAACTATATGGAAGGCAGATTCACCTGTTATATTTTCTCCCCAGTTAAATGGAGTTTCTATGTAGTTATTATCAAAAAGATAGGCGGAATTGGGATTACCAAAACGGTCCTCCGTAAGAACCGGTCCATGAACAATTCCATGGAAGCCGTTCCCGCTGACATCCTCCGCGTTCCCGTTAAAGGGGTAATAAGCAAAAAATCCCGGACTGCTGCTCTCCTCAACTGTTATATAGTCTTCTTTTATCTCTTCATCTATTTCTGTTCCTTCCGCATCATATATTCTCAGCATTACAGTGTAAACTCCCGGTTCGCTATAAGTCCAGGAAGGATTCTGCTCGTAAGAATCGATCATTCCGTCATTTTCAAAATCCCATTCCCATAAAACCGGAAACCCGGTGGATAAATCGGTAAAGTTTATCACTGCGCCGGGAATAACATTAGTATTGTCGGCGGTAAAATCAGCGTTAAGCGCGGGTAAGCCGCTTTGCAGATATACTCCGCATGATCCGCTTGTCTGATCGGAAAATCCAATCCCCATCGCGTTGTTAACACCAAAATTTCCGGCATAAGCTTCTGTCGCGTCTATATCAATAGAAAGATCAACCGGGGTAAATATTCCGGCTCCGTCATTAGTAAAAATATATTCTCCTGTGTAATCTTCAGCAGTTTCACTCCATTTCCTAGCGAAAACGTCAACATTCCCGTCATTATCCCGATCACAGACACTTGTCGGGTAGAAGTTCTGTGCCACAAGTTCAAAACTGAAAGCGCCGCTCCCGTCATTTCGCATAATATAAAAATTGTAACTTATACTAAAAACCAGGTCCGGACCATTTTGGTTGTCAAGGTCAAAAACTCCTTTGCAGTATGGTTTTCCCTGGGAAACAGGAGAAGCGTAAGAAACTCTGTTCTGAAATGTACCATCACCATTGCCCAAGTAAATACCCACTTCATATCCCTGGCCGTAACCTCCGCAGCTTAACGCGACATCCAGCTCACCATCACCATTAAAATCCCCCAGGTTTATCACAGAAGCTTCCCGCGCTCCGGCATAATGATTCCCTTCGCTGAAGCTGCCGTCGCCATCATTAAGCAATATTGAAAAACCATCCCAGCCCGCTGAGGCAATCACAAGGTCCCTATAACCATCATTATTAATATCACCCGCGTCAACCGAATAAGTAAATGAACCATAAGGATCATAAAACTGGTATGGCTGAAATGTGCCGTCGCCGTTGCCAAAGAACACCGATATACCCTCGTAGGGTCCGCCATGAGTAAGCCCCGCGTCAGAGTTGGCAAATATCAGATCAGGATTCCCGTCATTATTTACATCTGAGACAACCGATCCGTGGGGACATACTTCCATTGTATATGTTCCGGTATATTGGAATGTACCGTCACCATTATTAAGATAACATGTCATTTTCCCTTCGTCGTAATGGCAGAAATAAAGATCCGTATAACCATCATTATTAAAATCACCAAACCTGGGGCCTGAAGGATGGGCGACCGGAGAATTAAACAAAACCGGGTCTTCCCAAATAATCGAATCGCCTGCTCCGGCCAATACTTCCGGTAGTGTGAATCCGGTTAAAACAATGGTCAGGTATAAAAGAAATACATTTTTTTTTTCATGGATAAATTTCATGACTCCTCCGGTAGCATTATTTATTTTCAGAGATTTTATTTCGCGGATCTAGGACTGTTTTATAAACATGAATTTAAGAGAAACAATAATTCATCTCCCGGTTATATAAATCTTAAAATTTTTGTACTGAAATCTGCTGAAGTGAATATAAAAAGGCAGGTTAAATCAAACCATCCCCCAAAAAGGTGAATTCAGGGAGTATCTTTACATAGAGGGAAAAAGAAAGGAGGAAAATGATCGGGTTATTTTACCAACCCCTCCCTAATCGCTTTTGCTGTAGCGGCGGCGGCGCCGTGTACATGAAGTTTTTTGTATATATTTTTTATATGTGTCGCGACCGTCTCTATACTGATAAATAATCTACCGGCGATTGCCTTTTTTTTAAGGCCGTTGGAAAGAAGCTGTAAAATTTCCATCTCCCTGGATGAAAGATTGTATTTTTCATCCTCCTTTGATCCTCTAAAAAACTCCTGAACCTTCAAGGCGACCGAAGGACTGAATGGAAGCCCCCCTTTCGATGCTTCGACCACCGACTCTATGATTCTTTTCCCTTCTGTATTTTTTAGGATATAACCATGCGCTCCTCTTGTCAGGGCGCTGTAAATTTTATCGGAATCATCATGAATGGTAAGCATAAGAATTACCAGGTTTTCATCAACTTCAAGGAAACGGGAAATGCCTTCCAGGCCGCTGAGTCCCGGGAGTTTTATATCAAGCAGAATTATATCAGGTATATTGCCATCATTCAGGAAATCAAGCGCCTCCTGGCAGTTTGAAAAAACCCCGGTACACTTCATATCATCGGCTGAATTAATGAGACGCTTAATTTCATCTCTGTAAAGAGTCTGGTCCTCAACAATTATTACATCAATCATAGTTTTTACTTTTAAAATAGAAAATTATCATCAACAAAAGAAATACCCTTTTCAGAGTATATTCACTTTAAATATTATTTTAGTTCCTCTGCCCGGGGCCGATTCTATTTTTAATTTTCCGCCAAGCTCATAGGCCCTTTTCTTAATATTTTCAATCCCCTGTCCCGATTTATTTTCTTCGGGATTAAAACCTTTGCCGTTATCCATGATACTAATCGAAAAAATGCCATCCTTTAATTCTGTTATTACACTTACTTTATCCGCCCCCGAATGTTTTGAAATATTATTCAACGCTTCTTTATATACCAGGTAAATCGCCCGGTTAAAATCAGGCTTAAGTGATATTTCCTGTCCCATCGCGTCGAGCTTAAGTTCATAATCCATTTCATATAATAAACTATTAGCGATATCTTTCATTCTGTTAATAATCCTTTCAGTTGTATTATGTTTCGGATTTATGAACCATATAATTTCCCTGATAGTATCGGAGGTCAGTCTCGTGGTCGCGGCAATAGAAGCCAGATCCATTTTTATATCATTATCCAGCGATTTTTCTTTTCTCAGCCTTTCGCTCAACAAAGCAATTCCTCCCAGGTTCGAGCCTATTTCGTCATGAAGGTCGGATGATATTTTACTCCTGAAATCATCCAGCGCTTTCTGACGCTGCCTGTCTTTGAATCTCCTGTATTCGAAAAAGAGGTAAAGGGAGAGGACAAAGAAAATAACAACAAGAGTCATGAACCACCAGGTCTGCCACCATGGAGGAGTGATTTTAAATCTGAAGTGAATATCATTCTTGGATGGTATCCCGTCATCATTAAAAGCCCTGATATAGAGAGTGTAATTCCCCGGATCAAGGTTGGTAAAATCAATTTTATGTTCTGTTCCCAGGTCAACCGTATCCCGGCTGAATCCTTCGAGGAAATATTCATAGGTATTTAGGTGGCTGTTATAATACTGCAGATAAGAAAACCGGAATGATAAAATCCTTGTGTTATAATCAAATACCCTGTCATTAAAATAACAATACCCGTTGGGAACGATATTTGTGTCTCCATTCACAAAAATATCTGTGATCACCAGGGGAGATCTGTTAAGGTTTTTACTATAACTTTCCGGGTAAAAAATATTCAGCCCCGAGGGTCCTCCGCAAGCGATTTCGCCCGTTGAAAGCTGGGTAAGTGATTCGGTATTTATTTCATCGCTCAGCAAACCATCTTTTTCTCCAAAAACGGTTATTGAAAAATCATCGGGATTTATCCGGCACAGACCTTTTGTTGTCGCCGCCCAGATATTTTTTTTATCATCCTCCAGCAGATCGACAACAAGCATGGAAGGAAGCCCTTTATCCCTGCCGATATGAAGGAATTTTTCTTCATTCACCAGGATGTTTATTCCTCCGCCGTAGGTCCCGAACCATAAACGTCCATACTTATCCTTAAGCCCTGTAAAAATGGAACCGGAACTTAAGGAATCGGGATTGTCGGAACCGGCAAAAAACCATTTATCGCAAGTTTTAGTTTTCCGGTTATACTTAAATAATCCATTATCGGAACATATCCAGTAGGAGTCTCCCCTAATTATAATGTCAAGTACAGATATTGCTCCGCTGCCGGAATATTGTACCCCGGATAAATAAGGGATATCATAATATTCTGTACCTCCTTCAGAAAACTCAACCAAACCTTCACTCCGGCTGCCAATTAAAAATCTTCCGTCATCCAGTCTTTGAAAATACCGGATATATTCCCTGTCCGAGCTCTTGCCATTTATCTCAAACGAAAACTGCTCCCATTTTTTTGTAGTTATATCAAATTTCCAGGCGCCTCTTTCCCTGCTGCCAACCCATATAGTATTCCCATCTTTATACATGGCGGACATTTCCAGTTTTCCTTTTTCATTTCTGAGGGTTTCAGGAATATAACTGCTCCATTCCGATTTTTCCCTGTCAAAATAACATATCCCTTTTTCCTGTAAAGCAATCCATAAACCTCCTTTTTCATCCTCAATAATTTTATATATTTCATTTTGCGCAAGAGAGTTTTTATTTCCCGGATCATTCTCATAAACAATAATGTCCATTTTGGGATATTGCACTTTGTTTATTCCATCAAATGTGGAGTTTATCCAAAAGATCCCCTGTCCGCTTTTTATGATAATAAATAAAAGATCCCCGCTGAGTGTGTTTGGATCATTTCTGTCGCTTGTATAATTAAAAATCTGGTCCCTCCTTTCATCCAGAAGAAAAAGGCCCTGGTTTGAGGCAAACCAAAAATTATTTTTGTCATCCTTATAACATTTTCTGAAAATCAAATTTTTTACGGGCAGTTCCAGTTCTTCCAATATTTGAATTTTCCCTGAATAAATATTATTTGAAATACAATGAAATATTTTTCCATCCCTGGTAGCCAGCAGGTATTCATTTTTTTTCCTGAACGGAAGTATATCTAAAATATTCAGTTCAATTGTCTTTCCGCCGTAATTAAATTCCAGCCTGCTGAATTGATTATCTGTTCTGTCAAAGATGTACTGAATTTTATCGTGATGCAGGGCCATTACATTATCGTCGAATTTCCGGATTATAACGATCGGAGTCTTATCCTCTTTATAACCAGATAATAATGATAATTCGAACTTTTCTATTTGTTGTTTTTTACTTTTTATAAGCCATGCTGTTGAAGAATTTCCTGAGACCCAGATTTCTTCTTTATTTATTTCATGAAAAGAACCAACATTCACAGAATCTTCACAAAAAAGCTGAGTTACTTCATAAGATAACGTATTTAATAAATATAGGTTTTTATGATCTGATACAATCAATAAAGAATCATTATATTCCCAGGTTGGTCCAATAGCTCCGCTAAAACTTCTTGTATTCCCCGAGTGAATCTTTAACCGTTCAACTCCTTCAACGGAATAATTTAAACGGTCCAAACCCCTTTTGGTGGAAAGCCAGAAATTGCCTTTTGAATCTTCAGAGATTAAATGTACATAATCTGAGCTTATTGTGCTTGTATCTGTCGGATTATGGAAATAATTCGTAAACTTATATCCGTCAAAACGGCTCAGTCCTCCCTCCGTTGTAAGCCAAATAAATCCTTTGGAGTCATGCAATACAAAGTGTACGGATTCATAGGCCAGCCCCTGCTTCACGCCAAAACGCTCAAACCTGAGGGGTATACTCTGCGCTGGAATAATATTCACACAAATAATACTAATTATTAAAGCTGCTTTTCTAACCATATAATAAATATAACCAAGTGTATTATAAATTTCCTTATTATTCCGGAAAACTATAATTATTTATTTCCGTCTAAACCTCTAAAAAGGAAATTATGAGTTTAATCGGCAATATTATCTGGATCGTTTTCGGGGGCTTTTTTATTTTTCTGGAATACCTGGTTAGCGGACTTCTTATGTGTCTGACTATTATCGGCATACCATTCGGAATTCAGTTGCTCAAACTGTCAATAGTTGGACTTGTTCCTTTCGGCACCGAAGTAAAACCGATGGAACACTCAAACGGATGTATTTCCACGGTTATGAATATTATCTGGCTGATTCTCGGGGGAATATGGATTGCCCTGACTCACCTGGTATTCGGCTTTCTTTTTACCATTACCATCATCGGCATCCCCTTCGGTATGCAGCACTTTAAACTTGCCGGGCTGGCCCTTACACCATTTGGAAAGGGGATAGGATAAAGTCATGGAAATCAGTCCAATCAAAACTGAAAAAGATTATGAAGCCGCGCTCGAGGAAATAGAAAAGCTTATGGACGCCGCTCCCGGTTCGCCGGAGGGTGACCGTTTGGAAATTTTATCAATACTCGCGGAAGATTATGAAGAAAAAATCTTCCCGATTGAAGCTCCCGATCCGGTAGCGGCAATACTGCATGAAATAGAGAGTCAGGATATTTCAAAAAAGGACCTGGAAAAATATATCGGCAGCCGGGCCCGGGTTTCGGAAGTTCTTGACCGCAAGCGTCCACTGTCATTAATAATGATAAGAAAACTTAACGCCGGCCCGGGAATATCCGCCGACATACTTATACGGGATTATCCACCGGGGGATAATTCCTAAATTCATTTGGACCCGCGTGGTTTATTTTCCATGGCGAAAAGTCTTGATCGAATTTTAATCAGCAGGACATTATTCTATAAGGAGTGAAATTCTACGCAAAATGGCAAGAAATATATTCATCTGCCTGCCCGCCCGCCGCGGCTGTTCCCTTATAGGACTTCCTGGAGATTTTGAAGTTATCACAAAAGAAGAATTGTTTTTTAACTCTCCACTATTCACTTCTGGTTCAGCCAGTTTATGATTATGACTATTTCTGTTTGGTTCCGGCTCTGCCAGCTTAGATATTCATCACGAGAATATTGATTCTTCCTGCAACAAATCATTTCCTCCTATCCTAATCCTTTCTAATATAACAAGTTACAGGGAATTTATTTTTTGATTTTTTTTATAGGAAATGACCTTTCCATGATTTATATTTGCTTCACTTTTTTCAGTTATTCTTATTGATAATATCATATCCGCTCTGGAAAAAGTAATGTTGATAATTTACCGGAAATTAAAACTAAATTCGGAGCGTTTATGATACTGATAATAGACAACCAGAGCAGTTTCATAAAAAAATTCAAACGGCAGTACCTCGCCGAGCAGGATTTTGATTATATATTTTTTGATCATAATCAGCCGATCACCCTTTCGGCAAAAACAGTTGTAAAAGGGATTATACTTTCCGGCGGAAGGGGCAATCCCTATGAACCTTTGAATCTCACCGCTAATTTTGTGGCCATGATGAATTTTGATGTGCCGGTCATTGGTTTTTGCCTCGGACATGAAATAATAGCGGTCGCCAACCGGGGAAGGATAAAAAAACTTTCAGAATACAGAAATAAGAAAGAAACTGTCAACATTACAAAACCAGATGATCCGATTTTTAATGGTTTGAATAAAACCGAGGTGCAGTTGGTTAAAAGGCATAGTTTCCATGTTTCGGAAATCCCGGGCAATTTTATTTCATTGGCTGAATCGGAAGTGAGTCCCAATGAAATAATAAAACACAGGGAAAAACCGATATATGGATTTCAGTCACATCCCGAAGTATCAGGACCCGACGGGATGCTGATGGTTGAAAACTTCCTGAAAATGTGTGGTGTGATAAATGAACAGGAGAATATTGCCGCATGAAAGTAGCATTAATTTACAACAAAGATATTTCAGGTGTAATAAATCAATTCGGGATGCAGAACAAAGAATTTTATTCGGAGGAAACTGTAAACCGTGTGGCAGCCTGCATAGAAAAAGCGGGACATAATATCGCTATATTTGACGGCAATATGTATATCATTGACCGGCTCCAGAATTTTATGCCCCGTGTAATGGAAGGGGAAAAAATGGGGATGGTCTTCAATATGGCTTATGGCATCCAGGGAGAAAGTCGCTATACCCATATCCCTTCCATGCTCGAAATGCTCGGGCTTCCTTATGTCGGATCAAGTCCTGCCGGTCACGCTCTGGCTCTGGATAAAGTGATGACCAAAATTATCTGGCAGAATCATAAGCTTCCTACACCTGATTTTTGGGTATTCAACTCAGGTAATGATGATTTTTCCGAGGTCCGTTATCCTGTTATTGTCAAGCCCAAAATGGAAAGTGTTTCATTTGGGCTGAAGGTGGTTCATGAAGAGAAAGGATTAAAAGAGGCGGTTGAGTTTATAGTAAATGAATTTCAGCAGCAGGCCCTTGCCGAACAGTTTATCAGGGGAAAGGAATTTTGCGTTGGTTTGATCGGGAATAATCCTGTTGAAACATTTCCTGTGCTTGAAATAGATCTCGAAGGTGATCCCGACGGAATACAGACTGTTGATAATAAAAAAGGAAATCCAAGAGAAAAAATATGTCCGGCCAATATTTCCCCTGAACTTGCCGCGAAAATGACAAAATTCAGCATAGAGGCTTTCAGAGCGCTGAACCTGAGAGATTTCTCGCGTGTCGATCTGCGTGTTGATGAAGATGAAAATATTTATCTTCTCGAAATCAACTCAATGGCCAGCCTCGGACCAACAGGATCATATAACATAGCGGCAAGAGCGGCAGGTTATGATTTCTGCTCGCTCGTAAATAAAATGCTTGATGTTGCCGCGATTCGTTATTTCTCAACCTCCAACGGTTCGTCGTCAAAAGAAAGCGCAAAAAAAATATCGGTTCAGAGTAAACTTCGCACTTTCCTACGTTCACGACAGGATAATACCGAAAACTTCCTGAAAAAGATTGTAAACTTTAATTCACACGTAAGGAATATAGAAGGCATCAACCTGCTTTCAGGTTATATAAAAAGTGAACTTGCCCTGTTGGGATTCACATCTGAAATATATCCGCAGCTTGAAGTTGGCAACCAATACTACTTTTCAAATACCCACTCCGAATCACTCGATTATTTTATTGTTCTCGCGACCGATAACGTCGTAAAATTACAGGAACATGAAAATTTTAGAGCTTCCGAACAAAAACTTTTCGGAACAGGAATATGGGAAAAGAAGGGTGGAATAGCGATTTTACTTTCCGCTCTTCAGGCGCTTCGGTTTATTAAAACACTTAAAAAATTAAAAATTGGTATTTTCCTTGCGACAGACAGCACAACCGGGGGAAAATACTCACGAAGTATAATCAGCGCTAAAGCGGGCAGCAGTAAAATTGTGCTCGGAATGACCGGGGGCAACCTGGAAGGGGGAATAATTACCTCCCGAAGCGGTTCGGCGTCTTACTCCTACGCCCTGAAACTTACCGATCATTCCGATTCGGCTAATGTCGCGCTTGCCGCGCAGGTTTTTAACAAAACTCTCGCCGCTATTGTCGGCTCCTCAACCAACGATCCCGAAGATGTTATCGCTCCTTATGAGGTTGAATTCAAATCCAATATCTTTAAAGTTTTCGCCTATGGGTCCGCTCTCATAAGTATCCGGTTTAATTCACCCGACAAATTTCCGGGGATAGATGAGAAAATCCGCAAATTTACCGCTCTGAAAAAGAATGAGAAAAAAATCCTCCAGTCTCATCTGGAAGGGGGACTTAAAAGACCTCCCCTCACGGAAAATGAAAACAGCGGTAATTTGTTTGAAAACATCAGACAGATCGCCGATTTAATTGATATCAGAGTTTCAAAGGAACACCGGTGGAGCTCTTCCGCTTTATATGATATCAATCCCCTCGCGACTATGGCAGATGGCATGGGCCCGGTAGGAGCCTTCGATAACAACACCGAATTTATCCTCCGCCACAGCCTCATCGACCGCGCGCTTCTTCTGACAATGCTGCTTAAGGATGGAGTGAGATAACCCATTAACAGTATTTTGTAATAAAAACAGCCGGAATTGCAGCATATTCCATAGACTGGCAAGCCAAAAGTGAAAAGTGGAGAGTGAAGAGACAAGAACCAGCAATTTTTCTTTAAGATAACTTCAAAATCCCAAAAAAGTCCCGCCAGGGATTCTCCGCGGCGAACAGGCAGACAGAATTCCCCGGTAAATTGATGGTCAAATAAAATTTTGCCATTTTGCGTAGAATTTAACTCCTTACGAAATAATCTAAAAATTAGGAATAGCGAACCAGGAATGTGGCCTAATAACATTCATATAGTATTGTTTGGACAATGATTTGGGACATTAATTAATATGCTACCCTGCCCTCACAAATTCTCATATTATTGTAAAAATCGTTTCGAATATTTTGTTTATTTCGTTTATCTTTGTACTCAACTAAAATAATGATGAAAAATGCAAATTGTTAAAAATATATCGCGACCTACAAAAGAAGAACAGATTACTGCCCGGAAATCTTACGATGCACTGGCCTCTTATCTCGAAGAATTAAATGACAATAACCCTGAGATCGAGATTGAAGAAACGAAAGGTAAAATTAGAATACCATTTTACGCGTTAAAATTACTGGCGAAAATCCTGAAAGAAATAAGCCATGGGCGTCCAGTCTCTATTGTGCCTGTTGCTACAGAATTGACAACTCAGGCAGCTGCTGAAATTCTGGGGTGTTCAAGGCCACATATTGTTAAGCTTCTTGAATCCGGTATGATAAAATTTACTAAAGTGGGTAAACATCGCCGAATAAGATATGAGGATCTTTTAAACTACAAGATGGAAATGAAAAAGCAACAGGAGAGACTGATTAACGAAATAATAAGTTCTGACGAAGAATCAGGCTTGTATGATTCATAGTGTGAAATTTACCTGCGTTTTAGACACAAACGTTATTTACCCTTTGTGGGTAAGAGACTTATTAATGTGGTTCGCTTACTACGAACTTTATACTCCCAAATGGAGCAAAAACATTTTCGATGAGTGGATTTCTGTTATGAAAAGAAAAGGGGTTGAAGAAACAGAGGCTATTAAAAGAGCGCAAAAAATGAATCTTGCTTTTCCGGACGCGTTAGTAGAAAATTATGAACCATTAATCCATTCACTGAAGTTACCCGATATTGATGATCAACATGTTCTTACCGCCGCGATTAAGGCAAATGCGGATTTAATAATTACCAATAATCTGAAAGATTTTCCTGAAAGTTACCTGGCCCCGATTTGGAATAAAAGCAAAAATACCCGATAACTTTTTAACGGATATTATCGACCTGAATCATGAATTATCATTGCAGGCTTTTAAAAAGTTAGTATTTATTAAGAAGAATCCACCGGTTAACGAATACGATATTCTGGATATCTTTAGAAATAATGGATTAAAAGAAACCGCCAATTATCTTCACGCCCTGTTATAATAATGCCAGGCGCTGAAAACCCTCCGCTTCTTAAGCTGGTTCTCCGCGTTACCCTGCCAAATGAATTTTTGCTTTCACCAGGTAGAAACAGTATGCCGGATTCCCTCCCAAAAATCCGGCATAAGAATTAAGATCATTTTAAAAGTATCATCTTCCTTGACTCTGAATAGCCTGCAGTTTCGAGTTTATAATAATATATACCCGAGCTGAGAAAACCGGCATTAAAAATCGCCGCGTGATTTCCCGCCGCTAATTCTCCATTTATCAGATCAGAAACTTTTTCACCCAGCATATTATAAACAGTTAATTTTACGCTTGACTGTGATGGTAAAGAAAAACTTATCTTCGTTTCCGGATTAAAAGGATTAGGATAATTCTGCTTTAGCTGAACCGAATTGGGAATTAGATCATTTGAGTTATTCTCTTCATCAGCGCCAAGTAATATCCCCTGATCCGGTGTTGGAAGCTGAACTGTTGTATAGATATTAAAGTCACCGGCTTTGATTGGCAAAGTCATATTCACATCTGTGACATTAATACTTTGCCCTGTAAAATAATCATACCATGTTCCGGTATTCTGGAATGAAGCGGTAACATCCCTTGTGACCACATCAAAATTACCCAACACGGTCACATTCATATCGGCATGATTCAGATGTATCTTTTTCACGGCGTAATAAAGATCGACAGAATAATCGGATGTATTAAAAGCCGGGATATCTCTTTTAAGTTTTATCAGGTAGCTGTACACTTTATAAAGCCTTTTTCTTTCCGCGTTAAAATAAAATTCATCACTCCAGACAAATGGTTTCAGTCCCAGTCTTCCATTGTGATCTATTGAATAATCATAACCAAGCTCACCGAACATCCAGACCATCTTTGGTCCGGGTATTGTAAAGAAAAAGGCCGCAGCCAGGTCCATTCTTCCCAGCGCTGTCTGCTCATCCTGAATCTGGTAATTACCCGAACCGTTTCCATAAAGATCACATTTGACCATAAGCCTCTCTTCATCATGGCTTTCCATATAACCAACGATTCCGGGAGCTGAATATGATTGGTGAACCCAGCTTATCCTGCCAAGGTCCGATTTACCATTCTCGTGCCAGCCCATAACCGCTTCCTGGTAGTTGTATTTTCCTTCGCCCCACACCATGGCGCCATGACTGACCAGCGCTTTTTTTTCATTGGTATCAGTCCAGTGTTCGAGAATTACGTAAAAAGAGGGATCGATATCCCATATTTCATCAGCCATCCTCTTCAGCAAATTTATTCTGGTCTGGTCATACCCCCCCGAGCTGGTAGTCTGTGTGAAACCACCGGTAAAGTCATAACGAATACCATCTATTCGGTATTCAGTTGCCCAGTATTCATTTATTCGATCAACAAATTTTTGTGTCTGCGGACGCGTATGGTTAAAATCATATCCCCAACCTGCGTCAGTATGGGGGGCGGTAACATTGTACCAGGGATTTTCCGGAGAAGGATTCCCATTCTCAAAATACATCCTCACCAGCGGAGACTGCCCGTAACTGTGATTTAGCACCATATCCATAATTACAGCTATATCACGTTTATGGCATTCATCTATAAACTTCTTGTACATCTCACGTGTGCCGTAATATTTATCCAGCGCGAAATAAAATGAAGGATTGTAACCCCAGCTGTCATTTCCCTCAAATTCGCTGTTAGGCATCAGCTCAATCGCGTTGATCCCAAGATTCGCCAGGTAATCGAGTGTGTCGGTGAGAGTCTGGTAGTTAAATGACTCAACAAAATTTCTCAGCCACATTTCATAAATGATAAGGTTGCTTTTATCCGGTTTGTTATAATTCACCGCTTCCCACTGGTATTCAGGGCGGGCGGTCTGCAAAACTGAGGCAATCTCTTCCGATTTCCCATCAGGATAAGCCGGGATACCGGGATAATTTGAAGCGGGAATATACTGGTCATTCCAGGGATCGAGAACAATTTCTGTATAAGGATCCGCTATTCTTAAATCACCATCTATAAGATACTGAAACGCGTATTCTTCCTGGGAGGTGAGTCCGTGCAGAGTAAGCCAGAAATATTCCCCGTCAGTAGTTGTATTCATCTGGTACTCCGGTTCCAGATACCAGTCATTAAAATCCCCGATAACATAAATATCCTTTTTCCCGGGGGCATAAATTACCAGTGTGGCGGTGGAATTATCCTCATAATTTATTCCATCTCTCACTCCCCCTGGTAACGCCGCCACATCGGGGGCGCCCGATATATAAAGGTAAAATGAGCTTGTATCACTCTGTGATGATGTAGAATTGGCAATCAGTATTAGTTCATGCATGCCATCACTATAATTAGCCGCCGGCAGACTAAACTGGAGCGGACTGCTGTTCGATGAAACTATAAGCTGATCATCAAGATATAAATTCAGATCGGCAAGCGACACACCCAGCTCGGCAGCTGTAGCTTCAATTTCAAGTGTTTCATCCGAGGAAAGGAAAACCGGGAAATATTGGTTCAGACCGTTATCCGGCAAAGTTGAAAGAACCGGATTTGAAAATACTGCGGTTACTCCCGGCTGATAAACCGGAATAAAAATATCCCCCTCATCCGCTGTTTTTCCCACAAGCGATCCATCTTCACTCCTGAATACAAAAGCCAGCATTTTAATATATTCACCCGGCTCAAGGCTCTTTCCTTCAGAGGTAAGATAAAAATCTATAATTGACGGGGTAATGTTCAGAATATATTGATTTTGCCCTATCCTGCTAAGTTTCAGTTTTGCGAGGTTGTGGCCCCATTCATTCTGTATTCCATAACGCCACGCCCCCGGGTTGCCTGGTGAAGGAGCGCTGAGATTTGTTATCAAACCTGTATGAGCGTAAACATCCCCGGTATAATTCAGGAGCCCCTGGTTCCCTTCATCCGCATGAAATGTTATGGCAATGCAATCTGTCTGGAGAGCAAATTCAGGAGTATACGTTACCACCTGCGCGTTTATCGAAACAAAGAGAAAAGCAAAAAATATTGTAAAAGTTTTGTACATGGTATGCCTTATATTTGGTTATACTGACTACGCGTAAAAGAGGATAAATTGTAAAATATTTTGATGATCACCCGGCATTGTTCGATCATCCTGAATATTGAACAATTTTGATAAAACGCAAATATTGTACCGTTCACAATATCTTGATTAATTTAAACCAAATAATACAATATCCGGATAAAAATGCTGTAAACTACATCCATAATTCATATAAATGATAAAAATTTGATTATCATTTTGATAAATTCATCCAAAAAATTCAGGATATGATGGCTGATAAACAGAGCCCATACATTTGGTTAATATATATTGTTTTTTCAATGATATAATGTTATATTAAGATGTATTGCCATAATATATAAAATCATAAACCCGTATTTAATTTACTCAAAAGTGAGTCCTGAATAAGAAGATAAAACTGCCATGCGTGTACCTGACGGCACACCAGGCTGGTCAGCTTTACTATATTCACCAATATTTTGTCAATAACGGGACAATAATAGCACAAAATGTTTAAATTTTGTCTCTATTTCAAATAACAATCTTATAGCGAACTCACGTCAATTTAAGTTAAGAAACATGATGTAACTATTTCCCGAAATAAACATTTTTTTGTTCTTAAGAACTAAGTTGAAACTTGAAATTTAACGACGTAAACGTTTATCGAATAACCCATATTGAGAATATCGTTCATATTCAACAAAATGGGATTACACATAAAAACTCTCCTGACAGGAATGAGAATTTCCAAAACATCGGGGATGTTAGTTTAATTGAAACAAGGAGTAAAAAACTTGTTCGGGTAGATAACGGAAATTGCAATTATGACAAGTGTGAAACCATTAGTTTAGGAGATTTCGTCCCATTCTATTTCGGAGTCAGGATGCCGATGTTATATGTAGCTCAACTTGGCGGGAACTTTGTTGAAAAGGCAACTTCTCCTGAAAATATTGTTTATATCGCGTGTTCCCTGCAGAAAATCATCTCAGGCGGAAACACATTTTATTTTACTGACGGGCATGCAACAGATATGCTCACCACCTTTTATAACAAAGACAAAATAGATGAATTAGTCAATATTGTCGATTGGAATGCTGTGAAAACAAACTATTGGGGAGGATCAGAAAACTTAAACCTGAAGAGGAAGAAACAAGCTGAGTTTTTAGTAAAAGGCGATATTTCTCCTGAACATATAATTGGTTTTGGTTGTTACAATAATAAATCAATGGCAAGACTAATTTCGATGGGAATATCGAAAGAAATTATTAAACAAATTCCAAACGCATATTATTAGAAAAATGCTTTATGCTTAAATATTTAACCGGAAATATATTTGATAGCGATGCCCAGGCTTTAATTAATACAGTTAATACTGTAGGAGTAATGGGGAAAGGTATAGCTTTACAATTCAAAAAAGCGTACCCAAATAATTTTAAAGAGTATTATGAAGCATGTAAGAGAAAAGAAATTCAAATTGGGAAACTATTTGTCACTAAAGACACTAATTTAAATTCCGGTGAAAAACTTATCATTAATTTCCCGACAAAAACTGATTGGAGAAAACCTTCAGAGTATAGCTATATTGAAGCAGGTTTAGAGAATCTGATAAAAATAATATCTCAGCACAAAATTAAAAGTATTGCGATTCCTCCACTGGGCGCTGGCAATGGAGGCTTAAAATGGGAAAAAGTAAAAAAAATCATTGAACAAAAACTTAATGATCTTCATACCGAAATCATTGTTTATGAACCCGGCCCGGACATTAAAGAAAAATTAAAAAATGAAAGAGTTAAATTAACTGATGCCAGAGCTCTTTTATTGTATGTATTATTTGATCTTGTGCGCAATGGTGAATTTGTATCAGAATTCTCCAGTGAAAAAGTTTGTTATTTTCTTCAAAGATTTGGAGCGCGCGAATATTTTAAATTGAATTTTACACCAAATTTTTATGGCCCATATTCCGGAAAAGTCCGCTTTGTTTTAAACGTCTTAAATGGAAGTTATTTAATGGGTTATAGTGATATGAATAAAAAACCTTTTGAACCAATGACACTGATTGCCGACGGCTTTGACCAAGTTAAAAAACATGTCGAAGAAAAACCGGAATTAGTTATAATAGCAAATAAAACAATGGACTTTTTATCAGGATTTTATTCTGATTTCGCGTTGGAATTGTTATCCTCGATAGATTTTATTGCCATGACTCACAAAACTTTTGATAAAGAAATTATAACTGCTCATTTAGATAAATGGAGTGACAGAAAAAGAAGTATGTTTTCAAACCAGCGTTATATTGATATTTCTCTAAATCATATTAAAAAAGCAGAGTTTGTATAGAGTATGATTTTCCGTTTTATTATGATAATCCAAAATTGCAGATCAGATTGTATAAAGAGCGGACAGACATATCATTCGTTATCCAGATATTAAAACCATTTTATATTCAGTAAAATAATTTTCATTGCCCCATGCCGGATTCTCCCTCAATCCGGCATATTTCAATTCAGGAATTATTTCAGCAATAGCATTTTTTTTACATCCCTGAAATTTCCCGCGCGCAGTTCATAAATATATGAGCCTGAAGAAAATCCCGAAGCATCGAATTTCAATTCATGGTGACCGGCGTCCATTTCACAGTTAACCACATCGCTTACTTTTTCACCGAGAGCATTATATACAGTTAAATTTGCATGCGATTTTTCCGGAAGCGAAAAACTTAATGTTGTTTCCGGATTGAAAGGATTGGGGTAATTGAAGTAAAGTACAAAATTCCAGGGTCCATCCTCTTCTTCCTCCTCTTCTTCTTCGACAAAAAGAATTGTATCATCATTACTATACCAGGCAATACTGCGCCAACGAAAAGCAGCGACAATATCACACCTTGAATCATTATTAAAATCAGCAAAGCTAATGTTTGGAATTATACAGATTTCGGTCATATGTTCTGTGAAAGACTGATCACCATTATTTTCCAGCCAGTTAGTTTTTACATTCTCATAGCTGCTGGTGACTATATCCAGATCATTATCGCCGTCTATATCTACAGCATTGATATTCATAACTTCCCCGCTGCCATCTATTTGATGTAAGACAAAATTCATATTCCCGGTATTTTCCAGCCAATGCATTGAAGTAGTGAGGATATCCATATCTCCATCCTGATCCAGATCAACTACATCAATTTGTCCTGCGGCTTCAGTACTGATAGTATCTTCAACAAAAGTGGAGTTATCAATATTTCTGAACCAGGCGATACGATTACCAAGTCCATAGATAATATCGAGCCGATTATCTTCATTCAGATCGGCAAATTCTATATTGTAAGTAGATGGTCCTCCCATATGCCAAGGCATAATGTATTCCTTCTCAAAGTTTCCTGTTCCATCATTCTTATGCCAAATGAGTTGCCTAGAGTCCCATCTCCCGGAAAAAACATCCACATCACCATCCGAATCGATATCCGCAGCGGAAAGATAGCAAGTAAAACCATCCCACTGTGTAACCAGTGATCTTGTGAAATTCCCCGTACCATCGTTAGTAAATAAAATAATGCGGTTTTCATTCCATCCCGATACGAGAATATCATAATCACCGTCCATTTCCATATCTACTGAAGTCAGAGCGTCGACATGACATATATTTCCCCCGATATATTTTTCGGTGAAATTTCCTTCTCCATCGTTAATGAAGCAGCCCAGAAAAGTATCTGTTTCTGATGTAAAAAAAATATCGATATCTCCATCCCCATCCGCGTCACAGGCTTCCACTGCTACCCCGGCGTCACAATTCATACCCGCAAGCCGCAATATGTGTTCATTAAAATATGGCTGGGCCTGAAGAAAACAAACAGGTAAAATGCAAAAAAACATAATTGTTATGAAATGATTTTTTCGTATCATTTTCATCCGCTCCCCTATTGATAAATTTGTAATTTCGAAACTATAAGAGCAAATTATATGCCAGCAAATATGACCGAATAATCCACAAAATAAGCCCCTTAAAAATCAGATGTAGATTCTCTACACAGTTGTGCGAAGTATATACACATTGCTGTCCAAATTTTTTCAATTTACCATTAACAATTTATAATTAACCATTTAAATTAGTTACTATTCGGAAGTATTTCCTTATTTCAGCAACGTCATTTTCTTCGTTTCTGAATATCCATCAGCTTCAAGTTTATAATAATACACTCCGGAAGCAAATCCTGAGGCATCCCAAGTTACCTCATAATTACCCGGGGCTTTTATTTCATCCACCAGAGTAGTTACTTTTTCGCCGAGGTTATTGTATAGATTCAGTGTTACCCGCGGAGAGGACAGATTACAAATCTGTCCTACGGAATATTTAATTTTTGTAACAGGATTAAAGGGGTTGGGATAGTTCTGCTCGAGTAAAAATCCTTCAGGTATTTCATCATTCTTTACTGAGTTTACTATCGGCGTCCCGACAATATATAACGCGGTTCCCCTGCCTCCTATTGTTATTCCGGGAGCAAAATCGACAAATCCGCCATATTCATTAATTTCAACTTCGCCTAAATCATTCCCTGTAACCAGGTCTTTAACATCATAAAGGCCAGCCTCAAGATAAGAGGAATTCATATTTAATGTAACATCTTCAACAGCAGTATTCTGCATATTATGGTGAACAATTACCATATGGTCCGACATGCTCCTGCCATATACCAGCTGATCGCCTGCTGAAGCGGATGCCACTCTGTAATCACCTCTTCGCAGCGCTATATTTTCATTCCTTAGTTCAATCATTTCCTGATATACATGCCATAGTGAACTACTGTCCTCCTGCATAGTGGCGACATTAAAAGTCTCATAATTGCTGTTGATAGTCCACCAGGGAATACCGGTTGTAAATCCGGCCCTGTGTCCATCATTCCACTGCATCGGAGTTCTGATATTTTTATGATCCCCCGTGCCGGTCATTCCAATTTCCTCGCCGTAATAAATAAAAGGAATACCGGGAAGCGTAAGATAAACCGCGGCAAGTTGTTTCATCAATACCATGTCATTGCCGATCTGGGAAAAAATCCTGTCCATATCGTGATTGGACAAAAAAGGAGCATATTGCAGATAAGGATAGGCGTTTTTCATTTGCAGCATCTGGTTATGAACAAGGTTGCTATTCGTCCCGCTTACACCATTGATAATTTCCCCCTGAAGTTCAAACTCAAAACAGAAATCAATTCCGGTTCCGTCAACATATTGCGAAATCGCGCTTGTGGAAGACCATACCTCACCGACCGTCATAGCCTGGGGATCAAGGGTTTTATAATAATTTCTAAAATCCGTTAGTATCTGAAAGGTCCCTGGCGCGTCCTCAAGAATATTCCCATCTTCAATAAGATATTTGATCGCGTCGAGCCGGAACCCGTCAACCTTCATGGTATCAATCCAGAATTTCGCGATATCAAACATTTCAGTTTTAACACCGGGATTTTCATAATTCAGATCAGGCATGCCGGAAGTAAAAAGTCCGTAATAATATGAACCATTCCTTTCATGCCATACTGTCTGTCCCCAGGGACCGATTTGCCCCGGATTGGTGGAATTCCAGCGGTACCAGCTTCTCTTCGAATTTGAAGAGCTGCTGGCTGATTCAACAAACCAGGGATGCTCTGAGGAAGAATGGTTCATAACATAATCAATTACCACCCTGATTCCTCTGGCATGGGCGCTGTCCATAAATTCAGAAAAATCATTCAATGTTCCATAAGCATAATCAACGCTCCTGTAATCTTCCACATCATACCCATGATAACTTGGCGACTCACATATCGGCATAAGCCAGATGCCGGTTATTCCCAGGTCAGTGTCCGTGTCCGGATTTCCGTCATTAAGGTAATCCAGTTTTTCTATCAATCCCTGGAAATCACCTTTGCCATTGCCATCGCTGTCATAAAAACTTCTGACAAAAATTTCATAAAATACCGCGTCATTCCACCAGTACGTCTGCTCCTGTGAAAAAACCACAGCACTTAAAAATGTAATAAGAAGAAAAATAATCCTCTTCATAAATTCCCCATTCTATTATAAAATCATATTCGTAATCCGTCAAGACAGAAAAAAATTGGAATCCAAATTAATGAATCGTACTCGTCTTTCTAATACGCTCAGGTTATTCGAGAACGAGGACTATTACGGGTACCGCTTCGCTCCCAGGGGGATGTTCCATGAGTACGATAAAATTTTACCATCCTGCGCGGAATCTGACAAAATACCAGGAAACCTTAATCATCAAACTGCAGAAAAGAAACCAAAAAATAAATTAAGAATAAGAATTTATTAACCATTCCGATTAAAAGCAAAAAAGGATTTCGATATCATTGATGAATCGCTGTACGAATCCTTCCACACTTTCGCCGATATTATTGGTGATTTTACAAGCTTTAATCTATATTATAAATATTTTCCGGTTTTCACTTCCTTTTCATATAGTCTGGAATGTCATTACAAACTACTCTTAAATCAATAATTAATTTACTGCGAAGCAACCAGAATCCTGATTCAAAATACAAAAGGCATAAATTGAGGGGAAAGCTGAAAGATTACGAATGTATTCACATAAAAAGCGACTGGCTTTTAGTTTTCAGGACAGATTCAGATTTCCTCACTTTAGTTAGGGTCTACTGAATTTATGCAAAGGTAAATTTGCCTGTAATAGCAGTGTGGTTCATTATTTGTCTGATATTTTCTAATATTGTTCTCATAAATAGCGATTTCATAATTCTTATAATGTATTTTAGTAACGACAAAAATAAATTGTCCATTATTTTTACATAACGGACAATGTTCATCACAAAAAAGATTGCTCCTATCCAACTTTCAGATGTATCCTGTCTCCCTCGCCCCTATTTCACCCAGCCCGTATCCGTTTCTTCCCTGTCCGAACTTTCCTTCTATTTCGGAGCGTTTGGCATTATCCTTTTTCCTTCTTTGCTTTTCTTCCTCCATCTCTTTCTCCTTTGGCCTGCCCAATGGCTTGCCATTGGTTTTTATTCCTTTTTCTGATAAATATTTTCTATTCGCCCTTGTTAAATATTTGAGGTCTGTTATTACTACTTCCGGATAATAGCCGTAAAAACTGATAATACTTCTCAACCTGATATTCCATATCGCTTCCTTCATCATACGCATCCCAACTTAAGTTATCTATCCTCGCAAATCCATCTATGAGTGATACGCCGATCTTTGCTCCAAACTCCACTTTAGATTTTGCTTTCCCTCTGACTATTGGTCTTACATAGGGCTGGCTTATATTTACTATTCTGTCTGATACTCGATGGCTCTTCTTTTTGTACATTTCTTCCTGTTGACTGTAGAGCAATTGTATTACCCAAAATTGTTTCTGCTCTCTTTTGTTTAATGGGAATTCCTTCCCTTCAAACATATCTAATAATTTTATGAATACTCTTGATATTTCTTCTTAAATATCTGATTTGCTTCCCTACTGCTTTCCTGATCTCTCTGTGTGTTTTATTGCCTTTTTTCGATTCTGACAGGTATTCTTTTGCCGCTCTTTGTCGATAGCTGCGCGGCTTTTTAGTCAAATCTGTTTTTTTGTATAGTATGTCTATCAGGTTTTCGCTTATCAGCCTTGCTTCATTTAGCAAATCCAGATCGGTCGGATATTTGATTTTCTGTTCAGCTGCTGTCGCGTCAAGTATCAGTTTCCCTTGATTTTTACTTGTCTCTTCTTTTTCTTTCTCCTGATTCTGGCAGTACCTCTTCTTTATCCGCAGCTTTGGCTTTGGCTTTGACTTCGGTTTTCTTTTTATTTCTTTCTACTATCTTTAATATCTCTTCTGTCATTTCATCAAACTGCTCATATCCCATTCGCTTCCGTATAATGAACCATCAGACTTGGATCAAATGCCGCTTCCTTCCGGAAACTGGTAAAGTCCCAGAAAATATTGTATGTAGATATTTTCCTTTATCTGTTCTAATATTTCTACATCACTATATCCATATTTGTGTTTCAGTATTAAAGCGCCGATAACCAGTCTGCCGCTTTTGGCATATCTTCCATGTTTTTTGTCGAAGTTCCTTGAGTAGATTTCTTCCAGCTTTTCCCATGGCATTAGTTTTGACAATTTCACCCATCGGTTCTTCTGGATCCAAGTCTGCTTCAAATGGGTGTTGAAACTCAAATATTTCTATCTGCTTTGTGTTTTCTGTTTTTATCATAAGTGCAAGCTTTTTTATTGCAATATATTAATTTCCTTGCACTTTTGCCACTTTTTATCCTTCTATATTATTTTATTACAATAACTTAACACTTTTTCAGTACACCCTAGTTATGCCGGGAAAAACATACCCGGGTCTATAGAAAATTCGGTTGATTTTTTAAAAGTTCAGAACTCCTTACCTCTCGCAAAATGAAATCGCGGAAATTTTGGAAAATACTCTGAAAAGTTGATATCCATCTATTACGTGACAAAGCCCTATTTAACCATAAATGATGTGTTGAAAATTTAAAATTCTATTAATCTGGGTTTATCAGGGATGTCTAAAGGTATTTGATTATCCGGGGTGGTTTGTGAATCCTCTACAAGGATTTTGTCTTATGGTATTAACAATTCTCTACAATAATTACTGCCTCTACAAGGCAAATGCACTAAAAAGAACCTTGTATAGGTTCCAATTATTGTAGAAAACTTTTCTTCACCTGGAGCCGTAAAAAAAATCCGCCACTAAATCTCAAAGCCACTAAAATACACATAATATTTTTCGTTTAGAATGCAAGCCTGTTCTCCATGGACATACCGACAATAAATTTCTCTATTTCAGTTTTTCTCTCTCAATATTTATATATTCCCAGCAAACCTCCACAAGCTGTTTTTTCCTTTTCCACCAGAGTACATTTTCCGGTGTGGTTGTGGCTATCTCAAGAGGAACCAGATGAACACCAAATTTTCCATTTATAATTGATAAAATGCCCAAATTAACCAACAGCATTATATTAAACGGGAGACACAAAACCGGCAGTCCCAAAGGCAGCAATAACGTTTCGAACCATGGCCACACAGCATATAAAACTATCGCGTTCAAGGCCAGTATAAATACAGCAATACGGCTCATGGTTATATACGCGCCTCCAAAAGCAATGGCCAGAGCCGCGATGTTATAATAATAATTTATGTCGATTGAATGATCGAGACCAGGTATCATTTGCAGGAAAACAGTAAATATTAGAACCGATAATACCACTATGGCTGATATCCGTGAGTGTATGAGAATACCAATTAAAAACAGAAGCCACCCGGCAATATGAAAAATTGTGGTAAGCATTAAGGGAGAGCCATTAAATTGCTCAAGATAATTCTGAATTTTTGTATATCTCCCGGCATCCTTTCCTTCCGCTTTTGCGCAGAGAGATAATCCGTTCCAGGGATCAAAAAAGAGAGGAGTTATTATTACCCGCTTTTTGAAAATTACTTTTCGCCTCCGGAATATTTCCCAAAAGATAATGCGCCCAACCCAAACCATCGAGTGAAGAACTTTTAAAGGCATCAATATTCAGCGATTTTCGAAAATGTTCTTTTGCTATAAGATAATTACCGGTTTTCAGATAACTCCAGCCCGCGCCGTCATAAGGATCATTTAAACTGCTGTCATATTCTATCGCCCGGTTAAAATGTTCCGCCGCTTTTTTGTACTTTCCGGTTTTAAAGGCGATCCAGCCCAGGCCATCTTCCCGGAAAGCCTTTGCCTTGTTTTGGGATAACTCCGCCGCGGTAAAATATTTCTCCGCATCAGCTAAAGAGCCTTTGAAAAAATGGGTCCATCCCCTGTTCATATTCGAATCGGATATTCCCCCCGACCATATCAAACCCAGAAAGAGCCAGAATATCATGACAGCAGGAAGTGAAAATAAAGTAATCGGCGATTCTTTCCGATGCAGAAATAACATAACCGGCGCGAGAATTGCCGAGACTATAATTGATCCTGTGACTGAGCCGGCTAATGCTGTCCAAAAGGGTACTTCAGGGAAAAGTATCCAGAAATACCCCAATAAAACTCCATTTACGCCAAAAAGTCCCGACTTCAGAAAAGCCGTTCCGCGGCAGAAAAGCCGCGCCGCGCCGGTTGCCGCAGCCGCTCCTGCCAAACTTAACAGAGCCGCCCGTGGTGAAATAAAAAACATTGCCACCAAAAATAAAATACCTGAAGATACACGGTTGCAGAGAAATAACTGTCCGTATCCCCTCAGTATATATTCTAAATATTTTTTTGTGTTATCAAACATATTATTTTTCCGCGATTTGACTTAGTCGGGAATCATAAAAGTTACTTATATTTGCCTGAAAAAGTCCTTCCCAGTCCCCGCAAATGAGAAATCCTTCATAAATATTTTTGGCAGAAAAACATTTGTATCTATTATACACTTCCAAGTACATTACTGTTAACCTCACGATTTTTTCAATAAAAATGTCCCCGAGGGGGCAAAGCTGAATAACCACGGGTAACTGAGGTACGAAGGAACCCGTGGGAAATGGATCAAATAAAGGATAACATCCCCGAAAGTTGGCATACCTAAAACACTAAAATGGATAAAGCATCTTAGATCGTCACACATATTTCCGGCATTGTTTTTCACAAAGGAGGAGAAATACCTTCCACGGGATAATAATACCTTTCCGCTATGGCTAATCACTGTTTGATCCTGGATATAACGAGAGGCACTTTGTGGGAACCTTCAGCGGGCAAAATATCATCTTCCGGTTTCACTTCGCAATGTACATCTGAATTAAGGGCTTTTCTAAAAGCGGCCTCAAGATTTTCCTTCAATTCATCAAGCTTATTTTTTCCGCCTGATTCCGGGACTATCCTGATAATAAACCGGTTCGCTTCTTCCTGGATAATCTGGTACTTCAAAATACCTTCCTCTTCCGAGAGAAGATTTGTAAGCACATAGGGAGTCAATCTTGAGCCATCCTCCAGTATAATGGAATCGACAAAGCGGCCTTCGAGCCGTTCAATCCTGATAAAGGGAGATCCGCAAGAGCAGGGTTCGGCAGCTATTGTAACTATATCACCCAATCCTTCATACCTGATAACCGGTGTCGCGAAATTGGCCAGATCAGTAATAATCAGTTTGCCCAGCCGGTCAGAGGCGCTGTCCCTGACAGTTTCGATAATTAAAGTATCCTCGGCCAGATGGAATCCCCCCTTATCGGGACATTCGTATCCCATAAATCCCCCCTCGGTTGAAGTGTATGTTTCAACAATCCGCGCGAAAGGGAAAACTACTGAAAATAGTTTCCTGGTACTGGCATCTATCATTTCTGAAGTGACATTAATCAGTTTCACAAAGGGATAAGCTTCACCCTGTTTCCGCACGAAAAGAGCCAGGTTCCTGATTGCCGATGGATAACCTGAAATATACTCCGGCTGATAAAGGTCAACCGCGTCCCTTATTTCATCTACATGCGCAAACGCTGATATAAACCGCTCCTCCATCGCGATAGTCCTCAGGTAATCGGCGATGGCGTAATCAATAGTTCCGGGATTGGAATCAATTATATAGAGAACATTTCGCAGCGGTTTTCCTCCGCACCATTGGTAAAACTGAAGCATAGCCGCAGTGGTAAACCGGCACATAGCGTCTTCGCTCCTGTACATCCCCACGGGTGATCCGGTTGAGCCTGAGGTTATCATAAAATGAGCGGCCTGTTTTCCCCTTTCGGAAATCAGCGTTTCTTTCGGCGCGCCCCTTAGTTCTTCTTTTGTTAACACAGGTATTTTTGAAAGATCAGCAAGACTAATAAACTGGTCGGGAGTAAACCCTGCTTTTTCATATTTTTGTCTGTAAAACGGAACCTCTTCAAATGCGTACTGAAGCAGCTCACGCAGTTTTTTTTCCTGATGCTCGCGCAGCTCTCTACCTGAAAACTTTGATTCAGCCAAAGTTTTTTTCAAATAATTCTTCAAAGCGGTTTCACGCTTCCGGAATAATTCCGTTGTCAGCTTTTCTTTAAATAATAACATACCAAGATTAAAAGAGTATTATCATGAAGTGTTTTTAGTCGCAGACCATTATTGCTAATTTATCATCGCTATTTATTACTTTCCCCTCTTTTTTCCAAATGAATTTTTGATATCTTATTTTTTACAGGCGAACTTGTCTCTGAATATTTAAAGGCGATATGCAGGGACAGGGTTTATATGGTGACAGATTTCAGTACCAGGGTAACGATATGCTTTATTCGGGCGGAATAATTGTCGGGCATGAATCCACAGGAGTAATTGGCATGATTGGATGCCGGAGTGATGCCCAGGGAGTTGTAATTGAGGATATGGTTAATGTTACCCCATTTTCAGGTTTTTCTTCAAATAATACATTTGATCAGATAACTGAAGCGGTATTTAATGATTCAGACGCTCCATCACCACTTAATCTGAAAATTACGCAAACAACATACTCCCGTAACGGTGATGATTACATTTTTGTTAAGTACAACATCCGGAATAATTCGACACAAAACCACCAGGGAATTTACGCTGGAATTTTCGCTGACTGGGATATAGGTAATTATGCCCAAAACCGCGGCGGAACAGATGTCTCAAGGAATCTCGCTTTTCAGTATGATCAATCGGGCGCTAATGATGATTACGTCGGGATCAGATACATCGATAATTTGGTGGGTATGCGAGTCTGCAGCGATAATCCGTCATACGATATTTTACGTGATACTTTATTTAATTGGATGAAAACAGTTGCCCCGGTCCAGTCCTATACAGGTGATTACAGAATTTATTTAAGCTGCGGCCCATTTAACATCAGCGCCGGAGATTATGTTGAAGCGGTTTTCATCGTTGCGGCAGGTGAAAATGAAAGCGATCTGAAACAAAATTCAGATGAGGCTTATGATTTGTGGACAGGGCAGACCGTCATTTACCCGGAGCTTTTTGACCTTCGAACTTTAGGTTCCGTATCACCGGTTAAAAATCAGCTTGGATTGTCAACCTGCGGCGCATTTGCCGCGACACATGCAGCCGAATCGGCCTGGATGCATCATGGCTATTCTTTTCTTGATCTGTCGGAACAAAATATCAGAACCGGACATGGTTACTGGCCATATATGGGGATGTCATCCGGCCTCTATGTTCCCCCGGAAGGTTACATCACTTACTATACAAGAGGAGACGGACCGATCCTCGAATCGGACGACCCCTACACTACCGACCCGAACGCGACACATAATTCAGGTTTTACACCGGCATTTTATGTTGATAAAGCTTTTATGCTCGATTATAATAAGGATACTCTAAAACAATATTTAATGGATTACGGAGGAATGCACGTAAGGTTTTATTATAATGCTGATTTCTATAATTCGTCGACATATATTTATTGCTGTGATGACCCCCAATATACAGGTTATAGTAATCACGCGGTGCTTGTTGTCGGCTGGGATAATAATATTATTACTCCGGCCGGTGAAGGAGCATGGATAATAAAAAACAGCTGGGGCGCTAACTGGGGCGATAATGGATACTTTTATATTGCTTACGATGATGTATCATTTGGTAAAGACATTATCTGTTTCCCCTCAGTAAAAAGCCAGGAACTTTATAATAAAAAATATTGCTATGACCGTCTTGGGAAAGTATGGACTCTTGGTTCCACATCCTGGAATCATGTTGGGTACGGACTGGTAAAATATGTCGCGGAAAATGATTTTATTCTCAAACAGGTGGCAACATGGGTTGCCGGCACTAATGCGACAATCAATATTGAAATATATGATGAAAAAAATGGGAATGATCTTTCAGGGCTGCTTTATTCATGTAACGGAATACAGCTGAAACATAAAGGTTATTACTCTTTTGAAACCGACCAGATCATGATTTCCCAGGGAGATGATTTTTACATAAAAGTTAAATATTATGTGCCCTCATCAGATAATCCGATACCGGTTGAAGGTTATAAAACTTCCGGGGACGATGTAATGACAGACCCGGTAATAGAAACCGGCAAATGCTGGATTACCCGGAATCCCGTTTATGGATGGGACGCGATTGGCCAGGGGACAAATTATCTCTACGATTGCTGCATCAGGGCGATAGGTTCGGAATCTCTGACAACGGTCACATCCAATTTTGATGTTACTGAAGGCTGGAATATGATTTCCGCGCCTGTTCAGGCGGCAGATATGTCAAAGACATCTCTTTTTCCCAATTCGGTGTCAAGCTGCTTTATGTACAACAACGGTTATACAACAGTGAATATTCTTGAAACCGGTCCCGGTTACTGGCTGAAATTTGGTTCTCCACAGAGTGTCTCCATTAGTGGATCAGCCGTATCGTATAATGTGAGTTTGTTGGATGGATGGAATATGATAGGCCCCTTTCATCAGGATGTTCCTGTGGCATCCATTTCGACTATTCCCTCCGGAATAATTACATCAGCCTTTTATGCATTCAGCGCCGGATATCAGACTACAAATTTGCTGGAGCCGGGGAAAGGTTACCGGGTTAAAACCAGTCAGGCAGGAGAAATGACATATAACTCCGTCGCGCGAAAAGGAATGGAAAGTGATGATAATTTCGCTTCAATTCAACTTACGGATGCCGCGGGAAACAGGGCTGTTCTTTACCTGACGGAAGAAAATGTTTCCGAAAAATATGAGATGCCGCCAAAACCTCCCGAAGGGATCTTTGACGCGCGTTTCAGTTCGGGCTTCAGAGCGGAAAAAATCAGCGGTTCAGGAAATAACATTGATATATCAGGTTTTGTCTCACCTTTGCGGGTTTCAACTTCCGATATCGCTGTCCTTCTGGTCATAAATGATAATAAAGAAAATAACGAAATCAGGTTAAATGATGGAGAATCTGTCTCTCTGAATAATGGTTCACTCACCGGATTAACAATATTCGCGGATAACATTCCGGATAATTTCGCGCTTGAACAGAACTATCCTAACCCGTTCAATCCCGAAACCAGCATCACTTTCAGAGTTGCCAAAAAATGCCTCGTAACCCTGGGTGTTTTTGATATCCTCGGAAGAAAGATAAAAACTCTTGTGAATGAAGTCAAAGAAGCGGGCAGCTATTCTGTTCAATTTTACGGGGACAATCTGACCACAGGTATATATATCTATTCCTTAACGGCAGGTCAGTACAGTTCGACAAAAAAAATGATGCTTATCAAATAAAATCATATCTTTTTATAAGGGAGGGCCTTCCCCTCCCTTATAGTTCAGAACTCCATACCCCTCGCAATATGAAATCGCGGAAGTTTATCGCGAATTATCATATCCCAAGCTCTCAATATAAAAACAGTATTTCTCATTCATCGGGCAAACAATAAAATTGATGTTACATTTTAAAGGATGAAAAGTTGTCTCTGTCCTTCCTGACGGGACTTCTTGTGATTGAATGTCGCCCTTTTACCCCACAATGAATTGCGGGGCTATTTTCTGCTTGCATGTCCGCCGCGGAGGATCCCTGGCGGGACTTTCTTCCAGACTTCTATTCCGCGATTTTATTTTGCGAATGAATCCACGTAAGTTTTGTTTTTTATAACCAGGGCTCAGGGTTTCTGATTTTATACAATTCATTCTGTTTTCCACTCGATATTAGAATTACATGGCCTGATGTAAATTTTTTCACAAAACATCCCCCCCTTCTATCTTGATATTCAAAAATAATATAATTATATTATTGGGCTATGTCTAAAAAAATAAAAATAGCTATAGACGGACCCGCGGGGTCGGGCAAAAGCACAATTGCCAAAACGGTTGCCGACCGGCTCGACCTGGTATATCTTGATACCGGGGCAATGTACCGCGCTGTTACTTTAAAAGCTATTGAAGAAGGCATAGTAAAAAACCCTGAAGCGATCTCGTCCATGGTTAAGAATATCATTCTCGATCTTAAATTTGAGAATGGTAAAACCAGGGTGTTTACAGACGGAGTTGAAGTAACCGATAAAATCAGAACTCCCGAGGTAAACGCGCATGTTAGTCCGGTAAGTGTCATTGCCGATGTAAGAACAAGAATGGTAGAGCTTCAGCAGAAAATTGCCTCCGACAAACCGGTTATCGCCGAAGGACGCGATATTACCACTGTGGTGCTTCCCGACGCGGAGGTGAAAATTTACATGGATGCCTCGGTTGAAACCAGGGCAAAAAGAAGAATGACCGAATTCAGGGGAAAAAAGGTAAATATTACCCTTGAAGAGGTTAAAAAAAATATTGAAGAAAGAGACAAAATCGACAGCAGCCGTGAGATTTCTCCACTTACCATTGCTCCCGACGCTGAAATAATAGATACCACCGATCTGACAATTGACCAGGTGGTCATTAAAGTTTTGGAAATTATTAAAGCCCAAAAGGCCGGATAAATTAACTGATGTTAAAATAAAAAATTTAGCTGTTTTTGTTTTTTCCGGCCGAAAAACAAATGCAGTGATATCATTTGGGAGGATAAATGCCCGAATCGGAAGAAAATGTAAAAAATCACATTCCGGATAATTACAAATTTTTGAATGCCGATGAGTATTCAGAAGAAGAACTTGCCACTCTGGCAAAACTTTATGATGAATCTTTCAAAGATATTAAAGAAGGTGAAATCATTCAGGGTAAAATTGTTGGCATTACTGATGACAATATTGTACTCGATGTTGGATTCAAGTCGGATGGAACAATAGCGCGCAATGAATTCGCGGCTACAGATGAGATTAAGCTTGGCGCCGAAGTTGACATAGTTATTGAAAGCGTTGAAGATGATGAAGGAAACGTTGTATTAAGTAAAAAACGCGCCGACTTCCTGAAGATCTGGGCCCGTATCATCAACGCGCATGAAACAGATGAAATCATCCCCGGAAAAATCCTTAAAAGGATTAAAGGTGGTATGGTTGTCGATCTTATGGGAATTGAGGCTTTTCTGCCTGGTTCACAGATTGATATTCGTCCTGTGCGCGATTTTGACGCCTTTGTCGGTCAGACAATGGATTTCAAAATTGTCAAGATTAATATTCCTACTGAAAATGTTGTTGTATCACATAAAGTTCTGATTGAAGAAACTATTGCCGACCAGAGGAAAGAGATTCTCGAAGGACTCGAAAAAGGTCAGATTCTTGAAGGCATCGTTAAAGCAATCACCGACTTTGGTGTATTCATTGATCTTGGCGGTGTAGATGGTCTTATCCATATCACCGACCTGAGCTGGGGAAGAATTAATCATCCTTCGGAAGTAGTTAAACTTGATGAAAAAATAAAAGTCGTTGTAACCGATTTCGATAAAGAGAAAAAACGTATTTCACTTAGTCTGAAACAGCTCCTTCCGCATCCATGGCAGGATATCGATCAGAAATACAAAATCGGCGATAAAGTTTCTGGCCGTGTTGTATCACTTACTGATTACGGCGCGTTTATCGAAATTGAAAAAGGTATCGAAGGCCTTATTCATATTTCAGAAATGAGCTGGACTCAGCATATCAGCCATCCTTCACAGTTTGTTTCTATGGGACAGGTTATTGACGCGGTTATCCTCAGCCTCGATAAGGATGAGAAAAAAATATCTCTCGGTATGAAACAGCTTACACCTGATCCATGGCAGGAACTTATGAAAAAATATCCTGTCGGAAGCAAACATACCGGCGTTGCCCGCAACCTCACAAACTTTGGAGTTTTTGTTGAGCTCGAACCGGGTATTGATGGTCTGGTTCATATTTCCGATCTTTCATGGACCAAGAAAATCCGCCATCCCGGTGAAGTGGTCAAAAAAGGTGAAGAAATTGAAGTTGTTGTACTAAGTGTCGATACCGAGCAGCGCAAAATATCTCTCGGACACAAACAGATCAACGAAAATCCGTGGGAAAGGTTTGCCGAAGATTACCGTGTAGGATCGAAAGTTGATGTTAATGTTGTAAGAATAATCGAAAAAGGCCTGATCGCCGAATTGCCGCAGGGAGTTGACGGCTTCATACCAGGTTCGCATCTTTCAACAAGCAAGATCAAAAATCTTTCCTTCTGTTTCCCGGTTGGCACACCTCTGACAACCAAAGTTGTTGAATTTGATAAAGAAAATAAAAAAATAGTTCTTAGCGTTATCGCGGCTCTTCAGGAAGATGACCCCGATACAATAGGCGAATATATTCAGAAACACAAGCTTGATAAAGTGACTGTTGATGATATAATAAAAGCCGATGTAGGTAAATTTGATTCTTCCGATTTTAACATCTACGACAGTGTTAAGCCAAAACATGATTCAAGAAAAGACCAGGCTCCTAAAAAAGCCGCCGCCAGCGAATCAGAAGAACCGGCTAAGACCGAATAAATTTCTATAGACAGAACATTTTTTTTGGGACTGTATTTATCAGAATTTTTTTATAGTTTTGATATTTACAGTCCCTTTTTATTATGAGAAAGGAGAGTACGATTTCCAGCGCAGCATTTTATACACTCGGTTGTAAACTGAATTATGCCGAAACATCTGAAATGGGAAAAGAATTTATCGGCAACGGTTTTAATATTGTCGATTTTGCCGATAAAGCGGATGTATATGTTATCAACACATGCACTGTTACGGCCAATGCCGACCGTGAATGCAGACAGATTATGCGCAGGGCTCTCAGGAATAATCCCGATGCTTATGTTATAGTAACCGGTTGTTACGCGCAGCTGCGCTCAGAAGAAATAGCTTCGATTGAAGGTGTTGACGCTGTGCTTGGCAGCAACGCGAAATTTAATATTTTTAATTACCTGCCCGATTTCAGCAAATCATCCCCTTCCTGTATTCATATTGACGCAGAGGAGGAGAGAAACAGTTTCTGTTTTTCATCATCTGCCGCCGGGGATGAACGGACAAGAGCATTCTTCAAAATACAGGATGGCTGCGATTATAAATGCACCTTTTGCACTATTCCTCTCGCCAGGGGGGGAAGCCGAAGCATGCCTCCGGGGGAGGTAGTGCCCCGCCTTGAGGAAACTCTTGAAAAAGGATATAAAGAAATTATTCTTACCGGCGTCAATGTTGGCGATTATGGGAAAGGATATAATACCAGCCTTTATGAAATCCTTCAAAAGATGATTGCTGTTCCGGGAGAATTCAGGATAAGAATCAGCTCGATAGAACCAAATCTGCTGACAGATGAAATAATTGAGCTGGCCGCTTCAAATTCCAAAATATGCTCTCATTTCCATATACCCCTGCAAAGCGGAAGCCCCGAAATTCTGGCGGCCATGAAACGACGATATAACAGGAAACATTTTGAAGAGAGGATAAAAAAGATTAAGGAGCTTATCCCCTCTTCCGGAATCGGCATTGATGTAATAACCGGTTTTCCGGGGGAAACTGAAAAACATTTTAATGAAACCTACGATTTCCTCAGGGATATTCCTTTCAGTTATCTGCATGTTTTCAGTTATTCCGAAAGAGATAACACACCCGCGGCCTCAATGAAGCAGCAGGTTGAAACAGCGGAAAGAAAAAAAAGAAATAATATGCTCAGAATTCTAAGTGAGAAAAAACGGACGGCATTCTACCGTGAAATGAAAGGCAAAAAGCTTGAAACACTTTTTGAAAATGAAGAAAAGGATGGATTTACCAGGGGTTTTTCATCCAATTACGTCCGTGTTGAACATCCCTATGACCCTGGGCTTATTAATAAACTTGTTAAAGTTGAAATTACCGGCGTACATCACGATATTTGTACAGCCAGTTTTCAGCAAAATAATTTTAGGAAAAATATTGCCGGATAGTTTATGAAAAAAATACTTAGCATGTTCCTGCTGACTGCGATAATAATCCAGGGTCAGAACAGTATTTCACTGGTTGACAGCGTTGACAGTTTTCGGGAAGAACCTTTGAGTGTAAATCTGCGGCTTTTCCCCCAACAGAAAAGTGACGCTGGTAAAAAAAGCGCCGGGATGGCCATTATTTATTCATTGCTGTTGCCCGGAATGGGTGAGTTATATGCCGATTCGTGGTCTTCAGGGAAATATTTCACTATGGCTGACGCTGTATTCTGGGGATTTTTCGCCGGCTTTAATGCCTATGGAAACTGGCAGGAAGATAACTACCGCGCGTTCGCGAAATCATCCGGGGATGTCAGTCTCGATGGTAAAGACGCCGATTATTTTGCTAATATAGGTCTTTACGAAGATGTATATGATTATAACAGAATACAGGAACTGAACAGGGACTTTGAAAACACCTATAACGTGGAAACCCATTACTGGAAATGGACTGACAATTCAGCGAGAAAGGAATACAGAAATACCTGGACCTCCAGTGAGAGAGCTTATAATAACATCCGCTTCGCTGTGGGAGCGCTTATACTTAACAGACTTGTAAGCGCCATAAACGCTGTAAGACTCGTATCGGCATATAATAAAAAACAATCAACCGATCTCGGCTGGTATATGTCTGTCGGTTATTCAAATGAATTGCTTCAGCCAAATAAAATAAATTTCACAGTAACAACACCATTTTAGCGATACACCTTTAAGCGGGACTGACCGGCATGGACGCCATTAATTATAAATTGCTGATCCAGTATGACGGAACCGATTTTTCAGGATGGCAAATCCAGAAAAATGCCGATTCAGTCCAGCAAAGAGTAAAAAAGGCAATTGAAACTGTTACCCGGCAGGAAATAACACTCACAGGTTCGGGGCGTACCGATTCAGGAGTTCACGCTCTCGGACAGACCGCGAATTTTTTCTCTGCGCACGACCTCAATATCTACCGGACCATACAGGGAATCAACGCTCTTCTGCCCGATTCAATCGCTGTCAGAAACCTTGATAAAACCTCTCTCGATTTTAATTCCCGCTTCAGCGCGAAAAAACGAAGTTACATCTATTTTTTTAGCCAAAAAAAATCTCCCTTTTATCAAAGATATTCCTGGCGCTGGCCTCAAATAGAATCTATCGATATTTCCAGGCTTAATGAACTTTCCATTATTTTCCGGAAAAAAGAAGATTTTACATCTTTCGCGAAGAAAAATAGTGATACACTCAACAAAGTTTGTGAAATTACTGATATTTGGTGGAGAAAAAGTGGTGATCTGACTATTTTTTATATTCAGGCTGACCGGTTTTTGCACGGTATGGTCCGGGCTATTGTCGGGACATTAATCTATACGGCAAGAAAAAATCTGGATAAAGACTATATTTCAGAGATAATTGAAGCGCGCGACCGTGAAAAAGCGGCTATGGCAGCTCCGGCAAAAGGATTATTTTTATATAAAGTGAGGTACTGATGTTTGATTTTTCCGGAAAAACAGCAATAGTTACAGGTGGTTCGAGAGGGATAGGAAAAGCCTGCGCCGAAATGCTGGCCCGCGCGGGCGCGGATGTCGCCGTAGTTTATCTTAATGAGACTCCTCAATTTTATAATATTGAAAACGGCGGGAGTATATTTCCTTTTCAGTGCGATTTAAGAATAGAAAATGAAGTAAACAAACTTACCGACAGGCTGATAAACAAGCTTGAACATATCGATATATTAATTAATAATGCCGGGATCTGGAAAGGTTCCGGTATAGAGACAATGGGCCACAACTTGTGGAAAGAGACTATGTCTTTAAATCTGGACGGGTTATTCCTTCTCACCAAACAGATTGTTCCTGTAATGAAAAAGCAGAATTACGGAAAGATAGTGAATATAAGTTCAACAGCGGCTCAGCGGGGAGAAGCTTTTTATTCTAATTACGCGGCTTCAAAAGGGGCGGTAAATTCCTTTACAAAGTCTCTCGCTGCCGAACTCGGACCGTTCAACATTAATGTAAATGCCGTAGCCCCCGGGTGGGTTGAAACCGACATGACAAGCGATGTATTCAGAGATCCTGCCTATTACGATTCCGTCCGGCTTTCAATTCCTCTGAAACGTGTAGCCAATGCTGAAGATATTGCCGGCCCGGTAATATTTCTCACTTCTGAATTGGCCAGGCATATTAATGGTGAAATACTAAATGTCAATGGAGGAAGTGTATTATGCGGTTAAATTCGGGAGGGTATAATGGATTATATTGCTGAACTTCACCCATTTTTTGTCCATTTCCCTGTGGCTCTTTTTTTGGTTTATCTGCTGTTCGAATTTGTTTCCTTTTTTTATAAATCAAAGGATTTTGACTATATTGTTCAGGCGCTTCTGCTACTGGTCGTTCCCGCTATGATCCTCGCTTTGCTTTCGGGAAATTCAACCGAAACTTTATTATCCTCTGAAATAGCGGATAAATTTCATAATCAGATTGAACTGCATGAAGAGATCGCGAATCTGAGCGCCTGGTTTCTCTTTTTTACCGCGGGATTCCGCCTTTTTATCCTGATAAAAAGAAAAGGAGAAGTTGGCAGCCTGCGATGGTTTTTCCTCACGGCCGGAATTATAGTAGCGGCCTTTATTATTATGACATCTTTTTATGGCGGTATGCTTGTGCATGAACATGGTATCGGCGCCGGTTATTAACTGAGTAAAAAATATGAAAAAAATTATACTGATTATTTTAATCTGTTCCGCCTCACTTTTTTCCCAGCAATATGATCCCGGGGGAGCGAGGGGAGGATTTTTATCCGCGGGAATCGAGACCGATCTGCCCGTAGGTCTTTTTTCAGATAGTCATAATTTTGGCATCGGCTTCGATTTTTCCTTCTCATATACCGATAATTTTGTATTCCCGCTCTTTGTTTATTTCCGGACCGGTTACCATCATTTTGCCGGGAACAAGGATTTATATGCTTCATCCGATTATTCTACAGTTTCAAGTGATCTGATTACTTTTAAGGCGGGTGTAAGACATTATTTCAAACCTGTGATGGAAAATATTGTAATTGTTATGCCGGTAGTTGAAGGTGGAATTTCATTTGCTTATCTTGAAAAGCTTCATCAGTTTAAATCGGGCAGCGGCAGAGCTGATTTTTTTGAAGACAATACTAAAGCCGGTTTACACGTTGGAGCCGGGCTGTCCATGTTTTTGCTGGATATTACCGGTTATTATAATTATTTTGAGAAAAACCAGTATCTTTCTTTTAATATGAAGATAACGGTTCCAATTTATGTGATTTTTTAAGGAGGCATATATGGACTTTGAAACTATATTATTTGAAGTCAGGAATAATATTGCTATTATCACCCTTAACCGACCTGATAAATTAAACGCGCTTAATCACAGGCTCCTTTCCGAATTAAACAGCGCCCTGGATAAAGTTAAATCCGATCCCGCGATATCTGTTGTTATTATTACCGGAGCGGGTGAAAAAGCATTCGCGGCGGGAGCGGATATAAAGGAACTAAATACTCTGAATGGCAGCGATGGCAAAACCTTTTCGGAATTTGGACAGCAGGTTTTCAATAATATTGAATCTCTTGGCAAACCGGTAATTATGGCTGTAAACGGTTATGCCCTCGGAGGGGGCTGTGAACTCGCCCTTTCAGGTCATATAAGATTCGCGTCGAAAAACGCGAAGTTCGGTCAGCCTGAAGTTAATCTTGGAATTATCCCGGGATACGGGGGAACACAACGGCTTACCCGCTTAGTTAACCGGGGTAAAGCTATGGAGCTTATCCTGACCGGTGACGCCATCAGAGCGGATGAAGCGAAAGAAATTGGCATTGTAAACAACGTATTCGAGGCGGATGAACTGATGGAAAAAGCCCTCGAAACAGCAGGCAAAATCGCTTCGAAAGCACAGCTCGCGGTCAGATATGCCCTCGACGCCGTTATAGCGGCAGATGAGATGACAGGCAGAAGCGGACTCGATTACGAAGCGTCGTTGTTTGGAGTCTGTTGCAGCACCAGGGATTTTGCCGAGGGCACTTCGGCATTTCTCGAAAAAAGAAAACCAAATTTCAAAACAGAATAATTCTTTCAACAGCTTCATGGATAAATCCTGAAAACAAAACGGACTGCTACCATGAAAAAAATATATACATTAATCGCGATAGTTATATCAAGTCTCCTGGCGCTCAGCTGGTATAACTATATTACAATTTTAGGTTATGAAACCGACAGCCAGGTTGATCTTATGTTCAACCAGGTAAAAATATGCAGCGCTAATCTTCATCAGCAGTCTGAGTCTTTTGAAAATGATCTGCGCTATATAATTGAATCGGAAAACTGGGATAATTTTTTTAAAAATCTTAATTCGCGACAGATAACAAAAACCCGGTTAAGAAGGTTCTACGCTAAATTCCAGGAAATGATCGATTCGATTAGAATTAATGGCAAAAATAAGTCCGTTTTGATAAGCAAGGATAATTTTAATTATTATTCTTTCAGAATATCCGGTATAAAAAGTAATTCTGAAAATTTTGTTACAAGAAATATATTCTGGAATGGCAGCTCATTCAATATCCATTATTCGATCTATGACAGCAAAGGAGAAATCTGGGGTAATATAATTGTTCACATGAATCTTTCAAGATTTATCAGAGAGCAATTCAGAAATATTTATATCGGGCCGGAAACCTGGGAGGTATTGTTCGATATGGATGGCAATATGATTGAGACTACTTACCTGGGCTCAAAATATGTTGATATCGCTCCTGAAATACCTCAAAAATCTTTCTCAATAATTGTATCGCAGACAGGCCATGGTTTTGAAGGTCAGCTTGAGCATTTGCTCAACAGTTCGGGCGAAGAAATTGATGTGATCTCGGTTTATTACCCGGTTAAGATATTTACCGGAAATTTTGGCCTTCTCTTTTCCGCCGATAAAAGCACTCTCCTTACCTCTATAAATTCCAATTTCACTGTTATTATTTCATTTCTTATTTTAAGTATCGCGCTTATTGTTACAGTTTTCTGGGTTATAGTTAAACAGAGAAACACTGCTTTTTCAGAACTTGCCACAAACCAGAAAGAGCTGGCCGAACTGGTTGATCAGCAGCAGCTATTATTGACCCACTCAAATAATTTTGTTTATCGTCACGACCTTGAGGGAAAAATAAATTTCGTTACTCCTTCGGTTAAAACGGTGCTCGATTACAGCGACAGAGAATTCCGTTCCGATATTTATAAATTCATCAGCGATAGCGAAGATGATAGACAATTGATGAAAGAGATTATTGAAAAAGTAAAGGAGGGTCTTGAACCTGAGATATCAAATATTTCTTTCATCGATAAACAGGGCAATATTCATATACTTGAGATCAACGCCAAACCTATTTATGAATCTGGTGAAATTTCAGGCGCTATCGGGGTGGCAAAAGATATCACCGATAAGTTTACCGCTCAGCAGGGACTGAAGGACAGTGAAGAAAGACTCCGTTTTATTACCGAAAATATGAAAGATATTATCTGCCTTCATGATCCGGAAGGAAGATTTGTATATGCTTCGCCAAGTATTCATGACATTACCGGAATGACTGCCGAAGAGGTAAAGGGGAAACAAACTTCCGAAATACTTGATATTCTTGATAAAAAAGTTATAAAAGGAAAACTTACCAGGAATGAAATTGACCGGACAGAGGAGAATATTGTTCAGTATAAAGTAAGGCACAAATCGCGGGGATATATCTGGATAGAAACCTGGTCGCAGCCTTTCAGGGAAAATAACGGGATTATCAAACGCATATTATCAACCACAAAGGATATTACTCTTAATTTTGAAGCGCAACAGGCGCTGAGACAGAGTGAGACACAATTTCGCTCACTATTTGAAGAATCAGCGATTGGAATTCTTATTGTTGATGTTGAAGGCAAAATATCCAAGGTTAATCCGATATTTGTAAATATGCTCGGTTATGAGCCGGAAGATTTTACAGGCAGGCTTTTTACCGATTTTATTCACTCTGAAGATGTCGGAAATGACGGCCTCTATTATAAGGAACTGTTATCAGGCGAAAGAGACAGCTATCAGCTTGAAAAAAGATTTGTAAAAGAAAATGATGAGGTCATCTGGGGACGGCTCACATATTCCATGGTGAGAGATAATGATAATTCTCCACTATTCGGAATAGCGATGGTTGAGGATATTTCGGTCAAAAAAAGACAGGAGGCCGAACTACGGAAAGCCAAAGACGCTGCCGAAGCCGGTTCGCGCGCGAAATCTGAGTTCCTCGCCACAATGAGCCATGAAATCAGAACTCCCCTCAACGGCGTTATCGGGATGACAAGTCTGCTGGCCGAAACCGAGCTTACACGTGAACAGAAAGAATACCTCGATATTATCCGCACAAGCGGAGAGGCGCTCCAGACACTAATAAGTGATATTCTCGATTATTCAAAAATTGAAGCGGGCAAAATGGACCTCGAAGAAGCCCCCTTCCAGCTCAACCAGTGTATCGAAGAAGCTATTGATCTGCTCGCGGGCCAGGCCGAGAAAAAAAGTATCGAACTGGCATATCTTATCGATGAAAATGTTCCCGAAGTTATCCAGGGAGATATTTCGCGTTTAAGACAGGTGCTTGTTAACCTGGTCAGCAACGCCGTTAAATTCACCTTTTTTGGCGAGGTGTTTATTAATGTTAAAAAAATGGATGAATATGATGATATGGTTAAACTGCTCATCCAGGTAAGAGATACCGGAATAGGGATTCCCGAAGACCGGCTCGGCACTTTGTTTAAACCTTTTTCGCAGATTGATTCCTCCACAACAAGGAAGTTCGGAGGCACCGGACTCGGACTCGCGATCTGCAAAAGAATTGTTGAGCTGATGAATGGAAATATCTGGGTGAAGAGCGAGGAGGGCAAAGGTTCCTCATTTTATTTCACTGTTGAAGTAATAAAAGTTGCCGATAAGACGGTAAGAGAATATGACTATGATATTCTGAAAAATAAAAAACTTCTTATCGTGGATGACAACCTCACCAATCTTAAAATCTTCAAAACCATTACTGAAAAATGGGGATTACTCCCCGAAACCACCGACTCCGGGGTAAACGCGGTGTCAAAAATACTGCAGGGGAATGAGTATGATCTTATCCTGCTCGATATGCAGATGCCTGAAATGAATGGCATTGAGGTGGCAAAAAAAATAAGCGTCATACTGGGTGAAAAGAGTATACCTATTGTTTTTGTTACTTCATTTAGCTTTTCGGAAGAGGAAAAAAGCGAAGCGGATAAATACCTTGCGGCACAGCTGACAAAACCGATTAAACAGTCGCAGCTATTTGACGTGCTTTATTATATATTTTATAGCGAGCCTAAAAAATTCTACAGAAAGGAAAAATCACTCCCGACCGGAGATAATAACTTTGCCGAAAACCTTCCGTTGAAAATTCTTGTCGCCGAAGATAACCCGGTAAATCAGAAGTTTATTGTTCATGTTCTTAAAAAACTTGGTTACACCATTGATGTGGCAGGCACAGGAAAAGAAGTAATAGAATATCTTGAAAGCAATATTAATTACGACCTGATTTTTATGGATATTCAGATGCCGGTTATGGATGGATATGAAGCGACAAGAGTTATAATTGACAGGTGGAAGGATACCCGTCCGAAAATTGTTGCCCTGACCGCAAACGCCTTAAAGGATGACCGTGAAAAATGTCTCGCTGTCGGTATGGATGACTACATGGCAAAACCTGTTACGGTTGATAAAATCAGGAGTATGCTTTCAGCGCAATATGAGTCAATTCTGAATGACAAAAATGGCGTCCCCGGTGATAAAGTATCCGAAGAACCGAATGAAGAGGAAAATGAACCCCGGGAAGAACACAGTGAGAATGATGAAAAAGTTGTTGATATGGATATACTCAACCAGTATTTATACAGCGGCAGTGAGGAAGACCGCGACTTTTTCAAAAACATTCTGGAAATGTCTGAAAAAAGCATCAACGAATATATTGTGGATATCGAAAAATATATCGGGAATAAAGATGCCGACAGATTAAGAAAACTATTTCATACTATTAAAGGTCTTTCATATAATTTTGGCGCCTTCATGCTTGGCGAACAGTCAAAAGACCTTGAATTATTATCAGCCGACGGAAATGTTAAAGCAGTTGAAAAAAAGATGGATGATTTTAAGAAATGTTTTAGCCTGAGTATAAAACGTATCAAAGAGATTGTGAACAAAAAATAAAGTTGAATATAAAGAATAAAATAGCGCTCTGGCTGGGTATTTTTGCTTTGGCCCTGCTTGCGGCAAACCTGGTACTCGAAAATTACAACAGGCCCGCGAAAAATGACCTGGAAGAATTGGGTTTCGCCGAAGCCGACTCGGTGCTTTCATACGCGCTTTCAGGTTATCGGATGGATATTGGAATGTTCTGCGAAACCGTTTCGGGCGAGCCGCCGGTTAGTAAAGTTAAATTGCCAGCCGATATTTTCCCCGAAATTTTCATAAATGATCTGTCAACCTTTTGTGAAAACAGAGGCCTGCGCCTTGAATCGGAAGTTAAAAAAAAATATTTCGAATCAGCAATAAATATCAGTAATGGTAAAACAGATATCCTGAAAATATCTGTTAAAAGAGATACACTCCTTAAACGAAAACAGGCATTCTTTTCGATATTTATCAGCGGTATTGAAGAACTTCCTTCCTCTGAAATAAATAAAATGCTCAGGTCTCCCCTCCCCCTGGCTTTCATTCTTTTGCCGGACAGGAATAATTTAGAGCTATACCGAAATATTGAAAACGCCGGTAAGGAATGGTACCTGAATTTTAACACGGAGATCAGTGATGAAAATCTGAAGCTATCGGCAGGCTTCAGTGATTTCAGGCTGACAAAAACAATAGCAACTTATATCCGGTACTTCTCCTCCAATGCGTCGGTTGTCGTCGATACCTCTTCACATTTATATAAAAGGATAAAGAGAAAACTGATCAGAAACGGACTCGGTATTATTCCGGTCAATAAAATCACCGAGCTGAAACCACTGAGCGATAATAATATTCTTTCTCTGCTCCGGTTTTATATTAATTCATCTATTGAAGGAAGGGAATATTTCTTTCTCCTTTCACCCGAAAACTTTTACCTGGTGGAAAGTGATCTTCTGCGGCTCGGAAAAAAAGGGTATAAATTGATCTATCCGGGAAAATCGTCAACATTCAATAATTTATAACCTTCAACAGAGTCCAGTTCTTTCCGGAATGATTCAATATCCCCGACAAGCACAACCGTTTTTTCCCTGCCTGTAATATTTTTTGAAGCAGCCTCCATCAGTTCATCTGTAGCGCATCCATTAAGTTTATCCACATACAAATTGAAATAATTGTCGGGCAGATTATGCAGAAAAATATTTATCAGATGATTGCCCATCTGGTGCCATGTTTCGAAGAGTGAAGGATAGCGCCTGACAAGATAGGAACGGGCAAAACTCAGTTCATCCTCCGAAATGTCTTTATCAATTTTTTCAGTTTCTTTGAATATTTCTTTTAATGCCGGAACTGTATTTATTGTTTCCACCGAAGTATTTGCCATAAAATAGCCGCTCTGCCGATGATAATTGAAGGAGGAATTAGCGCCATATGTATATCCTTTATCCTCCCTGAGATTCAGATTTATCCTGCTCGAAAACTGCCCGCCGAGTATTGTATTCAACAATGATTTACTGTAAAAGTCGGGGGCTCCTCTTCCGCTGGTAAGATTTCCCACCCGTATTTCCGACTGGGCGGAATTGTTTCGCTGAAACAAATATATCCTGTTTTCCGCCCGGTTAGCGGTAACAGGTTTTTCCTTAATTTCAGCGCTGTAGTCCTCTCTGCCGAAATAATTTCCCAGCAGTGTTTCCACTTCAGCCTGTTCAACATCGCCGACTACAAGCAACGCGGTGGTGGATTTGCGAAGTATATTATTATAGTAGTCTTTTATATCATTGTTGCTAAGATTTTCCACCTGGTTGAACAACCCCGTCGTGGGATTCTCATAATAGCTGCCTTCGTAAAGATATCTTTCCATTAAAACCGATGCCGCAAATCCCGGATCATCATTTAACTGTCGAATTTTATTAAGCAGCTTTGAACGTTCACGAATAAAATCGGAATCGTTAAACTGAGGCGATTTATAAACATCGGCAAGTATTGATAAAGATTTTTCCAGATTTTCTTTCAGAGAAATCAGTGAAAGAACAACTGAATCATGACTGGCCGAAACAGACATTGCCGATCCGAGGAATTCAAGTTCATCCTCAATCTCAAACGCGCTCCTCTTTCCCGCTCCTTCATCAATAAGCATCGACATAAAATAAGACAGCCCGCTTTTGTCAGCGCCGTCAAATCTGCTCCCCGATATCGAAACCAGATTGATTTTCACTATCGGAAGATTATCTTTTTTTATTAAAAGTACTTCCATTCCGTTATTGAGGGTAAACCGATTTATTTTCGGCAGATTAAAAATAAGCTCTTCTGCCGGCAGAGGCATTGATGATCTGTCGGTCTTTTTCATATCAGTTCTCTTCTCCTCTTACTATTTGCAGTTCGACATGTGGTTTGGTCAGATAACGGCTGACAGCCTCGATGACCTCCTCCTTAACGATTTGCTGATATCTCTGTGTGTCATAAATAAAGGATTCAGGTTCTCCCCTGTTGCAATTATAATTATTTATCTGATCGGTAAGTGAGGAGAGATGCTGGAGTGAATAGATGTATGAAGAATATATACTGTTTTTTGATCTTACGATATCCCGTTCATTCACATTGCCTTTACCTACCTCTCCGATAAGAGAAAGAATTTCCTCTTTAAGATCATCGGGTGAATAGCCGGTTCCCGGTGTTGCTATGATAAAAAATATTCCTGCATACTTTCCCGAATATTGAAAAGCCGCGATATCTGTCGCCACCTGTTTTTCATGCACAAGAACCCTTTGAAGAATAGAACTTTTTGAACCGGCAAGTATATCGGCAGCTATGTCAAGGGGCGCGTCGTAACAGGCGAAGAGTTTATCCGACTGCCAGCCGAGAAAAAGTTTCGGCACAATAATATTATCAGGATGTATGATTCTTTTATTTTCCTTTAAGGGACTTTCGGGAACAACCGGTTTATCAGGATTTCCGAAAGAGGGAATTTCGGAAAAATATTTTTCAACCAGCAGCTTTGTTTTATCAATATTTATATTACCCCCGATAACCAGACTCGCGTTTGATGGTGAATAATGTGTTCTGAAAAAATTAACCGCGTCCTCAAGCTCAAACTTTTCAATATCCTCCATCCACCCTATAACAGGCCAGTGATAGGGATGTTCCGGGGGGAAGAGATTTGAAAAAAGCAGCTCCCAGGAACGACCGTATGGCTGGTTGTCATAACGCTGCCTTCTCTCATTCATTACCACATCTTTCTGGTTATCCAGCTTTGCCTGGTCAAGGGCGGGAAGCAGAAAGCCCATTCTGTCCGATTCAAGCCATAAAGCCATTTCAAGAAAATTTGAGGGGACCGTTTCAAAATAATTGGTCCGGTCGTTGCTCGTCGAACCGTTAAGAGTTCCCCCCGCTTCCTGGATATACTTAAAATGTTTCTCTTTCGGAACGTTAACCGACCCCTGGAACATCATATGTTCAAATAGATGAGCGAGGCCCGTTTTACCTTTTACTTCATTTGCCGATCCGGTTTTATACCAGATATTCACCGCCGTTACCGGAAGAGAATTATCGGGGTATAAAATTACTTCCAGTCCGTTTTCCAGTGTGTATTTTTTTACTTTAATATTTAATAACTCACTCATTCTGTCCCACTCTCAGGAATAAAAATATACAATCTAATCCTATTCAAACAGATATTCAATTTTTATCGTTCATTTAAAATAAAACCTATCCTTTCCAGGCTGCCGTCAATATTGGAGCGGGGAGATATTCCATAAATTTCACAAAGAAGGGGATAAACATCCACATTCCATAAAGTGCCGGTTTTAAAACCCTTTCTGAATGAGGGTCCCTCGGCGAAAAATATGCCATGCATATCTATATGATCTTTTTCATAACCATGATTGCCGAGAGAGGAATATCGTTTTTCCCCCGCTTCAACTGACCACCCGATATCGGCAATAAGGATTATCGGCGAAATAAAAGGATGGGCGGAAAAATTGAACCATTCGGGCAGGTTTTTTTTCCGGTAAGTACGATAATGTTCCTCTTTTAAATGAAGCAGGTTAAAAATTTCATCCAGCTCATTTTCTTTGGCGCCAATCATCAGAAGAGGACCGCCCCCGGTGTATTCATATTTATAATCTTCAAGAATTTTATCAATCCTTATTGTTTTCTCATCGCTTACTTCGGTCATGCCATGATCGGAAACTATGATGATATTTACGCTATCAGCGACAGAAGTGGCAGCTAATCCATTCTTCAGATATCCCACGAGGCTGTCGAGCTGCCGGATAGCGAAGTTGGTTTCCTCCGATTCGGGACCATATTTGTGCCCGTAAGAGTCAGTGGCGTCAAAATAGAGTGTGATGAATTTTGGCCGCTCATTCCAGGGAAGTTTCAGCCATTCGATAACTCCATCCACTCTTTGTCTGTATGCTCTTTTATGTTCATACTTTTCAAAATAATCGGGGCGTCTTTCTTCCTGTTTCACCTCGGAGCCGGGCCAGAAATATGAGGCGGTTTTTATTCCGTTGCGGCGGGCTGTTTCCCAGAATGCTTCACCCTGGTACCATTTCCCGTCTCTCACCGATACGGTATCCCCCAGGCGGTAAACCTCACCTGTATTCGGATTGCGGAAATAATTCATGATAATGCCATGGTTTTCCGGAAACATTCCGGTAATGATTGAATAATGGTTGGGGAAAGTTTTTGAAGGGAACGCCGGTCTGAAAGATATTGCCCTTACCCCCCGCTCTTCCATTTTTTTCAGTTCGGGCGAAATACCCCGGTCAGGGTAATCCCACCGGAATCCGTCAAAAGAGATCAGGATAACATATGGCTGCTCGGCAAAAAGTTCAAAAGAAATAACGATAAGAAGAAAGATTATGGCTTTTTTCATTATAAACTCAATTTGTTATCCACAAAAATGCAAAAAAAACCCCTCTGCGCGAGGGGTTTTTGAAGAAAATTTATTTTTAGTACTGGATTGAGATTCCAAGGTTGAAAGTTCTTGGAAGGCCAAGATAAACTTCAGCGTCATCAGCGTCATGATCATCATCCCACGCATTGTACTGTGAGTTATCTGTAGCGTCCTGAACATAGATTGTATCAAGAAGATTGAATACATGACCGAATAATGTTGCTTTAACACCTTTCATATTGAAAGGAAGGTCATATGCGAAATGCAGATCAAGCAGCCCGTAACCGGGGACTTCCCAACTTTTTGTACGGTCAGCTTCTTCACCAGCGTATACAATTCTGTCGAAGGGGTTGAATGCCGCATAGTGGCTTGTAAAATATTTGAATACAACCTGCAGCATCATGCCATCGACCGGATAAGCGGTTCCTGAAAGAGCAAACTGTGTCTGGGGAGCGTCGCCAACTTTAAGGTCTTTGATCGCAATAAATACTTCTTCTGAAACACCTGATCCGGGCACTTTAGCGGTACCTTTTACATCATCAGTATATTCCCAGCTTCCGACAGATGCCGAAGCGTCTATTCTGCCATATCTGAATGGCTGATAGCCGGCTTCAAATTCCACGCCGAGATGAGTTGCGTCAACACCCGAGAGAAACATATTAATTTCATCAGTATTATACTGGTAATCTTCATATTTGGTGGTTCTGTCTTTCCACTGTGTATAATAACCATTTAATCTGGCGAAATAATGTCTGTGCGCCGGCGCGAAGTTTATACCGGCTTCAAATGATGTGAATTTTTCATTTGTATAATCGTCATTCTTGTTGCTGGTTTCATCATCAATTACGTTATCGAGTATCGGCACTTTTGAAACATAACCGGCATTGGCATAAACAGTAACATCGTTGTTAGCGCGGTAACTTGCCCCGCCTTTTACCTGGTAACCGCCAATATTATCTGACTCAACAACTGTTTCTCCGCCATCGGCGGCCATTTTGAAGTGGTTGGTATGTTTGTATTTAATTGTTGAATAACCGACTGTTCCATAAGCGGTGAATTTATCTTTGCTGTATTCACCCTGAATATAACCGCCTATCCAGTTTACATTATTTGTGAAATCATAAGCGATTTTATCGCCAAGACTTTTATTATACTGACCTGGTGAATCAAAATCATTGCTTGTATCATAATAGAAAGTTCCGCCAAGAAGGTCGCGAACTTCACGATAGTGATCAATTTCAGCGGTTCTGATATCCAAACCAACAGAAGCTTTGAAAGTTTTTGAAGCTTTGAAATAAGCTTTAACCAATCCGCCTACTGTCCACTGGTTATTAACCGAGTTTCTTAAAATGGCGAGCGACTGTCCGGCAACTTTGGTATTGCCATAAACATCGGTTGTGCTTCTGTTCATAGCTACCATGGCATCATACTGGGGTGTATAAAAATCACCGCCATTTATAAAATTACTTTTCCATTTTCCATCTGATCTCTGGGTATATACTCCAAGATCGCCTGATCCGCCACCTTCTCCGCCTGAATAATAAACAGTTGTATACAGAGAAAGTTTTTTGGACATATTTGAATACCAGTTAAGGTTAACCTGTGGTTTGTGATAATAATTTTCTCTGAGGTTTAAGAAGCTTTCATCATAACGTTCGCCTGAGCTTGTATTCCAGTATTGTTCACCGGTATAAGAAGAGCTGACCGGTCCCCAGTTCTGGTTGAAAGTTCTTCCCGCTTCTTTATAGCTGGCAAGAGCTGCCTGATCATAATCGTCCAGGTCTTTTGCGTAATCCTGGTCGTAACGGGCAATGTTTTGTTTGTAAAGGTTCTGTCCATGTCTCTGGGGAGCGCCAAGAGCGTAAAGTTCGAGGCGGTTATCATCATTAACGTTCCATGCCGCGCCAAAATAATAAGCCCACGCGTCGGTCCATGTTTTGTCCATAACGCCGTCGCCAACTTTTCTTACCGCGCCGGCGCTGAAAGCAAACTGTTTGTTGATAAGACCTGTGTGGCCGAAAAGTGTGGATTTCAGGAATCCGTCATTTCCAAGTTCCTGTTTAAATTTAAAACCCATATTCTGTTTTGTCGGGTCGGTGATGATATTCATTGTACCGCCGACTGAAGGAGTAGCGAGGTTAACAGCGCTGAGGCCTCTCTGCATCTGAAGTGAAGAAGTAGCATCGGCAACACCATCCCAGTTCGACCAGTAAACCCAGCCGTTTTCCATATCATTTACCGGAACACCATTGATCATGATAGCGATATTTCTCTGGTCGAAACCGCGTACGTTAAATCTCGCGTCACCCGAACCGCCACCCTGCATGGTGGAATAAACTGAAGGAGTTGTGTTCAGAATAAGGGGAATATCCTGTGATCCGAGCTGTGTTTCCATTTGTCTCTTATCGACATCTGTAAAAGCAACCGGTGTTTCTCTTTCTTTTGCCCTGTCGGCAAGCACTGTAACTGAAAGAGAAAATTCAAAGTCATTTAGTCTGAAATGCAGTTCAGTATTGTTTCTTACTGCAACCATTTCTTCCTGTGTTTCAAAACCTATGTAGGAACATACAATGGTGTGGGTTCCCGCGGGGACTTCAAATTCGTAATTTCCATCCATATCGGTTGCTGCCCCGATACTCAGGTTTTTTACGTAAACATTCGCGCCGATTAAAGCTTCACCTGTATCGAAGCTTGTCACTTTACCGGTCATTTTATAAGTCTGACCGAAAATAGCGCCGGCAAACAGAAATACTAAAAGGAAATACCATTTGTAACTGTTTAACATAGCTTTCCTATCCTCATATTTGTTAGATGGTTAATTTATTTAAATTCCAGGCGATAAATTATCAGTAAGGTTCATATTGTGCAACGATCTGAGAATGCTTAACAATAATTTAACAGAATGAAGATGTGTAATTGACAGGGAATCAGGGGTGATACGAGAGGCTTTGACCCTGCCGGGGGTCGTAAGATGATTTTGCTTTTTTATGTTCCGATCGATATTAAAGCATTTTTCCATGGCGGAAAAATAAATAAAAAATTTCTAAAATCGGAAATAAAAATTTAAAGGAGTTTGTTTTTTTTCTTCCCTGTCAAGGCAAAAATAACTACACTGCCGCGGATTATGATGATTAGGCGGATTTCGCTGTTTTTTACGATTGAAAAGTTATTCAGAGCCTGCGAATTTCATGAAGTTTTGCTCTGATTATTCCATAAGCAGTTAAATTCTACGCAAAATGGCAAGATTTCGTTTAACCAACAAATACTGGGTAATTCTGTCTGCCTGTTCGCCGCGGAGAATCCCTGGCGGGACTTTTCAAATCGGATTGATCTCGTAGAAAATATTTTCAATTAAAAAGAATCCCGGCAGGGATGAAAGAAAATAGCCCCTATTTTCAAATAGGGGAATCCGTTCAAGTATAAGTCAATAAGTCCCGGAAGGGACGACAGAATTATTTTTGCTCTGGTTCTGCCAGTTTATATTGATACATCATTTAATTATCAACAAAGACACAGGGGAATGAGCGAATATTTTCAAGATGATTTATTAGCTCTGCTTCTTCCCTTATTTACCCATAGACAATAACATCATTTTTTCTTATTTTTAAGTTAGCACAAACAAGAGGAGTAATATGAGGATAGCGAGTTTTTTTATTTCTTTATTTTTGACACTTTTTATTTTTAGCTGCACAACCACCGAACCGCCTGATAAAGAAGACCCTCCCGACCCGGTTGTTATACCCTCCCTGGGGCTGGCTGAGGATGACGCCCACTGCACCGAAGCGTGGCTGAAACTAACTTCGGAAGATATTGAATTCCCCGCGGAGCTTATTTTAAGACAGTATAATCCCTCCGGTGATTCTCTTTCATTTCAGTTTTCCTTAACTACAGATGACACCCTTTTTTATATTGATTCACTTTTACCAGGCCAGGGGTATAGTTTTATGGCATGGTTTACAAATACGGACAGCCTGCACCCTCCTTCAAACAAACTTTCTGTGACAACCATGGATACCACAAGCCATGATTTCACTTTCGATATGCTTACTTTTGGCGGGGAAACTGGCAGTAGTTATCTTTACGATGTAGCGATAATAGATAAAAATGACATCTGGGCTGTTGGAAAAATAACAATTGGTGATTCAAGCAGTCGCGGGTATTCAACCTATAACGCTGTCCATTGGGATGGTAATGAATGGCGCCTCAAAAAAATTATGTTCCCCACTGTATGTGGCAGTTCGACCAGGACAGCTTTCCCATCAAGGTCAATTTTTGTTTTCGATGATGAAATTTGGGTTTCTTCATCAGGAGATAAAATTGCTATTTTAAGAGATAACATTCAGCAAACAGAATTCTGTTTGCCATCTGAACTTGATATGAGCATAAATAAAATATGGGGCATAAATTCAAGCGATGTTTATATTGTTGGGAATAATGGAAGAATTGGACATTTCAACGGGTCCACATGGCAAAAACTGGAAAGCGGCACAGAGCTGAACATCAATGATATCTGGGGTGATTACAATGAAAAAACAGGGCAATGGGAAATTTTGGCTGTTGCTTCGAATTTCGGTTCAAGTTCCCTGAAAGAGATTTTATCAATAAATGGTTCTGGAATATCAAAAATCGTTCCTGTTTCTTATATGGAACCCATTGTTACTACATGGTTTCTTCCAGACAGATGTTATTATATAGCCGGTTCAGGAATTTATAAAAGAGATTTCTCCATAAAAGATATTTGGCCGGATATTGCGAAAGAAATTACAGTATATTCTACTACCTGCGTTAGAGGAACTGCATTGAATGATGTGTTTTGTGTCGGGGCATATGGTGACTTTTTACATTACAATGGATTTTCATGGAGCAATAAATACAAAGAAATATCTTTAGAAAATGGTTGTTATGGTAAAATTGAAATTTATGATGATTTCCTTGTTGCCGTTGGATACAATTACCAAAGTGCGGTCATTTTAACCGGAATCAGGTAAGAATCACTCAATAAATTAACAAATAATATTATTAAAGGAGAAAAGATGAATAATTACACAATTAAAGTAGTTTTGTTTTTGATATTTATCAGCTGTTCAGCTAATTCACAAACAACAGTTTTAATTGATCAAAGGTTGGAAGATGGTTATACAAGTGTATCAAATGTAGGAGTTTGGGATTCCCTGAACAAAGTTTTTGTTCACACAGATGTTCCATTTTCTAAAACATGGGATACTGGGAGTCAAACTGTTTTAGGATCGCAAGAAGTGTTTCTGGAACAGAAATACAACATATGGAAACACAATAACGTAAATGAAAATGATGTCAACAATTTTAGGACTATTCAGATTCAAAGTTACTCAGGTAACCTTACCTCACAATTCAAACAAACCCACACCGGCATAATAATTCAAAACAGCCTGGAGGGCACAGACGCGACAGGAGGATTGATACGATTTCGCGATCCCTGGTTTGTTGATTATGAAGATGGCTCTTACAATAACCAGAAAAGAAACAGGGGCATGAGCATATATTTTCTAAGCTGAGTTTTAAGCGCTGCTTCTTCCCTAATTTTACCATAGACAATAACATCATTTTTTCTTATTTTCAAGTTAGCACAAACAAAAGGAGTAATATGAGGATAGCGAGTTTTTTCATTTCTTTATTTTTGATACTTTTTATTTTTAGCTGTACAACCACCGAACCCCCTGATAAAGAAGACCCTCCCGACCCGGTTGTTATACCCTCTCTGGGGCTGGCTGAGGATGACGCCCACTGCACCGAAGCGTGGCTGAAACTAACTTCGGAAGATATTGAATTTCCCGCGGAGCTTATTTTAAGACAGTATAATCCCTCCGGTGATTCTCTTTCATTTCAGTTTTCCTTAACTACAGATGACACCCTTTTTTATATTGATTCACTTTTTCCAGGCCAGGGGTATAGTTTTATGGCATGGTTTACCAATACGGACAGCCTGCACCCTCCTTCAAACAAACTTTCTGTGACAACCATGGATACCACAAGCCATGATTTCACTTTCGATATGCTTACTTTTGGCGGGGAAACTGGCAGTAGTTATCTTTACGATGTAGCGATAATAGATAAAAATGACATCTGGGCTGTTGGAAAAATAACAATTGGTGATTCAAGCAGTCGCGGGTATTCAACCTTTAACGCTGTCCATTGGGATGGGATTAAATGGAATTTACAGCGAATATATTTCCACAGTGAATGCAGCGCTGTAGATTATCCAGGCTTAAAAGCAATTTGGGCCTTCGATGAAAAAAATATTGTTCTTACAAATGGAGGCGCAATAGGTTGGTTTAATGGTGATTCTATACAAATTGACTGTAGCATAAACTCTATTTTGACTGGAGCGATAAATAAAATTTGGGGAAGCGGCAGTGATAATATTTATACAGTCGGTAATTCTGGAAATTTACATCACTATGATGGTGTAAACTGGCAAAAACTGGAAAGCGGCACAGAGCTGAACATCAATGATATCTGGGGTGATTACAATGAAAAAACAGGGCAATGGGAAATTCTGGCTGTGGCTGGCAATATATTACATGGACATGAAGCTGAAATAATTCTTATAAATAATTATAATTGTGTGATTTCGGGAGCAAATGAAATAGTCTGGCCATTAAAAACGGTTTGGTTTGATTCTCCAAAGGAATATTTTGTTGCCGGAAGCGGAATATTTCAAAAACATAATATACAGGATAAAAGCTGGGGGAATGACATTTTCCAGATAACAACTTATTCAATAAATAAAATTCGTGGGGGAAAAATTAATAATCTTATAGCAGTTGGAGGAGTTGGCGAGCTCCTGCATTTTAATGGTAATAATTGGAAAAGTTTTCTAGAACAATCTAAACTGGATGGGGGGAATTATTATGGATGCGCAATAGAAAATAACCTAATGGTTGCTGTTGGTCAAAATAGTGCTTCGGCAGTAATATCCATGCTATTAGAATTTTAAGAGGGAAATCGAAGTAAAAATCAGATGGCAACGCAGGAATTATTCCTGAAACGGATAAGAATAAAAATCACTTTAGAAAACACTAAAAAGAGGATTATATGAAAAGTTTTAAATATTATGTGCTAATTTTAATAACTTTATCAATGGCAATTTATTCGCAAACGATGATAAATGTGGAAATCAAACAAAAACTTAATGATGGATCAACAGATATCGGTGTTCTTCAGAAATGGGAAGGCACAACATGGAGCAATTCTTTTTCTCCGGGAACAGAATTTCCATTTGAAGTTAACAGTCTACAGGTTTTATTAGGTGATCAAAATATTTATTCATCACAAAAATATAACAACTGGAATAATGATGTTCAGGATGTTACAAATTTTCATCATTGTGAAATAACAGAAACTACTGAAAGTCTGACTTCACATTTTGAAGAAACCCACACCGGCATAATAATTCAAAACAGCCTGGAGGGAACAGACGCTACAGGGGGCTTAATACGATTTCGCGATCCCTGGGTTTGTAGAATATATTGATGAGTCATATGACGGCCAGCTAAGAAACAGGGGCATGAGCCTATATTTTCTAAGCTGAGTTTTAAGCGCTGCTTCTTCCCTAATTTTACCATAGACAATAACATCATTTTTTCTTATTTTCAAGTTAGCAAAAGCAAGAGGAGTAATATGAGGATAGCGAGTTTTTTTATTTCTTTATTTTTGACGCTTTTTATTTTTAGCTGTACAACCACCGAACCCCCTGATAAAGAAGACCCGCCCGACCCGGTTGTTATACCCTCCCTGGGGCTGGCTGAGGATGACGCCCACTGCACCGAAGCGTGGCTGAAACTAACTTCGGAAGATATTGAATTTCCCGCGGAGCTTATTTTAAGACAGTATAATCCATCCGGTGATTCTCTTTCATTTCAGTTTTCCTTAACTACAGATGACACCCTTTTTTATATTGATTCACTTTTTCCAGGCCAGGGTTATAGTTTTATGGCATGGTTTACCAATACGGATAGCCTGCACTCTCCTTCAAACAAACTTTTTGTGACAACCATGGATACCACAAGCCATGATTTCACTTTCGATATGCTTACTTTTGGAGGTGAATATGGAAGCTGCGCTCTATACGATTGCGCGATAATAGATAAAAATAACATCTGGGCTGTTGGAAAAATAACAATTGGTGATTCAAGCAGTCGCGGGTATTCAACCTTTAACGCTGTCCATTGGGATGGGATTAAATGGAATTTACAGCAAATATATTTCCACAGTGAATGCAGCGCTGTAGATTATCCAGGCTTAAAAGCAATTTGGGCCTTCGATGAAAAAAATATTGTTCTTACAAATGGAGGCGCAATAGGTTGGTTTAATGGTGATTCTGTACAAATTGACTGTAGCATAAACTCTATTTTGACTGGGGCGATAAATAAAATTTGGGGAAGCGGCAGTGATAATATTTATACAGTCGGTAATTCTGGAAATTTACATCACTATGATGGTGTAAACTGGCAAAAACTGGAAAGCGGCACAGAGCTGAACATAAATGATATCTGGGGTGATTACAATGAAAAAACGGGGCAATGGGAAATTCTGGCTGTTGCTTCGAATATTTTACAAAGCTATGAAAAAGAAGTATTAATTATTCAAAATAACTCAGTACAAAAGATAAACAAAAACGGCATAGATTGGACCCTTAGCAGCGTATGGTTCAAGTTTGAGAGAAAGTATTATGTTGTCGGATCCGGAATATATCAAAAAAAGAAGCTAACTGATAATATATGGGATGATAATTCAGAAGATATTATAACGGAATATCATGTTGATAAAATAAGAGCAAATGAAATTAATGATTTGTTTGTAGCGGGTGCATTTGGAGAATTTTTGCATTTTAATGGTTCGTCCTGGAAAAGTTATCAAAATATTACAGGGCAGTTTTACGGCTCTTATTATTCCATTGATATCAAAAATAATTTAATAGTAGCAGTAGGTTACGAATCATCAAAGGCTCTATTATTAGCGGGGCTTAGATAGATGCTTCACTATTATAAATAAAACACTATTTCTTAAGGAGGTTTGTCATGCAAAAATTACTTTATTTGATCATGATGTTATTATTTTTATCATTTAATATCTCATCACAAACTAAAACTGTTGTCATTGATCAGGTAAATAGTAGTCAAATTCAGATTGGTACTCTCCAAAAATGGAGCGGAACTCAATGGAGTAATTTTTTTTTCCCTGGAACCAGTTTTAGTTTTCAAATTGGTTCAACCCAGACTATTTTGGGTGATCAGAATATTTACTCCAATGAAAAGTACAATAATTGGAATGAATCAACAAATAATGTCGTCAATTTTCAATCATTTCAAATAAACGCATTTACTGATGATCTGACTTCACATTTTGAAGAAACCCACACCGGTATAATAATCCAAAACAGCCTGGAGGGAACAGACGCGACAGGAGGATTGATACGATTTCGCGATCCCTGGTTTGTTGATTATGAAGATGGCTCTTACAATAACCAGAAAAGAAACAGAGGGATGAGCGCTCATCCTCACTACCGGACATCGCCTTTTTCTCCAGACGCGAGCACACACTACAATCATGGGAGCAAATACAATGGTGTTTTCCTGGATATGGATCATAATATCCCAGGCAATACATATTATACCGTTATGAATTATGAAGATCAAATGATTAGTGTGCATGGTGAGAGCAGAAAATTCATTTTCCAGAATTGGACTTCAACCTATAATGGCAATAATCCGACAGCAGAATTTGAGGATTCCACTTCACTTGAAACTCCCGTTACTTTCCGTGATGGAAGTGCGGTTGTAAAAGCAAATCTAAAGGGAGAATATGTTTCCAACCAAGAAGAAGGTTATGGCAGTCCTTCGCAGAGAACTTATGTATCGGGTTACACCGGGGACGAACTGATTCAAATATTGGTTTATGAATCTGATAGCTGCGTATGGATGGAGACATCAAATGGTGTGCATAATCATCTGAATATAATTTCAAAGATTAAAAGCGGCGCGAAAAATCCTTCAGTTTGTTTTGATGAATATCATTACCGCGCTTATATAGTATATGAATTTGTTGAAAATAATAAATTATATCTTGGATATACAACTATTTTGTATGATCACTCATCATTATCACATGAGCAGGTAGAGATATGTGATACGGCAGGTTATTTCGGCAACGCGAAGCCAGTAATTTCAATGGGCGCGAATAAACAGGTAATTCTCTTTAAACCCGCCTTGGAAAGTTCCCTTCAATACAGAATAAAACAATGGCTTAATGGAAACTGGGTATGGAGAGGAGCCGCCGTTGACGTTCCTTATACCAGTTCAAATACAACAGCCTGGGCAATAGCATCAAATTTGGATGAAGAACACAGCATAGCGTTACAACAGGGAATTACCACAATAGAATATCTTCATTGTGATCCCAAAAATAGCGGAGAAGTTCGTTTTTGCAGCTACAGAAACCTTTCCAGCGGTTCAGGAAATAATTATAACCGTTATCCTTCAATAAGCTGTTATAAGACAGACAATAATACTTTTGAAGTTATGGTAAGCTGGACAGGAAGCAAAACGCCTTATATAGAGAAGAGCAATTCAAAAAATTCCGGCGCTGTTGCAACAAGGAAAGCGGCGGTTGCCCGGGTTGGATATGGGGCTTATGCCAGCAACTGGCCACAGGTGTGGAATAGTTTTGGCGATGATGTAGATTTTACGAATAATAACTCATTCACAAATTCAACCAGCCCATATAGCCATGGAACTATTTTAGCTTATAGTCATAATAATGGACAATTTTCAAAATATGTCAAAAGAGCAGAAAATGGTTCATATAGCACAATATATTCCCTCGACCATAGCGGCATAATGCCTCTGGTAACTAATGGATACAACTTTGCCGAAATGCGGGCGCTGGTTTTTGATAATTCCACTTCAGCTCCATATTTGTTCCGCGAGTGTGGGAATGATTTTTCAACCCGACAAGTAGGGAAAAATAGCAGCGCGGATAATATTTCCATCAGTTATGGCCGGACAGGTTCGCTCGTAAAAGATGATATTGAGTTTATTTTTAATGTTGGGGATGTATTTGTTGATAATAATAACGTTGAATTTTTGTCAATTTCCGATACAATGTCAATAAATAGTTATACCGATTTTTCAGGCGTATTGAGAACAGAAAACTTTCCGTTGGGGAATGAAAGTGAGCTTATATTCTCGAATTACTATTATGTAACAAATGATAGCAATGCCGCACAAATATTAGGTGAGGATTTTTGTATAACTTCATCATGCCGATTGATAAATGCATCCACAAATGAAATTGTCGGCTCATTTGATCCGGTAACATATACTTCCGAAAATACATCAATGCATAACCATGTTGGTTACTCTATAGATTGCGCCGGCCTCACACCCGGGGAATATTATCTTAGCCTGAATATTACCTGCTCAGATTCAATGAATTGTTTTATCGGGAATATTCAAAGAGATGATATATCTATAAAGAAATCGGCGTTAACAGAAAGAATGTTTACCGGTGAAAAAATTCCAGCTTCTTTTGAGTTAAATCAGAATTATCCCAATCCTTTCAATCCATTTACAAAAATCAGTTATTATTTACCTGAGGATTGCAAAGTGACAATAAAAGTTTATGATATTCTCGGGGCGGAAGCGGCAACCCTTATTGATGATTACAAAAACTCCGGATATCATAACACCCGGTTTGACGGCTCCCGGCTTGCAAGCGGAGTTTACTTTTACAGAATGATTGTAAATAAACCGGGACAAAGCAAAACTATATTTTCCGAGACTAAAAAACTTGTGCTTTTAAAGTAGCGTTATTTTCCTACAATTCCGGAAGGGACAGCCCTTCCGGAATAATAAATTTGTTTGTAAAACTCACCCTTCTTTCATCAGATGTCACGCTTTTTAATTCGGGCGTCAACGCTTGCATTTAAAGGGCAAAATTATATATTTATAGTGTACATTTGTTCACTATTGGCTATATAAAAACGAGCGACCCTATAATAGATATGAAAAATTACCGGCTCCCCCCGGGAAAGGGAGCGATGCCGGAAATACGGGCCCCTCTCCCGCGGAAATCGGGGGGAGTAGGGTTTGATATATATGATTACCAGATGCTCTTTGAGGATGAGGGCACAAAAAAAATGATGCGTGAAGGGCGCACTATCGGCTGTTTTTATATAGAATCCCCCGGGATGCGTTCGCTGCTGAAGCGGCTCGACTGCGACACCTTCGAGATGCTCACGGCCGCCAGTTCGGTTATCCGCCCCGGTGTGGCCGAAAGCGGCATGATGCAGGAATTCATAGAACGCCACCGCGACCCGGCCCGCCGTAAATATCTTGTTCCTGAAATGGAAGAATACCTCGGTGAAACATACGGGGTGATGATATACCAGGAGGATGTGATAAAGGTGGCGCATCATATAGCGGGACTCACACTGGAGGAAGCCGATCTTCTGCGCCGCGCCATGAGCGGAAAAATGCGTTCGCATAACGCTATGCGGCAGCTTTCGGAGCGTTTTTTTTCATCATGCGCTTCGCGGGGACTTACCGAAAAAATAAGTGAAGAGCTCTGGCGACAGATAGAGTCATTCGCCGGTTACGCTTTCTGCAAGGCCCATAGCGCCTCCTTCGCGCTGCTCTCTTTCCAGGTGGCATATCTCAAGGTTCATTACCCGGCCGAGTTTATGGCAAGTGTGCTGAGCAACCAGGGGGGCTATTATTCCCCCGCTGTCTATATCCAGGAGTCAAAAAGGCTGGGGCTCGATGTTCTTCTTCCATGTGTGAACAACAGCAAATATGAATACCATGGAAAAGGTAAAGAGATAAGAATAGGACTGATGGCGGTGAAACACCTGCCCCGCAACACAGCTAAGGGTCTGATCGCCGAAAGGAGAAGGAACGGGCGTTATCTTTCCCTCGCCGATTTTATTGTAAGGATGCGCTCCGGTTATGAGGAAACGGCCCTGCTGATAAAATGCGGCGCCATGGACTGTTTCGGTGAAACGCGTCCCACCCTTATGCGTCTGCTCGATATTTACACGCGCCGCCGGCGTCTGCTTGATGAGAGTTACAATGATCTTTTCGCCGATGAGACCTTCTACCTTGAACGGCAGGTGAGAACAGACCGGCAGTATGGCGACGCTGAAATATGCGCCATAGAATATGAAACTTTCGATTATATGGTGAGCCGCCATCCCCTGGAGTTTTTCGGGAAAGCGATTAAAAGAAAGGATATAACTAAAGCGGCTGAGATGGAAAAATATGACAATAAAAAGATCAAAATGATCGGCTGGTATATGACCTCCAAGAGGATAAAAACCCGCAAGGGAGATATTATGAAGTTCCTTTCGCTGGAGGACCTTACCGGCACATTTGAGGCTGTGCTCTTCCCGAAAGTGTATAACATTTACGCCGAGCATACTATGTCTATGGGTCCTTACCTCATCGAGGGGGTGGTGGATATGAAAACGGGGCATAATATTGTGGTCAGCCGCCTCGCGGTGCTTTCGGCCGATAATGTCAGCAGCTTTTCGCAGAAGGACAGCTCCGAGAACAACTATTACGGCGATGTGGAAAAGATCAATGAGAATGAATTTGAGCTGGTCGAAAAACTTGGCCGCGAAAAACTCCGCCGGGCATACCTTTAGAATTGTGAATGGTGAATTATGAATTGATTTGAGAATCCCCAGGCAGCAAAACCGGAAATGAAGAGTTACTTAATTGATAATGGACAATTGATAATTAAAAGATGACACGGGTATTTATATTTTCTCAAATTATCCCATTAATCTTTTTTACCCCCGTAATTCTGCCGGGCAGTTTATCAAAAAATGGAACGATTTAATATTCCTCTGTTTTTTTAATCACGGTATCAATATTGATCCCCTCTTCCCCTTCAAAATCACAAATATGGGGATCGCCGGGGCACCTGGTTCCGCAAAATTCATCCGCCGGAATTATTGTCTTCCCCCCATTGCCCACAGGTCCCCAGAGCTTCGGAGAGCAGGCGGTCATCGGGCAGAAAAGAGCGACAGTTTTCACCTTCAGTCCCGCCGCGATATGCATCGGTCCTGTGCTGGCCGAAACAAGCATATCAAGAGCCGCGAAGTTCAGTATCGATTCTCGCAGATTTTTCCCAACATTAGGATAAACAACACCTTCAAGATCAGCCAGTTCATCAGGCACATCATTATCTGTAACCACAATTGTATTGTCTCTGTTTTCCCGCAGAGCCTGAATTAAATTTTTATATACCGCGGGCTTCCAGTTTGGCGCCGATTTCCCCGAGGTGCTGTGAATACCTGTCAGCTTATTTCCTCCATTGAGCATTTCTTTCCTTATTTCCGCGACCCTCTCTTTTTCCTCATCAGAAAGAAAAATTTCAGCGTTCAGACTTTCCGGTTCCACACCTGTTTTCCTGGCCATATCCATGCAATAATCAGCCTCATGCCGAAGCGGATTATACTTATACCTTTGAACACTTTTGCAGTTTGTAACAAACTGGTAAAATTTATGCCCCGATCCAATCCTCGTCCTGATGCCGGCGAAAAAAAGCAGCCGGTTGATCTGTTTATTGGGAAGCAGCATAAACGCGTGTGAAAAACCATATTCCCTCAACTTTTTTACTCCCGGCCAGAATCCATCTTTCAACAGATCTTCAATAATAATTATATTATCAACATGAGGATTATGCCTGAAAATATCCCCTGTATACTGCCTTAACAGCATCGATACTTTAGCGTCGGGGAAATGCCTTTTAATTTCTCTCGGGATGGCAGTGGAAAGCACAACATCACCAATTCTGTCGGGGCGGGATATCAGAATATTCCTACTCATAAAAGAGCGTCTCTTTGGCTTTTTTGTATTCCTCCTGCCAGTTCAGAACATCCGAAGCTTTGCGGCAGTTCTTTTTGTATCTTTCCAGCAGGTTTTTATCGGCGAGCATTTCTGATAATGTATCCTTTACTATATTTTCCCGCTCAAGGTCTATGCTTCTCCCTGTATTATATTCTTCAACAATTTTTTTCATCTGCGGCAGCGCGCATGAAAGCACGGGAAGCTCAGCCATAATATATTCAAAAAGTTTATTGGGCAGCGCGTGATAATAACTCACGCTGATATTCTCAATAAGCGCCATACCGATATCGGCCCCGGCGGTATAATTAATAAGCTCTTCCTGATCTATCATTCCCATTGGATGGATTCTGTTTTTCAATCCCATTTCTTCGGCCATTTTTAAATAATGCTCCCTGAACGGACCGTCGCCGAGAATGATTAGTTCGGTTTCTTTAATTGCGGTCATCGCCTCAAATATCAGCGATAATCCCCTTCCTTCAAGAATAACACCCTGGTAAAGAAGAAGGATGGAATCATCAGGAAGATTCAGTTTTTTCCTGTAATCAATCTTATCGGCAGCCTTTTTATAGAGCGGTATATTCCTGATAACAACAATATTATCCACCTTATAAAAATCCCTGATGAAATCGGCGTCCATCTCACCAGTTACAAGAACCAGGTCTGCTCTTCTGATAAATATCTTTTCAATTTTATAAATGACCGACTGCAGTTTCTTTTTATTCCTCAATCCCCCGAGGAAGGCGTAAAGTTCGCGGCTGTTATAGTATACTTTTTTTCCCTTAATTTTCGCGATAACATAAACAAAAGGAAGGGTGTAGATATCCTCGGCAAAATAGATTGAGGCGCCCGACCGAAGCAGATTAAAGATCAAACGAAAAGCAAACTTAAGATAAAAAAAGAGTGAAAAGGAGGATTTTTTAAGGGGGTAAAGATTAAAATTACCTCTTAATCCTTCACCTTTCCAACCTGTCCAGTCAAAACAGGTTACAGATACACTGTATCCGTCAGATTCGAGCGAATCTGACAGATTGATAATTCTTGAATCGACATAAGCGTTTCCAAGAAACGCGATAAAAACACTTTTTTTCATTTGTCAGAGAACCAGCCTGAGCGTATTCCTCATTATTGTGCGCGCGTCAAATTTTTCCTTGAAGTCGATAAGACTCATACTCGGGGTCATAGGATCCTCAGCCGAGGTATCCTGCGATACACCGATATCCACATACTCATATCCATGTTCTGTGGAATATTTAACAACTTCATACATGACCCGCTGAATAGGCTTCAGATGCTGATATTCATAAAGAAGCATATTATAAAAGCAGATCCCGATATGATCGCTAACATAAAACATAAGCGAACCGCCGACCGGTTTATCTTTGTAATAAACCATAAAAAGCTTAAGGCATTCGGGCAGAAGTTCATTTAACCGTATCAGGTCTTCATAAGAATGAGTCGGTTTTACATTATGCCGCGATTTATTCTCAAGCAGTATGGGATAAAACTGGTCATACCTCTCATTAATTTCAACACGGACATCCTTATTTTTCAGCGATTTTCTTACATTGCGCCTAATAGTCGGCGAAAACCGCGATAATATATCCTTGTCTTTATAAAGCTGAACCGCGCTTGAGATGTAATGAAGGTCATATTCAAATTTCTGCCAGAGCATCGCGAATTCAAGATTCTGGTTGGGATATTTTTCATAGATCAGTGGAGGAGGAGTAAGAAGAAACTCTTTCCAGCCATTTTTCCTGCCATATTCGATAAGGGTTGTCACCAGCTCCATAGCCCTTTTGAATTTAATATTTTTTGTAACGATAGAACCATAACTGGCGCCGATCGGTGATTCATATACTCCGTCCTCAAGGAGCTGCCCGGCAGCACAGCGGCAATCTCTCCCTTCTCAATAAACATCAGATGATGAAATTTAAATCTTCCCGGCGGATGATAATCAAAAAAACGCTGCAAATGAAACATATTGCCGGTATTGCTGTTCAGAACAAAATTGTCCCATTTTTCGCGCCAGTCTTCTGTATAAGGAATAATTTCCATAAGTCCTGTGAGTCAAATAAATATAAATTAATCAAACTACAAATTTATAAAAAAATTGCCGATCTGGTAATATTTACTTTCCTCTCCCCATTTTTTTGCCTCCTTTACATCATAATCGTAATCATAATTATAAACTGGCAAGCCAGAAGTAAGATAACAAGGGGACTCATGGGACAAATGGAACTTTTGGGTTTTCCACAATTACATGCCTGATTGATTGTCATTCCGGTTTTTCGCGTCCTTTGCAAAAAGGCCGGAATCTAATGCGGAATTTTACTGCCATTTAACTTAAAACTTTGCCATTTTGCGTAGAATTTAACTCCTTACGGAATAATCATAAACTGGCAGAGTCAGAAGTGAAGAGTAAAAACACCTCTCTGATTAAAAAAAACGATTTCGATGACGACTTCGATTTGGATTTCGATGGCTAACATTTATCCAGTCAATCTTTTTAAACACCCCATTCCTGTTCTGAGTTTTTATGCGATTATTAGATAATTCCTTAGAACATATCGCCCGTTTGAATAAGGTTAATAAGGTTTAGTCTGGTCGGGTGGTTTCCTATGCTACTAAGGTTAAAAAAATTTAAAAATAAGTTTTTTTGACTTTTTCGTGGGATTTGGTGTTTCGGTGATTTAGTGGCTTTTCTTCCGTCTCAATCAACTAAATCTGCGTAATCAAAAAATCTGCGTCTGTCTTGACCTTATTAATTGTTCATTGTTCATTATTAATTGCATTCTTGCCTTTTTCCGTAGAATTTAATTCCTTACGGAATAATCATACTCAATTTTTCCCCTCCCAAAGAACATTTGATATTAACATCTGTTTTTCTTAATTTTCATCAGAGTAATGTTTTAAGGGCCGTATTGACCAGAAAAATTATTACTGAAATATAAATTTTCTTTCTTCAGGTTGTTTTATAAAATGTCGATAAAATCTTATATAATCCGGGTAACTAAATGAAATATTTATATTTAACCAATTCCGCCTACGGACTTGACCAGACACTGAAAAGGTACCTCCCCCCCTTTCTTAATTCCCCCAAAAGACCAGGGCCAAAGAAAATATTTAATGTCCTCAGGGCCGAACTGGAAAGAAGAAAGAAAAAAACCATACTCTCGTCAAGCCCCTTTATTCTGCACATTGAGCCGACAAATTATTGCAACCTCAGATGCCCGAATTGCAAAACGGGAACGGGAATGAATACCCAGGAAAAAGGAAATCTGAAATTTGAGGACTTTAAAAAAGTAATAGATGATCTGAAAGATAAACTCATTCTTGTCCGGCTCGACGGAGTCGGTGAATCTTTATTAAATAAAGACTTTATCAAAATGGTCAGGTATGCCTCTGACTGTAAAATAATCACATCCGTGAGCACCAACTTTGTATCCCTGGGGAAACCGGAAATTGATGAACTGGTGGATTCCGGCCTTGATTACCTGATAATTTCATTAGATGGCGCGACAAAGGAAGTTTATGAAAAAATAAGGGTAGGGGCTAAATTTGAAAAAATTATCGAGAATATAAAATACCTTGTGGAAGCCAAAAATAAACGCAAACAAAAAACTCCTTTCATCGAAACACAGTTTATTCTATTTAAAGATCAGAACGCTGAAGAGCTTCAGCCGGTTAAAGATTTATCACTTTCACTCGGTGTCGATCGTCTGCTTGTGAAAACAGGCAATAACGATCTTTCCCGCCTTAATGTGGCCGATATCAGCGAAGTTAAAGGATGTTACTGGCTATATTATGTACCCAATGTCGACTGGCAGGGCAATCTAAAAGTATGCTGCATAAGCGGACTCGCGAGCTCCTTCTCTTTCGGCAACATAATACAAAATAACGCGAAAGAGGAATGGAATAATGAATCGATGCGGGGCATCCGAAAATTATTTGCGCAGAGAGATGACGCGGTTATCCAAAATCTCAAGGGCTGCCTCTGCCTCAGATGTTATAAACTTGCATATTTAAATAAGGAATAATAAAAAGAATGGAACAAATTTAATTGCCGCAAGACCTTATCTTTAATAACCGCAGGACAGCCTTTCCAGTTAATGAGCTATGGCCGTGCCTGTTTTTGCCTGATCTGCATGGACCTTAACGGATGTTAAGTAAATTGAATAAATGAAAAAATTTTATCTAATATTTTTAATGATTTCAGCAATAACCAAAGCCGAAATCCACTATGTAAGCAAAACCGGCAATCCAACGCCCCCCTATACCTCCTGGGAAACCGCCGCAGATACAATCCAGAATGCGCTCGATATTTGCTCACCCGGGGACACGGTATTTGTGGGTGAGGGAATATTTGAGGAAAAGATAGTAATCCCGGATAGTGTAGCCCTCATTGGCAGCGGCATGGAAAAATCGGTTATTGATTACAGCAATATTGCTGTTGCCACCTCTCATCATCTTGTAACCATGAATAAACATAATATGATTATTGGATTTACATTGATTGTATCCTCTGGAAGATACACAGAAAGGCACAGGTATTTCTAATTCATATAATATTGACACATGTATTGTCAGGGATAATTATATTAAATACTGTCAATATGGAATATGGAATTCATCTACAATGACGATTTTAAAGGATAATATATTTTCATCCGAGAATTTTAATAAAACTTTACGTTGGGAACAGGCATTTTGGTATGATTTTTATTCAGTGATAGAAAATAACCTCGTGGTTTCCACGAATTGTTACAATTACCTTATTTTTGCTTTCACAGACTCACAATTCAAACTCTATAATAATATATTTGTGCTTTCATCCGGATACATGCTTTATGGGCTGGATCATAACGGGGGAAGCAATCCTCTTGATATCAGGAATAACCTTTTTATCAGCGAGGGTGGAGCCTTTAATGAAACAAATGGTTTATTATTGCCCGGGGGTTACTATACCATAATGAACAACACCTTTTACGGAGAATTTGATGACTGGGGAGCTATAACAGCAAGTACATATAATACAAAAGTAATGAACAACCTCCTCCTTAATACAGGTTACGGAATTAAAAACTACCACCCCGATACACAGATTCAATACAACAACGTATGGGGCGCCCATACTCCTTTTTTTGGCGATTACGGAGTTGATTCCACCAACATTACTCTTGATCCCATGGTGGTCAACCCTGAGTTGCGTAACTTCCATCTTCAGAAATACTCCCCTATGATAGACGCTGGCAATCCCGAGATTCTGGACAAAGATGGCACAAGAAGCGATATAGGTATGTATGGTGGCCCCCTCGGAGAGGTTTACAGCTACCGAAACCTGCCGCCCAAACCTCCGGTAATAATAAACAACAGCTTCAATGAAAACACTGGTGAAATATTCCTCGAGTGGAAAAAGAACACCGAAGCAGACATTTCACATTACAACATTTATGAAATGGTTTCGGCAGACCTTGAGACCACCCGGATAATAAGGAAAATACCGGTTAAGGATACACTCTTTGTTGGATTCCCTCGAAGAGACGCCAGAAACTATTATTATACAGTAACCGCCGTTGATAAAGAAGGATATGAAAGCCGTTCATACATGGGCATTCAGTTCGCGACAGAACTGGCAGGGGTTAACATTGTTTATCAATACCACCTCGCCCAGAATTACCCCAATCCCTTCAATCCGGAAACCACAATAGAATATTCGATGAAAGAACCGGGCAACGCCCAGGTAGTGGTATATGATATCAAAGGCTCAAAAATAACCGAACTTGAAGACAGCCGGAAAGAAAAAGGAATTCACAGCGTAAAATTCAACGCAAATGATTATAACCTTTCCAGTGGAATATACATTTACAGAATAGATATCCTCAACGAAAAAAATCACCTCGTTTACAGCGCCATGAAAAAATGATTTTACTAAAGTGACCTGTAGGACATGCTTTCCAGCATGTCCCTGCCGGGTGTATCGGGATGATTTGAAAAGCCTGCAACACTAGAAATTATTGTCTAATATATTTCTTCCTCAAATCCGGTTCTATAAAGTTGTACCAATTTTTAACTTTCATATTTAATTGAAAATAATTCTTGATACCGGTTAAGAAATATCATAACTTTTATAGATGTTATAATGAATTTGAAAAGCACTTAGGGGAGGGACAGGCCACAGAAGGATAAACCGGAAAGCATGTCCTACGGTTTAGGAGCAAAATTATTGAAGGTATTTATACACCGTAGCGTGTTTGTTTACCTGGCAGGATTTTAACTGCCGATTCTGTTTACAATACCTTATCGCTACTTATCACAATCCTGTTCATTTTCCAAAAACAGGGCGTTCCTTTTTAATCCCTTCAGCCTCGCCCTGGCAACGGGACTCGCGGCAAAACGTTTTTTGAATAAAGAATTGCTCATTTTCTTTATTTCATCAAATTTAATTTCTTTGGTAAGATTCAGCAAAAACCCCGGTTCATTGGTTTGTTCAGAAAACTTTACATTCCAGGGACAGACATCCTGGCAGATATCACATCCGAAGAGCCAGTTTTTGAACTTACCCCTGAACTCCTCCCCTATTTCACCTTTATTCTCAATCGTAAGGTATGAAATACACTTTGATGAATCGAGGATATATTTATCCAGCGCTCCGGTCGGGCAGGCGTCAACGCAGGCGCTGCAGCTCCCGCAATAATCGGGAACTCCGGCGGAAGGTGTAAATTCCCTGTTGCATATAATATTAGCGATAAAAAACCAGCTCCCTTTGCCCCGGTTAATAATGTTGGTATTTTTTCCTATCCATCCCAGGCCCGCTCTCGCCGCCCAGACTTTATCCATTACCGGACCGGTATCAACATAAGCGACCGCCTCAAATCCGGGGTCCAGCGACTTGATTCTTTCAATAAAAATTTCAGTTTTATTCCAGATAGAATAATGATAATCTGTGCCCCAGGCATACCTCGACACCTTCCCGCGCCCCGGCAGGTTTTCATAATCTTCTTTGTGATAATAGTTCAGTCCAAGTGAGATAACCGAGCTCGCCGAAGGGAGTATTTTAGTTACATCCTCCTTTTTATCCAGATTTTTCTCCATATAATCCATACCGGCCTGATACCCCCGTTCCAGCCACTCTTCAAGTTTTATTCTTTCCTCCTCAAGAAGTTCAGCCTTCGCGAACCCGGTAAGATCAAATCCAAGCTCCCCTGAAATGGTTAATATCTCCTCCTCCGAAATCACCAGTTCAGTTCCTTTTCTTCAGCTTTCACATAAACATACTCGTTTATAACTTTTACCTCGTATATATCCAGGCCTCTTCTTTCACCGCCGAGTTTTCCGGTCTCCAGGTCAAATTCCCAACCGTGAATAGGACATGCCACCCTGTTGCCGGTAATAAATCCCTCATAGATTTTTGCCACATGCTGATGAGGACAGATATTCTTGAGAGCGTAAATTTTTCCATCCACAAGAAACAGCGCGATATCGACATCATTCACAAATACCCTTTTACCGATTCTTTCATCAAGGTCATCAATGCCGCATACTTTCACAAATCCATCATCTGATATCATTTGTACTCCCGATAGCCCGCTTGAGTGAAAATCCTTTTTTTCCATGATTGACCGTTCCGATCTTATATTCATCACCATGCCCGAAAATCAAAATCCATTCATCTTCAAACGCGCGCTGAAGAAAAACACTCTTCTCCCTTATTGTTTCGAGAGGCTGAAGATCATAAGCCATAATATATGGTATATGCAGATGAGCGTAAGTGGGTATGAGATCACCGGTGAAAAATATAGTTTTATTGCCATCGGAGATAATAGGAAGCTGCTGATAATGTGTATGGCCGTGAAAAATAACCAGTTCGATTTCATCATCAAACTTTGTATTTCCCTCCTGAAATGTTATTACACCCTCATCGGCGAGGGGTTGGAACCGTTCTTTGATATAACTTCCTCCATCCTTTTCGGATGCAGACATTCCCCACTCAAATTGTTTTCTCTGAATATGATACCGCGCGTTGGGGAAAGCTGGAATATAACGTCCGTTTTCCTCAATTACCGATCCCCCGGTATGGTCAAAATGGAGATGCGTAAGGATAACATCAGTCACATCCTCCGGCTGAACATCATGTTTTGCCAATAAACTGAATAACAATTCTGTTCCTGAAGCGAGGCTGTAAATCTTTGAAAATTTACTGTCCCAGCCGCTGCCAATCCCTGTGTCAAATAAAATAACCCTGGAATCACTTTTTAATAGAAGTGAGTTTGCCCCGAGTTTTATTCTGTTCTTTTCGTCGGGGGTTATCTTTTTTTCCCATAACGGGCGTGGAATGATTCCGAACATTGCCCCGCCATCCAGGGAAAACGTTCCCGCGTCCAATAAATGGATTTCATATTTTCCTGCGTTCATAAAACCTTTTTATATTTCTAACATTTAACGGGATAAAAAGTTTAATTTCAGAGCCGGATTCCGTGGATTATTTTTCTCCGAATATCAATTCATAAGGACGTTTCAATTCTTCAGCCAGAACATCAAGATTCAGATTCCTGCTCTGACGGAACCACTCTCTTCCTCCGAACCAGATAAGCATAGTCGGAACCGCGAATATATTCAGCTGCCCGGCCGTTTCTCTGTATTTCATTGTATCAACATAATAAAAGTTGATTCCGGGAAAATCAGATTCCAGCATTGAACGAAGTTTTGGTTTCAGGACCTTGCAAACATTACATTCCTCATGGCTGAAATAAAAACAGACAGCGTCAGATTCTTCCGCCGTTTTTCGAAATTTTTCATAATCCATCTTTATTCTCCATTAATCTTTTCCGGGTAAACTATTTCCTGGGTTCTTAAAGAGCGGGGAAACTGGCTCTTAATCCCTTCATCCGAAGCTGTGCCGGCGCCTATAATTTCACCATTGAGCCTGATAAATTTTTTCCCCGGAAGATCAGTTTTTTTCCTTATAATGCCTCCCGAAAGATATGTCTTAAGCTCATCAACATCAACAATGTCATAAATCTCATTTTTCGCGTAATCACCAATGATCCTTGTTCCCTGGGTATGGAAATGCAGATAATTGTTTTTATCGATAATTCCAAGTTTGGTCCCTATTCTCATAAAAATATCGGGATCGGGCGCTTCCCAGTCGGAGTTAATAAAAAAGAGATCATTCGACTTTTTCATATATCTGAACCTGGAAAAGATATCGCGGGGAATGCCAAAACGATCGCTGACAATATTCAGGCTTTCTTTTATTTCCCGGTCCTTATGTGAGATAAGCTTCAGCCCCCTCTTCTTTCTTATAAGTTTCTCAGGGGATTCCGTAGGTCCTGTTTTTCTTAATTTCGCCACAAAAAAACCTTCTGAATTTAACTCCCAGGGAATAATTCTGTGAGTAAGGGAAAGAGAACTGTCAAGTTTTTCCTTCCCGAATGATGTAAATCCGGGAATCGATTTTACAGGCAGGTAACATTCCACTATTTCCACCGGGAACTTTTTCATAAGCCGGTCAAGAACGAGTTCATTTTCCTCAATTGTCATCGTACAGGTGGAATAAATTATCTCTCCCCCCTCTTTTAACATTTTAACAGCTGAAACCAGCAGCTTATATTGTGTGGCCGATAGTTTTTCGGCGTTGCTGATATTCCACCAGTTATCCACCTCATCCTTTTTATTCAAAATTCCCAGGGCGCTGCAGGGAGCGTCAACAAGAATTTTGTCAAATTCGGGGTTGAATATTTTACTGAGAAGCTCTCCCCTGAAATTAAGCGCGCCGGTATTCACGACCGTCATCTTTTCCAGATTATGAACAAGTGATTTTGTCCTCGATATCACCGGTTCATTGGCATATAATGTTCCCCGGTTTTCCATCATTAGCGCTGTTTGTGTTGTTTTGGAACCGGGAGCGGCGCACATATCCAGAATTTTTTCATCCGGCTGCGGATCAAGTACTATCGGAGGTATCATAGAAGAGAGGCTCTGGATATAATAATGGCCGAGAATAAAACTGTATGTCCTTCCGATAAGCTCATGCCCCCTCGTAACCCGGAAAGCGCCGGTCACATCAGGAATTTTTTCTACGCCGATATCATAAAGAGCCAGCTCATTAAGCAGCGCTTCTTCATCCCTGGTTCCATTCCTTATATAAGTTTCAGGAGGAGAATCTATATATTCTTCATATCGTTTAAGAAATTCAATGCCGAATAATCCCTCAAAATAGCGGGAAATTTTTTCACCGAAAACAGCCACAATACCTCCTTAAAGACGGGAAAGTTTAAGATTACGGAAAATGGAGTTTGATACCTGGGCAAATTTGCCGGCTGCTTTGAAGGATTTTAAAAATTCATTTTTCACATCATTAAGCAATGAATCAAGAAAATTCTCATATCTCTTTAATACAGCTGTCATCTCCTCTTCATCATCCGGGATATCAGTATGTAAAGGATGATTGCGGTTTGCGTAAAGGATATATTTTGCCTTTTCAGGCGATTCGCACATAAAGTGTACATCACCATCTGTATCCACCAGTTCAACACTGCCAAAAAGTTCAGCTCCCATCATCATCGCTCTTCCGGGCATTTTAATCCTAGCCACCTTCTCTTCCTTAAGAAAATCAGCGGGGAAATCTTTTAATCTTTCATTTCTGATCTTTTCAGTCCATATAGAAATAAACTCATTCTCAGTCATAACATATCTCGGCTAATCAAAATATTATATTTGTTTATTCAGGATTTTCAATCCAGTCGGCAATAAAAATATTGGTTTCACGCGAATCTTTTCTGTCCGCTCTTCTGTTGGAAGCAAACACAAGTTTTTTACCATCAAAAGAAAACATCGGGAATGCGTCAAAGGTCCCTGAGAAAGTAATCTGTTCCAGACCTGTTCCGTCGGTGTTGATCATAAAAATGTCAAATAGTCTTCCTCCCTGCTCAAGGCTGTGATGATTCGAGCAAAAGAGAAGTTTCTTCCCTGAAGGATGAAAAAACGGAGCCCAGTTAGCGCCCGGCAATTCTGTTACCTGTTCCACATCAGAGCCGTCAATATCCGCAATGAATATATTCAGATCACCCGGCTCAACAAGACCTTCGTCAAGCAATTTGAAGTATTCATCCCGCGCTTTTCCCTCGGGACGGCTTGCGCGCCAGACTATCTTTTTTGAGTCACGCGAGAAAAATGCTCCCCCGTCATATCCCGGTGTATCAGTAAGCTGAAGCAGTTCCCCGCCCGATATTTCATACCGCCATAATTCCAGATCACCCGAGCGGGTGGAGGTAAATATTATATATTTTCCATCCGGGGAAACAGTCGGCTCCGCGTCATAACCTTCCCCTCCTATCAGGAGTGTGCTTTCCTCAGAACCTTTGCCGGTTATATATATATCATAAGTATCATATATGGGCCAAACATATTTACCGTCAATAAACATCACCGGTTCAGGACAGTTTTCCGACGCTTCATGGGTTGAAGCGTATATTATTCTGCCGTCAGGTAAAAAATAGCTGCAGGTTGTGCGCCCTTTTCCGGTGGATATCAGCCGATATTGTTCAGAATCTGCCAGCGGTGATCCATCACTATTCATCACAAAAATCTGGTCACAGCCCTGGTTATTTATCTTATCCCAGTCACTCTGAAATACAAGCTGACGGTCATCAAAACTGAAATATGCCTCGGCGTTGTTGCCGCCGAAAGTAAGCTGTTTTATGTTTTTAAGATGTTTTTCCCCTTCAAAACGCATTTCATCTTTTATTAAACCCCCATTCTCTGAGTTTTCATTTTTACATCCTGTTAACGAAAAAAACAAAGTTAAAGCAATAATATATACCAGGTATTTCATGAAGCGCCTTTCTCTTCCTTTCGGGAAGAATTAATATTTCGCAATAGAAAATATAATCCTGTAAGAACCAGCGGTATACTCAGAAGCTGCCCCATGTTCAGGGCCATACCTGCCTCAAAGCTGCTTTGGTCCTCCTTTATAAATTCCACAAAAAAGCGGAATCCAAATACAAGAATGAGAAAAAGGCCAAAAATGGTTCCCGTCGAAAGTTTTTTCCAGAATTTTTTATAGATCGACCATAGAATAATAAAGGTGATAAGATAAGCGATTGATTCATAAAGCTGCGCGGGATGTCGGGGCACATTATCTATTTGTTTGAACACAAATGCCCAGGCGACATCGGTTTTTACCCCGATTATTTCGGAATTAAAAAGGTTTCCAAGCCTTATAAAAGATCCCCCCAGCGCCGCGACTATCACCATTCTGTCAAGCAGCCATAAATAGGGTTGGTCCGGTTTCTTTTTTGTGTACATCCACAATGCGGTTAAGATTCCTATTGACGCCCCGTGACTGGCAAGGCCTCCTTTCCACACAGCAAGAATTTCGAATGGATTTGAAAGATAATATACGGGATTATAAAAGAAACAATGCCCGAGCCGCGCGCCCACTATAGTGCCGACCATCATATACCAGATTAGTGTATTTAAATCATCCAGGTTCTTTTTTTCATTTTTATATATCCAGGTGAAAATCTGAAATCCCGCTAAAAAAGCAGTGGCAAAAAGCAGTCCATACCATCTTACAGAAATAAAACCGATAGAAAATATTTCAGGATTAACATTCCAGGGAATCATGTAAAACGCCTTGTTTTTCTTCTTTAATCTTCCAAATTTAAGTATTATCACCGGAAAGTAAAAACAGCCCGGTTTTGTTTATATTTTTATAATATCATGTTTAACGTGAGTTCGATATAAACAAAATAGAAATAGGCTCTTACTAATACACTATCGTTAACATGTTGAGGATAATCCAGAGAGCAAAATTTCTCAAAAAAGCCTGCTAATAACATGTTGCCTATAATCAGGCCGCGATTCTAAATACATAGACTGGCAAACCAGAAGAAAAAGTGGTTAGTGAAGAGTGAAGAGATAAGAACCAGCAATTTTTCTTTAAGATAACTTCAAAATCCCAAAAAAGTCCCGTCAGGGACGACAGATAATAGCCCCGCAATTCATTGTGGGGAAATAAGTTAAGAAGTTGATCAAAAGTCCCGCCAGGGATTCTCCGCGGCGAACAGGCGGACAGAATTCCCCGGTAAATTAATGGTCAAATAAAACTTTGCCATTTTGCGTAGAATTTAACTCCTTACGGAATACTCGTTCTCGTAATCGTACTTCGTACTAGTCTTTTCAAAACGCTCAGGTTATTCGAGAACGAGTACGATCATTTGTTCAGGATTTATTTTGGTTCTTGCTTTGCCAGCTTAGAAATATTCCGATTTTTTCTTAACATCCTCCGCCCGTTATTTTAATCCTCCCCCTAAATCACTATCTTTGAATAAAAAAATAAGGATGTTATGGATAAGCAGATACTCTATAAATATTTCAGTGACGATGACTTCCTGCGCATTTCAGCGAAAGTTAAAGAGATGGAAAAAATTACCGCCGGTGAGATAAGGGTCAGTATAAAAACTGAAAAACCATTTAAGGCGGGATTGAAAGAAAACGCTGAGAAGGAATTTTATAAACTCGGCATGGAGCAAACAAGGGATAAAACCGGAATACTGATATATATCGTGCTTTCGGAAAGGCAGTTTTATATTATGGCAGATACCGGTATCGATGAAAAAGTATCAGATGACACCTGGGATCAGGTAAGAGACGCAATGCAGAAAAAATTCCGTGACGGGCTTTATTCTGAAGGCATTGTTGACGCGGTTGAAAAAGTCGGGAAAATCCTTTCTGAACATTTCCCCATAAAACCGGATGATACAAATGAGCTCTCAAACAAGGTTGCTTTCTAAAAGCTTGATATAATATAACCCGATTAACGCACCCCTAATCCTTTCAGGCGATAAAGAATTTTTATCCGTTCCCGGTTGTATATGTGGCTGAACAACCCGCATAAAGCTCCATTTATTTATTTGGATTGTCTATACTAACTGAGCCGTACTATTACTCGGCGAAGCGGTACTCGTTATCGTTCTCGGTCAATTTACCAAAAAAATAAAAACGAGTACGATTATTTGTTCAGGCTTTATTTTAGTTCTGGCTTTGCCAGTTTAGGAATTATTATTGTTAAGCATTTTTATTTCACCACCCCTTTTAATTCACAGACCATTGTCATTCCGGTTTTTTATGTGCTTTGCTAAAGACCATCCAGAGGCAGGTAGTCCGGCTTCTAATGCCGAATTTCACCTCCAATCAGCTAAAATTTTTCCCATTTTGAGCAGAATTTTTCTGTTTACGGAATAATCCTGTTCAATGTTTTTAAGGATTTGGGTATAAGTGACTCTGTAACTTTTTTCCACTTAAATCTGCGAAATCAAAGAAATCTGCGGTAAGCTTTGTCATTTCAATAGTAAATTGAGAACTCCTGACCTCCGGTAATAAAAAAAATTACTTATGGAAATCTATTCGTAAAATAAAATGTCGTGATGTTGACGCGCATCACGAAATATTTATGGATAACTTATTGATTCGCGGACTGTTATAAATATATTTATTGTTTAACCCTGGCATCTGAGATCAGGCCGCGCCTCGGGAATAAATCGTAAAAAAATTCGTTGAATTGATCCCCGGTATATGAAATCACGACCAAATGGTTTGATGGGAGTCAGGAGTTCTGTAAATAATAATTAATAATTTTATTTTGCTCTCTTGCGTAGAATTCAACTGTTTACGTAATCTTCTGCCATATAATACAAGAAAATATTTGATTGCTGCCTAAATATTTGCGATTATTTTTCAGGAATGCCAAATATTCACAAATTTATCCACGGTTTGCATACTAAAATTGTGAATATTATATTATAAAGTTAATTTTGATGGGAAATGATTTTGTATAAATAATAAATACAGGAGCAATAATGTCACTAAATTTAAAAAAACTGGATACTTTCAAAGGCAGAAAAGGCCCTCTATTGTTGATAATTATGGATGGAGTGGGAATAGGTAAAACTGATGACAGCAACGGAGTATTTCTGGCCGAAACACCCACACTCGATAAACTGATGCAGCTTCCTCTGAGAACTCAATTAAAAGCTCACGGACCGGCAGTTGGCCTTCCTACAGATGGCGATATGGGCAACAGTGAAGTAGGCCATAACGCGATAGGAGCAGGCAGAGTGTTTGCCCAGGGCGCCAAGCTGGTTAATGGTTCTATCAAATCGGGAGCCATCTACGATGGAGAAAGCTGGAAAAAAGTAATTGAAAAAGGTAAAAATAACGGGACAGTACATCTTCTCGGTCTGTTTTCCGATGGCAATGTGCATTCTCACATGGACCATATTTTCTCCCTGATAAACCAGTGCGCCAAAGAGGGTGTCGAAAAAGTACGCCTTCACATTCTTCTTGACGGCAGGGATGTAGGTGAAAGAACCGCGCCCGAATATGTTAAACCTACCGAGGAACTGCTCGCTTCAATCTCAGTAGAAAAAGGTTTTGATTACAAAATTGCTTCCGGCGGCGGAAGAATGATAACCACAATGGACCGCTACAATGCCGACTGGTCAATTGTTGAAAGAGGCTGGAAAACCCATGTGCTCGGTGAAGCCAGAAAATTCCACTCAGCTATGGAAGCTATTGAAACAATGTATAGCGAAGATGAAAAGATCATCGACCAGTATCTTGAATCATTTGTAATTGTCGACGACAATGATAAACCTGTCGGAAACCATTGAAGATGGCGACGCGGTGATATTCTTTAATTTCCGGGGAGACCGGGCCATTGAAATTTCCCGCGCCTTTGAAGAAAAAGAATTCACCGAATTTGACCGTAAACGCGTTCCTGATGTATTTTACGCCGGTATGATGGAATATGACGGTGATCTCCATATCCCCAAAAACTATCTTGTATCCCCTCCGGCGATTGACAGAACAATAAGCCAGTATCTTTGCGCCGAAAAAGTAACCTCATTCGCTATTTCCGAAACTCAGAAATTCGGACATGTAACCTATTTCTGGAATGGTAATAAATCAGGTTATATCGATAAAACACTGGAAAATATGTTGAGGTGCCATCCGACAAAATCCAGTTCGATAAAGCCCCGAAAATGAAAGCGGAAGAGATAACCGCGGAAACCATAAAACTGCTTAAATCGGGCGATTACAAATTCGGAAGAATCAACTTCGCCAATGGTGATATGGTCGGTCACACTGGTGTTATGGAAGCTGTTATCACCGCGGTTGAAACTGTTGATCATTGTATTTCCGAAATTCTTCCGGTTATTGATGAGCTTGGCGGCATCGCTCTAATTACCGCCGATCATGGAAATTCAGATGAAATGTTTGAAATGAAAAAAGGCAAAAAGGTGAACAGAACAGCCCATTCTTTAAACCCTGTCCCATTTATAATTTACGATCCCTCTTATGATGGTGAGTATGAAATTGCCTCGGTAGAAAAACCGGGTCTGACAAATATTGCCGGAACAATACTCAATCTGCTCGGATATAAAAATGTTGAAGATTATGACGCTTCACTGATTAAACTAAAATAATATAAATATCCGGAAGGGGATTTTCCCCTTCCGGAAAAATAGAAATAACACACCAAGTCCTTTTTTTTGAATATTATTGACTTTTACTTCAAAAAGGGGTATAATATTTGATATTTATTATTTAATTAAAACATTTCCTTTCTTATTTCCTTAATTAAAGTTTTCGAGGTTGCGATGGATGATCTGATTAGAGAATATGACACATACAGAATACCGGACGACGCGCTTGTTGACTGGGAGAACGAATATCTGACCTATTGCGAAAGGTGTAAGAAAGATCTTATTATATCTAAAGATCTGCCTGCGGGTCATTATTACTGTGGCGCCTGCCGGGAGGAGCTTTATGAGGAAATGCATCATATAACACCAATCGAAAACAAAAGATCGACAGAAGAAAAGCTGGTTACAACAGCAAAAAGCAGTGTATCCAGAAGCAATATATATTTTTCGAGGGCAATTGTTTTCTTTCTTTTCGCTCTTGCCGCTCTTATGCTTGTTGTTGCAATCGATCTGGCCCGCTCTACAACTTACCAGGCTTTAATGTGGACTATCTTTATTATTCTCCTCGGAATTTCTTTCTTTTTCCTTGCAGTCGCGGCCATAAACAAGTGGAAAGAATACAAGAGTGAAAAGAATTCTTGATCGGTTATCAGAAAAACCATAAGTTAGCGCTTCTTTTCTGAATAACCTGAGAGTAATATTTTGCGCGAATCAATCACTCCTGAAAGAATTAAAAAAATAAAAATTGTAGTTACCGATGTTGACGGAGTATTAACCGACGGGGGACTTTTTTATACCTCCGAAGGGATGGTAATGAAAAAGTTTAACGTCAAGGATGGAATGGGAGTCCGTCGTTTGAGAGCCTCCGGAATAAAATGCGGCATCATTTCAACCGATACTTCTGAAATTATTATCAAAAGAGCCGAAAGATCGCAGATGGACTTTGTCTTTACCGGAATCTGGGAAAAAGGAGAAAAACTTAAGGAGTTTTGTGAATCCGAAAGTGTATCCCTCTCCGAAACCGCGTTTATCGGAGATGATGTAAATGACCTGGGAATTATCGATATAGCTGGTTTTACCGCCTGCCCCTCAGACGCTGAGGATGTCATCAAAGAAAAAGTGGATTACATCTGTAAAAGGAGCGGGGGGAAAGGGGTGTTCAGAGAATTTGCCGAATTGATTTTAAGTCATAAAGATGATAAGGGAAATTTCCTGAAATAATTTTTATTTGGGATGCTATTTCTATTGTCGCTGAAATATTATATATTTGTTGTTCGGTTTTCGGGGTGTGGCGCAGCCCGGTAGCGCGCTTCGTTCGGGACGAAGAGGCCGTAGGTTCAAATCCTATCACCCCGACCCTCTTTCTTTTTATCCCACATTCTATCTTTATTTATTATCCCTTTTTCCTCTTTTTATATGTTCCCGGAATATTCCATACCATTTTCCTTTGACTGAGTCATCAGTTAAAAGCAACTTCAGCAACTTCATAATCTGTGAATGATTCATCATAAACCGGCCTGTTAATAACTCTGTATCGTGGCTGGCTGTAATTTGTAAAAACTTCTGCGTTAGATGAATATTTTAGATTTCTTCTTTCTCTTTTTCTTATTTTTTTAAGTGCCGGTTCAGTTTTGGTTTTAACGACTATCTCCCTTTCAGATTGACATTCATAAGTTACCGGTTCTTCATATATTTTTTAACTCCGCTTCTCGCTATTCTTATTTTATAAGTGATAAATGATAAAGTAACTATAAGAAATATTCCTGAACCAAATAAAAGTATTCCGTTAATAATTATTTCTGAAAAATTCATTTTGTAACTCCTTTATTTTTTTTACTCCAAATTTATCCGTGAAACCCGGGTTTAGAGATAAGAAAGGAATTAGCGGACTTAATTATGGAATAAACGGTACATATTCGGGAATTAACTGCCAGAAAGAGATTGAATTTTTGATTTAATAAAAATAAATTTGTTTTATTGCCTGCGATAATGTTATAAAATCGAAGGGATTAACAAAAATTTTAGAAGGAACAGCTGTGATTTCTGTTTTGGTCATTGATGATGATATTGTTCTGAGGACAACTATTCGCGGATTCCTTGAACTACAGGGTTATAACGTTATTATAGTTGAAAATGGCGAAGATGGTCTTGAAATTGCGAGAAGGTTTCTTCCTGATCTGATTATCTCCGATGTCAATATGCCGGGGAAAGATGGATACCAGTTAAAAGAAGAGTTATCTTCCGATGAAATCACAGCTTTGATACCATTTATTTATCTCACTTCACTTTCTGAAAGAGAGGATTCCAGGAAAGGAATGGCGCTTGGGCTGATGATTATCTTACAAAACCGTTTCAGACAAAAGAATTATAATCAGCGATTGAAGTAAGATTGAAGTTAAGAGAAAAGCTGATATGTGAATATAACCGCGAACAAAAAGAGAAAAGAACCGAGCCTGCCGACTATAGCGGGCATATAAGGATTAAGGTAAAAGGAATACCAAAATTCATAAGATTTTCTGAAATTAAAGATCTCCAGGCCGATGAAAAATATTCATGGGTTATTTTGAGCAATAGTGAAAAAATGTCCGTATCACGGTCACTTAAAGAATGGGGGAATACTCTTCCGGAAAGCAAATTTATAAGGATACACCGCTCAACAATAATCAATATTGACTTTATTGAGAAAGTGGAAAAATGGTCCAACCGCAGATACGTAATAAAATTAAAAGGTGAAAAAGATAACCATGTTATCAGCCGAAGATATTATTCAATCCTAAAAGAAAAATTTTAGCCATTCAGTAAAGGAACCGTAATGACACTATCTAAAGATGAATCCTCAACCTTCTTTAAAATGATGATCAGTCTGCATATCTATACTAATTTTGAATTCGGTATAATAAAAGGAATTACCGGTTTTGATAGCTATATGAGGACTTCAACGGAAAAGACGGCAAAAATAAGGAATAAGCTATTCGAAAACATTGGAATTATCGATAGTTTCATTGAGGATAGCAATGATAGTTTTAATGAAGAAGAAAGAGAAATTCTTATTACCTGGAAGAAATTCATCAGAGGAGAGTTCATCATTGAAAGATACCTGAAAAATCACGCGATCTTTTATATGGATAATAAATTTTACGCGGTAAAAGCATTAGTGGACCCATTTACAGAATTAATATTGCCAGAAAGCCTACCCCTGTTTTCAAATGCAATATTGCTCCCTTTCAAAGGTCAAATCATCTATGACGGATTTCTCAGCAATTCATCGATTTCTATTGTCGGAAATATGAAAAATGATTTGAGAAATGCCTACCTCGCCGCGAAAGAAAACGGGACAATTATCACAGACCTTCTCGCCCCCGAACCGAAACCAAAAGGTCCTGATATCAATAAACTTAAACAGAAATTTTCCAAACTTCACAAAAGACTGGATCAAATTCTGCTGACTGTGGAAAAATCCGCCATTACACCAATGGAATCAAAATTGATTACAGATTTTCTGAGTACCTCAATGGACTCAATAGAGGAGATTATTTCCGGCGATGTCGATTTTGCCCTGATGAACCGAAAAATTGACAAGCTCATTAATATTCTTCATCAGCTTGGCGATTACGCTGATAACAGGTGAATTAAATATCGAAAATTCTAAGATGGCAAAGCCGGAACCCATAAGAAATCCCGGACAAATATCGTAAAACGGCAAAGCCAGATCAAAGTGGAAGGTATTATAAAAAGTGGGACTCCCGTGACAAGGCGGACTCTCAGTTCCTCATCAATATCAGACCAGATTAATTGTCGTTCCGATTTTTTGCGTCCTTTCAAAAGGTCCGGAATCTAATGCCGAATTTTCCCGCAAATCAGCTAAAGGATTTGCCATTTTGCGCAGAATTTAACTCCTTACGGAGTAATCATCCCGGTATTCGGTTTTGCCTTTTTCCCAAAAAGTTTTTCGGGTAAGAGTTGGTTTCATTAAATCAATATGCCCGATTCAATATTTCGCCTATAGTGATTTGGCGGTAATGCTAAACTCAGAATTCCCGGCCCCAACCAAAAAGAGTGTATAAAAGATAGTCCTGTCCTGGATAAAATTTCATACACATGTAATCCCTGTTAAATACAAATCGTAATTTGACGGCGATAGTTTGTCCGAATCACAAAAGCAATATCGGCTGATTTTACAAATTTCTGAAAAAAAATTCCGGCCTGAATGATAATAAAGCATTTGTCAAAACCGGAAATTTATGAAAAGAATTTAATCCTGTTAACAACGCAGACATCAATTAAAAGCAACTTCCGAAACTTCACATTCTGTTTAACTTTCCTCATATTGAGGTTTATTTATTACAATATATCTTTGTTCCTTCCTTTTAGTAATAACGCGTTTTTCGGAGGAATAAGTATCTTTTTCAGTATCTCTCATTTCAATTTTATTAACATTTGAACTGACCGACTTTAAAACTGTCCCCTCTTCTTCAATAACTCTTTCCTGTTTTAGGGGCTCTTCAGATTTCATATCAGCAGCTCTGCTTTTCTTTATTCTTATTTTGTATGTTACAAATGAAAAAATGATTATAAAAAACATACCCGCACCGAAAATCATTACACCATTGATCATTATGTCTGAAAAATTCATTCTCTGCTTCCCTTTATTTTATTTAAATCTATGCATGAAAATCAATTATCGGGCCAAAAAGGAAGAAGCGGATTTTAAAGTGGAATAAGCGGTACATTGTTGGAATTAGCGCATCAAAAATTGGATTTGTGATTTAAGGCGCCGAATATAATTCAGAGTGTGTTATATGGTGTACCTGACGGCACACTTGGTTACTTTCTTCTTTTTTTTCCTACCAATATTTTGCCCCTAACGGGGCAATCTTTTATTACAATTACTGTTTTTTTTGTCCCGTTAGGGACATCATATCGGTAGCAAAAAATAAGCAAAACTCTAAACCAGTTTGGCGACTAATTTGAGAATGAAATAAATTTAATTCCGGTTATTTATTTTGAAATTCAAACAGTCCTGGAACATTATGAAAACAGCATGATCTTAGTGTTATCATGGAGGAGGAAAGAACCTCCTCCATGATGCAATTTATACATTTATCCAGTAGGAAAACTTAACCAGAAAAATGTTATTAGGAGAGGAACTCCACAGATTGCTGAAATCATCATTAAGTTGGAACCTGCCGGGATTGGCAGAATTCATTTTATCATGAGTCCAGACCAGGTATAACACCGATCCGGGCAACAGCTCCCATCTGAGCAGCATGTTACCACGAAGCGATTTAAAATTAAAATCGGGATTTGAAAACTCCAGTGATTCGGCGGGACCCCCGCCATCCGGATCAATTGTGTAACTCTCATTATTTGCGTCATAAGAAACCGCGCCCGCGATATCATTATAATGATTAAACTCGCTCGAGCCGCTATAAGCAAGCTCTTTAAAATCATCAAAGCTGCCAACCGAAAAAAGTGCCTGGGCGTATATTTGAAGGCTCAGTTTTGGGGTAAATGACCAGTTTACTCTGAAATCTGTTGAAAATGTTTTTTGATCCATTTTGCCGAAAAGATACCTGCGGCCATAAGTTTGAGCGGCCAGATCATCATCAAATGATCCTACCCACTGGTAGTTGAAACTCGAAAAGGTATAGGAAGGATCAATCTGAACAGTTATATGTGGAGCCGGTTTCCATTCTACTTCTATTCCCGCGTAATACTCCTGATCGATATCATCATTCTGCCAGTAACCTGTGTATGGTTCAAGAACGACCGGCTGGCGGTTATCGGTATAACCGGAAAGATTTAATGAATAATTGGCCGGGCGCCTGACTTTAGGACCACCGCGGGTAAGAGTTGTGGAAACACTCTCAAAATTGATTGAACTATTAAGGTCAATTCCCCAGAAATTATCATGCTGCAGGCTTCCGGTAATATAAAATCCCATTCTGTGACGGTCACCTTCGTAATCAGTTGTATTGTTAAAAGCGACTAAAATACTTTTTCTTCTGAAAGTTCCATCCGATTCATACCACTTGTAACCGGTGACCACATGTCCGTTTATCCTGTCGGCAAAACTCTGGAATCCCAGGTCATTATACTCAAAACCGGGACTGACAGCTCCTATCGCGGCATTCAGGTAAACATTCCCCTCCTGCTTATTGAGCATAATTCTGGAGTACATTCCCGAAAGAGAAGTCCGGCTGCTGTCGAGCGGCAGAAATGTTTTATCTGGGCGCTGGAGATACCTGTAAGGTTTTTTTTGAATCCTGAGCATCGCTTCTTCCGAGCCGCTGACATGTGTCCCCACAAAAGAGCCTGTGAGCACATAAATTTTATCCTCATCGAGGAAGGTCCAGCCATCAAGTCCGAAAGTATATGCCTGGCTGACAAGGCGGTTATTCAGATTTTCATCATCCGGGTCCCGGTTAACAGAAGTAAAGATCATTCCCAGCGCCTGCCTGCCCTCATTGAATTTTTTCTGTGTTCTCAAAACTCCGTAATGTGTAAGGGGTTCAACTTCATCTTCTGAGATTTCACCGGCGTCATTTTGCACCCTGGCAAATGTTCTTTCGGTCACTGCCGAAAGCGCGCCGATAGTCCAGGTGGGATCCGGCTGGCCGGTAAGTTTTCCCGCGCCAAGTATCCTGGTTTCACCCGGTATATCGGCGTATCCATCCGAGGTCGCGTCGCCCTGCGGGCCGCGCCCTATCCTTCTCGAGTAATAATAAGTCGGAGTTCCAAAATTAAATCCCCAGTTATTATTTGCCCCTCCCTTGCCAAAATCAAATACATTCGCTCCTTCAATAAAAAAGGGCCTTTTCTCATCGAAATAATTTTCGAAAGCCGATAAATTCACGGTGGCCGGATCAACCTCAACCTGTCCGAAATCGGGATTAATTGTCGCGTCGACATTAAAATTAGCGCCAAGACTGAATTTCAGGTCTCCTCCAAACCGGGTATCATATTGATTGCTTTTATAAAAAGGATCATCATCCTTATCCCGAAGGAACTGGGCTTTTTGCACAATATAGGGAAGCAGTTCAAATCTCTGCTTCGGTTTTATTCCATCCAACCCCCTGAGATCGGCCATGCGGCTGCAAAAACCACTTTTATCATGTGGAATCATTACCAAAAATGACATCTCATGTTTTCTTTTGATATCCCTGTTAAGGTTTATTCCCCAAACCATCTCTTCCGATTCTTTAAAACGTAACTGTGAAAAGGGAATCTTTATCTCCGATGACCATCCGTCCGGGTGTACTTTGGTTTCAACTCCCCAGATACCATCCCAGGAATCATCCATCCATCCGTCATTATAAAGAGTTCCGTCACATATTGAACCGCCCGGATTCACCGCGAAATAATATCCGGTCAGTCCATCATTATAAGGGTCCATATAAATCCAGAACCAATCCGATGTAGTCATATTATCTCTTCTCATCAACCTTATATCCATAGAATCGGGGTTGACATCATAAAACATGGCGCTGAAATATATATTCGATTCATCATAAGCTATCCAGACGTGAGTCTTCTCGGAGGATGGAGGACCTTCTTCCGGCTCTTTCTGAATAAAATTGTCAATCGGTTTTTTGTTATAAAGCTCTTCATCCAGGATACCGTCAATAGTCAATGGCGTAGTCAGCTTATATGCTGTCACTGATCCCGGAGGTTCTGTCCCCTGCCTGCCTTCAATAGTGAATGTAAAAAACAACAAGATAACAAAAGTAACAATTTTCAAATTACCTCTCCTCAATATTTTTGTTCAATGATCTTTTATCCGAAAACAAATAACAGGAATTCTTCACTCGATATTATTTTAGACTGATGAAGTATCTGAAAGTTGTAATAGAGATTGATTTTTCTCCATCACTCACTTTAATTATCTCTTTTTTCCGGTTCATGTTTTTTTGTGGAAATGAAGCAAACCTGTTATCTTAACATCCTCATTTTTTAACTGATCGAAAAGTGGCAGTTCAGAAAAATTATCCTGTCAATATTCCGGATTGATTGAAATCCAAAGTTTTCAAATTTGATAAAATTCGGGGATTGAAATCAGAATCACTGAACAAAATTAAAGTTGCCCGGTGATCAGCCGGGCAACTGTGTGTGCAGCATAATAGAGAATTTGAGGTGGGAAAATTTGTCAAAAATTCATCAGTGTCAGATCGAGCGCCAGAAATAATGAAATTCTGTGCGAACTGACCGGACCAGTATCACTCTCTCTTATCCGGTTGGAATAATGATACCCGAATCCCGCCGTAAAGGGATATTCTTTTGTTATCCGATAAATAAAAAACGCACCCGGGGTTATCACCTGCCGGAATGTTTCATTGGGGGCTTCATTCACGGCCTCATCTTCACTGAACCTGTAACTGACCATAGAACCCAGATCAAGGATAGAAAGGAATAATCCCGTATAATCTGAAAATGACCATTCAATACCGACAGGCGCGAAAACCCCGTATTGCGCTCCCGGTTTTTTTGATTCAATGAATTCGGCGCCTGAATTGATTCCCATGTAACTATTAATCGCGAATTTGGAGAGTCCTTCTCTTTTTATTCTGTAAGCCCCTACCGGATCGGCGAATGCCTCAAGAGCGGTTTCGACATCATTGCCATCCTTTGCGCCCGCGAGGTTGGCCGCGAGTGAAAGAAACCGGATATATTTCGCCGAACTGTCCGATTTTGTGATCAGTAAATTCGCGAAAGTCACCACAGCCTTGTCATATCGTTTTTCTATAATGGAAGAAAACAGACCGCTGGCAATTCTGATGTTATTTTTCATTTCCTTTGCCACCGAATCCTGCAGAATATTATATCTTCCTCCTGTTGTTACCAGGTTTTCAAAAAGCGCAAGAATCTGTAAAATTTTACTTTCATTATTGGCTTCTTCAATCTTACTCATCATAATCTCAATCTGCCTGACAAGACTGATAGTATGATTTAAGTGAGAAATAATTTCTTCCATATTTGTCAGATTTATTCCTCTGACATACTTTTTCGCGAAAAGGGTCATAAAGAGTTCCTGCCCTTTGTAGTTTTTTAACACATCATGAAGCGGTTTATCATTGATCTTAACATTTGCGTGGTATACCTCATTTAGGATATTTCCCGAAATTCTCAGCACATGATAAAGATTCCTGTACTTCGCTTCGGTAATATCCGGTTTCAGATTTCTGAGATTCGCGAGCAAATATATCGGATTTTCACCTTCAGTCATTTTGTAAACATTTTCAAGAACAAATTTTATTATTGGTATAAATGGTTTGATATCTGGCACTTTATCAGGATTTTCCTCAATGAAACCGGCAAGCTTTAAAGGCAGTTCTTTAAAATCGAGCTGAATGGCTCCCCTGAGTGACGGCAGCAGACTTTTAGCGTCTATATCGCTCGCTTTGGCGAGAAAATTGTAGAAATTCGGGAAAAAGTCGGCCCAGAATTCCCCCTCCATCTGGTGGCGAAGCCTCGTTAACACGGTAACAGATATTTCAGCCCGCGCTCTTGAAATTATAAAACTTGTCAGCCCTTCAAGCAGAACCGCCTCTGTTGGTAAAGATGTGGCCGAAACAGCCGCTTTTAAAGGAGGAGCTGAATCGGGTGACAATTGCTGACTGCTGATTTTTATATCGGAAAGCAGTTCCGTCATCTTTTCTCTATCTTCCTTGTTATAATACTTCAGCGAATTTTCCTGAGTATTAATAAACTCATTCAGTTTATTCATATGCTCTAATACCGAAAGCAGTTTTTCCATTTCATCAGTGGGAGGAATGGTATTTTCTTCAAGCCATAAAAAAGGATTGTTTATATATTCCGTTAGATCAGGATTTATATTCTTCGCAGCTTTTTCTATTTGTAGTGGAGAGAATTCAGCTATCTTTTCATATAACCAGACTTTATACATTACCGTCTGTTTGTAAGAATATATATTATTATCCGCCGCAAAATTATTTTGAATGAAAATCAGAAACAGAAGAAATAAAATTATCTTTCTCATATATCCTCCATTATTTTAAAAACTTATTTTGACAGAATAAGGAGAGTTGATCAGCAACCGAATTTTTCTTTATAGTCAGGTTCGTATTAAATTATTCCTGATATTCGCTAATCTATATAATGCATCTTGTTTTGCCCGGCCTCAACTATTAAGATACATATAATTATAATATAAAGCAAGGATAATGAGATTAGGAGTATTATTTCAACCGGGAACTTTTGCAGTAATCTGTTCGGATTCAATGGGTCGGGAGCATAATGCATGAAAGAATTAATACAAAATGATTTGATTTTAAAAAAATTATGTAATAATCTGTTATTTTTGTTCTTAATAATTTCTTAACATATTGTTGCCAGAGGTCTTATGAAAAATTTTGTTACTGTGATAATAATGTTATTCACGATTTTAAGCTCCGGACTAATAGCGCAGGATATTGATATTGAGGGTTATGGCGCCACAGGATTTATATTTTATGACAACAACCAGGTGGGCGCTCTTAATCAGGAAACCTATTATGAAGGTAAGATCCAGACCGAGATGGAGTATAATGACAAAATTGAAGCGCAGCTCGATTTTCGCGGAAATTCAACCGATAATTCAATTGTTTTAAGGGAGTTTTCACTTAAGCTAAAAGTCCATCCATTCTTATACCTCAAGATAGGCAATCTGAAAAAACCATTCGGTTACGAATATCTTTTCAACCGCGAGGAGCTTGTAACAGTTAACAGAAGTTACACACAGGAAATGGCCGCGGACCTGGGATTTGGGGGAAGAAGCGTTAGCGTTATGGCATATCATAAATATGATAAAGGTGATAAACTGCCCCTCACATATTATATATCTCTCTTTAAGAATAACGGACTTTATGCCGGCATGACAATAAGGGGAAGCTGGCATTCTGGAAATAATATAATTTCCCTGAATTACCAGTTCCAGAATAAAGGAGGCGATAACTCCATTAACAGTCACGGGCTTAACGGTGGTTACGCTTATGAAAATAAAACCTGGCTTATAAACTTTGAACTATTTTATCTTCAGGATCCTGTTGAGGGAATAAGAAGAAGGCTGGCCGGGCTTGATGAAAATGTTAACGCATTCGGATCGACCATTACCGCTGCCAGGGAATTTGATTCCGATTATGAGTTCCTCAAAAAAGTTGAACCATTTATTAAAGCCGGAATATTTTCGCCCGATACCGAAAATTTCGAGTATCATTCCATTCAGGCTATGTTCGGGGCAAACTTTTATCTTCATAAAAAAGTCAGGGCAAGGTTAAACGGCGACCTCAGGCTGACAAAATCGATATATAACGATGAATACCAGACAACAAACTCACGGGTAATACTTGAAATGCAGGTGAGGTTTTAAAATGAAATTTCTAGCTCTGCTTCTGTTAATTTTATTCCTTGTTGCCTGCGATAACAACGGACCTTTAAGTCCCTCCGAAGAAATCACCTCAATTCCTGTTATGAAACTGCGAATTGAGCCGGAGGATCTTAACAGGCTGCAGGCTGCAAAGCTTACAAATCTTGAGGTGCCCGCATACCTGGTTTATGGCGGTGAAAAATTCAACTGTCTTGTAAGAGCGGCGGGAGCGGGTTCACGCTATCATGATAAATGGGGCTTTAAGATAATAATGCAGAATAATCTGACGCCGGAAGGTTACAGCGAATTTAATCTTAGCAGTCAGATTTTTGATCCATCGGCCCTTAAGACTCTTATTTCACTCAGATTATATGAGGGAATGGGACTCTTAACCCATAATGTGAAACATATATTCCTGGTAATAAATGAAAAGGATTATGGTCTTTATCCAATGATTGAAAGAGTTGAGAAGGATTTTTTTGAAAGGAGAAATCTTCAGGTTAATGAATTGTTTAAAGT
>CAXXGF010000087.1:0-20538 GCA_963677445.2 Melioribacteraceae bacterium | reverse complement strand
TTTTAAATTTTATCAAATTCAGGAAAATCCCCGGTCCACGCATTGCCGAAGTCACCATATACCGAGCAGTAGATTTTGTCGAGATACAGATGACCTATTCTTGTATCAATATTTTTGAACAGAGGGAAACCTGTAGGTAAGATTAACCCATCCAAGCTCATTTCCGCCTTATGGCATAAAATGGATAACTTTTCATTCCGATAAGACCGCCTAGGTAAAAATCGAAGAAGTCATCAACCGGCGGGCCGAAAATGGTAGCAGCTCTTACCTGCGCGCTTAATGTATGACCATTAAGAACAGGCCATAAACTGTTTTCCAGTTCACCTCAAGGACGATGGAAATTATATTCCTCGAAAACTCTTATTATCGATCCGGTATCTTCATCATACTCCAGATCCGGATTCAGATCATTCATTTCATAGTTGTATTGTATTTTCCAGTTGGGTTCCCACAGGATTTATATCATAATCGATATAAGGCAGTCTCGTCCTCATAAATTATACTTCAGCTGTATGTTTTTTACCCCTGTAATAATCACTCGTCGAAGTAGGATAAAGAACATTGATAAAAGGTATAATAAAACTGCTGATAGTGTTGGGAATATTTACTGTAAATAAATCTGAATTCAAATTTGTCTTCAGTTGAAAAAAGCTTTGTGTGGAAAAGGAAAGATCGAATTCGAGCAGACTGTAGCTGATATCTGTATATACTGTCTGCGACCTCATCAAGCTCATCAAAGCGAAGCCCCTGGTTTGATTTTCTGCTTACGCTGAAAACCTCGAATGCCAGATCAGGTTTAATCCCCAAGATTATATAACAGAGGGCAGCCGGTCCTCTGTAGTCGAACCGCAGGAAAAGGTCCCTTTCAAATCTTTTATTTATTGCGCCCGCCGGCAAAAAGAGCAAAAACGGTTAAGCATATCGTGAGAGGCTACATATACTCCCCGGTTTTATTTTAATCCAGCCCTGAATTACTTGTGTTATAATTATCGTATCTTATAAAAGGGAAAAATGTCAGCCGTGAGAATGAAACCGCCATAATCGGGCTTACTTCATAATCTTCATCTTTTTTGTCATCAAAAAAAACGAAGCGATTCAATATCAAATTTTTTCATATCTCCCAGCGGATTATCTTCATCCAGAGGGGGATTATTTACCGCGACATATTTTTTTCCTGTCATCCACTTTTTTCTGTTCACTACCGTTGATCATAAAGATTTTATAACCATCCGATGTATAGCCGGCATAAACAATATCGCCGTTTTCATTTACATCCGGCAATAAAAGCGCCGCCTGTTTACATTCGTCAGACGGGTAACTTCTCCCCCCTTCAGATCGGTTTTTATAAATGTTATAAATACCGGTTTTTATCTGGACGCGAAATAAAGCGCGCCATCTTTAGTAAGGAGTGGATTTCTTTTCATCATAAGCTTCTTTAAGAAGATACTCAAATCCCGATCCATCAACATTCACCCTCGCTATATCTCTTTCCCTGGTGATATGAACAATCGAAAATTACAAATTTACCATCTGGCGAAAACTTTGGAGAATATACCTGTTTCTCCATATTCAAAAAATGTAAGCCGCTTGAAATTTTTCCCATCAATATCAACCAGTCCGACATTGCTCGTCCCATCCTGCTGATAGATAAACGTTATCTTTTTTCCGTCGGGTGACACAGATGGATTATTGGCTCTTAATCCGAATGTCAGCCGTGTTTTCTTCATCTTCATCTATATCATAATAATAAAGGTCATGAATTTTCGCGTATTTTGGATTTTTATCACTCAGTTTGGCAAAAAATGACCCCCGTTTTTTGCCGGGGACAAAATCATATACTGATCTTACCAGGTCCCAGCACCAGTTGATCTTTTTTCTTCTCTAAATCATATCTGTATAGACTTGAGACGAAATAAATCAGAATATTTATTGGAAAGATAAAAGACTTCTTTTTTATCGGGACTGAATTTCGGGTAAAAATTCCCGAATCCGGTAGCTGATATTTTTTTCTCCTTCAACCAGGTTTGCTTTTACATCCTTTATTCTTTCAGTGTATTGTTTTTTCAGAAATGAACTCCATTCATCATAGAGCGCTTCCCCATCTATACCTATAGCGTCTTCAATAGCCGCGTCAAATCGTAATATTATTCCATTTGCCAAGGTATCGGGATATTTCACCTAATTTGTCTTCACCATATTTCTGTGAAATATACCGTACAAGAGCGAAACCGGAGTTATAGACCGATTCATTTCCAAGGACTTGTTTTATTAAATACACCCATCTCGTTCCAGGAAAGCATTTTATCATCCAGCGGCGTAGGAGCGAAGTATCATATCACGATGCGAATCCCAGTTATCATAATTAAAATCCTTCCTCATATACTGCGCGGTGCCTTCAGCAAACCATGCAGGCACATTTATGGAAGCGATGGGATAGGAAGCGATAAAATTGGGAAATCCGTAAAGAATATCGGGACGCCTCCTGTCTTCATAATTAAGATACTGAAGATAAACAGCCGGAATGGACCTTGAAGCTTTCATTGAAGCCTGCAACTGAACCATGTGCGTAAACTCGTGTGAAATTACATTCCTCAGCCAGTTATGCGCTCCGCGTAAATCAAAATCGAGGGAGGAAGCCCATATCTCAATTTTATTATCGAAAAAATAGGAGGCGCCGTTGGCGTAATCATCAATATCTTTGATGACAAAATGTACCGGATCAGGTTCATAGCCATATAAAGAAGTTATCGGTCCCCAGACTTCATCCGCTATTTTACAGACTGTTTTCGCGGTTCTTTCAGCTTCTTCATGATAATGAACTATTACATTTTTACCTTTTATAGTAAGCCAGTTATATGATGGATCAAATTCATCAAATTGTGCAAAAACAGCAGTGGTTGCTGTAAGAAATAAAAAGATCAAAAGTTTACGCATTTAAAATTACCGTATTTATTACTCACCCATTTAACGCAGCCGGTCAAAGGCTGACCGGCTCCTTAAAATTTTTTTTGGCATCAGTTTATTTAACAACCGCGATCTTAATAATTTTATAACCTGAATTACCCGATAATGCGCCTGTAACTTCCAGATGCGCAAAATATACACCACTCTGGATTCCAGTGATATCCCAGGCAATTTCATTGTTAATACCACCCAAAGCGTTAACGTTCATCTCGGCCACAAGAGCACCTGCCAGATCAAAAATGTGAATTATTGCTTTGGAATCTTCCGCCACATAAAACCGGATATATGTTTCTCCTTCATAAACCGGGTTTGGCCAGTTATATGCCAGTTCTTCAGGAAAATATGGCATTCCCGATGAAGAACCACCCGCAACTTCAACCAGGGGATTATTATCGTTAGGTTCACTTCCGCTCCACTGAATATTGTCGCTTCCTGTTTTTATTTCCCAGGAATAGAGAACGCTATCCTGATCGAGAGCTGTTATGTAAAGACCGTTGTCATAATGTATCGAAGGAGTCCCGGTTAACTCGTTTCCTCCGGCAACCGGAAATCCGCTGAGATTATTTCCATCTTCACCGGATACAGCATAAATTTTACCATTTTCTGTAGTAAAAATCAGATCGGGTATTGCATCGCCATCTACATCAGCAGAAGCTGGAGAATATGAAAAAATTTCACTTTCCTCACTAACGAACGGAAAGTTATCACCCACCGCTCCGGACATGTTTAGAACTCCGGAATGACTGGCGGCGCTGTAAATTATATAGGGTTCACCATCTGATTCAAACTTTACTACGGAAAATGATTTAACCGTATCTACCGGGTTGGCAGTGAATTCTCTTACTTTTTGACCATTTTCAATAAGAACAAAGTTGTATGGTTCAACCAGTATGAGCGCCCGATATGTTCCGTTCCTGTCGATAAGGGCAACATCAGTTATTTTTCCGTCAGCGTTATACATATTACCGGAAATATCCCCATAAGAATTTTCTGAAATTGCTCCGGCAAAAATACTTCCCGGACTTCCGGAAAGCGCGATATCCTTAACCTCTGTCTGGTTGAATATATCATAGGTATTGATCAAACTGGCATCATTGTTATCTGCGTCCAGTTCATAGAGAAGGACTTTACCGTCTGAAGTTCCCAGCGCTGTATATGCCTTACTGCCGACGCCGGCAATCATCACGGGCGCTGAAGAAAAACTCTGAGTAGTAATTTTCTCAAAAGATGTATGAGCTGTTCCGTCAAAAATATAAAATGATATAGTATTATCTTTAGCTCCCGAAACTAACAACCGGCCATCCTGAATCAATGAAGCGGGTCTGAAAGCTGAAACACCACCTTCACCCGGAATAATTGAACCATCTTCATCAATAACAAAAAATCTGCTGCCATTGCAGCCAAAATGCAGAGTTCTGTCGCCTAAACTTATGCTGTTTAATCCAAACAGGTCTTTATCCGATAGTTTTTTCTGAATGGAAAGCCTTATATTATCATCGCCAAAGGAAAGACTGAATGTCATTTTATTGGAAATATCACTGAAATTTTCAATTGTGATCTGGCTGTTTCCCCCGGAATTGCTTCGTGAATCAGGTTTTGTGTCATAGGCAAATCGGTTGGTATAGAGGTCAGCCGCATTCGAGGAGTACCAAAGGTCCTCTTCATCCCCTTCCCCGATGATCACATCACCAAAGATGGTGACAAATTCTTCCCCGATATCCTGAATACCATCGGCTTCTTCAACATCGATACCTTTGCGGTCGTTATCATTATTAACAGTATTGCTGTCGATATTTTCGGCAATTACTTTTTCATCAATATGCCAGATAACTATTCCTGAACCGGGAACAGCCCAGTCGAATTCATCAACATCGGTGATCACACCTTTCAGAGTATCAATATCATAACTCCGGAACCCGGTGGTATCCTCGGTGAGGTTCATGCTGTATTCAGTCCCGTCAAGCATATAGGTTATATACGCGCCATCATTCTGCGTATCGCGAGCACGGTTTTCAATAAGATAATATTCCGTCGCGCTGATGGGAACTTTTATTAGAGTGGTATCCGATGGAGCGGCCGCTTCAACTGCTGACAGGGATATAAGATAATCGCCGGGATCAATCGTATATGGCTCAATCCATCCCAGGTACATCTTTTCCCAGGGTGACGGCTCGGGAGGAAACAAACCGCCATATGTAAATATGGCCTGTCCATCCATCAAACCAAACCTGCCGATGGTGCTGAGACCTGTTTCGGTATTAAAAAGATCCGGAAGCCCGAGATAACTGCCTATACTGGAAACAATAAGTCCGTTTATACTAAGCTCCAGAAGAGTCTTACCCGCTACACTCGAGAGTTCTCTCGATTCCGTACATGGCAGAATCATTGTATTTTGAATTACCCCGGAAGCGAAACCATCAAAACTGTCGCCGAACATCACTCGCAAAGCTCTGAGAGAAAGATAAACCGATGGAATATCCCGTTCATTCCCAAAACTTCCGGGAAGGCTTACATCCCTTCCGGCGCCGGCATGGAAGATCGTAAATAGATTATAATCGCTTAGATTATAAGAACCTGATAATTCCGACTCAACCATTTGCCAGACTTCCTGAGCAAGAGTTCCCACGGGTGTAAGATCATCGCTGCCCGGATCGGGAGAATATTCTCTCATGAGTTCGCTGACAGTAAATATTCTGTCCGGAACTTCCCAGGTAATGTCCACCTTACCGTAAGAAACTTCGTTAAAGTAGTTTTGGGCAAACTGAAGATGCTGCCTGAAATATTCGGCGTCATGCGGAAGAGGGTCTATAATTTCTTTACTGGTGGCATTATCACCGGTATATAAAGAACCAAACTTGCCGTTGCCGAAAGTAAGGGCGTCTGAATCCTCCTGGAATTCAACCATAACGGCAAATATTTTAACCGTCTGATCTGCATCCGGGGAATTATCTTTTGACAGTCTCTCCGGATAAGGATTAAGTTTTCCGGAAAAGACCAGAGGCCGGTCTGCTTGGGGAGTAGATTTTGAAATCTGCCCCGGCGCCGGCCCCGCGAAAATCAGAACAATAAGAAGGAACCTGATATATTTCATATTATATTATATCCCGCGTGGAAATCCTGAAACTGATTGTGGTTTTGTTCCCCATCCGATAAGGAGGGTAAATCTTAATGTATCTGAAAGTGGGTGGTTTTCACCATCTTTGAACATGTCAGTTGTGATATAACTAAAATCAAATCCATAAAGGTCATAACGGATACCGGCTCCGAGTGTCAAAAACTTCCTGTTTCCGTATGACGGGTCTTCATAGAAAAAACCTGTTCTTAAAGCAAACATAAAGTCATCCGGCTGGCCGTACCAGTATTCAAGTCCGGTTGATGTTACCACATCCTGAAGTTCTTCATTCAATGGCTGATCTCCCCATGCGGTAAATATTGCTTTATAGAAATCATCTCTTTCATCACCGGAAGCGGTTCTGTCGACAAGGAGCTTACTGAAGTCGAGTGTATAAGTCAGAGAGTTAAAATCATCCTGGAATGCTCTGATCGCGAAACCAAGGCGGAAATTTGTCGGAATCGGGTCGGCCTGTTCCTGATCGATATAATAAATTTTCGGTCCAAGATTGCTAAGATTTACTCCAACACTGACCATATTCCCCATATCACCAATAAAAGGTATATCAAGTTTTTCCGGACGCCACATAGCCGCAACGTCAAAGCTTACTGAGGTGGCTACTCCTTCACCCTGTTCCTGGCCTGTCGGTTTATCGGAAAGACGGCTGTGAATAAGCCTGAAGTTAAATCCAAAACCCCAGTCATTATGTAGTTTTGTAGCAAAACCTAACGTGAAAGCCGCGTCAAAAGAACGGAATGTACCAATCGGGTCGGGCGAGTTTTCAGCAGTTCTGACAAATTCACCGAAGTTCATATATGTAATACTGGAAGTAATACTTCCGCCAAGTTCGTCAAAATATTGTCTGTATGTAAGGTAATCGTAAAACAAGTCGAGGTTAAACTGTGGCAGCCAGTTACTGTGAGTAATGCTAACTTCCGAACCGGTAAGGAATGCGATACCTGCCGGATTCCAGAATATAGCTGCTGAGTTGTCTGCGAGTCCTGAGCCTGATTCACCAATGCCACCGGCTCTTGAGTCGGGTGCGAGCATGAGGAAAGGAACTGCGGCCTCACCCTGGGAATAATTTCTTTCGGTTATTCCCGCAAAAACCAGCAACATTAACATAAACACATGAATTCTTCTCATCGCTAAATCCTCCAGATAAATAAATATTATTTAAAGTTATAATTTTAATGAATTATAGCCAGTTTTCCAAGATATGTTTCTCTGAATGAACCATCAATCGTTTCAACATTCAGTTTATATATATATGTTCCACTGGCTAAAATATCGGCGTCCTTGTCTCTTCCGTCCCAGAAAATCCTGACAAATTTTTCCGATATATAATTTTCTTCCAATTCCTGAATCAATCTTCCCGCAATGGTATATATTCGAATTTTTACATTTACGGGAGATGTCAGATTGTGTTGAAATGTAAAATGTGTTGTTGAGGAAAAAGGATTCGGATAGTTTACCACATCCTGTAAAACAAGAGAGCCATCCCGAACAACAGTAAAAAAACTTTCTTCAACAGTCGGATTATTAAAAATATCCCAGGCTTTCACCTTCAGGGAATAATCACCCTGCTCCATATTACTCATTTTATACTGCACCACGCCCGATTTGCCACCCGCGTCAAGGTCCCCGATAAAATGTGTGGCAAAATCAATAGCATTTTCTTCATCATCATTTAAGATTCCCTCAAGCTTATGACCAACCCCTGTGCCGGTCGTATTAAGTCCGGTCTCATCTTCGAGAGAAATCAATAATGTAAAATCGGGATTTACAAGATAACTGTTGTTAAAATTCAGATCATCATAAAAAATTTCCACCATCGGTCCTTCGCCGTCATCCACTGTAGTAGTATCGGTTCCCCCGATAACAATATTTCTGGAAAAACCTATGCCATCCTCACTGGAGTCGTAAACATAAGCAATTATTTTGCCTGGTTTGTCTTCATAAGAGATATCCTTGGGAGTTGTAAACCGGGCGCTAAATTCACCCTGATATATAGAAATCCTGCCGCGAAAAATCACTCCTCCCTGGACAAGCATTTCTGGCTCATCGTTGAATTCTTTCAATACAAATGATCTTTCGGAATCATAAACTGAAAGAATTCCCTCTCCATTAAAATTACTATCAACCTCATCACTCTGCGACTTGAGTACAGATCCTTTTATTTCCACCTCTCCCAGGGCATTAATCTGGATATGGGTTGAAAGATCACATCCATTTACTGAATCGATTCGAACACTCCTGTCAGGTTCATTCAGCCTTAAATATGGATCACAAAAAATATGGAATTTTTCAGTGTTTTCGCTGTAACCCGTTGAAAACAAGTACTTTGCCAGCAAACACGCATGTCCTACAGGCAATCTTTCATCATCACTATCACGAGTAGAAAGAAGCTGCTCATAAAATTCATTGTTTAGGGCAGCGTTAGGAGCTGAAAATACTGACCTCGTCGCCGAAAATCCTCCTATCATTCCGGCATCCGGAAGAAGCAACATCTCTTCAGTGCCCGATTTGCTCACCGGATCATCATAACGCCCGAAATCGCATGTTGCCGCTGTCAGGAAAAAATACTGGCTGTTGGTGAACTGAGGTACTGTAATTGTCCGTTCATATACGTACTCATGCGTCCATGTATCGGGATTGCCGTGCCCGATAAAATTAAGCAGTAAAGTTCCATTATTCACAGCATCGACAATAGCTTTGTTCACATCCGGTTTTCTTCTGCCAAGACCTGTGTTTACTGTAGGATAAGCGGCAAGATATATTTTATGAAGGTCGAAATATTTGGGGATGTACTCTATAGCAAGCGTTTCAGACTGAGTTGTATGAGTTGAGCCGTCATCCCCGTCAGTTTTTTTACCATCATCCGCCACAAGAGTTATGGTGTTTCTCCAGAGACTTTTGTCTGACTCCGATTCGTACTCAATAATTTTATCGATAGTTACTTCAGCTTCTTCGGGCGAATTAACCATGATTCGGCCATGAGCGAGATCGAGCTTATTATCATTGCCTGAAATTCTCGCATAATAATCATCAGTGGGATAAGAGGAAACTTCGTTAAATGATTCAACTGTCTGATAGGTTGGAATAAAATTATTGTCTTTTCCCTCGACATCAAGATAATCATAAGTGCCGTCACCAAAGAACAACACATAAAAAGGAGCTGTCTGCCAATTCTGGTAGGCGAATCTCAAAAAATTCCTTATCGCAGTCGGATCAACAGTACCTGAAGAAAACTGATTATAAATTTCATCAATATAAAAAATCGCGGAGGATATTGGGTAATCTGACTCACCTGCTCTGTATTTTTTTAATCTTTCAGCCTGATCGCTGAAATTTTTATGAGTGATTATCACATATTCGGCCCCTTCTGAAAAGGATGCGATCTGTGAATTTTCAACCTGCTCTATATTTTCCACCGACTTATATTTTGAGGTGCACAACGCGATATATTTTGAGGAAGCTCTTAAAATTTCAGATGACTCAAAGGCAACCTCCCCGCCGCTGACAGAAGCTCCGGTTATTTTTTTTACCTCGCTAAAATCGGTAATATCCCATACTGTAACCGCGCTATTTTTAAATCCGCTCAGTTCATACCTGATATCACCTGTCATATCGGGCGCGAAAAAGATCAGTTCATCGGTGTCCGTTTCGAGGGTTCTCTCATACTCAATTTCTATGTAATCGAGGTAAACCTTGTCTGCGGGATCATTATTATTCACTGTTATCTTAAATACGCTTCTTTCCTCTTGCGAATTCCATGTGTAATAAAGTGTGCTTCTGTTTTTGCCCGCTGTTCCCCAGGCGGTTGTCGGTCCGTAAAGCCATTTATTCGCTATCTGACTGCCGCTTTCTTCCATAATTATCGGCATCTGACTATCCGAGTGATTGATAATCTGGTAGCGGTATTTAACCTGTGTCCCATTAATTATACCCGGCATGGGCAAAATATATGTATGAGTTTTAACTGAACTGGAAAACTCATCTCCAACATAAATACGCCCCGACTTATCAAGATTGATTCTGTCGCTGTCATTAAAGGTACAGGCAGTTGATGTAGTCCTTAATATGGGGCTGGTAAAGTTTTCTGAGGCCCTTGTCGCCATCCTTTTCCCATCTTCACCGCCAGATGTAATAAAATAATAGTTTTTCCGGGAAAAGTAGTTCTTATTTCTTGCGACTCTTGCCTGTAATGTGGAATATTCAAAGAAATCCACTCCCCTGCCGTAAAGTAAAATATAATCGTTTGTATTAAAAACGCCGTCTGATTCTCCTTCAACATAAATGGCAATTTCTTCCATCGGTCTTCCTGCAAAGGAATTTATATCTTCATCAAGAGCTTTTCCGCCATGATTACAAATTTTTATTGTACGGGGATCAACAGTGGCAGGATCAATGCCAAGAGAAGATAGTGTATTGTAATCAATTTTATAGATCCCTTCTTCCGGGGCTTCAAATTTATACCAGACCCCATTGGCAAGATTAATCGAGTTATTAATCTTGTTTATTTTTTCCCTTTCGATTCCCCAGTTTTTTGCTTTATTAAAATTGATTACCGATTTTTCGAGGAAATCATCAACTTTCGCGAAATTTCTTCCGGATGAACCGGCAAAATTAATTGCAAACACAACCTTTTTATATACTTTTATAACATTCGCGCGGGGATCAAACTGAACGGGATGCAGAAGAATTGACTGAACCGGCAGATTCCTGATATATCCGAATTCACCAAATGTTACAAGTTCAGGAGGAGAAAAGCTGTAGTAATTTTCCGATTTAATGTATTGGGAAGAAAATGAAAATCCATCCTTTTTTCTCAGGGGTATCGGAGCGATCTGACCGTGAAGAGTGTCATATTCCGCTTTCAATACATTTATTGTTAATCCTGTTTCTGAAGGCACACCGACATTTACATTGGCCGATGGAAGTTGCGGGATCCCGGTTTCAGGTCCGGTTGGTATCATCGCCCCGCTGAATGTGACATACTTAAAGGATTTTTCAGCAACATCATATACCCGTAATCCTTCCAGATTGAATTCAACTAAAGTCCTGTTTTCATCAGAGGATAAAATACGGACACCGTTGCCGGCGTAGTGAGAGGCGATTCCAATAAGGAATAATGATATTAAGAGAATTTGCTTCACTTATTACTGCTCCAAATAAAATACAGATTGCTGTAATATTTTTATAAATCGGTCAATAAAATTACTGTAACAAAATTCTCTATATCTTTTCCTTATTTTTGTGGTCAAATTTACTTAAGATAAATTATCAATGTCAAGTCAATAAAAAGGTATTACCTTAATTTTGTACGAATTTTTACACTTTACAGACCTAATTCACCGGCTGAAAGGGTCATTGCCTCAATACAATTCTGAATATGGGCGTCAAGTTCCATTCCCAGCTCTTCAGCTCCATTTATTATATCTTCACGGTTTACCGCCCTGGCAAACGCTTTATCTTTTAATTTTTTCTTTACCGATTTCACCTTTACTTCACTGACTTTTTTACTTGGCCTTACCAGTGTGACCGCTGTTATAAATCCCGCGAGTTCATCACAAGCGTAAAGTGTTTTTTCAAGTTTTGATTCTCTCGAAACTCCTGTATGATCGGCATGCGACATGATGGCGCGGCGAAAAGTCTCTTCAAATCCAAGCGATTCAAGTATTTCATTTCCTTTTGCCGGATGATCTTCCATATCAGGATATTTTTCATAATCAAAATCATGCAGCAGGGCTACATTTCCCCAGTATTCAACATCCTCTCCAAACTTTTCCGCGTAAAACCTAACACATGCTTCAACAGCAAAAGCGTGTTTAAGAAGACTGTCACTCTGAGTATACTGCTTTAAAACCGATAAACAGCTCTCACGGTTCCTGTGTTTATCATCAGGCATTATTTTTTCTCCTTTTTATTTTGTTAAAAGATGGACAAAGATAGGCAATTTTGCATTCATCACACTTGGGCCTTCTCGCAATACAAACATTCCTGCCGTGGGAGGCAAGCAGATGTGATGATGATGTCCAGTATTCCTCAGGAAGCAAATCCTTTAAACGAAATTCAATTTTCACCGGGTCCTTTGACTCAATAAATCCCAACAGGTTTGAAAGCCTTATTACGTGCGTATCAACCGCTATTGCCGGTATTCCGAAAGCATTGCCCGCGATTACAGAGGCTGTTTTCCTTCCGACTCCCGGCAATTTCACCAGTTCATCAAAATCTTTCGGCACTTCACCATTATATTTTTCTATCAGCGCCGCGCAGCAGTTTTTAATACTCTTCGCTTTCTGCCTGTAGAAACCAGTTGAAAATATATCCTTCTCAAGTTCCTCATGGGAGACGGCAATATAATCATCAGGCTTTCTGTACTTCTTAAAAAGATCTTTCGTTACGATATTTACCCTCGCGTCTGTACACTGTGCCGAAAGAATTGTTGAAACCAGCAATTCAAAAGGTGATGTATATTCAAGAGCAGGCTTAACATCGGGGTACTCAAGTTCCAGTATTTTTATTATTTCCAGAGCTTTCATGGTATATAGGATACACAAAGTTAGATTTAGTTTCTATTTTGATTTTGTTCTTCAAATAGGCTCTTGATTTTATCTGCCTTTCTTTCCAATTTGACAGCAAACTCTATTGGATCAATATGAGGTTCCTGAAATCCATATTGATTTGAATAACATTCTAGATCTGAACAAAATTCTAAAGACATTAAATTCTTTCTCTCACAAATCGGACAAATCCAATTTTGTTTTTCACCACCAAATAATCCTTTTGAATCGCTTATAATTGGATAAACACTGAAAACTTCTTTGATCTTCTTAGCAAGGTTTTTCATTAAAATGGCATCATTCTCCTCATATTCATACTTTCCAATATCTGCCAAATAAACAGCCCTTCTATGAGAATCTACACCTTCTTGCTCAAGAAGTTTGTTTATCACTTCATATGAAAACCAATTAGTTTCATCCAATATTTCCAAGAACCAAATAAAGGCATTTTTATTAATCGTGCAAAGATCCGGTTCTATTAAATAATTGTTAATACTTTCTGCGGGTAAAATTTCAAAGTAATTGACTAGAAGTTCCCTTATTTTAGAAAAGCCTTCAGAATCCATTTGCTGAAAATATTCGACAACAATCCTAATTGCATCTATTTTGTAGTGAACAATTTTTCTTAATTTTTCAGATGAATCCAATTTGAATTTTTCGTTTGCCAATTGTTCAGTAATATCATCTTTAATAAGCTCATAATCAAGATTTTGATAATTTACAACATTTCGTTTGGAAGCTTTATATCCTTTTATACAACTCCCCTGGGCAACCGTCCCCGAAGCCGATAACATAAACATCGACTTCCCCCCTCCTGAAATTTCATCAAAATCCATCCTGAGACCCAAAATAATATTTCCGTTCTTTCTGACTGCTTTTTCTTTTAGCTTCTCGATCATTAAGTTTTGCATTTTTTCCAGCTCTTTTTGGTAAGACTGCGATTGCCCTCCAAAGAGATCAGAAAAAGAGGCGAATATATCTTTGAATAAATTAGCGCCCAGAACTATTTGGTGAGTCACAATACCATAATATCTCTCAATATTCCACCCCTCAATATTTGAAGTGGTAGTAATTAGATCAACCTTCATCACATTGCCTCCATTTATAAAATTATTGCAGCATAACCCAAAATCAAAGATTAATATAACATATATAGTTTTTAATATCAATTTATTTATTTGAATTATTTTATTATCTAATCTTATTCTTCCGTTGTAGGACCCAAGATCTAATAGTATTTTGAAGTATTCTCGTTACGGCTAAATAATTGGATTCCTTTATATTGTTGACTTTATAAAACCTCTAATTTATTTTTTAAAATTCAGGTTATTTTTGCTGATTTATTATTTTTCCTTGGGCTTGTAATCAGTTAATTTTAAATAAGATCAATAATTAGTGTAGTGCTTAAATTGAAAAGTGACTTTTATTAAATTACAAAATGTAAAATCAATTTAATAGGAGTCGGTCGTGCAAAGGAAAAAAAGCCTCAGCATAATATGAAATTAGATTCCTGCCTTCGCAAGATGACACATTCTTGCATTTCCGGTCCAGAAAGTTGTGTTATTCCGGTTTGCTGACCGTGCTTTTTTGTTAGCAAGACCGGAATCTAATCTACTGCTAGTGAAATTCTTTAAATCGAACTTACGTTATATCCTAATTGAAAATCATTAGTTATGCTACTATTTCGTCACCCATAAAATAATTAAGCCTTGTAAATATATAACTTACAAGGCTTAATTAGTAGCGCATACGGGATTCGAACCCGTGATCTCCGCCTTGAGAGGGCGGTGTCCTAAACCGCTAGACGAATGCGCCATTTTAGTATGCAAAATTATAAAATAATCTTCGTTTTTTAAAGAATAAACTTTTCACATTTTAAAAATATCGCCGGATTCCTTTTCGCTGAAACTCTCATTTACAATATATTCCCCTTCCAAAATTATTCTCTCCGGGTTAAAATCGGCTTTTTTAAAGAGCTTCATGATCATATCTCTTTCGGCAACAGGTTTTTTCCCGGGAAATATTTTTCCCAGCATTATTCTGATTCCGGTGCGGGGCGCTTTGTCATTTCCCCAGTATTCCCCTTCTTCATTTAAAGTGACAGAGGTGAATTCAAGAATGTGGGGCGCCAGCTCCTCTATGGTGTACTGATCGAGATATTCATAAACATCTTCACAATCAGCCCATAATTTTTCTTTCAGATCAATATCGAGCTCATAATAAGTGATTAATTTATAGAGGGCGCTGCTGAAATCCAAAGGGTTGCCGCCAAACCTTTTTTTATCGGGCAGATCAAGTTCATCCACAATTTTAGAGGAGGCTCCCCACCTGTTACGGGTGTAGTAAAAACTGTAATATAAGCCTAACGCCAAAAAATATTCAGAATGCACGAGCACAGCAACCTACACTATTTATGCTGGACGCGATATTTGAACATCGCTATCCGTTCGAAAGGGAAATAAATTATATCTCTCTTCCTCTGTTTTAAAACAATTAAACCTATTCCCAGGGCCAGAGTAAATATTGTGAGAAGCCCCGATTCCGGGCCGAATTCTCCACCCGATATTATGTCGGGTCCGGTCGAGCGTGAAAGAAAAATAGCCACATCAGGGGCAAAGCCGCTTACGTGAAAACCAAACACATTGCCCTGGAAAAAATTCCACGCGAGATGAAGCCCGACCGGCATATATAACGAACCGGTTAAAATATATGCGAAACCAAAAAAAGCCCCTATGAGAAACAGGTTGACCAGACCCAGCATTGAAATGCTCGGATTATCGGCATGAAGAAATCCGAACACCAAAGAAGTTAAAATCCATGATGTTATTACCGAAGTTCTCGCGTCGACCTTATTAATAAAAAATCCCTCCGCCATATTCTTTAACTGGTAACCTCTCGAAAAGATTTCCTCCATTAAAGCCACGCAAAAATATCCCATAAATCTTACGCCAAGGGCCAAACCGAATGAATAATTGGAGTTGTTATGGAAAAATCCGTCAAATTTTATCCACCCGGCAAGATACTGTAGCATAAAAATGGTGGCTATTGCAAATCCCCCGGTAAAAAATCCCCAGAAAAAATCGGATGCTTTTGATGAACCGGGATTCAGGCTGTTTTTACGCCCCTTTCTTCTGTCCAGAAATCGCATCGCGAGAAAAACTGTCACGAGGCATAAAAGTAAAAATACAATTTCCAGCATAAATGTCGCGGCGAACGGATCATCCACCAAGTCATATATATATGGACTAATGTAAAATAAGACAGGGATAAAAACCAGGAACTGGATCATAACTCTCCAGTAAGACCTTAATCTTCTCTCCTCACTATTCCAGAAAATATTTTTCTGCTCCGGTTTTAACTCAGCATTCGTCAACATGATTATAAATATAATAAATGAAATTGATATTGAGGATGTCTTATTTCACAATATTCCTGTTGTATGCAGTTTCAATCTGATTTTCAAAAATAATTTTCCTAAAAGGGGCCAATTTAATCATTTGAACCAGATGAAAAAAGTGATTTTTCCAAAATAAGAGTAATAATTTCAGATAAATTGATACAAAATAACAAAACTGCCGAATCTGATAAAATATTTCATCCAGTTTAAATTCCGACAATAAGGTATATCCCGCTTGCGGAAAGGCGAATTCATTCTTTAAGTCATACCAGCCCCTTACAGAAGCTGGTTAGTTCAGACACAAAAATAAAATTTACTTCCCTTGCCCGGAGCGCTTTCAGCGCCTATCCTCCCCCCATGCTTCTCAATAAATTCTTTACATAAAATAAGTCCCAGGCCTGTTCCTTTCTCTTTTCCCGCTCCTATGGTCCCCGCGTTAATATCAATCCGGAACAATTTTTTCATATCCTCCTCTGAAATGCCTATGCCTGTATCCTCAACTGTAAGAAGCATAAAATCATCATATTGTTTATTATATATCGTAACTTTTCCATCTTCCGGAGTAAACTTCACAGCATTGCTCACAAGGTTTCTCAAAATTGTTGAAATAATATTTTCATCACCCTTTACAAATGTTCCCTCATGAATCAGGTTTTCGATTGTTATCTTTTTTTGTTTCGCGGAATAATCGATAAGCTCCAGTATTTTTGATAAAACTGAATGCAGGTCAATATCCTTTTTATTTATTTCAAGATTTCCTGTCTGCGATCTGGCCCAGTTTAATAACTGTTCGAGTAGTTCAAATGTGAGATCCGAAGCTGATTTTATTTCTGAGATAAATTTTTTTCTTTCGCTTTCATCAAAATCATCATAATCATTATGCAGTATTTCGGCATAACCTCTTATCGCCGTAACGGGATTTTTGAGATCATGCGAAATAACAGAAAAGAACTTATCCTTTGAAGCATTCGCCAGTCGGAGTTTTTTTTCAGACTTTTTAAGCGCCTCTTCAGCAGCCCTTTTCGCGGTTATATCATTGAGCACACAAATGATTCCCGCGGCGCTGCCATCAAACTCATTAAAAAGAGATTTGCTGACTGAAAAATAGTTAAGGTCTTTTTCGTTGAATGAAAGCGCAATTTCGTAAGTGAGAATTCCCCCGTCTGCTATCAACTCTTCATTACTTTTTTCTTCAATTTCCTTAAACCTGCCGGGAAATATTTCGAATGACTTTTTACCATCCAGGTCTTCCTCCTTCCAGGGACCTAATTCCATGAACGACTGGTTATATCCGATAAACGCACCCTCCTTATCTGTAAAATATGCCGGATTGGGCATATTGTTAAGCATTGAAACAAGAAACTGATCTCTTAAATTCGATAGATCGAGCCCGCCAAATTTCAGAACTCCCTGCATAAATTCCTGCATCGATTCGGCGCTCATTATATCTGAGTCTTCATCCCCTACTGGCGCATCTTCAATTGAATCCTCTTCGTGAGCCTCTTCTTCTCCTTTCATTCTTTTGATTTCCTCTATTAACTCTTCCCTGCTGAGGTCATTATAATCCATATATTCCCCGGTATTTAATTTTTCCGGAAAGATAACGAATTTTATGATAAAAAAAAGTGCGCTGCTATAAGGTCAAAAAAAAAAGACGCCGGTTCTGCGTCTTTTCCTCAAATAAAAATAATTACAAAATATTTTTTATCTGGCGTTATTGCTGCGATATTCCCTTATTTAATGAGGATCATTCTCCTTGTAAGAATAAGGTCGCCGGCTTTAAGTCTGTAGAAGTAAATACCGGATGCCAGGTCACCGGCGTTAACACTGACCGAGTGCTCTCCCTCATTTTTCACCTCATCCAGCGCCAGTTTTATCCTGTTCCCGATTAGATCATAAATTTCAAGCTTGATTTCTGTCTGTTCAGGCAGAAAAAAGTTTATGGTTGTCGATGAATTAAAAGGGTTTGGATAATTCTGTTCAAGCCGGATAACATGATCTTTTGCCCCCTCATTATCTTCAGAGGCAATTGCCTCACCGGCAGAAACTGCTGTGGCTAAGAAGAAGAGAACTAAAAGTAATCTGGTAAATCTCATTTTATCCTCCTTTTTTACTGTTATCTGCTAATGAACAATTTTGGTGCCACAAAAAAATGGTGAAAACATCGTCCGGGAATGTTTTTTTTTGAGCTAATGTATACTTTTCTGGAATTATGTGTATTCATTTTTAGACAATTTTAATAGTTATAAGTCTAAAATATGAGACGCCCTCTCTTAATAAAAGTTCACTTAAGTTTTTTTAACACAACAATGGTAGCGTCATCTTTCCATTTCTTTTTACCGCCGAATGCACCCGCCTCCGCGTAAACCGAATCAATTATTTCGCGCGCGCTTTTATTTCTGTTTTTCTTTATTACCTCAATAAATCTTTCGAGACCGAACTCCTCAGAGGCTCCGTTACCCCTTTCAACAAATCCGTCGGTATAAAGAACAAGAATATTCCCATTATCAATTTTCGCGTATGAACGACGCAAATCAAGATCGGGCAGAGCGCCGAAAACAAGACTGGTAGATTCAAGCTCTTTTACACCCTTCGATGTAAACAGCAAGGGAGCCGGATGACCGGCATTAATATAAAAAAGATTGCCGTCCGGCTCCATTTCCGCATAAAAAAGGGATATAAACTTTGTCGCGTAAATACTTTTATGGATCACTGTATTCAGTTTTTTTAAAGTGTAAACCATCTTCATATGTTTTTCAAGACCCATCCGAAGACCTGTAATTACATCACGCGCGAGCAGAGCTGCCGGAATGCCATGCCCGCTGGCGTCGCCAATACAAAAGCCGAATTCCTCATTTTCATATATGTAAAAATCATAAAGGTCCCCCCCGACAAGCTCGGCAGGCTGTGATCTCGCGGCCACCTCATATCCTTCAATATCCGGAATTTCGGCGGGCAGCAGACTCTGCTGGATATGTTCCGCCTGTTCAAATTCATTTTTAATCGCTTCTTCTGTAAGGCGGTAATTTAAAGCTGTCCTCACGGCATTCAGGGAAAACTCAACTTCTTCCCTCGTCCAGCCGCTTTGAAGCTCAAAAATTATTATCCACCTGTTTTCCATGCTGTGCACAGTTACCGCGACAGGCACACAATACCGGCCTCTCCTGCCCGCGCTTGAATCAATACTGAATTCCGGATCATCATAGAGATAAGTTTTTGCTTTCAGAACAGCCTGAACTTCATCACTGCGAGAGTAAAGCGTTTCAGATACATCTGGATAAATCAGATTCTCTTTATCTGTTACAAGAGTATATTCATCCTCATTTCTTGTATAAATTCTTCCATTGATTATCTGTAGATCATCACGGAAGGTTTCCTCAATTTCATTTACAATTGTTCTCAGATAATCCTGTCCACTCTTTGTCTGACCAATTTTGTTAAGCAGAGTATCCAGTTTACGGTAAAATGTTTTGGGTTCAATCATTCAATTTCTCAAAAATTCCTGAAAATTAAATATACCCATTTTTTTTTATTTCTTCAGGTTCGCTCTGTTATTCTTATATAAAAAGTCTAACTACATTTTCAATATTCAGTTTCATTCCGGTTTTTTGCGTCCTATGCAAAAAGACCAGCCAAAGGCGGGCAGGCCGGAATCTAATGCCGATTTTTACTGCCAATCAGCAAAAATTTTGCCATTTTGCGTAGATTTTAACTTCTTACTGAGTAATCATTATCCTCCACCCCCGGATACAAAAATGAACAACTGATGAATCGTCACCTAATCCGGTCATTATACTGTTACCCGCCGAAGCCGTTTTTTGGCGCAGGAGGATATTTTCTTACTCTGATTTTTTTGATACCGATACCGATACCGATACCGATACCGATACCGATACCGATACCGATACCGATACCGATACCGATACCGATACCGATACCGATACCGAAAAATAATCATGTATTCTTTAAATCCTTTAATCATAGTTCAGAGATTTTTTTTATGCGTAAAACTGCTGTAGACCTGTTCCACCTGATGAATAAAGGTTAATAAGGTTTAATTTTGATTGGTTGTTACCTCTGCTACTATGGTTAAAAAATTAAAAATAAGGTTCTTTTAAGCATTTTGTGGGATTTCGTTTTTCTGTGAATTCACGAAGTTAATGACAAAGTTTGCTCCCCGGATTATCCTTAACATGTTAATGTTAGTGTAGAGATAAGAGACTAATGAAGAATCCCGGATAATTCACCATTCACAATTCTTTCAGTCAATCAGTCTGAATCCTTTGCCATGCACATTAACAATACTTATTTTTTCATCCTCTTTAAGGTAATTACGAAGTTTCGCTATATAAACATCCATACTCCGGGAAGTAAAATAATTATCCTCACCCCAAATTTTTTCGAGCGCCTCTTTTCTTTCCAGAACTTCATCTTTATTTAACGCTAATAATTTAAGAAGTTCATTTTCTCGCGAAGTCAGTTTTTTTTCATTTCCGAAC
>CAXXGF010000086.1:0-35016 GCA_963677445.2 Melioribacteraceae bacterium | reverse complement strand
AAGAGATTTTGAGACAATGCATACCCTCTCTCTACAACGGTACCATATTTCCCCAAACTCCAGAAAAAAAATAACCACGGACTTCAGGCCGTGGACTTGAAAATTCTCCCCAGATAATCGGGCTTTAGCCCAAAGAATAATCCTGAGTAATTCTCGCGATTTGTGAAAGGCGGAATCTGCGGTCCACTGTTTGAGGTAGATGAAGAACTTTTGATATATCTGCGACACCCCGCCATTCACTTTTGGCTAAAGCCCTTGAGCATTTGAGAAATATTCTGTCTCCGCCGTGAACGGCGGAGTTATTTGAAATGATGACCAGGTGTTTTGATTGGGTGAAATTCAAAAACAATATCGGTATAGCTATCGCATCATTTCTGCGGGAGTTCCCGGCCGAAGGCGGTGAATGAAAAGATATAAGAGATTTTGAGACGATGCATACCTTGTCTCAACAACGGTACCATATTTCCCCAAACTCCAGAAAAAAAATAACCACGGACTTCAGGCCGTGGTCCTGGAAATACCTCCCAGATAATCGGGCTTTAGCCAAACGAATAACCTGGAGTTTTCTTTACCCCTGGAACAAACTTAAACAGGCAATCCTCCATCTCCGGATTTTGCGGCTCCTGAAAGTTTTTCTCCTAACCCTGCCCTCTCTTTAGGCTAAAGCCGTTTTGTATTGTGATTTTTCCTGGTCTCCGCCGTGAACGACGGAGTTATTGTGATTCAATATATTATATTCGGTATCGGTATCGGTATCGGTATCGGTATCGTATTTTCAGGGCAGACGAATTGGTGGATGAGGAGAAATGAGGGATTTTGAGACAAGGCATGCCTTGTCTCTACAGTATTTGATTATTTTTTATCCACCGGGCAATAAATAATCCCGGACTTTAGGCCGTGGATCCCGAAATACCTCACCAGCTATCGGGCTTTAGCCCAAAGAATAATCCGGAGTTTCTCTACCACCTGAGCAAACTTAAACAAGGCAATCCGCCGCTACCGGATTTTGCGGCTCCTGAAAGTTTTTCTCCTAATCCTGCCCTCTCTTTAGGCAAAAGCCGTTTTGTATTGTGATTTTTCCTGGTCTCCGCCGTGAACGGCGGAGTTATTACGATTAAGTAATTATATCGGTATCGTTTTTTGGGGGGAGGAGGACAGAATGCAATTCTGTCCTACAAAAATTTTCCCAATAATTGGAAAAAATAATATTCCAATTTTTGGAAATTATGGGAGGAATTTATGAGAATCAGGGATAGTTATCGATTAAAAAGGCTTAAAACCTTTATAATTATATAATATTCATGTTATGGCATGCCATTTGTATATTGAAGGGCAATCAACAAAACAGGTAGAAGATATGCATAAGGAAATATTTAAAAATTATACTGCTAAAGAGAGGGGAAACCTGATCGCGATGCTTCAGGATGTACAGGATATATATGGCTATCTGCCGGAAGAAGGACTTCAGGATATAGCTGATTTTCTTGGTATGCCTTTAAGCGGCGTATATGGTGTTGCCACTTTTTATAATCAGTTCCGCCTTACACCACTTGGTAAAAATGTTATCAGAGTATGCCGCGGCACTGCTTGTCACGTAAAAAATTCGGCCAATATATTAACAGCTCTCGAAACCGAATTAAAAATAAAAGCGGGAGAAACAACAAGGGATAAATTATTTACCCTCGAAACGGTTGCGTGTATCGGCGCTTGCAGTATCGCTCCGGTAATCAACATAAATGATGAATACTACGGACGCCTGACCGTAAAAGAAATTCCCAAAATAATCCGTAAATATATGAGGGAAGCAAAAGCGGAACAGGACAAAATTGCGAAAGAGAAGAACGAATCTGTAGGTGTGAAATGAAAAAATTCCTGGACATAAAATTCAAGGATGGGAGGCAGCACAGCCCCCGCAATCCTGTGGAAGAGTTTATTGCCCATTGTACTGACGGATCACTGACCCCGGGAATGGAAGAGGAGATCAACGAATACAATAAAAAGCTCAAATATGAATCACATGATCTTCCTTTGATATTTATCGGGATGGATACCAGCGGACTTGCTTCCGGTTCCGGCAAAGTAAGAGCCGCTATCGAAAAAGAACTTGAAGCAATGAATATCAAAGCGCAGATTATTCCTACCGGCGGACTCGGTTATGGAGCCATAGAACCGGTAGTTGATATCAAACTTCCCGGAAAGGAGAGGATTATTTATAAATCTGTTACCCCGCGGGATGTCAGCGCTCTGATAAAATCAACAATTACAGAAGGGGGCGTTTATAAGAAAAAAGCGTTTGCCACCTATGGTGAAGCGACAGAAGATTTGCCAAATGTTAATGAAACACCCTTCTTCAAAAAACAGAAAAGAGTAGTTCTTAAAAATTGCGGCATTAACAGTCCCAACTCAATTGATGAATATATTGCGGCAGGCGGATTCAGAGGTCTTGATAAAGCTCTGAGATTAATGACTCCCGACGAAGTGGTGGATGAAGTTCTTGAATCAGGATTACGCGGAAGGGGCGGCGGCGGATTCCCGACCGGTAAAAAATGGCAGCTCGCCGCAAAAGAGGAAGCTGATCAGAAATATCTTATCTGCAACGCCGACGAAGGAGATCCCGGCGCGTTTATGGACCGATCAATCCTTGAAGGAGATCCTTTCCAGTTTGTTGAGGGAATGACAATTGCCGCTTATGCTATCGGCGCGTCTTTCGGTTTTATCTATTGCCGCGCAGAATATCCCCTGGCAATCGAAAGGCTTGAAAACACAATTAAAATATGTAAAGAATATGGACTTCTGGGTGAGAATATATTAAACTCAGGATTTAATTTTAACCTGAAGATAAAAAAAGGAGCAGGAGCATTTGTCTGCGGAGAAGAAACCGCGCTTATCGCATCAATAGAAGGTAAAAGGGGAATGCCCCGGCCAAGACCTCCTTATCCTTCGGTTTCCGGTCTATGGGGAAAACCTACCGTAGTAAACAATGTTGAAACACTTGCCAATATTCCCGCGGTTGTATCGGGTGGCGCTAAGTGGTTTTCTTCGATTGGCACAGAAACAAGCAAGGGAACAAAAGTATTTGCCCTAAGCGGTAATATTGAGAACAGCGGACTTGCTGAAGTTCCGATGGGTGTAACTCTTCGTGAAGTTGTTTTTGATATCGGCGGCGGTATTCCGGACGGAAAAAAATTCAAGGCTGTCCAGATCGGCGGACCTTCGGGCGGATGTTTACCCGAGCAGGTTATGGATACTGAAGTTGATTATGAATCACTCAAGACTGTCGGCGCGATGATGGGATCGGGCGGCTTTGTGGTTATGGATGAAGATACCTGCATGGTGGATGTTGCCAAATTTTTCCTCACCTTTATCAAGAATGAATCATGCGGAAAATGTGTGCCATGTCGCGAAGGCACAACCAGAATGCTTGAGATAGTTGAAAGAATTACACAAAACTTTGACAAAAAAGAAGATAAGCTGGACCAGCTTCTCAGGTTTAAGGGGATAATTCACCTGAAACGCCTGGCCGATGTAATCCGCGACACTTCTCTTTGCGGCCTTGGACAAAGCGCTCCCAATCCGGTTCTTTCAGGGCTTCAGTATTTCAAAGAAGAATATGAAGAGCATATATTTGACCGCCACTGTTCGGCGAAGGTATGTAAGGAACTCCTTACATATTCAATAGATACAGAAATTTGTAACGGCTGCGGATTATGCGCGAGCAAATGTTCGGTTGAAGCGATAATTGGTGAGAAAAAGCAGCCTCATCATATAATTGATGTAAAATGTATCAAATGCGGAATGTGTGTTGAAACATGTAATTTCAACGCGATAAAGGTTAACTAAGAGAGAAATCAGGAGTTAAAATGGTTGAATTAACCATAAATAACATAAAAGTTAAAGCTGAAGAAGGAATGACAATTCTTGACGCCGCCAAATCGGTGGGCATCTACATTCCAACATTATGCCACATGAAGGACCTTTTTCCAACAGGCGCGTGCCGGATCTGCGTAGTTGAAGTTGACGGTATGAGAGGACTTACCCCGAGCTGCGCTTACCCGGTTTTTGACGGAATGAAAGTTGACACAAATTCGGCCAGGGTGCGCCGCGCGAGGAAAACGATTGTAGAGCTTTTAGTGGAAAATCATCCGCAGGATTGTCTTGTCTGCGTAAGAAATAAAAATTGTGAACTTCAGGACCTTTCTGAGAAATATGGTCTGAGGGAGCACAGGTATGTCGGTGAAAAGAAAGATCACGCGATAGACATTTCCAGCGCTTCAATGGAAAGAGACCCGGCCAAATGTATTTTATGCGGAAGATGCGTAAGAGTATGTAATGAAATTCAGAAAGTTGGCGCGATCGATTTTACCAACCGAGGTTTTTCGAGCAACGTTACAACTCCTTTTAACAAAGGACTAAACGTAAGCGACTGTATACTTTGCGGACAGTGTATTATAGCATGTCCTACAGCCGCGCTTCGTGAGAAAAGTCATATGCGTGATGTTACAACCGCGCTTAATGACAGAGCAAAATTTTGTGTCGTTCAGATAGCCCCCGCGGTGAGGGCGACTCTGGGTGAAGAATATAATCTGCCCCTCGGCACTAATGTGACAGGACAGATTGTAACCGGCCTGAGGAGATTAGGGTTCAAAAAGGTATTCGACACAAACTTTGCCGCCGACCTTACGATCATGGAAGAAGGTACTGAGCTTATCAGCAGGATTCAGAATAATGGGGCGTTACCGATGTTTACAAGCTGCTGCCCCGGATGGGTGAAATATATTGAGCAGGAACGTCCCGATATGCTTCATCATGTATCAACATGTAAGTCGCCTCATGAGATGGAAGGAGCCGTTCTTAAAACCTATTACGCCAAAAAAATGGGTATAGATCCTAAAGATATGTTCGTAGTATCGATCATGCCCTGCACAGTTAAGAAGTTTGAATCGGAACGTCCTGAATTGAGCGAAGAACATAATGCTGATGTCGACGCGGTTCTTACCACAAGAGAACTGGTAAGATTATTCAGAATGGCCGGAATTGATTTCGATGATCTTCCGGAAGATGATTTTGATAACCCGATGGGTGAATCAACCGGCGCCGCCGCTATTTTCGGAACATCGGGCGGTGTTATGGAAGCCGCGCTCAGAACCGCCTATTTCAAACTCACAGGTAAAGAGCTTGAGAATGTTGAGCTGGAAAATATCCGCGGAATGGATGGTGTCAAGAGTATGACCGTCGATATCAACGGAATGGATGTAAAAGTTGCTGTAGTCAACGGTATCGGTAATGTTGATCCACTTCTTGATGAAATTAAAAACGGGGAGAGCAAATATCATTTTATCGAGGTTATGGCATGCCCGGGCGGATGTATAAACGGCGGCGGACAGCCGATTCATCAAAAACCGGAAAAAATCAAGAAGAGAGTTCAGGCCCTTTATGAAATTGACCGCAAGGCAAAAAACCGCAAATCGCACGAAAATAAAGGGGTCCAGACAATCTATGATGAATTCCTTGAGGCTCCCAACAGTCATAAAGCTCATGAAATTCTTCACACAAAATATGTTGACAGAAGAGCAATCTTAAGGAAAAACTAGAAAGATGATAAACGGAATTGTAAGTACGATCGGCCAGAAATGCCGCAGATGTTATTCCTGTATTCGTGAGTGCCCGGCGAACGCCATTAAGGTTATGGGCGGACAGGCGGTAGTACAGCCTGAAAGATGCATTAGCTGCGGACACTGCGTTAAGGTCTGTTCCCAGCATGCGAAGGAAATTGAAAGTGATTTCGACAGAGTGATAAATTCATTACTTCCTTCCGGCAGGGCAGCGGCGATAATTGCTCCCAGTTTTCCTGCCGCCTTTCCCGATGAGTATAACAAAATTCCGACAGCGTTGCGTAAAGCCGGATTTTCACTGGTCACTGAAACAGCGTTCGGAGCCGATTTGATAAGCGGTTTATATGAGGAGCTTTTTGAATCGCGCGGCGAAAAAACTATTATCAGTTCTCCATGTCCGGCTGTCTATAATTACATCGAAAAATATTACAGCGATCTTGTGCCCAATCTTGCCAGAATAGTTTCCCCCATGATAGCTATGGGGCGTTATCTGAAAAAGTATGTTGATAAGGACCTTAAAGTTGTTTTCATCGGTCCCTGTGTGGCAAAGAAGAGTGAAATACTGGATGAGGAAGTGCAGGGCGCTATCGACGCGGTTCTGACCTTTACCGAATTAAAAGAGCTGTTTGAAAAGACTGATACCGATCCTGCCTCACTCGAGGATTCATTTTTTGATCCCCCGATGGCAAACCAGGGCAAATCATTTCCTCTCGCCGGCGGCCTGCTTAAAACCTCAGGAATATCGGGTGATATTTTGGCAAAAGAAGTTATTGTCGTCGAAGGGAAGAACAATGTTGAAGAGATAATCAAGGATATCGCTGATGATAAGATAAAATCTAAATTTGTCGATATACTTTTCTGTGAAGGTTGTATTAACGGTCCGGGGATCGGAAGTGATCTGAATCTTTATTCCAAACGTGAAAAGGTAATAGATTACATCGAAGAAAATATTCTTCATCTCGATAAGAAAGTCTGGATGAGCGATATTTATAACAGCCGGGATATAAATCTGAAAAGGGAATTCACGACAAAAAGTCAGAAAAGGCCTATGCCCTCTGAAGAAAAAATAAAAGAGATACTGGCAAGGACAAATAAACATACAATCGGAGATGAACTGAATTGCGGCGCCTGCGGATATCATTCATGCCGTGAATACGCCATATCCATTGCCAAGGGACTCGCCGAGGAAGATATGTGTCTTCCTTATCTTATTGAGACACTTGAACAGGCCTATCGCGATCTGAAAGCTACCCAGGATCAGCTGCAAAGCGCCGAAAAACTTGCTTCAATAGGGCAGCTCGCGGCGGGTGTGGCGCATGAAATTAATAATCCGCTTGGCACCATTATGCTTTATTCTTCCATGCTTCAGCGCGCTCTTTCGAAAACCGCGTGCGTCGGGCAGAATAGCGAAGACCTCCAGATGATTATTGATGAAGCAAACAGGTGCAAGGGAATTGTCGCAAATCTGTTAAATTTTGCCCGTCAGGGTAAACTGAAAATATCAGAAGTCAGTATTGTGAACATTCTGAATGATATTGTAAGGACTGCCGGTCTGAAGCCGGAAAACAGTCAGGTAAACATATCGATAAATGATGAAAGCAACAGCAGAAAAATAAAAGGTGATTCAGACCAGCTTCGCCAGGTTTTGATGAATATAATAAATAACGCCTGCGAAGCATGTCTGGAAACAGATAAAAAAGAAGTTAATATCCGCGTAAGCAATGATGAAAGAAATGTTGTGATTGAGGTTAAGGACACAGGTTGTGGAATTCCGGAAGATAATTTTAAGAAACTTTTTACTCCTTTTTTCACCACAAAAAAGATGGGAAAAGGAACCGGACTTGGATTGGCAATCAGTTATGGTATAATAAAAATGCACCGCGGAGATATCAAGGTAAAAAGTGTTGTGAATGAAGGCACAATATTCACAATTAAATTTCCATTGGAACTGACGTTAAAAAATGTAATGGTTAATTAGGAGATAAAAATAATGTCGCTTGACCTGAAAGTTAAAAAAGTTTTATTGGTAGATGATGATATTGACCTTCTGGAACAGAATAAAATTTTGCTGGAGACCAGGGGGTTTAATGTAATTACTGCCGAATCGGCTGCCGAAGGGATTGATATGTTCAAAAAAGAGAAACCGGACGCGGCGATTGTCGACCTGATCATGGAACAGCATGATTCAGGTTTTGTTCTTTGTCATCAGATTAAAAGGACCGAACATGGGAAAAGTATCCCGGTGTTTATGCTGACTTCCGCTACATACGATACCGGTTTTAAATTCAGCGCCCGGACGGATGAAGAAAGGGAATGGATTAAATGTGATGATATATTGAATAAACCGGTCGTTATTGAAGATTTGTTGAGCAAACTGGAGAATTTTTTTCAATAAAAGTTTTAGTATTATGAAAAATATTTTTAATTTTAAGATACTAATATGCTTTTATTGAAAATTTGACACATAGACAGCCTTACATACTCATTGTAGATGATGAAAATGGACTGCGGACAGGTACTAAAAGATTACTTGAATCTGAAGGATACGTTGTTGAGACTGCCGAAAACGGCACAGTTGGAATTGAGTTAGGCGCCAGTAAAGACTTCGACCTTGCGGTAATAGATCTTAAGATGCCCGATATTGGGGGCCTGGAAGTTTTGGAAGAAATTAAAAAAGCCAGGCCCAATACTGTCTGCTTCATTGCCACCGCTTTTGCAAGTTATGATACTGCAATCGAATCCACCAGGATAGGTGCTTACAGCTATATACCCAAACCGTTCACACCCGATGAACTGATCAGTGAGCTGGAAAAAGGATTCAGTCAGCGCCTGCTTCTTCTCGAAGCCGAAAGGCTTCATAAGGAGAGAGAGGAACGCCTGCTTGAACTCGCGAATGAAAAAAGCCGTCTGAATACAATTATCCGTTCCATAACCGGGGGAGTTCTGGTTATCAACAGGATGGGAGAAGTTGTTTATTTTAATGATCCAATCCTTAAAAATCTTGATCTTGAAGAGCTGACTATCGGCGATTATATTCTTGACAAGATACAACCGGAAATTGTGGAACTGGTTAACAAGCACCTGAAATCGAATAAATTCATCCAAAAATCCTACTCAAAGCAACTCGAGATAAAACCTGCCAATGAACTGGTAATAGAAGCTATCTGCTCGCCGGTGCCTCAGCCTGATAAATCTCTTGCCGGTGTTGTTGTTGTTGTAAGAAACATTACCGAGCTAAAAAAAATTGAGCATATTAAATCACAGTTTGTTTCCATGGTTGCTCATGAACTTAAAACACCTGTTGCAGCGGTTCAGGGTTTTCTTCAGATACTTCTTGACGATAAGGTTGACGTCTCTTATGAGCAGCAGAAAGATTTTCTGTCTCGATCTGTTATCAGGTTAAAAGGACTTCTGGACCTTGTTAACGACCTTCTTGATATTTCACGAATGGAGCTGAAAACAAAACAGCGGGAAATTGTTGAGATCAATGTCAGGGAGACAATGGATTCGACGCTTACATTTCTTGAACTCGAAATGAGGAAGAAGGGTCTGAAACTGATAAAAGAATATGATAACGAAATCCCTCAGATCAAGGCGGATCAGAATGAAATTATAAGGGTTTTTACAAATATTCTCAGCAATGCCATCAAGTATAATAAGGACCAGGGAAGTATTACAATAGTGCTGACCTCTTCCAAAAATTATCTGGTGGTTAAAATATCTGATACCGGAATAGGTCTTAAAGAGCATGAGCTCGAAAATTTATTCCAAGAGTTTTTCAGAGCAAAAAACGAAAAAACAAGGGGAATAAGCGGAACGGGTTTGGGCCTCAATATAGTCAAAAGAATAATTGAATCTTATCATGGCAAAATAGATGTAGAAAGTGAATTTGACGAAGGTACAACATTTACCATATATATACCAAAAATCAATAATAAATAAACTACGAAATGGGAGTAAAATATGGCACTAATTGCAATTATCGATGATGATCCTGATATCATTGAAGCAAGTAGTCTTGTGTTAAAATCGAAAGGTTACGAAGTAGTAACTGCAAGCAATCCCGAAGATGGTTACAAAATAGTCGTAGATAATTCTCCACAACTGATTATTCTGGATGTGATGATGGATGAGCCGGATGATGGATTTTTCCTTGCACAGAAGTTCAGGAGAAATAACATCAATATACCTATTTTAATGTACACATCTGTTTCTAAAACCATAGGTTTTGAGTATGGCTCGGGTGATATGGTTCCGGTAGACGATTTCGTCGAAAAACCAATTTCACCAGAAGAACTTATCCAGAAAGTTGAAAATTTGTTAACCAAGAAATAACAGGAGCGGTTTCAATGTTAGTAGAAGAGAAAAATGCTTTGACTGCTGAGATCGAAGAGCTTGTAGAGAAACATGGATGCAACCGGACTGCTCTGCTGCCGGTTTTGCAGGATATTCAGAGAAAATATAAATATATCTCTGAGTTTGCGCAGCAGGAAGTAGCCCGTGTACTTGATATTCATCCTGTCGAAGTATATAGTGTTATTACATTTTATTCTTTCCTCGATTCCAATCCGAAGGGAAGAAATATTGTAAGATTATGTCAGACAATCACCTGCGACCTTAAGGGAAAAGAAGCGATAGCCAACGCCATTGAAAGAGAGCTTGGCATCGAATTTGGTGAGACCACAGGCGACAACAAATTCACTCTCGAGTATGTTAATTGCCTCGGTATGTGCGATCAGGGCCCTGCGATGCTCGTGAACGACAAGGTCTACGCTAATCTCACCCCCGAGAAAGCAGTACAAATTCTTAATGAGATAAGGTAGGAGGTGAAGATGGAAACTATGAAAACGAAAAGAGAAGGAAAAGTATTGTTTTCTGAATATAATTCCGGCGAATCTGTAAAGAAAGCTGTCGGTATGTCCAGAGATGATATACTTTTTGAACTAAAAGAATCAAAATTAAAAGGACGCGGCGGAGCGGGATTTCCCACTTCCACAAAATGGATGCTTACAGCTGCGGCCAAAGCCGACGAAAAATATGTCGTTTGCAATGCCGATGAAGGTGAACCGGGAACATTCAAGGACAGAGTGCTTCTTCTGGAGTATCCTGAACTTGTTTTCGAAGGAATGGTTATCGGCGGTTATGTTATAGGCGCTAAAAATGGTATCCTTTATCTTCGCGGTGAATATGAATATATGCTGAAATCACTTGAAGCCTATCTTGATACTATGCGTAAAGATAATCTGCTCGGAAAAAATATCTGCGGCAAAGAAGGATTCGATTTTGACATAGTTATCAGACTCGGATCGGGCGCGTATGTATGTGGTGAAGAAACAGCCCTGATTGAATCCCTCGAAGGACATCGCGGTGAAGCCCGCAACAGGCCTCCTTTCCCTGTAAGCACAGGTTATCTCGGAAAACCGACTACAGTCAATAATGTTGAAACTTTTGCGTCAGTTACTCATATTGTCAAAAACAATGGCGCGTGGTTCAATGAAGTTGGCACAGACAAATCAAGCGGTTCGAAGTTGCTTTCTGTATCAGGCGACTGTGCCAGACCGGGAGTCTATGAACTTCCCTGGGGAACGACAATCAATGAACTGCTGGAAAAAGTAGGCGCTGAAAATACCAAAGCTGTCCAGGTTGGCGGAGCTTCGGGTGTCTGCCTTCCAAAATCCCAGTTCGATCGTAAGTTAGCTTACGAAGATGCTGCCACAGGCGGCTCAATAATGATCTTTAATGAAAGCCGCAGTATGCTTCATGTTCTGAAAAATTTCATGGAATTTTTCGTTGAAGAAAGCTGCGGTCAGTGTACTCCATGCCGCATTGGTAATGAGGTACTTCTGGAAGGTATTGAAATGATAGAAGAAGATGAATATACCTTCAGCTATATTAATAAACTGAAAGAACTTGGCCAGACAATGCAGATAGCATCAAAATGTGGTCTGGGACAATCAAGCCCAAATTCTTTCCTTTCAATTCTTGAAAACTTCAAAGATGAAATATTTAACAGCGGTAACGGAGGCGGCAATGGAAAGTAAAGATAAATTAAGAGCACCTGAAAGCCAGAAACCCCACACTGTTGAAAAACCAAAAGATCCTTCAGGAATAGGCGGTTCAGTTACTATCGAAATCAACGAAAAGAAAGTTTCTGTTCCTTTAGGCACAACAATTCTTGAAGCCTGCAGAGAAAATAATATCCATATCCCTACACTTTGCCACCATGACGACCTCTGCATCGCGGGTGTCTGCCGTGTTTGTGTTGTCGAAGTTGAAGGTATGAGAACATTACAGGCAGCATGCGCTTATCCTATTACTTCACCTATTAAAATAAAAACATCTACACCCCAGGTCAGAAGAGCGAGAAGACATGTTATCGATCTGATGCTCAGTGAACATTATGGAGAATGTTTTACCTGTGTGCGCAATAATAATTGCGAACTTCAGGCCCTGGCAAAAGAATATGGCGTTGACCAGTTTACATTCGGACATGTGGAAGAATCAAGATTCCCTGTTGACGATTCATCATTTTCTGTTGTCCGCGATATGGATAAATGTATTCTTTGCAAACGCTGCGTAAGAACATGTATCGACCTGCAGGAAGTTGGTGTCCTGGAATCAGTTGACAGAGGTGATCTTACTCATATAAGCACATTTATGGAAAAAGATCTTGGTGATGTTGTTTGTATTAATTGTGGTCAGTGTATAAACAGATGTCCCACCGGAGCGCTTCACGCCAATGATCCTTCCGACGATATCTGGAATGCCATTGATGATCCGACAAAACATGTGGTCATTCAGACCGCTCCTTCACCAAGAGCCGCAATCGGTGAAGAATTCGGACTCGAAGCGGGTCATTCAATGACTCAGGAACTCAATACCGCGCTCAGAAGAATCGGTTTTGATAAAGTTTTCGATACAAACTTTACAGCCGACCTGACAATCATGGAAGAAGGAACAGAGCTTATTCTCAGATTATATAAAGCTCTTGTGGAAAAAGATGAAAGTATCGCCCTTCCACAGTTTACTTCATGTTCACCTGGCTGGGTAAAATACCTCGAGCATTTTTATCCTGAATATATTGACAACCTCAGCAGCGCCAAATCACCACAGCAGATGTTTGGATCGCTCATTAAAACTTTCTATGCGCAAAAATCGGGCGTTAAACCTGAAGATATAGTTTCTGTTGCTGTTATGCCTTGCGCTGCCAAGAAATTTGAGTGCAACAGGCCGGAAATGACCGACTCAGGCTTTAAAGATGTCGATTATGGTCTGACAACCCGTGAGCTGGCAAAAATGATCAAAGAAGCCGGTATTCATCTGCCTGAAATGCCTAAATCACATTTTGATAATCCTTTCGGCGATGCCTCGGGCGCGGGTCTTATTTTTGGCGCGACAGGCGGTGTGATGGAAGCTGCTATCAGAACTGTTGCCGAACTGGTCACCGGAATAAAAGCGGAAGATATTTTCGATAACGCTAATGTTATTCCTGTCAGGGGATTTGAAGGTATCAAATATGCCGAAATTCCGATTCCTGCTGTTGGACCGGTTCCTGAAATTCTGAAACCTCTGGTTCCAAACTGGGACTGGTTAAAAGGCGCTACACTTAAAGTCGCGGTCGCTCATGGAACGGCCAACGCTAAAAAAGTGCTTGAAGATATCAAAGCCGGCGGTAAATTCAGTGGATGTCATTTCATCGAATTCATGGCATGTCCGGGCGGATGTCTCGGAGGCGGCGGTCAGCCTATCCCGACCAATGAAGAAATCAGAGCAAAAAGAGCGCAGGCTATCTATGCTGAAGATGAATCTCTTGAACTTCGTAAATCTCATGATAACCCCCATGTTCTAAAGCTTTATGAAGAATTCCTCACCGAAGGACCCTGCAGTCATCTTTCACATAAACTGCTGCATACTCACTATGAAAAGCGTGGAAAATATATCGCATAAATCGCTTTGTAACAAGCCGCACAATTTTGTGCGGCTTTTTTTTTATACAAAGTTCATTTTTCTCTGTTTCGGTGATTTGAATTATTGCAATATCTGTTTCTAAAGTTTATCTTAAGTATAAAAATTACCCGGCTATTCTTTATACTATATGGATATTAAAAATATTCTTTTTGATTTGATTTTTAATGCGGGCAGTGATCTTGAAAACGCCGCGATAGAAACTGTTGAAAAGGACTTTGTTGAAGAGTTGAATATTCTTCTTTCAGGTCAGAAAAGAAAAATTTCGGAAGTTATATCGGGACAAAACAGAATTGTTGTCATTGGCGATATTCATTGTGATTTTTTATCCCTCGCCGAAATATTCCGTAAACTTTCACTTTCCGATTATAACTATTTTGATAATGCCACCTTTGTATTTCTCGGCGATTTTCTCGACCGCGGAAGCATGCCGATTCAGACACTGAAATTTTTGTTCGGATTAAAACTGCTGCTTAAAGAGCGGTGTATTTTTCTCAGGGGAAATCATGACGCCATAAAATTTGAGGAATCTTTGAACCTGTTCTATTCCCTTGTGGTTCCTTCTGAAACTGTTAATCTGCTTTCAGGAATTTTTCGTCAGTCAACCGTTCAGCTTTTTAAGGAGTATTTTGACTCACTTCCTTATTTCGCGACTTTGGCAAGAGAAGAAAAGGAGTATCTTTTTATCCACGCGGGAGTTCCCGAAGAGGCTGTCGATACAGGAATCAATATAAGAGAATTGTCAGGTGAAGATATTCCGGAGAGTGGAAGTAAAGCGGAAAAGATGCTCAATTCAATGCTCTGGGGAGACCCTGTTGATCAAAAAAGAGACCGGCATGGCAACTACAGCAGGTTTGAATACAGCAGGGATGAATTTGAATCATTTATGGCCAGATCAGAATTTACACATCTTATCAGGGGACATGAACCGGTCAGATTCGGATTTAATACTAAGTTCGATTCACGCCTCGCGACAATTTTTTCTTCCGGGGGCAACCAGAACTTTTCATCTTATTACCAAAGTGTGGTTCCTTTTCCATCATTTGGTATTATCAGGGAAAATGGTTCACTTGTCGCTGAAAATATATTTACATATCATATATCGGGTTTGAAAAAACCTGAAGAGGCGGCGGAAAGAAAATTTATTGCCAACGATGCATCCCTTCCATATAATTTTATTTACTCCGAACCTAAAAGAATGTTAAAGCTGAGAGTTATTAATACCGGCAGAATTATACAGGACTTGTATTTTAATTCAGAGTTTATTATAAATGCCCGGGAACTCGAAAATATTGAATCTGCCGAAAAAATAAGAAAGTCAGTTGCCGGTTATATCCTGAATAAAATTAACTATATGGATGGTTGAGAATGAAAAAAAAGCAAAGAATAAATATTGTATTTTGCGTCGATATCACCAGTTCGATGGATAACTGTATTACTCAGCTTGAAAAAGGAATCAGCCTGTTTTTTGAGACTATACAAATATCTGAGGAAGTTGAATGGAAAGCGCGGGTAATTGGATACCGCGATTTTTTTCAGGATAAAGAGTATCTGCTTAATGATTTTCCTTTCACTGCAAGTGAGGATGAATTGCGTCAGCAGTTTCTGTCACTTGAAAGCCGTGGAGGAGGAGATGAACCGGAATCAACTCTTGACGCTCTCGCGTTCAGCGCTCTGAAAACAAACTGGGAAAAAGATTCAAAAAAAATTGTTATTCTTTTCACAGATGCCTCTCCTCTCCCTAATTTTGCTTATTCAACCACAAAAGAATTCGGACTGCAGAAACTTGAGGAGCTGGTTGAAAATATTGAAAAAAATTCTGTTTATCTCTATATGTTCTCACCTCATCACACTATTTATGATAAATTGGGAGAAAGCGGGAATATCTTCCCCACACAGATTTATAATCCTGGTCCCGGATTAAAAAATGTCGATGTCAATAAGCTGCTGAAAAATACAGCTGCCGCGATCGAAAAATTATCCTGATTTCCGCCTGGAAAACTTCCTCTTGATAACACGGTTTTGTTATCTTTTTTATATGTTTTTCTTTATCTTTACACTTTGCTACATAATGGTAAAGTGGTTATAAATAAACAGGTAAACTTTTTGGTAACTAAATCTTATCGATTTACCTTTGGTGATAATGTGCCGGATAATGAAAAATTACTGAAAATATTGTCCTCCTATTTTCCCGAAAATCTACTGAATGACGAAACAATTGAGTGTCTGAAAAAGGATATTCTGCTACTAAACAGCAATAAAACAGAATCGAAGGATGAATGGATTGATAAGCTGTTGAATGAACAGAAAATTGCTGTGCGGCATATTTCTGAAAAGTTGGATGATTCAAAGGATCAACCCGGCCGGGAGTACCTGAATGCTCTCAGTAATATTAATAACAGTTTGAAAAACGAGCTGTTGCTCAGAAGAAGAAGCGATGTCATCCAGGGAGTGATGTATGATATAAGTAATTCGGTTTATGAAACTTTGGGTATTCATGAACTTTATAAAAGAATCAGGGGTATTCTGAGCAGGGCAATTGATACAACCAATTTTTTTATAGCATATTATAACCGGGACACTGATGAGCTGCTGCTTCCTTTTTTTGTGGATAAAGCGGATAGTTTTGAAAGAGTTCCCGCCGAAAAAACGATGACCGGACTTGTAATAAAACGGGCAGAACCACTTTTTGTTGATGAGGAAGGGATTGAAAAACTCGAGAAACAGGGCCTGATTGACCTGATCGGAACTCCCTGCAAGGTCTGGCTGGGCGTGCCTCTGATAGCGGAAGAGAGAATTATCGGCGCAATGGTTGTCCAGAACTATGATGATGAATCGGCCCTTACATATGATGATTTGGAAATGCTCAGTTTTGTTTCGGCAAATATTGGTAATTCTATCGAAAGAAAGATGGCTCAGGAAGAACTTGTAGAAAGTGAAAAAAGATTTAAAGTGCTGGCGGAAAGTATCACTGATATTCTTTACGGCCTGGATGAAAACATGGCTTTTACTTATGCCAATCAGGCGGCGGAAGCTTTTTTTGGTATGGATATAAATAAATATCCCGGCAGAAAGATGCTTGTAAAAAACCTTTCGGAGGAGAAAGACGAGCTCTTTGAAGCGCATAAAGTTGCTCTGGAATCCGGCCGGGCAATGAGTGTGTCGATTGACTTCGGGGAGAGAAATGGGAAAAAATATTATGAATTTAATATTTATCCCTCTGCCGGAGGCATTTCAGTTTTTGCCAAGGATGTTACTCCCGGTAAAGAAGCTGAATATGCCATTAAAAAATATTCCAGGGAACTTGAAGAACTAAACCGGGCAAAAGATAAATTTTTCTCCATACTCGCCCATGATCTTAAAACACCATTTAATTCACTTTTAGGACTTTCGGAATTATTAATCAGGGAAGCGGATGATTTTTCAAAGTCGGAGATGCTGGAAATAATATCCTCAATAAATAACTCGGCCCATAATGTGTTTAACCTGGTTAAAAATCTTCTGGACTGGTCGAGAATTCAAACCGGCAGAATAGATTTCAGAAAGGAGAATGTTCAGCTTTCGAAGATGGTTTATGATCTTATTGACCTCTATAAACAAAGCGCTGCCGATAAATCAATTCAACTTAATGAGCGTATACCGGAAAATCTTTGTGTGTCGGCAGACAGGTATATGCTCGAGACAGTTCTGAGGAATTTAATATCGAACGCGATTAAATTCACACCGGAATTCGGTAAAGTAAATATAAGTGGCAAATTATCAGATAAAAAAATATTGCTTACCGTCGTCGACACAGGCATAGGCATTGATCCGCGCGACATTAAAAAATTATTTAATATCGGCGAGCAATTTACGACCCCCGGCACCTGCAGCGAAGCGGGCACAGGCCTGGGTCTTATATTGTGCAAAGAGTTTATTGAAAAAAATAACGGCAAAATCCGGGTTGAAAGTATTCCGGGTAAAGGCAGTAAATTCTTAATTACTCTTCCATTTAAAAACGACCGGATATAATGCATATATTTTTATTTCTTTTAGAGTTTCTTTTTCTCTTTCAGCAAAATGTTACTGAAGACAGCCTGGAGGCTGATCTTTCGGGAATTTCAGGAATTGAAAAAATTAATACTCTGAATTATCTTTCAGAAGCTTACAGGTTGAAAAAGCCTGAAAGATCACTGGAGTTCGCGCTGGAAGCTTATGATATTGCCCGGGAAAACGGAATAAATGATGGATTTCTGAGTTCTAGTTTAAATATTGGTGAAACAGCTTTTTTACTCGAAAAATATAATCTCGCGAAAGGATATTTTCTTTCGGCGCTTGACCTGCTGCCTATAGATAAACTGGATCGGGGATATCTTAATTTGTTGAGTAAAATCAGGCATTGTTTCTTTCAGCTTAATGATTACGACAAAGCGATAAGATATAATTTAAAGGAATTGGAGGGGTGGCAAAAGTTTGGTGATAATCTTAAGATAGTTTACTCATTAAATAATATTGGAGTACTCTTTAAGAGAAAAGGGGAATTTCAGCTTGCTCTCGATTATTTTGAGGGCGCGATGAGAGCTTCAAAGTCCGATTCGGCCGATATAATTAAATATGAAGCTATGGTCAATGCCGGGATAATTTTAAATGAGCGGGGTGTATATGATAAGGCGCTCGATTATTTTTTTGAAGCAAATGAATTTTTCATGGATAAAGACATTCCGGGAATAAAAAGTTTTACTCTTGTTAACCTGGGGCAGCTTTATAAAAATATTGGTCAGACTGACCGGGCAGTTTATTATTTCAGGAAAGCAATTAAAATTGAGGAAGAGGAGGAAAATCCAGAAGGTATTTCATCTGTTTCCGATATCATGGGAACGATATATAAATTACGGTCAGAACCTGATTCGGCGCTGGGCTGTTTCCTTAGATCGCTGACGATAAATGAGCAATTGACGGATAGTTCGGGAATGGCCGCGTCACTTGGTAATCTTGGCGATATTTACAGTATGAAAGAGAGTAATAACAGGGCCCTCGATTATTATACACGCTCACTGAATATCAGGAAGAAGCTTGGTGAAAGAAGTAATCTCGCGATAACCTATCTTAAAACAGGAATGCAGCTGATAAAGATGCAGTTTCAAAGCCAGGGAGCGGAGAATCTGAAGCAATGTGTTGAAATTGCCAGGGAAGAGAAGTTATATCCTGTGTTAAGCTCGGCATTAAGGGCGCTATCCGATTTTTACAGGAAAACCGGCCGTTTCAGGGAAGCGCTCGATTACCAGATTGAGTATCAGGCCATGAACGACAGTATGGTGTTAAATGCAGCAAACGCCCAGATAAAAGAATTGGACTTCAGGTACAGCCAGGAACAGAAAACAAGAGAAAATGAGCTGCTGAAAAGAGAAACCGAAATACAGCAACTGCAGATAGAACGACAGGAATCCCTTGTCAATACATTACTGATTTTCAGTGGCATTGTGATCTTTCTCGGTATCATCATTATAAGTAAATATTCTGCCAATCAGAAAATAAACAGAAGGCTGAAGGAGCAGAATAAATTTATTACCAACCAGAAGGAGGAGCTGGCCGCGACTCTGGAAAAACTTTATGACAGCGATCTCAAACTGCGGGCTATTTATGATAATGCCGCCGATGGAATATTGATCGTTGAAAATGCCGTGATCTGGTATACCAATAATAAAATGAGTGAACTTTGCGGATATCCGGCCGATGAAATTATTGGTAAGAATATCGAATCTTTTATTGCGCCTGAATACAGAAAAAAGGTGCTGGAATATCATAACCGCAGGACACTGGGTGAAAATGTTCCTTATTCTTATGAAACTCTTCTTCTTCATAAATCGGGCAGAGCGTATGAAGCTGAGATAAAGATATCGAAAATCAGGTTTGAGGGAAGACCCGCTTTTCTCGCGACGGTAAGAGATATTACAGAAAGAAAGAGTTTTGAGAATGAACTGATGCACGCTAAAAATGAAGCGGAGAAATCAGACCGCCTGAAAAGTGAATTTCTCGCTCAGATGTCACATGAAATAAGAACTCCTGTCAGCACAATAATTAATTATTGTTCTTTAATGAGGGAGGAAATCGGTAGAGGAACTCTGGATGAAGAATGGGACGCATGTCTTCAGAGCATCAATTCGGCGGGAAGGCGGATTATCAGGACAATGGATCTGCTGATTAATATGTCGGAGATGTTATCGGGGTCATACGATTATAATCCCTTAAATATAGATATCTATACCTATTTTATCGAAAAATTATTCCCGGAATATAAAATTCTCGCGGAAGAGAAAAATATTTCACTCAATATTTTAAGATTTACCGATAATACTTTCGTAACTGCCGATGAATATTCAGTTAACCAGATTTTTAATAACCTTCTTGATAACGCGATAAAATATACTTTAAGCGGTAAAGTGGAGGTGATATTCTCAAATGATTCGGAAAATTCGGTTTTGGTGGAAATAAAAGATACCGGAATAGGCATAGCCGAGGAATTTGTCCCGAACCTGTTTTAAACCCTTTCGCCAGGAAGAACAGGGGTATACCAGAAAATATGAAGGCAACGGTCTGGGACTGGCTCTCGTTTAAAAAGTTTTGTGATCTGAATAAAGTATATATAGAGATTGATTCTGAAAAGGGAAGAGGCACAGTAGTATCATTACTTTTCAGGTCGCGGATAAAATAATTGTCTTAAAAATAAAAATATTCAAATATATTTAGCTTATCATTATTGACATTCCCTGTAAATTTATTTAGTTTATAATTGTAAATTAAATGCCTTGCAGCTTGAGGCTGTTAATAATTGTTCAGAAGCAAGGAAATTTATTTCTGTCTATGTTCGAGCAATATTACATATCCTCTGTCTCTCCATTTTCTCTCCCGGGAAATACTTTTCTATTTTACATAAATAAGAAACACTCCTCTCTTGGAATGAGCATATTGACTCATCCTCTTTTTATACCATCACAGGGCTCAAACTGGTCTTCACTGAAAACCACCTTATCATTTTTCCATTTAACCATTATTCTGCTGTTTCAACTCACCTCAGGTTAAACCCGAAGGTTTTCACTATATTCTGCGGAAAATAGTGAGAGGAAGAAAAAAAGCATAACAGCTTTAAGGCTGTATACTCCAATTCGGAAAAATTCGAGTGAACAAATTGGTATACGCATCCCTATGCGTTAAATAAGGTATTTTCGGGAGGTATTCTATGCTTATTAAAGCAGATGACCTGACTGCATTTTTTGCAAAATGTCGTGATGAAGGATTTGCCGGCATTTCCGAAGTTATTTTACCGGAAAAAAGTGTTTATAATTCCGATTTGACATTCCTGACAGTATTGAACGGACAATCCGGGTATATGCTTGATGGATTCAGATCGGTTGATCCGGTGAAAATTTTGTTCTATAAAACCAGGGAGGTGTTATCTCCTGAAAAATATGAGAACAAAAAAAGGATAATCGCGGGCATAAAAGCATGCGATCTGAAAGCTTTGGAAATGATGGACAAGGCCCTCATCAATGAAGATTTTACCGATCCATCATATTATCACTGGCGAAAGAACAGCTATATAATCAGTTGCGATTGTACAGATATTACCAGCGCCTGTTTTTGTAATCTGCATGATGAAAATCCATTCCCGACAAAAGGATTTGATATCAATCTTACTCCGGTTGATGATTATTTCATGCTGACCGCGGGCACTGAAGCCGGTGAAGAATTACTCAGTCTGATTCAGAAAGAATTTACTCTTTCCGAAATTAGTGAAACACAGAGCAGACTGGCGGAAGAACAAAGAAGAAAGATCAGGGCAAAGCTTGATGAACAAAATTCGATGTATAATTTTGATTCGGAAAAACTTTCCCTGGTTTAAAGCCGATCAGGGGGGGTGGAAAGAGGAATCGGGCAAGTGTGTCGGCTGCGGGGCTTGCACTAATATTTGCCCCACATGCTACTGTCTGATATTAAATGATGAAAGCAGCGAAGAATCATTTATTAAGGTAAGAAGTTATGATTCCTGCCAGTATAATGGATATGCAAGGGTGGCAGGGGGTGGAACTCCGAGACCTGAAATGTCGCAGAGATTCCGTAACAGGTATCTGTGCAAAATGGTTTACATGAAAGAAAATCCCGGTATCGATGGCTGTACGGGGTGCGGCAGATGTATTGACGCATGCCCGGCGAATATCGATATGCGCAGGGTAATCACAGAACTTAAAAAAGAACCGGTACTTACTTCAGGAGTGAATACATGAACAATCCCTATGAAGTTACCCCGGCCGAAATTTATGATGTTGTTCAGGAATCTCCGCTGATAAGAACTTTAAGGCTGCGTCCCGAGCATCCGGTTAAATTTCAGACCGGCCAGTTTATCGAGCTCTCAATTCCCGGTATCGGAGAAGGTCCATTTACTCCCTCATCATCACATTATACCGATGAGGTGATGGATGTTACGATTATGAAAACCGGTTTTGTAACTGAATATGTTCATCAGAGCAAAGTTGGTGATAAAGTCGGTTTGCGCGGTCCTTATGGTTCAAGGTATCCGCTGGAAAATTTTGAAGGAAAGGACCTGCTTATTCTTGGCGGCGGCTGCGGACTCGCCCCTCTGAGGTCTCTCTTTCTTACTCTGCTCCATGATGTTGAAAAATATAACAGCATAACTTTTTTAGCGGGAGCCAAAACGCCAAAGGACTGTATTTACAAAGATCAGGCGGCGGAATGGAGAAAATATCCTAACGTTAAATTTATCAGGGCGGTCGATATGGTCCCCGATGGAGAAGAGTGGGACGAGGATGTCTGCCTGGTAACCAGGCTGCTTGAAAAAATCAACATGGAACCGGATGGCAACCCGGCTGTAGTCTGCGGTCCTCCGGTGATGATGAAATTCGGAACATTCGATTTGCTTAAATATGGCTATAAAGAGGAAAATATTTACCTCTCCATGGAGAAAAAAATGTACTGCGGTTTCGGGCAGTGCAGGCATTGCGCCATGGGCTCTTATTACGCGTGCAAAGATGGTCCGGTTTTTAAATATTCCGATATCAAAGATGAGGAGGGAATATGGGACTAAGAAGAATAATGATTGATGTTCCGGCCCTCATCGATTCGGGAGCGGATATTGAAAAAATAGAATGCAGCTATACCTATCACAGGCGGAACCAGGGAGTTTTTTCCCTTCTTGAGATGGTCGAATTTTCTACCTACTGCCGTCAGTGTGAGGACGCGTTCTGTATATCAGTCTGCCCGAAAGATGCCCTGGAACACCAGGAAAACGGAATGATCAAAAGATATAACATGAGATGTGTCGGTTGTAAGAGCTGTGTGCTGGCATGTCCGTTCGGAACCATTTTCCCTGAAATAATAAATTATGTAACCTCTAAATGTGATCTTTGCCTTGAAAAACTTGATGATGATTCGGAATTTGTTCCTGCCTGCGTGGCAACTTCCCCCGAAGGAACTTTTTTTATGACCGATGAAATTACTGAAAATCCTGAAAAAAATATATTTCTTATTGGTGATCACCTGGCAGTAAAGAATCCATCCTGGAAAAGAAAGGAGGAACTGATATGAAATGGGAATATCTTTTTTATCTGCTGATTTTCCCCGGACTGCTCTTTACGGGAGTATTCGGCATGGTTGTCGGCTGGGTGGACAGAAAAGTGTCGGCGCGGTTTCAATTCAGAGTCGGCCCTCCTTTTTTACAGAATTTTAATGACTTCTTTAAGCTTATGGGAAAAGAGACCATCATCGTAAAAGATGGGATGCCCGGAATGTTCATTCTGGCCCCTTTCCTGGCTTTTGGAATGCTCGCGACAGTTTCCACCGTAGTCGGCACAGCGATCTTTTTTAACTTCGGTTTCGGAGCCGACCTCTTCGTTGTTATGTACCTGCTGATGATATACTCTATAATGGTGATACTCGGCGGTTCGGCTTCAGGAAATGTATATTCAAGTGTCGGCGCGGGAAGGGAAATAAAACTGCTGCTGGCCGATGAACTGGCGTTTATTATTATCTGTCTGGTTCCCGTTGTAAAGTCAGGTTATATAATTACACTGACCGGAATCATTTCAGCCCAGGCAGAAGCGCCATTTTTATATTCTGTTTCAGGTGTTTTAGCTTTTATTATCGGTTTATTATGCGTCCAGGCTAAAATGACCCTTCCTCCGTTCCACATTCCCGAAGCTGAAACAGAAATAGTTGAAGGCCCGTTTATGGAGTATAGCGGCCCACCCCTCGCGTTCTGGAAACTGAATCATCTGATGATGTATGTCGTATTTCCATTTCTGCTGATCACCCTTTTCTGGGGAGGATTTAATCTTGAAGGAATTGGCATATTATGGGCTGTTCTCAAGTATCTTCTTATTGTGGTATTAATAATTATAATAAAAAATACAAATCCCAGAATCAGGATTGATACATCACTCAATTTTTTCTGGAAATATGCGTCACCTCTGGCATTTGCGGCATTAATTCTATCAATATTGGGAGTGTAATATGGGATGGTATAATAAAAGGCTGGCGCGATCGATATGGGTTTTTCATGTCAGCGCTTCACCATGTAATAACTGTGATATTGAAATTCTCGATTTACTCACACCCAAATATGATCTTGAGCGGCTGGGAATTAAACTTGTCGGCTCGGTCAGGCACGCGGATGTGATACTTGTTTCAGGTGTGATAAATCAGAAAGTAGCGCCAAAAGTTAAAAAAATATTTGAACAGGCCCCGAAACCTGTTTTTGTGGTTGGAGTGGGCACCTGTCCCGCTTCGGGCTGTTGCTTTAAAGAAAGTTACAACGTTGTGGAAAACAGGGAAGAAGTTATACCTTTTAATCTCTATATACCCGGATGTCCGCCGAAACCTGAAGCGATGATAGAAGGGGTAGCCAAACTTGTGGAGGTGCTTAATGGGTAAAAAAGATGATCTCCTAAACAAGATGGATGGCAGGTTTAACAATATAGTTGACAAAAAAGGAAGACTCTATTTTGATGTTGAACCCGATGACATCAGGGATATAGCCCGCTATCTTTTTGAAGATGTCGGGTGCAGGCTCTCCACTGCCACAGCCCAGGAGAGATATGGCTGGGTTGAGGTTCAGTATCATTTCTCACATGATGAAACCGGCCATTATTTTTGTCCGCGGGTTGTTATGAAGGATAAAAAGAATCCGGTAAGCAATTCAATCGCCGGCATCGTAAAGGGCGCCGAATGGATTGAACGGGAAATGATGGAATTCTGGGGAATAACCTTCAGGGATCATCCCCGGCCCGAGCCATTGCTTACCCGCGACCATCCGCGACAGGAAGAAAGAAAAAATCAGCTAAGATTCAACGGGGCGAAAAATGGATAAAAATGTAATACCTGTTGGTCCCTATCATCCGCTGCTTGAAGAAGCTGAATATTTTACTCTTCAGGTTGACGGCGAAACGGTCGTTGATATCGATCTTGATATCGGCTGGATGCACAGGGGACATGAATTTATATCGGAATCGAAAACATTTACCCAGTCAATTCACCTGGTGGAAAGAATATGCGGAATATGTTCCACCTCCCATCCGCTGGCCTGTGTGCATGCTATTGAGGATGTGGATAATGTTGAAATACCTGACCGGGCTAAGTATATCAGAACTCTCGTCGGAGAGCTGGAAAGAATACACAGTCATCTGCTCTGGCTTGGTCTCGCCGGACATTTTATAGGCTATGACACATTGTGGATGTGGGCCTGGAAATATCGTGAACCGGTTTTACAGATGTTCGAAATTATTTCAGGCAACAGAAATCATTACGGCATGATGCGGGTTGGGGGAGTAAATAAGGATGTTGATCCCTTAAAAATACCGGAACTTCATTCAACCCTCGATATGGTAGAGAAAAAAATGGTGATGATAGCAAAAGCCGCGAATGATGATCCGGTGTTAAGATCAAGACTTGTCGGTGTGGGAGTTCTCACGAAGGAAGCCGCTGTAAATTATTGCGCGGTCGGTCCGACATCAAGAGCTTCAGGCGTTCCGGCAGATGTGAGAACTTCTGAGAAGGACGAAGCTTACGGGCTTGTTGATTTTGATGTCATTGTTACCCAAAACGGTGATGTTTATGATAAACTTGTTGTAAGAGTCCTCGAGATAATCGAATCTGTGAAAATCTGCAGGCAATGTCTTGACAAGCTTAAAACCATACCAGGCCCGGTTATAAATAATGTAAAAGAAATCGGTGAAGGTGAAGGATGCGGAAGGTATGAAGCGCCCCGCGGTGAGGTGTTCCACTACGTAAGAACCGATGGCACTAACCGTCCTGTCCGCCACAAGGTTAGAGCGCCCAGTTATGTTAATATTCCCACCTTTGAAGCCTCATGCAAAGGAATCCCCATAGCGGATGCCCTGATAACTCTCGCCGCTGTCGATCCATGTTACTGTTGCACCGAACGAGCGCTGCGGGTTGTCGATCTTAATGATCCCGCGCGCCCTCTGAATCTGATGAAACTCTCCAGAGAAAAGACCCAAAGAATAAGGGGAGGAAAAAATGGAAAATAATCTATTATGGATTTTTCTGCTGGTCCCGGCCGCGATAACGATTCTGAACATGATCCTGCCTGTCGCGGTAAGGAAGTATCTGAATCTCGCGGGACTGGTGTTCATGCTTATACCGGTTTATATGCTCTACCAGGGAAATCCTGAATCAATAAACATTCTTGACTACACAGTTTTCGCGGCGGACAAGATAGCGATATTTGCCCTGACATTCATTCAGATACTTTCTTTCATAATCTTTCTGTTTTGTCTGAAGGGAGTGGATAAATCTATTGAAGGTCCTTTCATGACTCTGTACCCCCTTACTGTCGCTTTCTGCAACGGAGTGGTGATATCGGAAAATATGATCGCTTTCCTGATATTCTGGGGACTCTCAGGTCTGACTGTCTATCTTTATGGTATATTGGGGAAAACCCACGAAGCCCCGGGAACGGCAAAAAAGACTTTTATTATTCTTGGCGGAAGCGACGCTTTGCTGATATTCGGATTTGTACTGATCTGGTATCTTCTGCAGCGGTCAACAATGGACATAAGTCTTATGCAGCTGCCGCTGGTCTCCACCGCGAGTTATGTCGCTTTCTTTTTGTTGCTGATCGCGGCCCTTGCCAAAGCGGGAGGTTTTCCTTTCCACACCTGGGTTCCCGATTTTACCAGGGACGCCCCGGTCGAAAGCGCCGCGTTTCTGCCCGCTTCGCTCGATAAACTTCTCGGAATATACCTGCTGGCAAGAATGATGAATTCACTTTTTACATTTGATTTTCTAATAAATATGATCGTTGTAACAATCGGTACACTGACTGTTATCACCGCGGTTATGATGGCGATGGAACAGCATAACGGAAAAAAACTTCTCGGCTATCACGCTGTCAGCCAGGTGGGATACATGATAATGGGTGTCGGTTCGGCTAATCCGATAGCTTTCGCCGGCGGTTTATTTCACCTGATCAATCATACTATATATAAATCAAATCTTTTTCTCGCGATGGGATCGGTTGAAAAACAAACAAAAACCGCCGAACTGGATTACCTCGGCGGCCTCGGAAGCCGTATGCCGCTGACATTTCTGATGGCCCTGATTGGCGCTCTCTCAATATCGGGAATTCCACCTTTCAATGGTTTTTTCTCAAAATGGATGATCTACCAGGGACTTATTGAACAGGTAGCCCTGATCGGGACCGGTTACAAAATCTGGCTTCTGATCTGCCTGATTCTCGCTGTTTTCGGCAGCGCTCTCACTCTCGCCAGTTTTATGAAATTTATCCACGCAACTTTCCTCGGGAAAAGACCCGCTATATGGAATGAGATAAAAGAAGCCCCGGCGAATCAGTGGATATCAAGCGGAATGCTCGCGCTATTATGTGTGGTATTCGGAATTTTTGCCCTTGAACTTCCGCTGGGACTGACAATAATCCCTGCTCTCGGGGACGCGGGGATAATTCTTCCCGATTTTACAGGCTTGTACGCGCCCAAGGTTATTACTATTATGATGGCCATAACCGCTCTGCTCGCTTTACTTGTTTACAGGCTTGTCAGGAAAACCAGATATGATAATGTATACCTGGGAGGAATGGAAGCCGATGATAAATTCAGAATTGCCGGAACCTCCTTTTATAATGAGATCAGGCAGATGAATCCGCTGAAATATATTTACAGCATGGCGGAGAAAAAATATTTTGATCTTTATGAAGCGGGGTCTAAAACCACATTCGCGATATCCAGGGTAATTCAGGGAGCCCACCCGGGACAGCTTCAGCTCTATCTTCTCTATATTCTGCTTGGATTGCTAATATTTTTAATAATTATATAAAAAGGACCGGAGCCAAATATGCCTGTTGACAGCTGGTTAATATTTCTTCTTATCTTCATGATTATCGGGTCGGTTGCGGCCCTCGAAATGAAGGATATTTTATCTTCAATCATTGCTATCGGTGTTATCGGGCTTGGAGTATCAATCGCATTTTTGGTCCTTCAGGCGCCCGATCTGGCAATAGTACAATTTCTATTTGAAATTTTCGCTTTGATCATACTCCTCAGGGCTTTCATTAAAAAGGATTATCATAATGAGGAGCCTGCCACCATTAATAAATTACTCACCGGGGTAGCGATAATTACCCTGGGAGCAATATTTTTCTTCAGTATTTCAGTATTTGAACTTCTCCCTCCATTTGGTGAGCCATTGATGAAAACAGCGGGGCACTACATTGAGAAAGGAGCGGCCGAAACCGGCGCGGCCAACCTGGTCGCTTCTGTGCTTCTTGACTACAGGGCTTTCGATACCCTCGGTGAAGTTACCGTGCTGTTTACCGCCATTCTCGGAGCTTTTACAGTGCTGAGGATAAGATCAAAAAGCAAAAAGAGCGGGGAGGATGAAAATGAATAAAGATGGAATGTCGGTAATCGTAAAAACCATCACCCGGATAAGTGTGTGGCTGATTCTGCTTTATGGATTTTATATTATTCTTCACGGCCATATTACTCCCGGGGGAGGTTTCGGTGGGGGAGTGATCCTCGGACTCGCGTTTCTTAATGTTATGCTCGCTTACGGCAGGGATTTCAGCAAAAAATGGCTGAATATTAAACTGCTGCATGACATAGAATCTTCAAGTATTACTCTCTTTCTGATTGTAGGCCTGCTGGGGATTGCCCTGGGGGGCTCATTTCTGGCCAATTTCCTCGGAAAAGGGAATTTATTCAGCCTTCTCAGCGGAGGAACCATGCCGGCGCTTAATATACTGATAGGCGTTAAAGTCGGCATGTCCCTCTTTCTTGTAGTCTGGCTGATGGCAGGTTTTGACATTAAAAAAGGGGAGGAAAAATGACACTGTATCTTCTCTGTTTTCTCTTGTTTTTAGTCGGTCTTTACGGCCTGCTGACCAAGAGAGACCTTGTGAAAATAATACTGTCGATAGGAATCATCGGTTATGCGGCAAATCTTATGCTGGTGCTCTTCGGCTACAGCAGGGGAGGCGGATACCCGATATTGTCGGAAGGTTCCAAAGCCGGCGCGATGGTGGACCCTCTGCCCCAGGCGATGGTGCTTACCTCCATTGTCATTGAGCTTGGAACTACCGCGCTGCTTGTAGCCCTCGCGCTCAGGCTCTATCAAAAATACAACACTTTTGATATCACAAAAATAAGGAGGTTATCAGGATGATCCTCCCATATTTTATAATAATACCATTAATGGCCGCGTTTCTGATTGCCATGATCGGGGGAAAGAAAGACCAGTGGGGCATCGCGCTCTCATTTGTTGCGATAACTTCATTGCTCATACTTTCTGTTTACGCTTTTATTACCACCGGCAATCAATCGTTTGTTTACGAAATGAGCGGCTGGCAGATGCCGGTCGGCATTGTTCTGGTGCAGGACGCGCTCTCTATGTTTATGCTTGTTATGGTCAGTATCGTTTCTCTTACATCCATCATATATTCTGTCCAATATATCAGGCATCAGTCAACCGACTGGAAATATTACTCCCTTTTTATGCTTCTTGTAACGGGTATGAACGGAGTTATTTCAACCGGCGACCTCTTTAATATGTTTGTTTTTATGGAGATAGCGCTTCTCGCGGCGTTTGCCCTTGTATCTTTCAGTGGTGAATCGGTTGAATTTGAAGCCTCTTTTAAGTATGCTGTTATGGGCGCTGTTTCCTCAATTTTTGTTTTAATAGGAATTGCTGTCACATATAGCGCGACATCAGCCTTATCAATGGCAAAAGTGGCTGAAGAGCTTACAGGCGCCAACCAGACAGTAATATTATGGATCGGGGGTTTGTTCCTTGCCGGATTCGGATTAAAGGCGGCTTCAATGCCATTTCATGCCTGGCTGCCCGACGCACATTCCTCCGCGCCCGCTCCCATATCTGCGATGCTTTCCGGAGTGTTGATAAAAGCGCTTGGCATCTACGCTTTAATGAGAATATTTTTTAATGTTCTCGGGGCTCCCCAAGTGTTTATTACCGCCTTTCTTATCCTGGGGTCTGTTTCAATTCTGGCAGGTGTTATCCTCGCCGTAGGTCAATGGGACCTGAAGAGATTGCTCGCTTATCACAGCATCAGCCAGATAGGATATATTCTTCTCGGACTCGGTCTCGCTACCCCGCTTGGAATTCTCGGCGCCGTATTTCATCTTTTTAACCATGCCATGTTTAAATCGTTATTATTCTATAATTCCGGTTCTGTCGAAATGGCTCTCGGAACAAGAGACCTCAAAAAGATGGGAAATGTCACCAAAGCTCTTCCGGTTACTTCACACACATCCATGATCGCCTCTCTTTCTATTTCCGGTATTCCTCCCTTTAACGGTTTCTTCAGCAAAGTGGTAATTATAATCGCCGCTGTTAAGGCGGGTGAACCCTGGTTTGCCCTTTTTGCGGTCATCGGCAGCCTGCTTACTCTTGCCTCATTCATGAAGGTACAGAGGTATGGTTTCAGAGGCCAGGAAATAATAGAGACCGTTAAAACCGCGATCGGCTGGAGAATGAACTTTGCGATGATAACGCTGGCTCTGTTGTGTATTCTCTCAAGCACCTTTATCATTCCCGGAATTCGTGAGGTCGTGCTTGATCCTGTTGTTGATGTTGTGATGGATAAAGCCTTATTCATTAACCTGCTGGCGGGGAGGTAGTTATGAAACTGAAAAGCAGAATTATTGTATTTATTCTTTCATTTCTTGTCTGGATGGCTCTGACCGACCTGGGTTCTCTGCAGGAAATTATCGCCGGGATCATCATTGCCGTGTTAGTTTCCCTTATGGCAGGTCACTTCCTGGTGACAACGGAAAAGAGTGAACATATATTTAAAAGGATTATTTCAGCCCTTGTTTATTTTTTCCGGTTTTTATGGGAAATGATTAAAGCCAATGTTCATGTAGCCTATATTGTTTTGCATCCCAGGCTTCCAATAAAACCAGGCATTGTAAGAATAAAAACTGATCTGAAAAAAGACAGCTCTCTTACCGTTCTTTCAAATTCGATCACATTAACTCCCGGCACACTTTCTGTAGACATTTCCGATGACAAAAAACATCTGTATGTTCACTGGATTGATGTTGAGGAATCTGATGAGGATAAGGCGACATCAAAGATAGGAAGCAAATTTGAAGGGAGACTGAAGGAGGTATTCGAATGAAAACAATAAAATGGTTAGCCGGGTTGATAATTATAGCTGCCTTTCTCTATTATAATTTTTTCATATTTGAAGGGGAATTGCTGATTCAACTGATAAATATAAGCCTTTTTTGCGCTCTCTTTGTTTTGTTCCGCGTGATCATTGGCCCTTCCCCGGCCGACAGAATTGTGGCTGTGGAGATTCTGGGTATTCTCATCATAGGGATGCTCGCGCTGATGGGTATTTTTTATGACGAATCTTTCTTTATGGATATCGGACTTATCTGGGCATTGCTCAGTTTTGTCGCTTCACTCGCGTTCGCAAAAACTCTCGAAGGGAGGCGTTTAGATGATTAATGAAACGATAGGAATAATATTTATTATAGTTGGAATAGCCTTCGACTTTTTCGGAGTTCTCGGGCTTGTAAGGCTGCCCGATGTATATAACAGGCTGCAGGCAGCGACAAAATGTGTAACCTTCGGTTCGGCGGGAATTTTGTTCGGAGTGTTTCTTATGCAGGGATTTAACGCGTTCGGCTTTAAGGCTCTGCTCGGGGTAGCATTTATTTTTCTGACCTCTCCGGTCGCGGCCCACGCGATTTCAAAAGCGGCGCATAAAGCGGGAATTCCTCTCGCCGACTGCACCGTTGTTGATAAATATGCCGAAGATAAAAAAAAGGAGGAGCCGGAGAGTGTTTCGGTTCCTGAATCAAATGAAGTGTGAACTAATCTATACCGGAGGTTAATATGTATCTGCCAAAACTCAGGGAAATAAAGGAAGCGCTTACTTCATTTTTTTCAGCTCCTTATACCACAAAATTTCCTGCCAAAGGATATGAAGCTCCTGATGAATTCAGGGGCAAGCCAAAATATAATGAAGAGGGATGTGTCGGCTGCGGAACCTGCGCGCAGGTATGTCCCAATTCAGCTATTACAATCAGTGATGATCTTGAAGCGAAAAAAAGAACTTTAACGGTCGATTATTCATCATGTATGTTCTGCGGACAGTGTGAAGAGCATTGCATCACCGAAAAAGGGATTAAACTCTCCTCGGATTATTCACTCGCCGTCTTTGATCTGAAAGATCCCTCAATGTTTGATTCTGTAACAAAAGAAATTATTTTGTGTGAAATCAGCGGAAAATTTGTGGCATGTTCCGATCATCTTCAGTTTGTGAAAGAACGGCTCGGGGCGAAGGCTTACGCGCATCCCAATCTGATGCTGTTTACACAGAAAAAATTCTTCAGGCTTGAACCTTCATACGCAAAAAGAAGGATCAGGCGTGAAGACCAGGTCAAGGAAGTTACGGCACAGTCCCGATATCAGATTGTCGTTGAAGATGAATTTTAACGAATTTAAGAACACACTGAAGGAGTACTCTCCCGAAACGGTTGTGTTTGTTGGCCTGGGCAATGAATGGGCCTGCGACGACGCGGCCGGGTTGTATCTTTTTCGAAAAATTCAGGAACTTGATGATTTCCGGGGATCAGTTTTTATCGAAGCCGGCAGAACCCCGGAAAATTATCTTCAGCCGGTAATCGACGCATTTCCGGAATGTGTTGTATTTATTGACGCGGTGAGGTCTTCCGGTTCCGATGGTGATATCAGTTGGATAAACAGCCGAATGGTTGATGAGGCCGGATTCAGCACTCATACATTTTCGCTTGTTATGATGGAAGATTATATCCGGGCTTTTCACCAGACTGATATTCTCTACCTGGGAATTAATATCAGCGGAACACCATGTAAGGGAAATTTAAGTCAGAAAATAATTAACGCCATTGAGAACTTCCTCCCCCAGGAGGTTAAAGGCTGATGAAATTGCGAAGAATGAGTTCGGCGAAAATATTCCCTTTTCATACGGCCGAATCCTTCCGGGTCAGGCTGCGATGGTATGTGAATCTCAGGTGGGTCGGGATAATCGGTATTCTGATAGCCGTGCCGCTCGGCAGGGATATTTTTGGTTTTAACCTGGCTTATAATCCCATTATTATCATTCTTTCCATTCTTGCCTTTCTGAACATAATATATCATTTAATTATTCAGCATCTTCCCCCGGTGAGTGAGTTCAGCGAGCTGGTATTTGCCGAAGTGCAGATTCTTACCGATATGCTTTTTTTGTCGACGCTCATTCATTTCGCGGGGGGAATCAATAATCCTCTTTATTTTCTTTATATAGTGCTGGTAATATTGTCGGGCATACTCTTTCCCGGTATTACTCTGCCCTGGGTAAACGCTTCCGCGGCGGCATTTTTGTTAACGACATGGACTGTGCTGGAGTTTTTTGATTTTATCCCCTCATATTTACTTTTTGACCAGCGGATTGAACTCCGTTATTTTATTATCGCGCTGTTTTCTTTTTACCTGATAAATTTTACAGGCATTTATATATTAAAAGATTTTCTTATACGATTCAGGCATCTTAAAAGAATTATTGATCAGAAAAACGACGCCCTTGAAAACGCGCTGAGGGAGAGGAGCAAAATATTTCGTTATACCGCGCATGAGTTAAAATCACCACTTACCGCTATTCACAGCACTCTGAGTGTGGTTAAGCAGCTATATAGTAAAAATCTTCCTCCCGAAGGTGGCGACATGATCCTGAGAGCGGAGCGGAGAACCGACCAGGTGCTCGATATGGTAAAGGAGATGATAACTATTACCCAGTATAATCTTGATATCGATAAAAGGGTGATAGAACATCTGGAGTTTAATGAGTGGGTAAATTCACTGGTTTCGCTGCAGCAGGATTATTCCGTTAAAAAGCGGGTGTTCCTTAAGCTGACAGAATATCCGCGGAGTTTTTATGTTTCCATTGATAAATCGGGAATGGAAAAAGTGTTGACCAATCTTGTTAACAATGCTTTGCGTTATACTCCCGAAGGCGGTTATGTTGAGGTGTCGGTTTTCCGGTCGGATGATTTTTTCGGCTTTTCCGTTTCCGATACCGGTATCGGGATTGCCGGCGAGGATCTGGATAAAATATTCAAGGAGTTCTACCGGACGAAGGAAGCCCGTAAAATGGAACAGATAGGCACCGGACTTGGACTCAATATGGTAAGGGAAATTGTTGAAAAAAATGGTGGAAGAATTACTGTAAACAGCGAACTGAATAAGGGAAGTACGTTTAAGGTCGAATTGCCTTTGCCGGTTAAAACGGGCAGTTACAAGAAAATTTATGTGCATTGAGGGAATTATCTTTTCTGATAAAAAATCAGAGCAGGAGTATGAAAATGAGGGAGGAGATTTTAATTAACAATTAACAATTAATAATTAAAAAGATTAAGTTTACCCCCGGGTTTCACGGATTCAGGAGGAAAACAGGCCACAAAATCATAAAAACACAAAAGTCCACAAAAAAACTCTAAAGAACCTTATTCTTTGATCTATAAACCTAAGTAGCCTGGAATACCCCCATCACAATATTCTAACCTTATCCCATTCCGCAGGTTTCGCTGATAACCGTAAAAAGATCGGTATCGCTATCGGATTCGGTATCGTCTTTTAAAAATCAGAGTAAGAGTAGGAGTAAGAGTATGAATTTAGTTTTGTGGTTATTTGAATTGTGTTCTGTTTTTTCTGGGTTGGGGATTAAGATTACGATTACGATTACGATTACGATTAAGATTATGATGTTGCTTGAGATGGATAAATATTAGGATGAATATAAAATACCTGCTGATTGTTTACGAATATACTGACTTCCCTCCGGATTATTGACATCTCAAGGTAGATCAAACCCTCCCTTCCTCCCCTTAAAATCTTAAGGGGAGGGGATTCCGATCTCGAAACATTG
>CAXXGF010000085.1:0-11092 GCA_963677445.2 Melioribacteraceae bacterium | reverse complement strand
AAATTTTGCCATTTTGCGTAGAATTTAACTCCTTACGGAGTAATCATAATCCCACCCCCTCAGGAAAAATGTACACCGCCACCGCCGACACCAATCCGGCCATCATACTCTTACTCATAAACTGGCAGTGCCAGCCGAAAAAAGAATCGTACTCGTTCTCGTAATCGTACTTCGTACTCGTCTTTACCAAAACACCCAGGTTATTCTTGAACGAGAACGATTACGGGTACCTGTTCCATGAGTACGATAAAATTTTGCCATTTTGCGTAGAATTTAACTTCTTACGGAGTACTCGTCTTTTCAAAAACGCTCAGGTTATTCTGGAACGAGGAGAACTACGAGTACCGTTGCGCCCCCAAAAGAATGTTTCATAAGAACGAAAGGATATTTTCACTATTGATGTCAATAATAGGGATTTTTTACCGTCCCCGAAGGGGGCGAAGCCGAATAGCCACGGGGAATTCCCCGTGGGGACGGATAGAAAAAATATACAATCCCCAATATTCCCGGGAACATAAAAAGATTTTGGGCCTAAGTTGACAGCATTGAGTCGGGAGGGATTTGATCTGCCCTGAGATAAAATTGATCCAGAGAAGAGGCGATAAATTCGAATTAAAATGAGAGGTCTTTTTTTCTAAAAATAATCGAGTCGCCTGGACGGTTTAATAAAAAGGATAAGGTTTTTTGAGTTTTTTTATGGGATCTTGTGTTTTTGTAATTTAGTGGCCTTTCCCCGCCTCAATCAGCGTAATCAAAATAATCCGCGGTAATCTTTGCCTTCTCAATTGTTAATTGTTAATTGAACCGCTCATCCGTCATCATACTCTGACTCTTACTCCTGCTCTGATTCTTTAAAAATCAGATTTTCCTGTTATTTTAGCCTGCCCTTTATTAAAATTGCACATAACTTTAATTTTGTCAGGGAACAGTTTTTATATTCCCCTGGTTGTATTTCGAAACAGAATATTACGCACGGATATAAAATGACAAACGCAAAAAATATAATAATATCAAACTTACCATTTCGGTGACGAAAGGAGTAATTACATTCGCGCTGATACTGCTCTTCGTCGCGCTTGGTTACAGCCTTTTGCTTGACAACTTCTTAAAAGAATATATCGGCAGTAATTACCTGCGGCTTCTCGCTTTTACCGGAATAACAGGACTTGCGATGTCCCTTCTTTTCCTGCCGGTTAATTTTTATTCCGGCTACCTTCTGGAACATAAGTTCGGCCTTTCAAACCAGAGCATAGGCGAGTGGATAAAAGAAAACCTGAAGGGCTTGGCGGTTGGACTCGCGATAGGAATACCTGTAATGCTTATTTTTTATTATGTGCTGGAAACATTCGGAGCTGACTGGTGGCTTCCTTTCGCGATCATTATGTTTATTCTTTCGGTGGTTCTCGCGCAGATTGTCCCGGTATTAATTTTGCCTGTATTTTATAAAATCCTACCCCTCGAAAATGAAGATTTTGAAAGAAAGAATATATAAACTCGCCGGGGAAGCGGGATTAAAAGTGGGAAAATGTTTACACCTTCGATATGAGCAAAGAAACTAAAAAAGCCAACGCCGCATTTACGGGACTTGGTAAAACAAAAAGAATTATTCTTGGCGACACTCTGCTGGAAAGTTATTCATCTGATGAAATAGAAACTGTCATCGCTCATGAACTGGGACATTATAAAAGAAAACATATTGTAAAAAATATAATTCTCGGAACCATAATCAGTTTTCTCACCTTTTTCCTGATGGCATGGTTATATGATCTTTCAATTCCCTGGTTTATGAAGGCAGCCCGAACCGATATAGCGGCGCTTCCGCTGCTGTCACTCTGGGCTATGATTATCGGTTTTATCCAAGCTCCCGTTTCAAATATTATTTCACGGGCGTTTGAATATGAAGCGGACCGCTACGCCGTTGAGGCAACCGGTAAAGGTGATGTTTTAATAGGTACCCTGGAAAAACTAACCGATCAGAATCTTGGCGACCGGGAACCGCATCCGCTTGTAGAATGGTATTCTTACAGCCATCCTTCAATAAAAAAACGGAGAGCCGCCCTCGAAGATTTTATTAATGTCGCTAAACATTAAATTTTAAGCAATATTTTTTTATATTCAATCTGGTAAAATATATTTTTGGATAAATTGCGGCAGTTTTCTTTATACATATTATTGCTATTCTTAGCCGGATGCACATTCGACGCCCCGCCGATTGAGGTTGAAGTTATTACAGGCCCGGCGCTCTCTGACCCCGATCCTTCCGACGGAGCCGAAGAGGAGGAACTTGCTCTTACCCTGAGGTGGCAGTCTGAGAATATCCCCAAATTCGACCTTTATTTCGGAATTAACCGGCCTCCCGATGTGCTTTACGCGGCAGATACCACAAGTAAGGAAATCACCGTTGTGGGGCTGAATTATGACACCCGCTACTACTGGCAGGTGATCGGCAAACTATCGGATGGTTCGATTGTTTACGGCCCAATCTGGAACTTTAAAACCAGGCCTAAAGTGCTCGCCCCCGACGGCTTTATTATGCAAAAGCAGACTATCGCCACTGAGATACCAAGTTATGTGAATATTCTTTTCCAGGTGCTTGATCTTAATAACGAAGGATACGTAAGCCTTACTGTTAACGATTTTGAAGTATTTGAGGATGATCTGCTCGTATCACCTGAGGAGGCAATTGTCAGGTTGTTTAAGAAAGAGGAGATACCATATACTTTCCGTACGGTGCTGATGCTCGATAACAGTACAAGTCTTGAGGACAGCCTGTCATATATAAGAGCCGCGGCGATCGGTCTGGTAAATAACCTCACCGATAAACAGGAAGTCGCCGTATATAAATTTTCTGATGAGCCGGAACTTATTCAGGATTTTACATCGAGCAAAACAAGTCTTATCGCGGCCATAAACTCCATAACAACCGGTTATAATACGACCGACCTTTATGGCGCGGTTATAGCCGGAGCGGCAAAATGGACCGATATCTATTCCACTACAAATACTCTCCAGGGAGCCCTGGTTCTTTTCACCGACGGACAGGATACACAGGGTGAACATACTTTTGAGGAAGCTCTGACGGCGCTCGGCGACAAACGTTGTTTCACTATCGGCTTCGGAGGGGATATTGACCCGGCTGTACTCAGAATCTTTGGCAATTCAGGTTTTTATTCGGTAAACAGCACTGATGAACTTTCGCAGAAATTCCTCGATATCCAGCTTCAGCTCGATAAAGCGGTGAACAGTTATTATGTGCTGAATTACCTTAGTCCCAAAAGGGGAGATTTTAGCCATACACTGAAAGTATATATAAAAAATAATCCCTATAGCGGATCAGGTTCTTCAATTGTCGGACAATTCAACAGCGCCCCGTTTTATTCTGTAAGTCCCGGGCTTTATATCAACCCTTCTGTTGAAAACCAGACCGGCATCAGCTCCCTTATAATTGATCAGAATACTTCCGTGACTGTCACAGCCTATTCCTTCCTGGTTAATAACCAGCCGGTTTACACCTGGACTTCGGGAAATAACACAATCGCCACAGTCACTCCCGATGCCACAGATAATTCGGTCGCGGTGATAAAAGCTGTCGGCAACCCGGGTGACCAGACCACAATTGTTGTGCTCGACTTCAATAATGATCTTTCAAAACTGATAAATATAACTGTCCAGTAGATAATGATCTCCAAAGAAGAATTTGATAAAATTGCCTCTCTTTCAAAACTTCGTTTTTCAGATGAAGAGGAAATCATTATTAAAAAAGAGATTGAACAAATTCTTGCCTATATGGAAAAAATCAACGGGGTCGATACCGCCGGAGTTCAGCCGATGTATACTCCGCTTGATATTTCCGCCCCCCTCAGGAATGATGAACCGGTCGAAGGGATGCCGAGTGAAACATTTATGAATGAGGTCCCCTCAAAAAAAGATGGTTTTGTAAAAGTGCCCCTTGTAATTAAAAAAAGAAAAAGTTTATGATTCTCGGAGTAATTCCCGCAAGATTCGCTTCCTCCCGCCTGCCCGGCAAACCCCTCGTGGATATCGGGGGTAAATCAATGATTCAAAGAACTTACGAAAGCGCCTCAAAATCAAAGCTGCTCGATGATATTATAATCGCGGTTGATGACAAAAAAGTATATGATCATGTTACCTCTTTTGGCGGCAATGTCAGGATGACGCCCCTCAATGTCGCAACCGGAAGCGACCGGGTGGCTTTTGTTGCCGATAAAATAACCAACGCCGATATTATTGTAAATATTCAGGGAGATGAGCCCTTTATTCAGGGCAGGATGATCGATGAAGCGATTGAACCGCTGCTTTTCGCCAAAGATGTGGATGTAAGCACACTGGCCCGAAAAGTAACCACGGTGGAAGAATATAAAGCTCCCTCAATTCCAAAAGTTGTTTTTGATTACAATAACTATGCGCTTTATTTTTCAAGAGCTCCCATTCCCCACGTAAGGGACGCCCGCACACGACTCGCCGCTATTAGAAGCGCAGATATTTTTAAGCATGTCGGGTTATATGTTTACCGTCGTGAAGCGCTCCTTAAATTCACATCATTATCCCCCACCGACCTGGAAATGACCGAAAAACTTGAACAATTAAGAATGCTCGAAAACGGCCTGAAAATCAAAATTGTAGTAACCGAATTCGACAGCCTCTCGGTCGATACCGAAGATGACCTCCACCTCGCCCGCAGGTATTACGAAAAATTCATCCGCCCGAAAGAATAGTAATCCCAGACTGGCAAAACCAGAAAAACACTGAAATCCCAATAAATGAATCGTACTCATAAACTGGCAAGCCAGAAGAAAAAGTGGTTAGTGGAGAGTGAAGAGATAAAAACCAGTAATTTTTCTTTAAGATAACTTCAAAATCCCAAAAAAGTCCCGTCAGGGATCCGCCGCGTCGGACAGGCTTTCAGATAATAGCCCCACAATTCATTGTGGGGAAATAAGTTAAGAAGTTGATCAAAAGTCCCGCCAGGGATTCTCCGCGGCGAACAGGCGGACAGAATTCCCCGGTAAATTGATGGTCAAATAAAATTTTGCCATTTTGCGTAGAATTTGACTCCTTATGGAATAAACTGGCTACCCCGGAAACAATGCGTATCTATTCCGGAACAGAGTTTACCAGTTTTTAGATAGCGGAGTCGAAGCCCGGCCTTACCACCAAAACGTCCCACTTGTCACACCCATCACCCAAACACACCCGAAACTATCCTCTCTTTCCACAAAAAATTGTCATTTGTATCTCCCGCACTTTTCAGAACCATGATTAAATGATTGAAGGATTTCATGATTAGTACAGAGCTCCTGACATTAGAAACATAATATATTTGAATAAAACAACATGAATTTTTGGTTGCGTATATACGCTGGCTACAGAATCGTAATTCTTCACAGCTTCCCGACCATTTTTTCTTAAAAAGCTAACTATGCAAGTTGAATCCGGGCGACTCGCGGCGCTAATATCTTTTGCTGAAATTTACACTAAATTGAATTTTCCTGTAGGACAGAATTGCATTCTGTCCGGAACGGGTAGTATACGCAATAAATTTTTGAAGAATGTTGATTCCATTTAAGTCACAAGGAAAATCAAAGAAAAGTTACTACAAGGTTCCTGACGCCAGAAATTATCAATATCTCTTTTTCATTCACAATTTTTACCAGCCGAAGCCGTTTTCGGCACAGGAGGGTATAATTCACCATTCAATAATATTTTCCCTTGCATAAATAAACAATATTCATTAATTTAGACCTGACTGATTGCATTTGGGGTAATAAGCGCTTAAATAAGCAAATGATCGTTTTTATACAAAATAGATTAAATATGAATTTTTGGACAATTAAGAGTAATGTGAGTTGCTTGGCGAAGCTGTGTAAAAAAATTTATTATAGCAAGAGGCTCCAAATGTCAATAAATAACTCACATGAATATTTTATCCAATAACTTAAATACTTCTAATGACTTCAATTATTTTTTCATCATAAAACAAATACGAGGTATTAAATGCGATTTCAAAATATTTTTTGTTTTTTTATTATGCTGACCGCTTTCTTATTGGCTCAAAATAATTTAGAGGATGTTGTATACCTTAAAAATGGGGATATTATTAGAGGAACAATCATTGAAAATGTACCAAGTGAGTATGTTAAAATTATGGTTGGTAATACCTCAACTGTTACTATACAATATTCACAAATTATAAAATTCACAAGGGAAGAACCCATCACAAAAAAATCAAGTACCCAAACTATCTCTGAGTCAAAAGATGAGGGCGTGATGTTTAAGTTTGGTGGAAGAGTTGGATACTTCTCACCTTCAGAGGAAGCTATCAGTGAAATTTATGGAGGAGGGATATCTTTCGGAATTGAGCTAATTATATTTAGGAACTATCAATTCGGAGGTATACTTGCAATAGATTATTTTTCAAAATCTGGAGAGCCAATTTTGTTTGATCCAAATAACATCATCAGTGATGCTTCAGCAGAGTATTCATTGCTTCCAATTTCTCTTACAGCCATATATAAGATTACAACCAATAGTAAAATATCACCTTATCTTGGATTAGGTGGTGGAGTATATTTCTATAATGAAGAAATAAAACTTACTGCAATTGACGGTACAACAGCCAGCAACTCAGTTTCGGAAAATGTTTTTGGATTTCAGGCAGAAATTGGGACCATTATCGAAGCCTCCAATACCACATCAACCCAAATTGGATTAAAATATTCTTCCGCTTCAATTGATGCAAATGGCGCAGGTGGAAGCGAAGTAAATGTAGGTGGTATATTTTTATTTGTTGGTATACTGTTTTAGAGCATTATAATATTCTTCTGTGTTATAGTAATTACATAATGACGAATAGAGCCTCTTCAATTTTGTCCTTGCTTTACGTTTGTCAACTGACAGTTTATCGTGGCTTTTTGAGTTTTTCCTATTGACCAAAGCTTTGACTTCATTACTTACGATACACTTCCCGAATATATCTGTTCAAATATCGATGATTCAACATATATTATTCTATTATAGCCTTATTTAATCCAGAACCATTTCTGGAAGTAAAGGCAAAGTTATCATGAAGTTTGTGCCGTCAGATTTCACACAGGAGAACGAGTGAAATGATGATATAGATTTGAATAAACATTGGGATTTAATATCTCCGGTTGTCACACTCTGGAAGGTTGAATAATGTTTTGACGCCCATGTTGTTATATGTAATTTTTTAAGACCGATGTTGTTGAGTTCCAAAGTTAAAGAGACAATACAAAAGGCAAACTGAACAGACCGGACAATTTTTTAAAATGTCCTTATGGCAGTTAGTTATTTAATCTACAAAAATTGGATAAATATTCCTGTCTTTTATTTAGAATCATTTAATCTTGTAAACGCGTCAAATATTTACATATTAAAAGGTGTCACAAGCGGGATCGTGGAATCATCAACTTAATTACATGAAGAAATAAATCAGGATCCGGCAGATAACATAATAGGCGTTACTTCAATAAATATGAACACGTGTATAAAAATTTAAGAAACAGCAGTTCGATAAAAACAATTTAGTAGCTTGCTAAAACAGATAACAAAATATTTTTACCGGCCATGTGGAGTAATCATGCAAAGAATATTTTTCTTTTTACTTGGATGTACCATCTTAATAAGCTGCGGGGTCAAAGAGGAAGATTCCGGAATTGATAGTTTTACAATGCTTGAGAAAATCCAGTATGATAAAATTCAACATTTCCAGCCACGGACAGAAATCGATATCCTTAAAAGGAATAATATCAAAGCGGTTACAATAATTACAAAATTCACCGGCAAATCAGAGTCAGATAGTTTAACCTTTCACAGGCTTGATAAGGGCAGAATCATTACCACTGCCACTAACGAATGCAATTCGTTTGGTTGTCTGCCCTTTACAATTCAAAAACGATTTATATACGATGGCGACAAAATAAAGAAGATAAATACTTATACTTATAAGAAAAAATATTCCTATAGAAAACAATATTGGGATGAAACGGATACAACAAAATTGTCTTTATACGAATGGGAAGATTACACTTATCCCGGAGATTCAGTAATAGTTGAAACAGGGCCTCTGAAATGGGTTTATCAGAAAGACAAAAACAACAGGATAAAGAGCAATACATCATATTACCGGAAAAACAATAAAATCGTCTCTCTGGCAACATATATATACGGGGATAACAATCTCGAAATCCGAGTAAAAAATCAAAATATGAACGAACCAATAATAGAAAGATGCAAAATAAACGGGCCAAATTCTGCTGAAAAAATTGCCGACAGGGGTAAATTTGGGATTTTCAAAGTCGAATACCTTTTTAATGATTCAGGTCTTCTAAGTGAAATAAAAACATATAAGAACGATTCGCTCATAGATATTACCAGCTACAATTACATTAAATAATTGAGCGCCTGAACCAGTAGAAATTAGTTCTTATGCTGCTGAGATTTTCATCTTTATGAAGGGCTGCCAATACCAGGGGAGGGGGCTGTTCAGCTATCGGTTCGAAAAATCACTACATCCCCTTTCCGCTCCCATTTATAATCAATGATGAGCGCGAGGATATCGAGAATTTCATCAAGCGGTTTATTCTCAATAAATATTGTAACTTTCTTTTGGGCGGGGAAATTTTCGGGGGATTCAAATTTCACATTATACCATCTTTCGAGAAGAAAAAGGACCTCTTCAACCGGGGCGCCGCTGAACTCCATATTCCGTGAAAGCCACGATGTTTTCGCCTTTATATCAGCCGGTTTGGGCTGCGAAGGAAAACCCAGCTCATTCAGCAAGCTCATTTCACCGCTGTTGATAGTAACAGTTTTATCAACCGCTGTGAAAGCGACCCTGCCCCTCTCGACAACAACTTCCACATTCTTTTTTCCTTCCCAGGCATTCACATTAAATGAAGTGCCGAGAACTTTAACTGAGGAAAGACCCGCGTGAACAACAAAGGGACTCTTTTCATTGTGAATAACATTAAAAAACGCTTCCCCTTTCAGCTCGACGTTCCGGTTCTCTTTACCGAATGCGCTGTTAAAACTGATTTCTGTGCCGGAATCGAGAGTGATTTCACTGCCATCGGGCAATAAAAATTCTTTTATTTCTCCATATCCGGCAGTTATAACAGTTGTTTCGAGAGAATCCACAGGCATAAAAATATAGATTGCGCTCAATATCATCAGGGTGATAACGGCGGCGGCTCTTAACCAGGGGGAATGTATCCAGGCAAAGGGAATATTCTGCTTTTCATAGGCCGAACCGGGTGTTGATATTCCCGTGCGGAAAACGTTGACTGCCTTTTCAGTTTTATGAATTTTTTCCAAAACTGATTCTAACGCTTTTTCGGTATCTACCGGGGGCATTTCTTTTTCGGGCGCCTGCCATATCTTTTTCATCAGGGCAAGTTCCGATGAATTTTCTTCGGAAATTGCGGCCCATTCATTCACCCGCGACAGATCCTCTTCAGAACAGGAACCATCCAGATATCTGGTCAATATTTCTATATCTATATTTTCAGTCATTTTTTTTCATTTTTCAATTCTGCTTTTGCCTGACACCTTATTGACAATTCAAATAATTTTTTGGGTGACAGACCAACTCACCTGAATAAAAAAAAGATTAAAAATATCAGCGTTTTCAGAAACTGAAGTTTTTCAGTCAGCGATTTTAACGCCCGTTTAATCTGAGTTTTCACCGTATTTACAGATATGCCGAGAGCTTCGGCGATTTCATTATAGCTCATTCCGTCATATCTTTTCATCAGGTATATCCGGCGGCATTGCTCAGGCAGGCTTTCCACCGCTTTCGCCACTTCCGAATATTGTTCGGTTTTCTCCATATCTTCAGCCGGATTATTTGATTCATCAGCGTCGGCTGATACAGCTTCATCAATGGGGAAAACCCTGTTTTCACGTTTTAATACATTCAGACACTGATTCCTTACAGCGCTGAAAAGATATGATTTTAAATTGGATTTGATCTCAATCCCCGAGCGTTCAGTCCACATTTTAACAAATATATCCTGAACCACATTCTCTGATGTCTGGGAATCAGATATGAATCTTCCGGCGAATCTGTAAAGAGGCTGGTAATACTCCCTGAACAGTTCAGAAAATGCTGTTTCATCCCCATTTTTAATTTTTTCGAAATTTTTAAGATCGCCGTTTAAGATAATGATCACCAAAAGATTATTCAATTATAAATAATAATAAATCGACAGGTCTATTTCAAATCGTTTTTGTTTTAGATCACTTAAATATCAACACAGGGGGTAAAAGTTTTATTATAATGGGTCTGTCCCCGCCGGCTGTTAATATTATTTCCCTTCTTTTTACGGGCGGAATGTGGAGTGGAGTACATTGATTTAAGAAACCTTGTGTAAATTAAGGTCACTAAACCGCTATTTCACCAAACCTCACAAAAAAGCATAAAGAACCTTATTCATTATTTTTTAACCTTGGTAGCAGAGATAACCACCCGGCAAAATTAAACCTTATTAACCTTGCCCAACTGACGTAATATTTCCAGTGGAATTTGATGATGAACGCTGGGAAAAGCGCAAAACAGGATTTGGGGTATTAAAAAGATTGACCGGGTATAAGGCAGCCATCGAAATCCAAATCGAAGTCGTCATCGAAATCGGATTTTTTAAAATCAGAGAAGTGTTTTTACTCTTCACTAAACGCTCTTCAGTTCCGGCTTGCCGGATTATGTAACTTAATAATAATATTCTTGCTTTATATGGCAGAATATTGAATTTCCCAGGTTAATAAAAACGAGTCGTGCCCGCACTCATGGAACATCCCTCCGGGGGCGAAGTGGCACTCGTAATCGTACTCGAAAAAAAGATTATGAATATTTCTTTTGTTATTCCTTTTTTGGTTCTGACTTGTCCATCGTCAGGATACAATTTTAATGACAGACTTGGAATAAAAAAAGGGGAATCAGCTCCCCTTTTTAACGTTTGTCACGATTTTTATATACTCTTTTAATCTCTTTCGATATTATCTTCCATTTCTTCTTACTGTTCGAAGCCTCCCGCGAATCGGTTTTACTTTC
>CAXXGF010000084.1:0-11808 GCA_963677445.2 Melioribacteraceae bacterium | reverse complement strand
GTCATAAATACTTCATCAGTATTTTGTAGGCTCTTTCTCTTTTATTAAATTCATCAGTAAGTGATGGGTCGTTTCTGCGTCCGTAAATTAAGATATACCTTTGTTCAAAACTTCTTCCTTTGATTAGGTCATGCGGAATTTGGTACTCATCAATAAATTTTTGTTTATTATTTCCATTTTGAAACCAGCTTTTCCAATCCTTAATTTGATTAATTGCTTGAGTTAGTTGGGCGGATTGTTGACCACTTTGTGTCGCCCAAGGTTTATTGGGATCTTCTATTTCAATAAAATTTGCGTAGAAGGATGCCGAATCACGTGAAAGAAGCAAGAAGTCAGGTATTTTAGAAACTAATCCAGATAAAATTGGTTGAGATATTACGGCAGTTGGAAATAAACCATGTGCCCCTTCTTCAAAAGGTAGAGGAAGAAAACAAGGGTTCTTTTCAAAAAAGGATTGGAAATCACTCTCTTTATACTGTTTCTGATTATCAAGAAGAGATTGCCATTCTTTTATAATTTTTCTTTCATAACGGTCCCAATTCCATGCGGAATGTCGAGACTTTTTCATACTATATGTTCTTATCATTTTCATATACGCATAACGGAGTGGCTGCTAACCAGCGCCCCCAAAGGGATAATCCGATAGACCACACACTTAAAAGTTTGAAGCAAGCGGTTTGTAATTTCAACGACACAAGCCGCTTGCCACAAAATTGTTTTATTTGCTAAATCTATTTTTAAGAACTAAATACATATTCAAACTGTAACTAGCATTTATCACTAAACCAAAAATTACTCAAAGACAGCATCGTTTAAAGGCGTCCGGTTGAGCAGCTGGTTATGCATTATTCTCCTTTACGTGCAACCCATTGAGTATGTTCTCGTGAAAATGCTGCTTCACTATTCACAACAAATTCGGATAGCTCTTTTTCACTATTTATGGAAAGAGCTTCTCCTTTAATTAATACTATTTCATGTGCCGTTAGTGCATATGCAGAATTTAATTCATTATGCTTTTTTGCTTGAAGCCAAGTCAAGGCTGCGCCAGCGGCGGTTGCAATTACCTCGACAGGAAGACTTAGTACGGGATCTTTTATTCGATATAAAAGCATTAATATTGCAATCCCATGTAGTATTACTGAAACGTAAAACCACTGTTTCGCTCTGCGTTTATTAAAAATAGATTTTAATGAATACCAATTTGCTTGGTTTTGAATTCTTTTTTCAGTATAAATTTTCAATCTTTCTGTGACATTAGCAGCTCGAATATATTTCATTTTAGCTGAAATAGGATCGTTGACTATTCCTGATGTTTGTAAAGATTGAGATAAAGACTTGTTCTGTTTTAGGATAGCCTTTAAATCGCTTATAAATTGCTTAGAGACTATTTCAAGATATTCATTGTCTTCATATGGTTCTGCTCTCATCATCCAACGCCAAGATCTCGTTTTAACAGATTCAGCTACTGCTCTGCCATTATACCATAAATCATCTGGACGTTTGACCCGTAAGAAAATAAGAATTGCTAGTGTGATTAAAAACAAACAGGCAGATGCAATTGCTCCATAATCATAATTAGGAAAGAGAAAAGAAGTTAGTGCAGCAATTACTAATAAAACTAAATACCATCTTAAACTCCCAAAATATTGATTTTGAGCGTCAAGTGAAGCCTTATCAGCAGATTGATATAAGCCAGGTAAATCTGCAGAAGATATTTCGATATCATTAATCATCGATATAATTCCCAAATACCATTAACTACTGATTGTTTATTCCAACCGACTAATTTTGTAGCAACAGACGCAACAGTACTTGAAGTTCGTTGAGCCCCCCAAGGATTTACTGCTAATATTGGTTTATTATAACCATTTGATCCTTCAATTTCTTTTTGAATCCATTTGCTATAGTTAGCGTACATCCCTGTAGGAATAACAACAACGTGACTTCGAGAGATTTTATTGTAAAGTGCTTCTCTCAATTGTTTGTCATTATTTGCATTATGGATTGGGTCATTTATTGGAACTGAATAATCTCTAAAGTCTAAATGTGCTTGACCTGAGCTCCAATTATCATTAAATATCCAATCTGCCAGTGTATTATAATGACCTGAATGTGCCCAAGCATGACTTATAAAAACATGAATCTGAATTGTACTCATAATTGGAACCTCCTTCCTTGAATTACAAATAATGCATAACAAATAAGAATTTTATACATTATTGCTTAAAAAAATATTGTTAACCATTAATTTAGTAAGCAATAATGTACCCCACGGGATGGCCATGCCATAAAATTCAGTCCCATGGGGATAAATTGGACCTAACCGCTGTTATTTTCACGGCTCCGCCACGCAACTCACATTACAGTTATTCAGCCATGTAAAATCATATTTAATCTATATTATATAAAACAATCATACGCTAATTCAAGCGCTTATTACCCCAAATGCAATCAGTCATTCGCAAAATAGGAAAATAATTAATAATTAACAAGAGGTAATTAATTGTGAATGGTGAATTATGAATGGTGAATGGGAAAAAATCTGAGTAAGAGTATGATGACCGGGTGAGTGGCGGCGGTTGAGGTGTTCATTTTGCCGGGGATGGGGGTATGGTTAGTCAGTAAGAAGTTAAATTCTGCGAAAAATGGCAGGAGGGCAATTAACAATGAACAATTAACAATGAACAATTTAAATGATAAAGTAACTTCAAGAGTGAAAATCCTGATAAAAATGGGACACTAAATCGCAAAACACAAAATCCCGCGAAAAATGGTAAATATTATTTATGCCAGCTTTTGATGAAAAAACTTTGGTTATCTGTCGTCCCTTGCGGGACTTTGGTATTTTCCTGTTAACCTGTTACCCCACAATGAATTGCGGGGCTATTATCTGAAAGCCTGTCCGACGCGCAGGTTGTTGCAGGGAAGATTTATCGAAAATATTGTAAATCCCCTACAGGGATTATTTATAATAAAGCCCCATTATCTGCTACAATAATGGAACCTCTACAAGGTTCTTTAAAAATACCGCGTTGTAGATGCGGGAATTATTGTAGAAATATGCGAAATATTGAAATACGAATCCCTGTAGGGGATTAACAAATATTTGGGTGACAAGGCTAATGAAAGAAATCTTGTTATCTAAGGGAATCTGCAACAACCTGCGCGGCGGATCCCTAACGGGACTTTTAATAAGTTGCGAATCAAGAGCAATTTAAGCCCCTTCTCTTCCCAAGAGAAGGGGTTTGGGGATGAGTTTATTAAATTGCACAAACTTTTCACACAGCCTCTTCAACCAGGGGAACTTGTTCAACAATACATTAATAAGTCCCGTCAGGGACGACAGAATTATTCCGGCTCTGGCTCCGCCAGTTTATGATTATGATTATTCCGTAAGAAGTCAGGTTCTACGCGAAATGGTAAAGTTCTATCGTACTCATGGAACAGGTACTCGTAATCGTAATCGTTCTCGAATAACCTTAGAGTTTTGAAAAGACGAGTACGAAGTGCGATTACGAGAACGATTCTTTCTTCGGATTCAATTTATTTTTGCACTGCCAGTTTTTGGCTAAGATTTTTTTCGAAATGGAACCAGAAAAATAAATATGGGGTTTTAGCAGAAAAGTGAGAAAATGAATGAAAAAAGCAATAATTATCGGTTCGGGATTGGGAGGTTTAAGCGCCGCGCTCAGACTGGGACACAAAGGTTACGACGTTACCATTCTGGAAAAGCACTCAACAGCGGGGGGACGGCTCAATAAAATTGAGATGGATGGTTTCCGTTTTGATATGGGGCCTTCCTTTATGAGTATGACTTATGAACTGGATGAACTTTTCAGAAGTATAGGCAGGAAGACCCCTGTGCATATGGAAGAGCTGGATCCCCTTTACCAGGTATTCTTTGAAGGTAAAGAAAAATCACGTATTATTTATAAGGATTTGAAAAAACTTGCTGAAGAATTCGCAGATATTGAACCTGATCTTGATAAAAAAGCTGAAAAATATCTGGCGCGCGCGGGTCAGTTTTTTCATGATACCGAGGATAAAGTTGTCAAGTCAAATTTTAGCAGCAAACTTTCATATATACTGAAACTGAGCCGGGTTCCCAAGAAACATCTTCCTTATCTTTTCAGGACAATCTGGGGAGAGGTTGAAAAAACTTTCAGTTCTGAAGAGGTGCGCATAATTTTTTCTCTTGTCGCTTTTTTCCTGGGCGCCACACCATTTCAGACTCCGGCGATATATTCGCTGCTGAATTACACCGAGATGAAACACAACGGTTACTGGAGGTTAAAAGGAGGAATGTACAGCCTTGTTGAGGAAATTTTAAAAATCCTTGATGAGATGAATGTGAAAATTGAATATAACACAGAAGTTGTTGGTATTGGGAATTCGAATGGCGCGGTTAATGAAATAATTGATAATCTTGGAAGAAAGTGGAAGGCTGATTTATTTATTTCAAATTCCGACGCGGCGTCATTCCGGGGTAAAATTCTGGGCAGGAATAAGTATTCGGAAGAAAAACTTGATAAAATGCACTGGACTCTGGCGCCATTTACAGTTTACCTCGGTGTGAAAGGAAAGATAGATAAACTTATGCATCACAATTATTTCCTCGGAAGCAATTTCCGCGGTTATGCCGACAAGATATTTACATCATCCGTGAGTCCTGAAAAGCCATACTATTATGTGAATGTCCTCTCGAAATTTGATCCCTCCACCGCTCCCGAAGGGTCTGAAAACCTCTTTATCTTATGCCCCGTTCCCGATCTGCGCTACAAGAAAAACTGGGATGACAGTGAGGAACTGGCAGATAATATAATCGATGATCTCTCAAAAAGAACCAACTCGAATATCAGGGATAATATTGTTGTTAAAAAAATTCTCTCACCCGTTGACTGGCAGAATACATTAAATCTTTACCGGGGTTCCGGCCTGGGACTGGCTCATGATATAAACCAGGTGGGCGCGTTCAGACCATCTAATAAAGATGAGCATTTCAACAATCTTTATTATGTTGGAGCATCCACGACTCCGGGAACCGGATTGCCAATGGTTATAATTAGTTCGAAACTTGTAACAGAAAGGATTGAAAATGAGCATGCAATTATATAAAGATGTATCTGTTGCAATGAGCCGGTCGCTGACCAGTTACTACAGTACATCATTCAGTATGGGTATCAGAGCTTTTTCCCCTGAATACAGGGAGCCGATCTATTCGATTTACGGATTTGTAAGAATTGCTGATGAAATTGTTGATACATTTTTTGATTATAACCAGCGTGAACTGATGAACAAATTCCGGCAGGATACACTTGAAGCGCTTGAAACCGGGATATCTACAAATCCTGTGTTATTCGCGTTTCAGAAAGTTGTTAGAGAATACAATATTGAATGGGAGATGATAGATTCATTCCTGAAAAGTATGGAGAAAGACCTGGATGAAAAGTCGCATAGTTCGATGAGTTATGATGAATATGTTTATGGGTCTGCCGAAGCGGTGGGACTTATGTGCCTGAAGGTTTTCTGCAAAGGTGATCAGGAAATGTATGACAAGCTGAAATATCCGGCAAAAATGCTTGGCTCGGCATTTCAGAAAGTAAATTTTTTAAGGGATATCAAAAGTGATCTTCAGGAAAGGGGCAGAATTTACCTTCCCGATGTCCATGATACCGGTGAAATAACCGATGAAAATAAAAAGAAACTTGAACAATCGATCAGGCATGAGTTTCATGAAGCGCTTAAAGGTATCAGGCAGCTTCCGGCGGGGGTTCAAACCGGGGTTTATACCGCTTTCCTCTATTTTTATTTTCTCTTCAGAAAAATTGAATCGCTCGATATAAAAAAACTTATGAGTGAACGGGTCAGGATTTCCAACCCCAGGAAACTTTTGCTTTTCCTGAAATCGTTATGGGATATAAAAGTTGTAAAAGAAGTTAAGGTAACATGAACAGAATAATTATTTTGATTTTAGTCATCGCTGGATTTGTATCAGCCGGGGCAGACAGGGAGAATGTAACGCCCGACTTAATGGATGAAATACGGCAGCTTTATTATCGGGGTGTTGAAGATGAAAGTTATATAGCTGAACTGGCCGGGGTGATAAGAGCTGAATTTGGCGCTGACACATCATCCTATAGTCCCGAGATAATTGCCTACCTCGGGGGAATAGAAGCGTTAAAATCAAAACACGCTTTCTGGCCTTTCAGCAAGCTCAGTTATCTTAACAAATCGATGGATATATTTGCAAGGGCGGTCAGCAGGGCGCCCGAATCGCTTGAGATTAGATTTATGCGTTTTTCGGTGCTGCATTTTGTCCCCGATTTTCTTGGATTTAATGATGAGAAAAGGAAGGATGTGAAAATCCTGGTCAGGCTGCTGGCAGAAGGTGAAGGAGCTGAAAACGCAGAACTTCACAGTGGAATTGTCAATTTTATGCTTGAAAGCGGCAGACTTGATGAGGAGGAATATGCAGTTCTTGCCTCGGATTTGAAAATGGCAAAAAGAGATGAGTGAATATCTTTTTATAAATACACTGGTTTTAGTTATCCCGCTCCTTTTTTCCTTCGAAAACAAAATACGTTTTATCCGTTATGCCGTTCCATTTCTCATTTCCTTTTTTATTGTTGGCGGGATATATATTACCTGGGATATTTTCGCGGCGTCAAAAGGTGAATGGGGTTTTAATCCTGACTATCTGTTGGGGATAAATCTTTTCGGATTGCCTCTCGAAGAAATTCTGTTTTTCGTTACTGTGCCCTACGCGAGTATTTTTATTTATGAGACCGCGAAATTATACCTGGCAAACAGGGAAATAAAGATTAATTATAAAGTTATTTCAGTATCCGGACTGCTGCTGATTTTAATATCATTTCTGTTTTTGGATAAAGCCTACACAATGAAAGCATTGTTTTCTGCCGGGCTTTTTTTATCAGCCGCCCCCATTTTTTTCAGAAGAATGATATCGGGAAGAATATACTGGTATTTTATAATTTTTAACTTTATTCCCTTTTTTTTAGTGGATTATTTTTTAACTTCCTTACCTGTCATTACCTATTCTGATCAGGCGATTACCGGTTTAAGAATCACAACAATACCGGTTGAAGACTTTTTTTATTCTTACTCCCTTATATCATTTTACCTGGGAGTATTTGAGCAGGTTAAAACAAAATGGAAAAAAGGAAAAAAGCAGCAGTCATAGGAGCGGGGCTGGGAGGACTTTCTGCCGCGATACATCTTGCCGGAAATGATGTTGAAGTCGATCTTTTCGAAAAGGGGGATTCACCAGGCGGCAAAGCCGGAGAACTGAATATTAATGGCTACCGGTTTGATACAGGCCCTTCACTATTGACAATGCCCTTTATACTCCGCGACATTTTTGATCGTTATAACGCTCCCGAACTGATGCCTGAAATTAAACCTCTTGATACCCTGTGCAGATATTTTTACGCCGATAATACTATCATAAACGCCTATTCGGATATTGAAAAGTTTGCCGGAGAGATTGAGCAGAAAAGCGCTGAGAAGGGGGAATCATTAAGGGATTATCTCCGTTATTCGCGAAGAATTTATGAACTTACCTCACGTTTATTCCTTTTCAGCAATTTCAGGGAAATAAAACATTTCCTTAACAGGGATTCCATCAAAACTTTATTTAACCTGAAGGATATTGATCCATTCAGGACGATGCATAAAGCGAACAGCAGTTTTTTCCATGATAAAAAAATCATTCAGCTTTTCGACCGTTACGCTACCTATAACGGCTCCGATCCTTTTCAGGCGCCGGCGACACTCAATATTATTCAGCATGTGGAATATAACCTGGGGGGGTATGTAGCTCTTGAGGGAATTCATTCCATTCCCCGCGGCCTGGAAAAACTGGCCCGCGAATCGGGAGTGAAAATAAATTATAAATCACCCGTTGATCAGATTATCAATGATGGTAAAAAAGCTGAAGGAGTGATCATAAACGGGGAGAAGAGCTACTATGATTTTATAGTTTCGAACGCTGATGTTCATTACACATTTATGATGGCGGGGCCGGAATATTTCAGGGAGGCAAAAAAATATATCAGTCAGGAGCCTTCATCTTCAGCGCTGGTTTTTTACTGGGGAATGAATCATCTTTCGCCGGAGCTGGAAACTCATAATATTTTATTCGCCGCGAATTACCGGGAGGAATTTGAATATCTCTTTAAGAAAAAATTATATTATAATAATCCCACGGTATATATTTACATTTCATCAAAGTTTAATAAAAAGGATGCTCCCGAAGGAAAAGAAAACTGGTTTGTTATGATCAACGCTCCTTATCTTACGGGGGAATCATGCGACCCGGATATTGAGGCGATAAGGGGAAATATTCTGAAAAAAATTAAAGATATGACCGGCATAAAAGCTGAAAAGTATATTGAAACGGAAAAAATCCTCACACCGGGAGATATTCAGGATATCACCGGAAGCTACAGGGGCAGCCTTTACGGCATCTCCTCAAATAACCGTAACGCGGCATTTCTGCGGCAGAAGAATAAATCAGCGTCATTAAAAAAATTATATTTCTGCGGCGGAAGCGCGCATCCGGGAGGCGGAATTCCTCTCGCGCTTCTTTCGGGCAGACACGCGGCTGAGCTTGCCATAAAACATGAATTATGATTAAAGCCGGGCATAAATACTGGGCGGAAAAGGTATTCGCCATATATATCAGAAGGGAGCTGAAAAAACACTTCAACGGGTTTTATGTTGTTAATGAGTTTCCGGTGATAAATGATAATGATCCGCTTGTTATTACTCCGAATCATATAAGCTGGTGGGATGGTTTTTTTATAGACCTTATCGATAAGAAGTATATCAAAAGGAAAATACATCTGATGATGCTCGAACGGGAGTTAAAAAAATATCCTTTTTTCAGCAAACTCGGGGCTTATTCCATCAGGCAGGAAAGCAGGGCCTCAATCGCTGAATCATTCAGATACACCAGGGAGGTGATTAAAAACCGGGAGAATTACGCTGTCATTTATCCGCAGGGAGAAATTGAGCCGATTGATAAAATTCCGCCGGATATTAAACCGGGAATAAAACTGCTGACAGGGGATGGGCTTGATGATGTGAAATTTTTGCCGGCGGCATTCAGGATAGAATGGTATAATAATAAACTGCCTGTGGTTTTATGCAGATGGGGTGAGCCGGTTACCCGTGATGAAATATCGAAAGATTTTGATATATTCAGGATGAAATTCGCGGATAATATAAAAAAGCTCAGAGAACTATCCGCCGACAGCAATATTACCGGAGGTCTGAAAAATGAACTTGCCTGATATGATCATTCCCCTTTTTACCGGAATTTCGCTGGTTGTTCTTTTTGTAATTGTGCTGAAGAATTTTTTCGGAGCGCCGCTAATTGGGAAGAGACAAGGGAACGCGGAGGGTAATCCATTGGTATCGGTGTTGATTCCCGCGCGGGATGAAGAGAATAACATTGGCAGATGTTTGCTGCATGTGGTAAAACAGAATTACCGGAACCTTGAAATTATTGTTCTCGATGATTATTCAATGGATGATACCGCGAGGATTGTTAAGGGATATGCCAAAAAGGACAGGCGGGTGAAACTTCTTAGCGGCAAAGCGCTTCCGGAAGGATGGCTGGGGAAAAATCACGCGTGCGGTCAGCTCGCGGAAAACGCCGCCGGCGATTATATTTTGTTCCTTGACGCGGATGTGACACTCGCGGAAAACGCCGTCGGATCGGCTCTTTATGAAATCACGCATAAAAAAGCTGAGATGTTGTCTGTGTTTCCTTCGCAAAAATTCGGGACATTGGGGGAGTACCTGGTTGTTCCTTTGATGAACTGGTTTCTTCTTACATTTTTATCGCTGCGGGCTGTATATAAGTCGGGCAATCCCGCTTTTTCAGCCGCCAATGGCCAGTTTATTATGTTCAGGCGTAATTACTATTTTGATTTCGGTGGGCACCGGGTGGTAAAGGATAAGGTGGTAGAGGATATGGAGCTCGCCCGGCTGGTAAAAAAAAGGGGGGATAAAGTTATAACACTTCTCGGGGGAGACGCGGTTAACTGCAAAATGTATAATGGTTTTATATCATCAATCAGGGGATTTTCGAAAAATTTCTTCCCCGGGTTTAACGCTCCCTCTTACTTTTTTATTCTTTTTATATTTTTCTCTTTATTCATTTTTTTGTCACCCGTAATCTTAATTTTTCAGAACTTAATTTACCTCGCGCATATTATATTAATTGCGGTCACGCGGGTGATGATCTCTATAATCAGCAGGCAGAATATTCTACTCAACCTGCTTCTTCATCCGCTTCAGATGCTGATTCTCGCTGTGACCGGTTTTTATTCTGTTTATGTTACATTATTAAAAAAAACTATATGGAAGGGAAGAAAAATTTCCTGAAAAATAAAGACGTCCTCGCGGTGTTATTTCTGGTTATAATATTTTCTGTTGGAATTGCCGGACATCTTATAAGCAGTTTAAAACCTTTGATGACAGGTCTTACTCCCTGGACACTGCTGATCTGCGGCGGAGTGGTATTTTATTCTGTTATCAGATCCGATTCTCCAAACTTCATCCTGTGGTTTTTTACTACTTATGTTGTTACCTTTATTATTGAGGCTGCAGGAGTTAATACCGGAATGATATTCGGCGAATATTCTTATGGAGAGGTTCTCGGGCCGGGGATATTCGGCACACCCCTGATTATTGGTCTTAACTGGGTTTTTGTTTTAACAGGACTGATAATACTTTCGGAAAAGTTGTTTTATAAAACTTCTCTGCTGGTGATCTTTTCGGCGGCGCTGGCGGTTGTTTTTGATTATTTTATGGAGCCGGTGGCTGTTAAGCTTGCTTACTGGATCTGGCTTGGGGGGGATATACCTTTTCAGAATTACGCGGCGTGGTATTTTACAGCGCTGATAGCGGCCGTGTTGTTCAGGATTTTTAAGGTTAAGGTCAATTCATTTGTGCCTGTTTATTATGTCGCAATTCAGTTTATCTTTTTTTTAATATTAAGCGTTGGGTTATGATATGGGTATGCTGATCGCTTTTATTGTTGTATTATTCTGGCTGGGGCATCTGGTTTACCTGCTTTCCCCATGGTCGCCCGATCCGGTATCGATATCGGGCGCGCCGCACCTTCTTCTGCAGGCATATCTTTATACCGGCCTTTTTATTACCGCTCATGACGCTATGCATGGAACTGTTTCTCCCTCTAAAATGGTGAACAGAATAGTGGGAACAGCCGCGTCACTTCTTTTTGCCGGCCTTTCATATAAGAAGTTAAAGAAAAACCACTTCGCTCATCACATGTACCCGGGATCGGAAAAGGACCCCGATTATTGTGTTAAATCGCAGAATTTCATCGTATGGTGGGGATGTTTTATGTTTCGGTACGCCTCTATATGGCAGATTATATTCATGGGGGCTGCGTATAATATTCTGAACATTTGGGCGCCTGAGATTAAACTCTGGTTCTACTGGATTATACCGGCGCTTCTCGGTTCCTTCCAGCTTTTTTATTTCGGCACTTACCGCCCTCACAGGAAACCTCATACCCCCGAAATGGGAATTCACAGGGCCAGGACTCTGAAGAAAAATCATTTTGCCGCTATGCTTTCATGCTATTTTTTCGGCTATCATCTTGAACACCATGAAAAACCGGGCGTCCCCTGGTGGAAACTTTACGCGGAGAAAAAACCAAATAGTGAATTGTGAATGGTGAATTATGAATTGTGAATGGGAAAAATAAGAGTATGATGACCGGAGTTTTAGTTTTATTTACAAGTAATTTAT
>CAXXGF010000083.1:0-20884 GCA_963677445.2 Melioribacteraceae bacterium | reverse complement strand
CAATTTTTTTTATGCCGGCTTTTTTTATCACCCCCGCCATATCTGCCATCAATTCTTCCAGTCCCGCGGAACCTTTTACCAGGTCATGCCCGAAAGAGGGATCGCCATCACCTTTTAAGATTAAGTTACCTTTTAATATTCCTTCCGGACTAATTTCACCGGTATAATATAAATCTGTTTTAAAACGGTAATCGGAACCGAGGTAATATAACGCCGCGGCCGATGTAAGAAGTTTTAATCCCGAAGCGGGTGCCAGCATTTCATTTTCATCCAGAGAAGCTATAACTTCCCCCGATTCAACATACTTTGCGTAAAACGAAAACTGTGCGTCCTTCAGCTTTTCTGATTTGGCGAGCTCTTCAAGTTTTGTCCGGACTCCTTCGGCGCCCCCCGCGAAAAGAATGGCCGGAATAAGGGTAATTAATAAGACATATTTCTTCATAACCTAACCTCTGAATAAAAGAAATATTAAAATAAGAAATTTTGCGAAAGGAGAAAATTCCTGAGGAATCTTTGAGCGTAAAATCTTCCATCATAATCATAAACCGGCAAGCCAGAATAAACAAAGTTATCGAGTTACTTGGAGTAAGTCCTCCCCCGTCTTCAACCACAGAGTGATGCCTATGGCAAGAATAACACTTTGAATCCACCCCCTTGCCAAGCGCATCCCTCTGGGGCCAAAGGTCATGGCACTAAGTTTGTGAAACGAGAGGAATATCGGCAAATATAGTTATTCCCCAACATCAATATTTCTTGTGAAATGTTTTTCTAATATTTATTAAATAGAATGATAACATTAATTGGCTAACCTATTGTTATTAAATTCTTTACAACCTCACCCCAACCCCTCTTACGCCACGGCGCACTTAAAAGCCTTATCAAGGAGAGGGGCTTTAAAAGTCCCTCCCCTTACTAAGGGGAGGGATTTAGGGTGGGGTTGGAATGTCTGGAAAACACTAAAAATATTATTTTTTTGCTCTATCTTAGTGCCATTACCTCTGCCACAGGCATCCCTATGGGGCAAGGGGGGATAAAAGACATAATATCCCCCTTTGGCCCCAGGGGGATGCAAAGCACGGGGTGGCCTCCGGTCGTCTTTTGCCGGAGGGCGGGGGAGGACACACCCTGAGTAAACACAAACCTTCTACATGACAATAATACTTTCTACTCGTTGATAAATTTCTTACCATTTTGCGTAGAATTTAATTGCTAACGGAATATTCGTAATCATAAACTGGCAAACCAGAATGGAAAGCCTGTTAATTGTTAATGGATAATTAAATGATGACTCAGTTTTATTATTGTCTTAAAACGCATGGCCATTATTCTAATCCTGATAATCCCGTTTTTTCAACGAAAATCAGCGAAATCCGCGGGAAATAATTCCCGGTAAAAAAGGCAATAAGGTTGAAATTTTTTGGGATTTGCCATTGCTACTTAGATTAAAAAATAAAGATAACGGTTTTATTTTAAGCTTTTTACGGGATTTCGTGTTTTAGTGATTTAGTGGCTTTTTTTGCCTCAATCTGTTAGACCGGGGATATCTGTGGTAAACCTTGTTTTTTATTCCTTCATCGTTCATCATTAATTGTTAACAGAAGTTTTGCCATTTTACGCAGGATTTAATGGCATATGGGGCAAACATAAACCGGCCAGGCGACAAATAAGACATCTTTCCGGTGGCTGAGCGTAGCCGAAGCCACTCTCCTCGAAAGAGAGCATAATTTCTTTTAGTGAAACCAAAAATTGAATTTCGATTGTTATTAAATTATATTTTAATTTTGTATTATTTTGAAAATACCGGACAGGGAATGGCAAAAACCCCTTTAATGACACAATATTATAAGGTAAAAGGAGAATACCCCGATACAGTGCTTTTGTTCAGGGTGGGGGATTTTTATGAAACATTTGAAGAGGATGCTAAAACAGCCTCAAAAGTGTTGGGAATTACCCTCACCAAAAGATCAAATGGCGCCGCGGGTGATGTTCCTCTTGCCGGGTTTCCTCATCACGCTATCGACACCTATCTCCCCCGTCTGGTAAAGGCAGGTTACAGGGTCGCGGTTTGTGACCAGCTTGAAAATCCAAAGTTTGCCAAAGGAATTGTAAAAAGAGATGTTACCGAAGTGGTCACTCCCGGAGTTGCGTTAACCGACAAACTGCTTGACCACAAAAAAAACAATTACCTCGCGGCTGTTTATGTAGGGAATGATACTGCCGGCATTTCATTCTGTGATATTTCCACCGGTGAATTTTACGCTTATGAAATAAACCCGTCGCAGGTGGCGGCGCAGATAGAACATATTACCCCTTCTGAAATTCTGCTGCCGAAAAAACTGCGCTCATCAGTTGAACCGGAAATAGAGAGACTCAACCTGAATATACGGGTGACAAGAATAGACGACTGGATATTTAACCTCGATTTCGCGAATGAGCTGCTGCTTAATCACTTTAATGTAAAAACCCTTAAAGGATTCGGCATCGACACTCTGGAGGCCTCCATCATACCGGCAGGGGCGGTGCTTAACTACCTGAAGGAAACCCAGAAAGCAAACCTGCCCCACATAAACAAAATCACATTATATAATCCCTCCGATTATATGATGCTCGATCAGTCGACACGCCGGAATCTTGAGATAACCTATACTATACAGGAAGGGGCGCGGGAAGGCACACTGATATCCATTCTCGATAAAACCCTGACAGCGATGGGGGGAAGAAAATTGAAAAAATGGATAATGGCCCCCCTGCGGAAACTTGATCCGGCGCTGGCCCGCCAGGAAGCTGTTTCGGTATTTTACCAGTTGAAAAAACTTCGCAGGGGAATTCAGGCGGAACTGGAAGAAATCGGGGACCTGGAACGGCTGACATCCAAAGTCTGCACCAGCCGGATAAATCCCCGCGAGCTTGTAAATCTTAAAACCTCCCTAAAGAAGATACCGGTCATACGTGAGCTGCTTTCGGAAACCTCCTCGAAAATTATTTCAGACCTGAAAGGAAACCTGGACCCGCTCGAGCATATCGTAGAGAGAATTAACACCTCCATTTCAGATAATCCCCCTCTTAGTCTTGGTGAGGGTTATGTTATCCGCAAAGGATTCAGCCCCGAACTTGATGAACTCCGCGATCTCTCCCTGAACGCGAAAAGCTGGATAGCCAACCAGCAGGAGGGTGAGCGCGAGAGAACCGGAATACCCAAACTGAAGATTAGTTATAACAGGGTTTTCGGTTATTATATTGAAGTAAGCAACGCCCATAAAGATAAAGTGCCTGATAATTACATCAGGAAACAGACTCTCGTAAACAGCGAAAGGTATATTACCCCCGAGCTTAAGGAGTATGAAGATAAAATTCTGAACGCGGAAGATAATATCGCGACTCTTGAACAGGAAATTTTTAATGAAATAAGAAACAGTGTAGCGGTTGAAGCTTTGGCGATTCAAAAAAACGCGGGAATTATTTCGGAACTTGATTGTTTTCAGTCACTCGCGGAATGCGCGGCCCAGTATAATTATGTGAAGCCGGAACTTACCGATTCGGATGTTCTGGATATTAAGGAGGGAAGGCATCCGGTAGTGGAAAGAATTATGCCGCCGGGAGAAAAATTCACCCCCAACGACTGCCGCCTGAGCAACAGTGACGATCAGATAATTATCCTTACCGGGCCTAACATGGCGGGAAAATCGGTGTTCCTCCGTCAAATGGGACTTATTGTGCTGATGGCCCAGATAGGCAGTTATGTGCCAGCGAAATCAGCCGAAATAGGGATGATCGACAGGATCTATACAAGGGTGGGCGCCAGCGACAATATAACAGCGGGTGAATCCACATTCCTCGTTGAGATGCAGGAAGCCGCCAATATACTGAATAACGCCACAAAAAAAAGCCTTATACTACTTGATGAAATCGGCAGAGGCACCAGCACATTTGACGGAATTTCAATCGCGTGGTCGATTACCGAGTACCTGCATGAAAATCCACACATGGCGGCCAAAACTCTTTTCGCCACACATTACCATGAGCTGAATGAGATGGCTTCAATATTCCCCAGGATAAAAAATTTCAAAGTGGAAGTAAGGGAATATGGCGATAAAGTAATTTTCCTCCATAAGGTTTCGAAAGGTGGCGCTGACCACAGTTACGGTATACAGGTTGCCGCGATGGCCGGGCTACCTCTTTTTGTTACAAACCGCGCCAAAGAAATTTTGCAAAACCTGGAAAGCAAGGAACTCACCCCCTTTGAAGTTAAAAAAGCAAAAATTAAAAAATATAAGCCGGACGATGATGAAAATTTACAGATAAACCTCTTTGAATTTAAGGATGATGAATTCAGGAAGGAGATATCGGATATGGCTATTGACAGCATGACTCCAATTGACGCCCTGAATAAACTTAATGAGCTGAAGAAAAAAGTCGATAAAAAACAGCCGGACTAAACTAAAAACATCTTTATTTGGTTAAAGAATAAAAACGGAAAAAAATGAAAAAATTTATTCTCTTTACTCTTGTTGTAATACTATTTTATTCCTGCGGAAAAAATTATACACCGGAACAGGAACAATATATTAAAAAGATAAAAACGGAAAGGGAAGCGAAAAATAATGAAATGAAAAACAGCCCCTATTCCCCATTTAAAACCAGAACGCAGGTTGAGTTTCATCCTCTTAAATATTATAATGTTGATCCTGAGTTTGTTTTCGAAGCAAAAATGAATCTTTATGAGATTAAGGATACCATTAATATTCAGGGTACAAAGGGAGAAGCAAGGAAAACAGTCCGGTTCGGTTGGTTTGACCTGAATATACAAAACACCCCTTTTAAGCTGAATGTATATGAAAGCGCCGGAAGAAACGGACAGAAATATTACAGCATCTGGTTTACTGATAAAACAACAAATAATGAAACATACGGAGTGGGACGTTATCTTCATTTTCAATATATCCCTGATCCGGACCATATATATACTCTTGACTTTAATACCGCATTTAATCCCTATTGCGCGTACAGCCCTGATTATTCCTGCGCTATGCCGACAAAAGAAGATTATATCGATGTTGCCATCAGGGCGGGTGAAAAAAAATTCCATGATTAGTTTCGGGAGATCTTTGTGGTAGTAGTTTTTAAACAAAGCGCGACTGATGAGCAGATAACCAATGTAATCGGCAAAATTGAGGATTATGGATTCCGAATACATAAGTCAGTCGGCGAAAGAAAAATTCTGATCGGAGCCATCGGTGATTCACCTAATTTTGATGTAAGGAAAATCAAGGTGCTCGACGGAGTGGCGGACGCGATAAAGATTACCGAACCATATAAACTCGCGAGCCGCTGCCTTAAATCATCAAATACGGTAATTGACCTCGGAACTGTCAAAATCGGTTCCGATCAGCTTGTGCTGATATCAGGTCCATGCAGTATTGAAAATGAAGACCAGATTTACCGGCTGGCTGAAGTAACGGCACAGTCGGGCGCGAAAATCCTTCGCGGGGGAGCATTCAAACCACGTTCTTCCCCCTATTCATTCCAGGGTTTGGGTAAGAAGGGACTTGAAATGATGCGAAAAGCCGCCGATAAATTCGGGCTCAAGGTTATTACTGAAATTATTCAGCATGATCATGTGGACCTGGTATATGAATATGCCGATATTTTTCAGGTCGGGGCGAGGAATATGCAGAACTTCCCTCTGCTTAAGGAGCTTGGTAAAACCGATAAAACGGTTATGTTGAAAAGGGGAATTTCGGCGACAGTCGAAGAATGGCTTATGTCGGCTGAATATCTGCTCGCCGGGGGGAATGAAAAGGTCTTTCTTTGTGAAAGAGGAATCAGGACTTATGAGAGATTCACAAGGCATACATTTGATCTGTCATCAATTCCTGTTATTCAGGAAAAATCACATCTGCCTGTGATAGCCGATCCTTCCCACGCTTCAGGATACAGGCATCTGGTTCCGCCGATGGCGAGGGCGGCGATTGCGGCCGGAGCCGACGGAATAATGATAGAGATACATAACAATCCCGAAGAGGCCCTTTCGGATGGACCACAGGCAATGTTCCCTGAAAATTTTCTTAAACTTGTTGAGGAATTAAAAGCGATCGCTGAAATTACAGGCAGAAGTTTTTAACCAGCTCCTGCCGACGGAGCCTGTCTGTCGATTCATTCTTTGCCTCCGACAGACAGACTCCGCCGGGGAGTCTGTTAACATGGAGGGTTATTAATTTTTATTTAGTCCATCATCTTCCGAAGGAAAGAAGAGCTGTCTTCTTCCTGATCGAAATCGTTGAACCTGTCATTCTTTTTTTCTTCTTCTTCATCCTTATGAGTCTTAAAACCGGGATCATCATATGTGGATGAAAATTTATTACTCAGATCATTGCTGCCTTTCACGCGGTAGATTGTAGGCACATCATAATCAACTTCTTCAGTTAAATTATTTTTACCAACCTGAAATCCGCTATGGAAGTTATTATTAACAGGAGGACTCTGCGGCTGTTCCGTTCTTTGCTGTTCCTGCTGACGGGCCTGCCTTGCGCTGTCAGCGCCGGAAGATGAGTTATTGAATCCTGTGGCAATTACGGTGTAGGAAACCTCATCCTTCATTTCGGCTTTATTTACCCAGCCGAAGATAACATTCGCTTCTTCACCGGCGGCGTCATAAATTACCTGGTTGCCTTCGTTGATTTCCTGCATTGTCAGGCTGTCTGATCCGGTAACATTAAGAAGGATATTTTTTGCTCCCTGTATATTTATTCCTTCGAGCAATGGTGAAGAAATAGCAGCCTGCGCCGCTTCGACAGCGCGGTTTTCACCTTTCGCGGTGCCACAGCCCATAAGCGCGTCGCCGCTCTGACTCATTACCGCTCTTACGTCGGCAAAGTCGACATTAATTATACCTGTGATGGTAATGATATCCGCGATACCCCGTGTGGCTTCATAAAGAACCTCATTAGGTTTATCGAACGCGAGGGACGCGGCCACCGATTTATCAAGAATGTTAAGCAGACGTTCATTGGGAATAACAATAAGGCTGTCGACATGCTGCCGCAGTTCCTTTATCCCCTCTTCGGCATTATTCATTCTTTTTTTACCTTCCCAGCGGAAAGGTTTTGTAACTATGCCAACTACGAGAGCTCCAAGACTTTTTGCGATGGAAGCGATGGAAGGAGCTCCGCCTGTACCGGTGCCGCCACCCATTCCTGCCGTCACAAAAACCATATCACTTCCCTTGAGCACCTTTTCAATATTTTTGCGGTCCTCTTCTATCGCGCTTTTGCCAATCTTCGGATCGGCTCCGGCGCCAAGACCCCGCGTAATATTGTAGCCAACCTGGATTTTATGTGTCGCCTTGCTGTTCTGCAATACCTGCGCGTCGGTATTTATGGCAACATATTCCACACCACCCAGGCCGCGCCTCATCATACTTTCGATAGCGTTGCATCCGCCACCTCCCACACCAACAACTTTAAGTAATGCCGGAGTGCCTTCCGTATCGTTTACTTCATTGTTGTTGTCATTGGATGAAAAATCATCTGTATCTAATGTGGCAAAACGTGACATATTTGCCTCCATGTTTTATAATTCATCAAAAAAATCGTATACTCGCTTAAATAATTTATTAAATGTGAGTTTTTTCCGTCTCTCACCCGGAATCTCCGAAAGCACATCCTCACTGGAAGTCGCGCCGGGAATTCCTTTGATCAGTCCCGCTACTGTGGCAAATTCGGGACTTTCAATTTCATTCGATAATCCCGCGCCAAGATCGAGCGGAACCCCGATCCTTGTCTGCAATCCGAAAACTTCCTCCGCCAGTTCGGTACAACCGCGAAGCAGTGAACCGCCTCCGGTAAGTACAATACCGGCATTAATTTTACTTTTTAATCCTGTCTGGCGAAGTTCGTTATCGATAAGACCGAAAAGTTCCTGCATCCTTACATGAATGATCTGTGTCAGAAGCGTGATAGGTATCTTGACGCTTCCCCTGCCGCCAACCCGTTTGATATAAATATCCTCATCCTTGATAATAGACCCTTCGGTGGCAAATCCATATTGTTTCTTCAGGTTTTCAGCCTCACTCATCACAATGCCAAGTGATTCTCTTATATCGTTGGTAACATGGTTTCCGGCTACTCCGATAACCTTCGAATGTTTAATCGCTTTATCCCTGTAAAGAGCAAAATCTGTTGTTCCCCCTCCGATATCGATGAGGACAACACCCAGGTCCATCTCATTTTCATCGAGAACCGAAAGAGATGAAGCGATCGGCTGAAGTATATAATCCTTTACCGCGAATCCGGCTCTCTCAACCGATTTTCTGATATTCTGAATCGCCGGTATCGAAGCCAGCACCACATGGCTGACAGCCTCGAGCCTTGAGCCGCACATGCCAATCGGATTATCAATTCCTCCCTGGTGATCGACAGAAAATTCCTCGGGAATAATATGGAGTATCTGTTTATCCGAAGGTATCCGTATGGTTCTTACATCGGCCCTGAGGCGTTCAAGATCACTGTTGGTTATCTCACGGTCCGGATTGCTGATGGTAACATAATTTCTGTGACGCAAACTTGTGATATGTTCACCGGCTACCCCGACATTAACTTCTTTCAGATCAATTCCGGCCCGGTTCATGGCAATTTTCATAGCTTCCTGCACAGCTTCGGCTGTTTTGGCTATATTCGCGACCAGGCCCCGGTTCAGTCCCTCGGAAGGCGCCACTCCAAAACCGAGAATATCGATACCCTGGGGGGTCCGTTCGGCAATAACCGCACAAACTTTTGTCGTACCGAGATCGAGCCCGGCTATGATATTCTTCTTCATGAAGATGTTCCTTCCAATATTTTACTGCTGAATCCCAGGTAAATCAAATTTTCATAACGAAAGTCAATATATTTAAGATAATCATTCACACTCTTTCCATCGGTGTACCGGGTCAGTGAAGCGAGACCCGCGGTTTTTTTCACCTCATTTTCGCGACCGAGTAAAACCGGATAATTAACGTTACTGAGAAAAACAGTTATATTGCCGGTTTCATCAATATCAACCTGCGAAAGCTCACGATAGAATTCATCATCAAAAAGCCTTGCCGATTCAACCACTTTCATGGCGCTTTTCATTTCACGAGTATTTAACTTATTATATAAACGGGCTCTGTTTTCCTTATCGTTAAGTGTAATGACCGGGACATCTGCGTTTACGGTATATGGCACAACCGGAAGAAGTGTCAGGTTGCCGGTCACATAATAATCCTCATCATTTACCAGAAGCAATCCCCTGATTATATACTCCTCAACTTTAACCGACAGGTATCCGTCATTTTCCATTCTTACCCTGACCGATTTGATATAGGGATGTTTGATAATCCTGTCCCTGACTATCCCGGCAGTAAGCTGCTGACCGCTAATTTCATCCAGCCGGGCGAATTCAAGATACTGTTCGCCGGCCAGGTAAAAATTCCCGCTGATCTTAATTCCCGCCGGTTTTCTTTCAGGTCTGTCAGATGCCGCAAAAGCTATATAAAAAACAAGCGCCATCGTTGCCAGTGTAAAAAAAAGGTTCAATATGTTTTTCAGCTTATCCAATTATTTATTCGATTCTTTATATAAATCGACAAATTTTTCACCAAGTCTCCAGATATCACCGGCGCCGAGTGTAACGACGATATCATCTTTCTCCACGATACTGTTTATCAGTTCGGGCAATTTTGTTTTATCAGGTTCATAAACCACATTTTTATGACCGAATTTCCGCGCCGCGCCGGCAACCATTTCTCCCGATACACCTTCTATTTTCTCTTCCCTGGCCGGGTATACATCAGTACAAATAAATACATCGCTGTTGAGGAAAGAACGGCCAAACTCTTCATAAAAATCCCTGGTCCTCGAATAGAGATGAGGCTGAAAAACAGCGACCAGCCTGTTCTTCCATCCTCCCCTTATGCCTGAAAGAGTGGCATTAATTTCAGTCGGATGATGCGCGTAATCATCAATTACCAGTATGTCGTTCTTATATTTTGTCTCAAACCTGCGGTATACACCGGTAAATGACTCGAGCGATTTTTTTATAGTTTCGAAAGGTATTCCCAGCTCTGTTCCCACACAGACAGCAACAAGTGAGTTCTTTACATAATGGATACCGGGAAGATTAAGAGTGATTCTTCCAAGTTCCTTTCCGAGGTAACTTACGGTATATGAACTGTTATACTGATCTGTCTCTATATCAGTGGCCCTGATATCAGCCTGCGATGTAAGTCCGTATGTAAATATTTTTTTATTTATCAGAGGAATAATATCCTGGAGCGCCGGCTCATCCATACATAAAACCACAAAACCAAAAAAGGGCACCTTGTTGGCAAATTCAATGAAAGCCGACTTAATATCATTCAAATCTTTATAAGTATCCAGATGCTCTTTTTCAAGGGTTGTTATCGCCGCGATGCTGGGAGTAAGCCTCAGGAAAGTGCGGTCGAATTCATCCGCTTCAACGACGATATAATCGCTTTGACCCAGCCGGGCGTTTGTGCCGCCAAGTCCGCTGAGTTTTCCGCCGACTATGATAGTCGGATCAATTCCCCCTTCAGTCAGAACAAGCCCGACCATCGAGGTGGTGGTAGTTTTTCCATGTGTTCCCGCGATGCCGATACCGTATTTCATCCTCATCAATTCAGAAAGCATCTCTGAGCGTTTGATCACCGGAATTTTTAATTCGAGCGCTTTTTTAACTTCCGGATTGTTTCTCGAAACCGCTGAGGAATAAACCAGTACATCGGCGTCAGTAATATTTTCCTCTTTCTGGCCATAATAAATTTTCATTCCGAGGCTTTCAAGTCTCCCTGTTATTTCTGTGGGAGCCATATCAGACCCGGCAACTTCAAAACCCTGGCTCAGCAGAATTTCAGCCATTCCGCTCATGCCAATTCCACCAATGCCGGTCATATAAATTTTTTTGATCGTATTCATCATCATCATGTTCAGTTCCTCACCCGGTGCATAATACTCCTGTCAGCGGTCAGGTAATCCCCGATTTTGGCCGCCGCGTCAGGTCTCGCGAATTTTCCAATATTTTCTTTCAGTTTATTCAGCTTCCCGTCATCAAAAATTGATTCTGTTATAGTGGAAAATAATTTATCTTCCAGCTCTCCATCCTTTAATAAAATCGCAGCGCCCGCTTCTTCAAGAGCGCGTACATTTTTAAACTGGTGATTATCGGTGACATTTTCAGAAGGCACAAAAATCACCGGGATTTTCAAAAAGCAAGTTTCAGAAATAGTGGTGGCGCCGGCCCTCGCCACAAGAAGATCACATGCTGAATATGCCGATGCCATATCATCAATATACGGCGCAATATATAGCGACTCATTCTGCAGTTCCTGATATTTTTCAAAATATTTGTTACCGGTCTGCCAAATAATCTGAATATCCTTATCGTTTAATTTAATAAAAATTTCATAAACTATTTGATTTATTTTTAATGCTCCAAGACTTCCGCCAAAAATTAATATTGCCTTTTTTGCCGGATCAAGGCCAAATTTCTTTTTCGCTTCCCGTTGATCTTTAAGCTCAATTTCACTTCTGACCGGATTTCCTGAAACAACCACTTTTTCACTGTCGCGGAAATATTTAACCGATTCCTCAAAATTGACAAATATCCGTTCCGCTTTCTTTTCGAGCAGTCTGTTTGCCATCCCGGGATAACTGTTCTGCTCCATCAACACAGTTTTACTGCCCATTACCGAAGCCGCCCATACAACCGGCAGCGATATATACGCGCCGGCGCCGGTAACCGCGTCAGGTTTTAACCTGATGATCACAAAAAGAGCTTTTATGAATGAATAAATCAGTCCGAATGGCATCAGGAAATTTCTCAGGTCCATTTTTCTTTGTAATCCCCTGATAGGAATATGAATGAATCTGAATCCCTTTTCCGGCACCACTCTTCCTTCAATTTTATCTTTTCTCCCGAAAAATATTATTTCCGCTTCCGGATATTTCTCCTTTATATATCCGGCTACAGCGAGAGCGGGATAAAGATGTCCGCCTGTTCCGCCGGCAGCAAAAATAAAACAATATTTTTTATCTTTAACTGTCATGCCGGTTCCAGTGTTACTTTAAGATTGTTTCTGCCCAGAACAGCTATATTCATTAATATGCCCGCTCCCGCGGCAAATACCATCATTGATGTGCCGCCGAAAGAGATAAAGGGCAATGTTACTCCCGTGGTCGGAGTCAGACCCAGGGTAACGGCAATATGCACAAACGCGTTAGTGATAACCATCATCGATATACCGAAAGCAAGGAGCTGACCATATTTATCCCTTGCCTTTTTAGCTATAATCATCCCGATCGCGAAAAGAAGAAAATAGGAAATAAGGATTGTCGCAGCTCCCAGGAAACCATATTCTTCCCCCAGTATGGCATAAATAAAATCACCATAGGGTTCCGGTATAAAATAATCACTCTGCCTGCTCTGACCCGCTCCAAGTCCGAAAAAACCGCCGCTTCCCAGGGCGATTATTGCCTGTCTGGCCTGGTCAGATTCTTCGGTCAGTCGTTTAAGAGCGTGAGGGAATGCCACTAAAATTGAGAGTCCGATTGACGTGACTGCCAGAAAACCGGTTACAAAAAGATGTTTCAGCTTTGATCCGCCTATATAGAGCATTGAAAAGCCGACCAGGAGGATCATAATTGTCGTGCTCACGTTGGGCTGAATAATCACCAGCAGAGAAGTCGCGGCAATCCAGATAACAGCGAATAAATAACCTTTGTCCAGTTCTCTGAATCTGTCCCCTTTTCTTATTATCATAGCCGACAAATGAAAAATGAGGCCAAGTTTGGCTAGTTCGGAGGGCTGAATGGATATTATCCACAAATTCAGCCAGCGTGTCGCCCCGTTATACCTTTCACCAAAAAGAAGAGTGAGTAAAAGAAGAAATACTATGCCAAACATCAGGGGTTTGCTGATTGAGTAAAATTTATTATAAGGCACAATAAGAAAAAGGACAAATACCCCTCCGGCCATAAATATTTTCAGCAGGTGCGATTTAAATAATATCTGGCTGTTCGCGGAACTTAACACCAGAACCATTCCGAGTATCAGATAAATAATAACTGTTATTATATATATCTTTGTCAGCAGCTTCATAAAAGAGCTCCCGCCGCTTCTTTAAATACTCTGCCCCGGTGTTCATAACTGCTGAACATATCAAAACTCGCGCAGGCCGGTGAAAGGAGCACTACCGAACCGGGTTCAGCCTCTTTGGCCGCGGCCGCGAGGCAAGCTTCCAGATCATCTTTGATTTCTGTTTGTGTGATTCCCTTAAAAAAGTTATAAACTTTTTGAGCTGAACTTCCGACAGCATAGATTTTTCTGACATTTTTTTTCACCGGCTCCAATATCTGGTTGTAATCGTTTCCTTTATCCTTTCCGCCGAGAATAAGATATACAGGTTCATGGAATGTTCTCAATGCATACCATACAGAATCGACATTTGTCGCTTTGGAATCATTTATATATCTGACGCCTCTTAACTCTCTTACAAATTCCAGCCTGTGTTCAACACCGGGAAAATCGCCCAGGCCTGCTGAAATACCACTATTGTTACCTCCGGCAATTTTTACCGCGGTAATAACAGCCATACAATTCATCAGGTTGTGTTCCCCTTTAAGGCTCAGATCCGATACCTTACAGATAATTTCTTTACCATTCTCATCAATAAAGCAAATATTTTCACCATCCAGGAAACAGCCTTTTTCAACTTTTTCATGAATCGAGAAGGAGTAGCGGGCGGGCCCGTCGGTTAATTTTTCGACGGGGAAATTTTTATCCTCAGCATTATATATAAAACTCTCTCCGGCTCCCTGGTTCTCAAATATTCTCAACTTCGCGGCAATATATTTTTCAAAACTGTTTTCATACCTGTCAAGATGATCAGGCGTCAGATTGAGAATCATGGAAACGCGGGGCCTGAAACTGTCTGTATAATCAAGCTGAAAGCTTGATATTTCCAATGAAATAAATTCGTCCTTACCAGCTTTATCAGCAATTTCAGAGAAAGCAAAACCAATGTTTCCGGCAGTATGAGCCTTAAAGCCGCATTTTTTAAGCACATGCGCGCAAAGTGAAGTAGTTGTAGTTTTACCGTTGGTTCCTGTTATCGCGATAATTGTGGCTTCGCAGAAGAGGGAAGCAAATTCCAGCTCGCTGATAACTTTAATATTTCTCCTGAAAGCTTCCACTAATACCGGGGCATCGGAAGGAACTCCCGGGCTGGTTACAATAATATCGGCTTCATAAACCTTTTCGGAGTGAGCTCCTGCTTCAAATTCAATTTCAGCGGCTTCAAGTCTGGAAAATCCGTCTTTCAGCTTTTCATAACTTCCCGCGTCGCTCACAAAAGGAACAGCTCCCTGTCGTTTAGCGAGAAGAGCCGCGGCAATACCGCTTCTTACAGCTCCCAGTATGGTGATATGTTTTCCTTTTATATCCATTATCTTATCTTGAATGAGGCCAGACTCGCGATTGCCAGAATTATTGTGATTATATAAAAACGGATGACTATACGCGGTTCGGGCCATCCTTTCAGTTCATAATGATGGTGCAGGGGAGCCATCTTAAAAACACGTCTCCCTTCCCCATATTTTTTTCTTGTGTATTTGAAATAAGTTCTCTGGATTATCACCGAAATTGTTTCGAGGAAAAATATTCCTCCATAAACAGGAATCAGAAGTTCCTTTTTGATAAGGAGCGCTATTATTCCAAGAGCCCCGCCTAAAGCAAGTGATCCGGTATCTCCCATAAAAACCTGGGCGGGATAAAAATTGAACCATAAAAATCCGAGACCGGCGCCTATCAGGGCGGCGATAAAAACTGTAAGCTCACCTGAACCGGGCAGGTATATTATCCTGAGGTAATCGGAATAGATAACATTACCGCTTACATAGCTCATTATTCCAAGAGCCATAAACGCGATAATACTTGTGCCCATTGCAAGCCCGTCCAGGCCATCTGTAAGGTTAACGGCATTTGAGGTAGCTGTAATAATAAAAATTACAACCGGTATAAAAAGCAATGAATAATCAAAATTCAGATTTTTAAAAAACGGGAGTGTCGTAAGTTCGGCAGTCTCCTTAAGATCGGGAAGAGTATAAAATAATATTCCTATTACAAGACCAAGAAGGATCTGTCCCATCAGTTTATACTTCGCTATCAGCCCGTTTGGATATTTTTTAACCACTTTAAGATAATCATCCAGAAAACCAACCACCGCAAGCCATAATGTTCCTCCCGATACGATAAGAATATAGGAACTCTTAATGTCGGACCAGAGAAGAACAGGTATTAGTATGCACAGAATTATTATTACTCCCCCCATAGTCGGAGTTCCGGCTTTGCTGAAATGGCTCTCGGGACCTACTTCCCTTATGGTCTCTCCAATCTGCTTCCTCTTCAGCAGATTTATTATTTTCGGACCGAGATAAAATGAAAGAAACAACGCGGTTATCGCTGATAACATCGACCTGAATGTAAGAAACCTGAAGACTTCAAATCCGGGCGGATCAAATACACGGTTAATATAATCTAACAGATAATAAAACATTTAGTTGTTTCCTTCTTCCAAAATTTTCACAAACTCTTCCATTCTCATTCCCCTTGATCCTTTGACAAGAATCGCGTTATTATCAAAATTTTTCCCCTTTAAATAAGATGACAGCTCTTCGCGCTCACCGAACCATTTTACATCCATAACTCCCTGCTTCAGAACATTAAAAAGATTTTCGGTCATCTCGCCAAGCAGATAAACAGTTTCGATTCCTGACGTTTCGAAGAGGGGAGCAAGTTCCCTGTGCATCTCCGCGGAGTTCCCGCCCAGTTCAAACATATCACCCAGGATAAATATTCTCCGGGCATATTCTTTATTTTCCGCCAGTACACTAATCGCGCCCCTGACTGAATCAGGATTAGCGTTATAGGTATCATCAATAATCAGTCCGCCGGCTGTTTTAATATAGTTCAGACGGCCTTTAAAAGGTTTGAGGCCTTCGAGGGCGGCGGGAATATATTCATGAGAAAACCCGGCAGTAATCGAAGCGGCGGCGGCGGCGAGAAAATTGACTACATTTATCTCACCGGGAAGAGGCAAAGATAAATTTATACCGAAGTCTTTTCCTGTAATTCTGATAGCTGAAGAACCGGCGCTATATTCGTTAATTTCAGCCGAAAAGTCAGCAGGGGAATTCAGAGCCCATGTGGCTTTGGAGGAGTATTCATCAGCCGCGGATGAGATATATTTATCGTCCATATTCAGCAAAACAGTTCCCCCTCTTTCAGAAGTAACATCCAGCAAACTTTTTTTCTCCCTGAAAACACCATCCCGATTTCCAAGAAACTCGAGATGTGAATCGCCGATATTGGTGATCAGGGCAATATCCGGTTCCGCGATTTTTGCGGTGAATTCAATCTCGCCAAAATGATTTGTGCCATGCTCCACAATCAACATTTCGCTATCGGCCGGGGCGCTGAGAATTGTAAGGGGAACTCCGATATGATTATTATTATTCGCTTCGGTTTTATATACTTTAAATTTATATGAGAGAAGATGTGCCAGAATTTCTTTTGTTGTTGTTTTCCCCGAGCTTCCTGTGATGCTTATAACCAGCGCGTCCAGTTTTTTTCTTCTGATATTTGCCAATTCTCCATAAGCCGCGGCAGTATCAGGAACTGTAATTATCGGAATTTCAATATCATCAAGTGAATCGAGATATTCTTCATTTACAATGACAGCTGAACAGCCCTTTTTCACCGCTTCGGGAATGAACCTGTGGCCGTCAAATTTATCCCCTTTTAAAGCCAGGAAAACAGCCCCTTCAAGCTCCAGTCTGGTGTCAGTTATTATATGATCTGCCGATTCAAAATTATCGGGGTCATAAATTACCGATTTACTCAGTTCAAATAAGTCCTCAATATAAAAGCAACAATCGGGCATTATAAATATTTCTCCGCTGTCTCTTTATCTGAAAAGTATCTTCTCACACCATCAATTTCCTGGTAATTTTCATGTCCCTTGCCGGCCACCAGCACTACCGCGTTATCAGGCGATTCCTCAATGGCAGCTTTAATGGCAAGTTCTCTGTCTTCAATAATTTTATATCTTTTACCGGAAAAACCGGGGATAATATCATCAATGATTTTAAAGGGATCTTCGGTTCTGGGATTATCTGAAGTAACCATCACCATATCACTTCCCTTTTCGGCAATGCTTCCCATGACAGGTCGTTTTGTCTTGTCCCTGTCACCGCCGCATCCCATAACAGTATATACAGGAATTTCACCCTTTGTTATGTGGTGAATAGCTTTCAAAGCCTCTTCGAGGCTGCCGGATGTATGTGAATAGTCAATGATAACTCGTTTTTCACCTTTGGCGACAACTTCGAACCTGCCGGGAACCTGCGGGGTGTTATTAATTCCCATTACAGCAGCCCCGGGACTGATGCCGCTGAGCACAGCGGCCCCGATAGCAGCCGCCGCATTAGAGGCGTTAAACGCTCCTATCAGACATGTATGGACAGAATAACTTTCCCCTTTATATTCAAGATTAAAATTTGTTCCTTCAAGGGAGAAGGTTATATCCGATATTCTGAAATCACAGTTTTTATCAGCGCCGTATGTAAAAATTCCGGCTCCGCAATCCGCTGTCAGTTTTTCCCTGGAGGGATCATCCCGGTTGACCAGGGCAAATCCGTCAGGTTTCAGATCATCAAAAAGAATTTTTTTCGCTTTCAGATAATTTTCGAAAGAATCATGAAAATCCATATGATCTGAAGTTATATTGGTAAACACTGCCACATCAATATCAAGGCCGAGGGTTCTTTTCAGTTCCAGCGCGTGAGAGGATACCTCCATTACACAATTGGAAGCGCCGTCGGCAATCATTTTTGAGAGCAGTTCATTTATCTCAACCGATTCGGGAGTGGTAAGGCCTGATTTATAAACCCTTTCTCCAAGCCGGTAATTGACCGTTCCCATTACTCCGGAATCTTTTCCACAACCATTAAAAATATTTTCGAGAAAATATGAAACGGTGGTTTTTCCCTTGGTTCCGGTTATAGCGGTAAGACCAAGTGATTTTGAAGGATAGTTATAAAAAATAGCTGATGCCTCAGCCATCGCTTTACGGCTCTCCTTCACCATAATTTTAACACATCCCATGTGATCAAAAAATTCATCAGGCACAAGTGAATTATCCTCAAGGATAACGGCAATCGCTCCTTTGTTGATAGCGTTGGTTATATAATTATGCCCGTCGGTTTTATAACCTCTGATCGCGATAAAAATAAAACCTTTATCAACCAGTCTTGAGTCATATGTTATTCCTTTTACCGAGACCGGGGCCGCGTTTCCGGTAACCTGGATAACACTTAATCCGCTTATTATGTCAGTCAGCGCTTGTGACATTATTTTTTCGCCTGAATGTTGAACATTTTAATTCGCATACTCTGCCGGGTACAATTTTAGATCCCGCGACAATAGACTGACTCAGCACCTTTCCATGTCCCTTAATTTTATATTTTACGCCCAGACTTGTAAGAAGCCTTGTAGCGTCCCTGACGGAACGGTTCTTAAGGTCGGGCATTTTTTTAATCGCTTTTTTAAAATTACCTTGAAACGCGTCTGCTTTCTTCACCGGAAGATTAGACATTACAATTTCTTCCCGCTGATTCCTGTTGCCCTCTTCAATATCGGTAATGATATTATCCATAAGGCGCTTTTTCCTGTCGTGATGCGGAGTCGGGCCGCTTCCTTTCAAAATTGAAGGATCTGCCTTTACAAGCCTGCTTACAACTTTCTGAAATACCGGAGCTGCCACTTTACTTCCATATTTTCCATAAACCGGGTCACGGTACATTATATAACATACAAGTGAGGCATTATGCTCAGGTACAAAACCAATGAAAGAGGAAAAATAACTTCCCTCGCTGTAACCTTCTCTGCTCCATATCTGCGTAGTGCCGGTCTTCCCGCCAAGTCTGACATCTTTAACCGAAGCGCTTTTACCAATGCCATTTTCAACCACAGAAACCATCCAGTCCTGAATCAGCTCAGACGTTTCAGAGCCGATAACTTTCCTTACAACCTGCGATTCTGTTTTCTTCACAAGCTTCCCGTCGCAATCCCTGATCTCCTTAATAATACGGGGTTTGTAAAGATATCCTCCATTAATAAGGGCGCTGTATGCCATCACCATTTGAAGGGGTGTCACGGAAATCTGGTACCCGTGAGCGATGTACTCTCTTGTTAACGGAGCGAATTCTGACGGGGTTTTTAACATACCGGCAGATTCAGCGGGCAAATCGATAGTAGTAAAAGTGCCAAATCCATAATTCCTTAAAGAGCGGAAAAGAATATCGGGGGGTATCCGGCCGCCGAGTTTTACCATTCCGATATTACTCGACTGTTCCAAAATCCCTTTTACCGATAACTGGCTGAACGGGTGGGTATCACTGAACAGCGCGTTTTTGTACCGGTATTTTCCATTTTCGGTGTTGATCTTCTCATTTATTCTTATCAGGCTATGTTCTGCCAGAATTGACATAATAACCGGCTTAATGGTCGATCCCGGCTCATAAGGATCGGTTATAGCAAGATTTTTTACATCCGAAGGATTCTGGCTTGAAAATTCCGAGGGTGAAAATGAAGGAACACTCGCCATGGCGAGCAGCTCGCCGGTTGCCGGATCAGCAATAATACCAACAGCCGACTCTCCTCCATATTCCGAAATTCCCGATAGCAATTCCTCTTCAAGAATTCGCTGGTACATCAGGTCTATTGTAAGATATATATCATCACCCGGTTTGGGCTTAATTGTCGATTCCTCATCGAAAGTCACCGGCCGGCCGACAACATCCTGTTCAATCAATATCCTGCCATCTTCTCCTTCAAGTTTCCCATCAAAAAAAAGCTCCAGCCCGGCAGTACCTTTTCCTTCCCTGTTCACATAACCTATAAGCTGACCGGCAATATCGCCGAGGGGATAAACCCTCGTATGATCGGCATAACGGTAGAGACCTACCGCGGTAAAACGGGTCAGCTCGGCGGATTCTGAAGGAGAGGCTTTTTTCTCAAGGATAACATAGGGTTCTTCGGTATCGAGCAAATTTATGTAATGCAGAGAATCTTTACCGAAGACCTGCGAAAACTTACCGGCTATTCTTCTTTTTATTATATCTTTTTTAATTTCCTTTGTCGACGCGTAATAGGTCACTTCATCCCGGGAAAAAGCGGCCGCTTCACCTCTCCGGTCTTTTATCGCTCCGCGAAGCGCTTTTATCGTTTTATCATTTTTCTGCTGAGCGATCGCGTTAAAATAGTGTTCATCATGATCAAGCACCTGAATCTCAAAAAGCCTGCCCAAAAGAACAAGCAAAAAAACAAAAACGATAACTATTATTGTATAAAACCTGTTTTTAATCATAGCGGCTATTAATTTCTCTTTTTATTTGTTCAAGCTGAAATTTATTTATATAAATCCGCTTAATATCCTCAACCGGCGTCATAAGTCCCAGTGAGTCGGATGCAATTTTTGAAATCCGTTCCCGCGAAGAAACCTTTTGCAACCTGATCTTCGTAAGTTCAAGCTGGTTAATCTTTTTTCTTAAAATATCTTCAGCAATCGCTTTTTCTTTTTTCCTGTTTTTAACACCTTCGTTAAAGAAAACATAAATAAGCAAAACAGCCCCGGTGAAGGCTGCCGCGATAAATAAAAACCTGAAAAAGCTGTTTTTTTTCTTTTTCATAATTTTTCCGCGGCTCTCAGTCTCGCGCTTCTCGCTCTTCTGTTTTCTAATACTTCCTGTTCACCTGGTACAACCGGTTTTTTTGTGATGATTTTTACTCT
>CAXXGF010000082.1:0-54612 GCA_963677445.2 Melioribacteraceae bacterium | reverse complement strand
TTAGTTCCATATAGCGCTCAAAATTAATTTCTATTTACCCGTTTCCGACCTGCTTTTACAAAGGTAAGTTTAAATTGTAAGATAGTCAAGTTACAAAAAGGAAAGGCAAAATTTTACTCTCGCGTTATTAATACTTCACATCTTTCTCTTTTATATTTTATTAAAAGTTTACAAAAGAGAAAATATTATCAGCTAATTCTGGCTAATAATTTGAAGCAACCGAAAGTGATAGTCAATACCCCTCTGTATCATACCTCATCACAGGCCTCGTCTCCGATCTTCTGGCAACCTCCTTAAAACCCGCTTTAAGGAAAATTGAATGTATGCCGGTCCAGACAAAGGGTTCGGCCATTTTCCCTTTTGATGAATCGACAGGGTACCCCTCAACAATTCCAAAATTATTTTCGGAGGCATATTTTTTTACCTGTTCCAGAAGTTGAAGACTGACGCCCCTGCCCCGAAATTCCTTTTTGATAAAAAAACAAACCACAGCTAAAACCTGCCGGTTATCTACTGGTTTTAATATTTTCGATTTTTCAAAACGAATAAAAGATTTTCGCTCCCCAAAGGAACACCAGCCGACCGGTTTGTTATCTTCATAAGCTAATATACCGGTAATATTGCCCTCATTAACCAGAGTTTTCAGTTTCTCTTTATTCCCCTCTCCCTTACTTTCTTCAAACTCTTTACGGGGCAGTCTCCAGTACATGCACCAGCATCCGCCGCAGGCCCCTTTTTGTCCGAAAAGGTTTCCGAGATCTGACCATGTGCCTGTGGTAAGGAGTTTGAAATTCATATTCGCCGGTAAAAAATTTAAAAAAGAGGGACAGGCCCGGAGGGATAAACTGGAAAGCTTATCCCTCCGGAGCCTGTCCTACGGTTATAAACCGATAAATTTATATACATGCTGCTGAACTTCTTCGAGAAGCAGGTGAGCTTCTTTTTTGAGTTCGCGGCATTTGTTTCTCATATCTTCATTAAACTCTTCGTCTGTAATATCTTTGAGGTTAATCAGGACATTATAGATTCCACCTTCCACGCCGGTGAACGCAATCTGGGCTCCGACGCCGACATCTGTAATCGAGTTTGGATTCCCGTGTTTCACAACTGTGGTCGCCACCCTGATCGCTTCAAGGCTTTGTTTTGCTGTTTCAAGAGGAACCATAACAGCTTTTTTCAGACCGAGCTGCATTGCTTCTTCTCTCGCGTTTTTCTGCTCCCCGGTCTTCTTTGGCATACGCCGCGCGTCCATATAGTCGTTAAAGGCGTCTGTGTCGGCGTCAACAGCATTGATGAGGGCATCTTTAATGAGCTGACACTTTTCCGCGGAACCATTCAGGATTTCATCTACCTCTTCGCTTCCCCTTTTATTGGCTGTAAGATTGCTGACCATCGATGAAAGAGAAGCGCCGAGAGCTCCCGCGAGAGCCGCGATTGAACCGCCGCCGGGAGCCGGGGATTCTCTGGAAACTTCATCGGTAAAATCTGTAATCTTCATTTCAACCAAGGCGTCAGATTTTTTTTGAGGAAGACCCAGAACTCTTTCTTTAATATTAAATTCAGATACATCATTCAGGCCGAGAGACTGAACCGCGGTTTCAAGAATATCTTTAACAGGAATACCTTTTGACCTTCCCTGTTTTTCCAGGTAATGTTTTCCACTCTGAAGCAGCGCGGGATAGGGCACCAGTCCGACAATTTCGCTTCCTGTAACAACCAGGCCTCTCTCAGCGGCAAGCGCACGCGCCGCGTCCAGAACATGATGCATGGAAGTTATATTGTAATCGGTAAGATTAATTGAAATCTGGGCTCTGTCATATTCATTAACCATCCAGCCGATAGCCTTGGCATTACTGAACATTCCTTTTTTCGGCACCGATTTGCCTTCAGGTTTTACCGGATCAACGCCGTTAAGTTTTAATAGTTCAACAAGATCATATCCATATTTTTCCCGGCAATATTCAATTGTTTCCGCAATTGTTTTACCGACAAAGTCATCTTCACCACAGGGATAATGACCATCTTCATATTTTAAGATTCCCTGCGATTTATAATAAAATGGTTTACTGACAGGTCTTCTGGCCGATCTTCCTCTTTCTCTCAGTTCAAACGCGATATCGGTAGCGTGTTTTGATTCACGGGTATTAAGAGAAATATTGTAGGCGATCAGGAACTCTCTTACACCCATTACAGTAGCGCCTGCTCTGGCGTTAAATTTTGAAGGGCCGTAGTCAGGTTTCCATTCAGGCTTTTTCAGTTTTTCTTCAAGCGCTTCATATTCACCTTTTCTTATCCGGGCAAGGTTCTGGCGTTCGGGTGTTTGAGCTGATTTTTCATAAAGATAAACCGGTATTTCCAGTTCTTCGCCAACTCTTTTTGCCACCTCGTGAGAAAGAGCGATACAATCCTCAATAGAAACTCCGCTGACAGGCACAAAAGGACAAACATCTGTCGCGCCCATTCTCGGATGTGATCCGCTGTGAATTCGCATATCGATCAGTTCCTGCGCTTTTTTAATCGCCTGGAACGCGGCTTCCTTCACCCCCTCAGGTGATCCGACAAAAGTAACTACTGTGCGGTTCATATCGGGACCGGGATCAACATCGAGCAGCTTTACATTATCAATTTTTTCTATTTCATGGGTTATCTGTCTGATTACATCGGGATTGCGCGCCTCAGAGAAATTGGGCACACATTCAATTAATTTTTCTGTCATTTTATCCTCAAGATTAAGTTTTCGCTTAATATATCTTTAAGTGAATGACAAAATTAAAAAAATTAAAGTGCAGTTGAAAGAATAATCAGAAAGGTTAAAAAAAGGGAAGGCCGGCACTTTCGCACCGGCCAAGGAGAATCATGAAAGCAGGTTCAAACTTATATTCTATTTATTGATTGATCGGGAGCGGGAAGTTCCTAGCACATATTTACCTTGAATTGTTTTGTCCCCGTCACATAGCCACCATTGTTTCTTATCAGTTTCCCGCTCACGATCATATTATCAAAGATCAATTAAAAACTCTGATTCAAAGATAATATATCAAAAGGGGGAAGTTGGAAATATTCGATAAAACATTATATCCGCCCGATAAAAGTATCTTTCGGCGGGATAAAAGAGCCGGAAAAGATTCCGGCTCTCCTCATTTATCTTTTTGTAATTACAAGTTCAATAACATCAAAGGCTTCTGAACATCCGGCGCCCCGTCCGTCGGAAACGGTCAGTGTAACTTTATAAGTTCCCGGTTTCTGATATTTGTGCATTATAGATGGCCCGCTGTATTTCGATCCGTCCCCCATATCCCATCTGTATGTCAATGGATCTTTATCGGGATCAAAAGAGGCGGTTCCATCGAAAAGAATATCATCATGCGCGCCTCCGGTAAATCCTTCGGTGATAGCGGAAGCTTTGGCAACCGGTGAGCTGTTTACGAACACATCTACTGTATCCATCGCAACTCCGCAGTCGCTTCCGGTCAAATCATCAACTGAAAGGATAACTTTATATGATCCCGGTTTTTCAAATGCGTGCGGCGCTGATTTACCGGGCGCTGTAATTCCATCGCCGAAATCCCATCGGTATTCAAGATTTTCATCATCGGCGTCTGTCGAATTATCTCCGCTGAAGTTATATTCCTCCCCGGGGCATAACTCCACATCCGGTCCGGCAAAAGCGTAAGGTTTATAATTAATCTTTATTTTCCGGGATAAACTGACACGGCTGTTAAGTGTTCCCTTTCCATCATCAACAGAAAGTGTTACCGTATAAATTCCGGGCTTATTATATTGATGAAGAACGGTTACAGTGTCTGAAGAAAAACCATCGCCAAAATCCCAGTGGAAAGATAAAACATCACTATCGTTATCCCTGGTAGATGCAGCGTCGAAGGTGAGTTCACTCTGTGGGCAGGCAATTTCAGGCATGTTGATTACCGGCTCGGGAGGATAATTAATCCTTATTTCAACTGTGTCTTTTGAGGTGTTATTCGACATTTCTGTATTATCCTTAACCGTCAGAACAGCGTTAAAAACTCCCGGTTCGGAATACCTGTGAACAGATTCAATACCGCGAGCAGTTGTACCGTCACCAAAATCCCAGCTGTAATTAACAATTGACCCGTCACTGTCCCTGGAAGAAGATGCATTAAAAATCATATCCTCATTGACACCGCCGAATTTATCTTCACCGGCAACGGCTACCGGTCCGTCATTGATAATAATATAATCCTGATAGGGAGCTGAACTGCATTGAGTTTCGGAATCGGTTTCAATATTCAGTTTGATGAAATATTTACCCGGTTTTGAATAAACATGTTCAATAATATCACCCGTCTCTGTTGTTCCGTCACCCATTTCCCAGTTCCAGGCTGTAATATTTGAACCTTCACCTGAGGATTTTGAACCGTTAAATGTAACCGGTTCGCTTACAGGAGCCATTTTGGGGGCAGAAAATTCGGAAATAGGCGCATCCAGTACTGTAACTGTCATTTCATCTTTATCCGAATTATCGCAGTCGCCGATCAGATCGCCCGTTATAGTCAGCAACACCCTGTAGACGCCCGGTTTTTCATATACATGGGTCGGTTTGGCTCCTCCCCCTGTAGTGCCATCGCCAAAATCCCATGAATAATTATTTACCATTCCATCAAAATCATAAGAATTTGTTCCGTCAAACTGAACGATTGTACTCGCGCAGACAGTCTGATCTTCTCCGGCATCGGCGATCGGCGCGTCAGCAACATATACAATAGCCTGGTCTACATCGGTATTACATGGAAGGCCCGAATCATCCTTCACAGTAAGGGTAACTTCGTATGCTCCCCCCTTTTTATAGGTTTTGGTGGGGTTCATACCTTCAGCTTTTGTGTCATCACCAAAGTCCCAGTAATATTTGAGCAATCCCCCCTCGGGATCTTTAGTCCCCGAACCATCAAACAATACAATATCACCCGCGCAAATTGTCCTGTCCGGACCGGCATCCGCTTCGGGTGAATGGTTTATAAATACTATCATAGAGGTGGAATGAACCGAATTGGGCAGATTCTTTCCATCATTAACAGTTAAAACAATCGGGAAGGTACCGCTTTTACCGAAAGTATGGTATACTTTTAATCCGCTTTCCGGCGCAGCGCCATCCCCAAAATCCCATGTATAATTCAGGGCGTCCCCATCCGGATCAACCGATTTGGAGGCATCAAAGAATACATTGAGATTACATGTCCTTATATCATCGCCCAATACCGCTTCGGGTGGATGGTTTACATGAATGATCAGTTTATCTTCCGACTGATAGTTCAGAGCTCCGCTGTTATCTTCAACTCTCAAATTCGCGGTATATATTCCGGGAGCGGGAAAACTCCTTTTAACAATCTTCCCTTCCGTTTCAGTATCCTGATCAGAAAAAGACCAGAACCATTCTAACTTATCTTTATCAATATCAAAGGAGAAAGAAGCGTTAAATTCAACTTCAACACCGGGTGATGTAACCAGATCTTTTCCTGCAATTGCCACCGGAGGGGTATTAATTCTTACTACCGTTTCATCATAACCCGCCGCATTTTCATGTCCTGTATTATCCGCCACTTTAAGTCTTACTGTATAATACCCCGGTTCTGCCCAGGAATGTTCCGTCTGTTTTCCCTCTCCTTTATTTCCATCTCCAAAATCCCACGCGTAAGAACTTATCTCTCCATCCGGATCAGTTGAGGAACCGGCGTCGAAGTTTACAACTTCACCGGTCGCGGCAATTATATCTGGTCCTGCATCGGCAATAGGTTTTTGATTGACAACAACCGTTAGTTCATCACTATCCGATCCGCTGGTTGTTTTGGAATCATCTGTAACTTTTAACGTAACTTTATATGTGCCGGGGTTGCTGTAAATATGTGAGGTCTTAATCCCCTGCCCGGTAGTTTTATCTCCAAAATCCCAGTCATAGGCAGTAAGTTCGCCATCCTCATCAGATGAAGCTGAGCCATCAAAATGAACTATGCTGGAGGTAACTGTCTGATCCGGTCCCGCTTTCGAAACAGGAGGAAAGTTTACAACAATTTTCAAGTTGTCATTATCTTTATCGGTAGTGGATTTTGAATCATCGGTGATTGTAAGGTTAGCTGTATACACACCCGGTTTTTCATAAGCGTGTGTAACATCCATTCCATTTGCCGAAGCTCCGTCCCCAAAGGTCCAGCTGTAATCAATTAACTTGCCATCCCGGTCAAGAGATTTTCCGCCGCTGAATTCAACAATTTGTCCTGCGGCAACCCCCTGATCATCGCCGGCTTCGGCAACCGGTTTATCATTAACCGCAACAACTAATTGATCGGAGGCATTATTATTTGTCACATCGGTATTGTCAATAACCTTAAGAGTTACATTGTAGTCTCCGGGCGCGCTATACTGATGTTCCACAATACGCCCGTTGCCTGTGGCGCCATCCCCGTAATCCCATAAGTATTGTACAATCTCACCATCACTGTCATAGCTCTGACCGCCATCAAACTTCACAGTTTCATTTACAGAGGCAATTTTATCACTTCCAACTTCAACAACGGGAGGTGAATTAACCCACACGGTTATCTGATCAACAGCAAAATTACAGGGGCTGTCTGAATCATCTTCAACCCTTAAAGTTACTTTATACCTGGCCGCTTTATTATAAATATGGGTAACATTATTGCCTTCTGCTTTTTCGCCATCTCCGAATTCCCACGCGTACCGGCTTATATTGCCATCCGGATCAATTGAAGCGGAGGCGCTGAATCCGACACTCTCACCCGGCGCCACAATCATATCCTCTCCGGCAGAGGCTGTCGGGGGTTGGTTAAGAGTTACGTCAAACCAGGCTCTCGATGTATTTTCAATTACTCCTGATTCATCTGTAACCTCAAGAGTAACATTAAACTGTTTTGTATCTTCAAAAGTATGCGCGACTCTCACCCCTTCTTTTTTTGTTCCATCCCCAAAATGCCATAAAAAGCTCATCGCGTCACCGTCAAGATCAGAAGATTCTGACCCGTCAAAAATAACTGTATAACAGTCTGCCAGAGTTTTCCATGAATATTTCGGCACAGGTCTTCTGTTTGGTTTCTGTTTTAAAACAGGCAGCTCAAAAGGAATATAATTTCCATCCGTATCCATCAGATAAAAGGTTGCGTCATTCGGTATCTCATTACCCTTTTCAAACTTGACCGCGTTTAATACACCCTGCTCATCTTCATTCAGTTCAACTCTTCCGCCCGACCAGGTATCCTGCCCGGATGATGGCACATCTAATCCTGATCTGTATTTTGTCACCACTGATACTTCCCCGCCTGCGACGTCAAAATTATAAACATCCACCGCTTTTGTTCCGGGAGGAGCTAAGAAACGGAGTTCGGCAAAAATATTTCTCGCGGGCAGCCTGAAAGTGGGAACATAACTGAATATTCTTCCTCCATCGGGCAGAAGGTTTTTCTTTTCGCTTAAACTCAGAGCAACTTCAAATATATTACCATCATTTCCCGCGGAACCTTCAACAACAAGTTTGAAGATTCTGTCATCTCCCGATTTCTGTCCCTGTGACGCGGTCAATGTCGCGAAATTATACCATTTATTATCGAGATAGGGATCGCTTCCAAAATCAACTTGTTTTATCAGCCGGCCTTCAGCGCTGTTTTCAATGACCATTAAAGAATCACCCTGAACCGGAGGGGTAAAACATGAATCGCCCCCATAAAGCATAAATTTAGTAACAGTATTCCAGTCACCAAAAGGAGCGTCAACCCTGCCCCCCGCGTCCGGATCGAATATTCTCAGGAATACCGGCCTTTTTAATGAGTCGGGTATTGAAAAATAAATTATTTGTCCATAGTCATCGTCACCTTCAATCGTTTCAGCATTCGGACCGTAAGTAACCAGTTGTATATCCTCCTGAGCATACATATTCAAAGTAAATAAGGCAATAATTATAAGAATAAACGAGTATTTCATGTAACTCATCACAGTTCTCCCAAAAGTTTTATTCTAATACGTGATTTGAGTTTTATTTCCCAAGATATCTTCTGTGGTAACAGATAACAGTTTAATGGCTCCTTTTATAACCGGCTCAATATTAATTACCACGGTATACAGATTCATATCTTCATTGAAGTGTAGAAAACTGTTATAAACCACACCTCCGCATTCATAAGAAAAAGGAATTGCTTTTTTGAGAGGAGAATTATCCTGACATATAATTTCGAGTCCTATGACATCTCCGGGATTGACCTGTTTCCGGCTGAACTTATAACTTTTTATCTCAGGCGCCTTCTGATCAAGAATAACTATCCGCTTAATTTTACGCTGATTTCCGGCATCATCTATCGCGCTTATAGTAATATTATTTGCTCCATCTTTAAGCTCAAGATCATAACTGAACTTTCCTTCCTCAGGGGTAATCTCATATTCATTTATTCTTATCCCGGAGGCATCTGAAGATTTACCGCTAATATTAAGGAGAACTTCATTTGTATAGGCCGGAAGCGTGGAGGTCAAAATTAAATCGGGCGGAATTACATCCGATTGAACTTTAATTTTGCTTTTTGACTGGTATCCCCCGGGAGCGGTAATAACAATATCAAACTCATTTTCACCTTCCGAAAGGGGCGCGCTCAATCCAAAACTGCCATCCTCTTTATCGGAAAAAGTATTTGACGCGAATACATTTTTTGTTGAGGCGAGAGAAATTCGCGCGTCGGGATCGGTAATTCCGCTAAAATTAAATCCCGCTCCCCTTGAAATTATCCTACCTTCTCCGTCATCGTTTTCTGAATCAAGCTGGTTACTGGTATAAGTTACCTCCTTCAATGGCAGATAAGTGATATTTTTTTCAAACTCGTTAACATTACCCGCTATGTCAATAAGTTTTACCTTTACGCTGTTTTCACCTTCGTTAAGACTGACAGGAAAAGCAAAATTGCCCAATGAATCGACATCAACTTTCTTGTCATTTATATTGAGAATCGCATCGTGTTCTGTTTCTCCTTCAATAACAAACGACTCTTTTGTTGTCTGAACACCCCTGTCGGGAATATTCATATAGACAAATGGAAGCACATTATCGGTAATTACTTTTACCAGGCGGCTTTCACTTTTTATGCCTGGAAAACCCTGCTTATCAATGGCTGCGACTCTCCAGTAATAAACCCCATCCTCCTTGATTTCCCTGGTGGAATAAATATTCTCGCGAATATTAAACCGGTTGATCACAAGTATATGAAATGTGGATTTTTCGTAAGCCACCTCAAGCCAGTAGCCCACAGCGTTCTCGACAGCCTCCCATTTAAACTCAACTTCCTTTTTATCATCGGTTCTGAAAGCTGTGCTGTTATGCTCGGGAAAAACAAGCTTAGGACCGGGCAGAAGATCTTTTGGATCTGTCGGCCTTTGGTTTCTTTTCACCATTACACCCTTGTTCTTTCCAAGCTCGACAGTTCTTCCACCCGATGAAAGATTAATTGTGCCGTCATAATTGGCAACCTTAACACCACCCTTGTCTTTGTTTATCCAGAAATTTTTCGATTTAATATCAGTATCAACACCGGGCACCTTAATATCCATTTTTTTACGTGGATTGCCGCTGAGCAGCGCGTACATATCCCCCTGAACAAGACTGACGCTTGATTCCTGTTTGTTCTGAATAACATCGCTTCTCATCTTCTGAATTACAGCCTGGGAATTTTCATTAAGCCTCAATCTCGATTCATCCTTAAATACAATTTCGGCGTATGAAAGAGAAAGTGTTCTAACCTTTTCCCTCTCAACAAGGGTCGAATTCAGAGCTATTTCATCCCAGAGCAGGTCTGAATCGGTTTTGCTTTCCACATCACCTGTTTTATCATCAAGGACAGCTTCGGCCGGAACGTTGTTCTTATTTTTCGCGATTGTAAGAGCCTCCTGCGCTACCGATGAAGCTTTTTCGGCTCTGATGATACAATTTTTCCATTCGCTGTTATTCTTAAGGGCAATTGCCTCATCCCTGATATCTATAGCTTCAGAAATTTTCACAGGGGCCAATAGCCGGGCTCCCGCTTTAGTGGCTTCCTGAATTTTCTTCAGAGAGTTCTCCAGCGCTTTATCCGCGAGAATGATGTCGCTGGCCGGAATTTTAATTTTCATACCGGGTTTTAGGTCGGTAATAGATGAAAGTCCATTAATTTTAAGAATTTCATTCCATCTGTTGGCGTCATTAAGATGTTCTTCCGCAATATTGCGTATGTTGTCTCCTTCCCTGAAAGTGATAACTTTATCATTTTGAGCCGATAAAGATGGCGCTACAATGAATAAACAGAGAAGAGATAACATGAAGAGTAAGACCGGATGTTTTTTTGCTTTCATGATCTCTTACCTTTCTTCGACAGAGAGAAATAAGTAATTTTAATTTTAAAATAAAGCTTTCTGTGAATAATTAAAAGTTAATCACAAAATTTTAATAAATTTATAATTTCAGAAAGCTCTTCGATATGAGATCAAAAGTTACTTCAGGCTGTTTACCTGGTAAATCTGGATTGGTTGTGATTTACCTTTCACCCGAAGTTTTTCCAACTGTTCAATCATAAAAATATCACTATCTTTGATTTGGTTATAAGAACTTTCCGAAATAATTGTCTGATTTCCCTTTGCCGCCGAACAAAGGCGGGCCCCCAGGTTTACATTGTCGCCAAGAATGGTGTAATCCATTCTTTCTTCACTTCCCATTGCGCCAAAAATCATATCGCCGGTATTTATACCGATTCCTATTCCTATATCCCAGTCAGGGTGTTCATCATTTAATTCCTTCATTTTCTGATGAATTTCAATGGCTGACCGAGCCGCGTTTTCAACCATTTGTTCACCCCTGAAAACAGCTACGAGCTCGTCTCCGACATACTTATCTATATCACCATGATATTTTTTAACAATATGAGCCTGGTGACGAAGATAAAGATTAAGCATCTCAATAACTATTTCAGGTTCAACTTTTTCGGAAAAAGCTGTAAAACCTCTTATGTCCGAGAAAAAGACAGTCGCGTTATCCCTGGCTCCTCCCAGTTTTATACCATCAATATCCGACTTTTTAATCGCGTCAATTGTGTGACCCGATACAAATTTAGTCAATTCAAACCTCTCTCTGAGCTCCTCGATCATAGTGTTCATTCGGCGGCCCAGGTGAGAAATTTCATCTTTGGATTTTAACTCATCAACCCTGACCTGAAAATCACCATGCCCGACTTTAACAGCGACGTCACTTATCTGAAGAATAGGTTTGCTGATCTTCCTCGAAAACCATATTGCTCCCACAACCGCGATGATCAAACCAATAGTCACCCAGATCATCAAACTTTTAAACATCTCAAAAACAGCTAAGTAAGCATTTTCTTCTGATCTTTCGGAGATGACAGCCCAGTCGAAACTTCCCGGCATCGAAAACGCGCCAAGCATTTTTTTACCATCCGGTTTTGTATATGGCTGAATATTAATTAAACGTGTTCCGCTGCGTAACATTTCGGTAGCATTTTTCACCAAATCAAGCTCGGAAAGATCAGTCTTATCCTTGGTAAAAAGCTGAAAGCCGTTTTTATCGGTAACAAATATTTTACCGGTATTATTAAAGGGATGCTCTTTTATTTCATTTATCAGCCTGTTAAGATTAATGCGCGCGGAAAGCAATGTTTTAGCGCTATTTATTTCAAGTTCAAGGGGAATAAAAATGGTGGTCAGCCAGGTATCTATCTTCTCAATATATTCCAGTTCACCTGTTATGATGCCATCTTCTCCAAAAAAATCGGCAATTGCCGATCTTGAGATTTTCAGTACCTGATTTTTATCCAATCCGTTCTCAGTAAGTTTTTCATCAAAAGCCGCGCGGTAAACTGAAAAAGGCTGAATATCGGCGTCCGCGTTAACCTGAAGCCAGATAATATCCTCCACCTGCCTGGTGGCGCTCTGCATAAGTGAGTATTTTTCCACCACTCCAAGTTTTTCGTTCTCAATAACATTCTTTACCAGAAGCAGCGGGGCCAGCCAGGTATCACGGTAAAAATCATCAATTTCCGATGATATTTGTTCAGCCGTAACCCTTAATTCGTCATTTGCGGCGCTCTTTAACTCATCCTGGGTAATGGTGATCATTCTGTCACCCGCAATTCCCAGGGGGATAATCGCCAGCAAAACAGAAAAGAAAAGTAACTTTTTACGGAGAGAGGGTTTTAAGATGGTCGATAATACAGACATATTTTTACCTGCTTTGATGAAATAACTGTAAATGCATATTTCCTGTATATTACAGCATAATTTAAAAAGGTAACACCAAAAATTCAAAGGTAAGAGATAAGTAATTTTACTTTTTTTCTGTTTTTCAACGAAAAATTGTATAATTTCAGAAATATTATTGACTTATGGGAAAACAACCCTGAATAATGACCCTTCATTTCTATTGCTTTCCACCTTAATTTCAGCATCATAAAGTTCGCAATATTTTTTAACAAGAGCCAAACCGAGTCCGTTGCCGTCAAATTTCCTGGTGTAACCTCTTTCCTCCTGGTAGAAGGGTCTGAAAAGATAAGGGAGAAATTCTTTCGATATTCCCTTTCCGGTATCCTCAACTTCGAAAATTATTTTTTCGGAGCTGTTTAATTTAATTCCGGCTCTGACACTGCCGCTATTTGTAAATTTAATCGCGTTGTTCACCAGGTTTTCGAAGATCTGGTAAATTGAGTAGCGGTCTGCGATTATATAAACCGGTTCCACCGGAGCAAAAATTTCGAACTCCAACTCTTTTTTATCTGCTTCAGAGTTTAATTCTTCATAAACATTTTGAAGTAAATTCGTGATATTTATTTTGGACGGGGAGTAATCGTAAGTTCCGGTTTGTAATTCAGACATATTTATCAGTAAGTGAACTGTCCTGACTATCCTTCTGCCGGAACTGTCAATAGAGAAGAACAGCTCCTCAATTTCTTCATCAATTTTTCCTGATACTTCATCCTTGATCAGGTTCACCGAATTGAGTATCGCGCTCAGAGGAGTCCGGATTTCATGTGATATCTGTGTCAGAAATTCCGATTTCAGCCTGTCCGATTCCTCTGCTTTCAGGCGGGCTTCAATCAGCGTCTTTTCGGCTGCCTTCATTCGTGAGATATCTTCGAGGGTGCCTTCAATATATGATTGTTCGCCATTATTTGTTCTGAAAATCTTCAGACCTACCAAAACATCAATCAGGGCGCCATCTTTCCGGGTAACTCTCGTTTCATATCCTCTTACATCTTCCCCTTCAAGGAATGTATGGATAAATTTATTTTTTTCTTCCTCTCCAAAAACAAGATCAGAAAAATTAGCCCCTTTTATATTATTGTTTTTCTCATATCCAAGAATTCTGAGTAAAGCCGGATTTGCAAGTATAATATCCCCTGCACTGTTGAGCCGGAATATTCCGGCGGCTGAGTTTTCATATATATCGCGGAATATTTTTTCATTTTCCCTTAACAGTGTCTCCATTTTTATTCTTTCCGTGACATCATGGAAAACGATCTGCAGAGAATCGATATTTCTGAAATTTATTTCCACTCCCTTTCCCTCAATAAAACATTCGCTGCCTTCAGTCTTGTATATTCTCAGACTAAATTTTCCGGTAAAAAATTTTCTTAGATTATCATAATCATTTACCCCCTGCCCCAGGTTTATTACCTCCCTGCCAAGGACTGAAGTTATATCTTCTCCTTCAATACTGTATTCAGAATTCAGCCCCAATATTTTATACACTGACTGATTGCTATATACAATTTTTCTGCCCGAAAAAATTATAATACCATCCGGAATATTCTCAACCAGCAAACGGAATCGCTCTTCACTGTCAGTTAACGCTCTTTCAGCTTTTTTCCTGGATGTAATATCATTTGTTATTATGTAACGGTATAATGATCCGTTTTTACCAATCGATGCAGAAATTTTGTTCTGTATACATTTTTTCTCATTCGTACCCGATCTGATCCAGACAGCTTTTTCCTTTAGCAAGGTATTGGTCGTCCTCATACCAAATTCACCACGCGATTCTTTTCTTGTCACTGTTTCAACGGATTCCAGAAGATAACGTTTTAAATTTTCAATCCCCGGATTTCCAAAAATAAACCGCATTCCCCTGTTTACATAAATCATTTCCTCATCCCTGAAAATTGCTATCCCATCCTTCATATTATCAGCCATGTGTCTGATGCCATCCTCTATTACCGGATATCTCTCCTCAGTATTTTCTTTTTCCTCAACTCCTGTTAAACAAAGGATGAAACGTAAAAAATTATTATTGTATGTATCATCTTTAAAAAGAGTGGCCGTAACAGGATAGTGGATATCTGAATCGATTGATAAATTAAATACCGGCGAAACCGCGGCACCCTTCTTATCCTTTAATGATGATGAAATAAAATTTTCAATTTTTTTACTATCGGCAGAATGAACAAGATTCATGAAATATTTTTCTCTGACCACTCTGCGGGAGGCAATATCATCATTATTGAATTGCTTCAGGTCTGTCTCCTGAGCAAATGGGAATCCTTTTTTATTCAGCAGATGAAATAGAAATGCCGGTCTGGTTTTTCGGTACTGTAAATCACCGCCAGCCAGATTATTATTGCTGTCAGCAGTAAAAAGCTCTCTTTCGAATACCACTTTTAACCCGGAAAATTCCCCTGAATTGTTAAATTTGGGTTCACTTCTGTACCTGACAGAAATAACCTCATAATTTTTATCTTTAAATTCCAGGTACATCATTCCCGGGGATCTGCTCTTCAGATCGTCCGATAATCTAAACTTTAGTTTTTTCCCAAATTCTTCATCAAGAAGCTTAAAAATCAATCCCGGGTTTTCCAGGATATCCTGCGCTCTCACCCCTGTGAACTCAAAAACAGATTCGCTGCAATAAAGCGCCTTCGCGTCGGGATTAAGGAACAATGTCCATGAATCTTTATCTTCATTAAAATTTTTTAATATCCGGAGGGATTTTTCTGCCTGATCTAATTTTCCCCGCAGCCTTTCATTTTCCATAAGAAGATCGTTATAATTCCGATCTTTGGAATATTGATTAAACAAAATATTATTTTCAGATTCCTGTGTTTTCCGGCTCATCAATTGCAGACAGCATAGTTTGAAATTTTCGGGAAATTGAAAAGGATTAAATATTAATCCCTTAAGGGCAGCATCTTATTTCCCCGATCAATATTATCGACAGTAATTAAATATTTTTTAGTTTAAATATTAAAAGATTTTGGCAGGTTACATTTTTGGCCGTTTTATCAATTATTTCCCGGCATTTTTTAACAGAATTGTTAAAGACAAACCATTACAGAAAACCGCCTGAGTAAGAAATGAAAGGTGAACAGATTTTTCAGGATTTTCAATAATCCCCTGAGTGGAAAGAAGAGAGCAGCCCGGGGTAAAAAAGAAAAAAATGCAATAAAACCCTGAAGGGATCTAATATAACTCTCATGTGCGGAAAAATATTATCCCTCAGATATAATTTTCTGTCGGTTGTTAATATTCGACGCCTTCAGCTTCGCAAGTGATGTTTGCCTGATAAAACCACCGGATTGCATCCGGGGTTATTCATATTCGTCTCCATTCGGAGTCGCTTAGGATTACGATGAATATTATAATGGTTTCTCTGTCAATCCCTTTTGATTCTGGCTTTGCCGGTTTATAGTTTATAACCTCTCATAAAATCGCCGGCAGCCATCCTTTTTCTTCCTTCCGGCTGAAGTTCATTTATCTCAATTACTCCGTTGGCAAAACCAATAAAAAGTCCGTCTTTCCCCTGGAGAACTTCACCGGGCTTCAGTTTTATCCCCCTCGCGATCGCGGTTTTATAAATCTTAAATTTTTTCCCTTCTCTTTCAATAAATGCCCCCGGATGCGGTGAAAGGCCGCGAACTCTGTTATGGACATTAATCACACTCATCGTATAGTCCAGAAGGCAATCCTCTTTGGAAATTTTTGGAGCGGGAGTCGCTTTAATATCCTCCTGGGGAATTTCTTTAACATTTCCCGCTTCGATAAGATCTACAGTTTTTTTAAGCAATCCGGCTCCTTTATCACTCATTTTTTCCCATAAACTGCCCAGGTCATCATCCGGATCAATTGTAATTTTCTCCTGAAGAATAATATTTCCGGTATCCACTTTTTTCTTTAGGAAAAATGTGGTCAGACCGGTTTCCTTTTCACCATTGATCAAAGCCCATTGAATAGGAGCTGCTCCCCTGTACCTCGGTAAGAGTGAGCCATGCAGATTTATGGACCCTTGAGGAGGGATTGTGAAAACAGCTTCCGGTAAAATCCTAAACGCGACAACTACAAAAAGATCGGCCTTACAGCTTTTCAGTGATCCAATAAAATCCTCCGATTTTAAAAGAGCCGGCTGTAATACCGGGATGTTGTTTTTAACCGCGAATTCTTTAACTGCTGTAAAACTTATCTTTTTTCCCCTTCCCCTTTCTTTATCGGGAGCAGTGACCACCGCGGTAATTTCGTGATTGCTTTCCAAAAGCCGCTCCAGTGACTTGACGGCAAAATCGGGAGTGCCAAAAAAAACGATACGCAATATTTATCCTTTTTTATCAGTAATTAAATAATCGACATCAATTTCGCGACGCATGATCTTTAATATATCCTTTTTGAGTCTTTTCTTCTGCTGTGTATTTATTCTGTCCGGAATCATCTTCCCTACAAGATGATCATATTCATGAAGTATTACTCTTGCCAGGTAATCATCAGCTTCCAGTATTTGCTCATTTTCATCTGTATCAAGATATTTGACTCTTATGGATTCGGCTCTTTCAACATCCGCCCGAAGATAGGGCAGACTCAGACACCCCTCTTCAATTATCACCTTATCATAGGATTCTTCAAGAATTTCAGGATTGATAAATACCATCGGTTTAAATTTCTCATAACCTTCAACCGGTGTCAGATCAATGACAAAAACAGATTTATCCAGACCGATCTGGTTGCCGGCCAGACCGACACCATTAGCATTCCTCATAGTATCAAACATATCTTTAATATCAGATATCAGATTATCATCAATCTCTTCAATTATTTTCGTATTTTCTTTTAATACTTTATCACCATAAATTGTAACCGGTACAATTGCCATAATGAACCTCTTTTCTAACTAAATGTTTATAACCTCTGCATTTAAATCTTTGTATAAAAGTAATTCTGTCGAACAAAACAGCATTCTAATTAATAAACGGAAAATAATCAACATCTGTTGCAAAATAAATAGAATTATCAGGTAATAATAAGGCTGGCCCGGTATAAGTCCGCCCACTAAATTGTATATAACAGCCCCGGCTGATCCAATAGCCGAAGTTACAAGAAATAACAGAAATACTCTCGTGAAATTTTTTCTGATAAACCTGACCGAATCGCCAATACTTTTCAATATTTTAAAGCTGTCGTTTACCGCCAGAATTATCCTCGAATAATCAGCAATTATTGTCACCATACCAATGAAAAATAGAAGCAGCAGATATCTCAGTGTCCTCAGTATGGCGTCTGCCACCTGGTTTTCAGTATCCTCAAAAATCCAGGTTATAAGTTTACCGATATAATCGTTAATCAGAAATGCCAGGGCGACAAGCAATCCGACTATAATCAGAATTTTTGTAAAGCGGGCCCAGTATTTTACCCCCCCATAAAAAAAATCAACAACATGGTTCTTTTTGGGATTATTGAATATCGCGATCAGTCCACCCATAAAAAAGTTCTGTACAATTATATAAATTAAAAGAACGCCCAAAAGCGTATATAACATGCCATCAAGATTTATTTGATAAAGAAAACGAAACTGGAGATACCAGTTGTAATCGAAAGTATAGGCAAGTTTATCACTTAGCAGGGAATTGCCGAGGTGGTCTATCAGATTATAATAAACCGGCAAAGCGAGAATCAGAGCCGCGCCGATATTCCACATCCAAAGCAGCACAAGGGTTTTGAAATTAAAAAAAACAGCCCGTGTTCCTTTAACCATTATTTCGGTAAATAATTTTTTCATCCTGTGCTGCCCATTATCATCAGCGCGTTTTGAACCCAGAAAAACCATCTTATCGCGATTGAGATGGATGCCCAATAGCGGGAATGGTAAGTATAGGAATTATTGGCAAAATTTATATCCATCTGAATTTTTCTGTAAGGGTCTGCTTCAGCGGCAATCACATCACCATCTGAAATAAAATAAAATCTCCTCCAACGCTCCTTTCCCGTCCATACAGCATATTGGGTATCCGTCTCGGTATAAAACGCAATATCCACAGGAGCAACGGCGTCACCAAGTCTTTCGGCTGTAACTTCCCATTTGTTTTCCCCCACCGGTTTTACGCCTGAAACCGCGTAATCAAAGTATTTTGTTTCGTAAAACATATCATGAAGAAAAGCCTTTGAGTCGCCCACAAATTCATCACTTATTTCAGCCAGAACTTCCTCCGAGCTCACATCACGAAAACAATGGTATCTGAAGATATCGGAAAGGGCTGAAATAAGTTTTTTTTCTCCGATAACTCTCTCAACAGAAAGCAGCATCAAATTAGATTTATACCGGGATAACACTTCGGCTGACAGGTCATCCTTATATAAATTTACCGGGCTGCTCAGAGCCCCCTCCCGCAGATGATTATAATACTTTCCGTAACTTTCGGTAGCTTCCGTAAAATTGTATGTGCCAAGTGAATATATAATCGGTATCTCATTATATGAAAGGAAATTCAGTCCCTGCAGGGGAATATATTTAGCGATCCTGAAATGCTGTCTACCTTTTGGATAATAATTTCTGCAAATTACTGAAGCGAGGTATTGCGGAATACCATTTGAAATCCAGAGAAATCGTTCAGATCTGTTTTTCGCGACCTGACCAAAATACTGTTTAGCGCAGGCATAAGCTATATCAAGCTCAGGATCAAGCATCGATTCGGTAGATAAAAGGGGGGCGTTTATCAGGAAAAATTTGGTGAATATCATCTCATCGGCATGTAAAGCGCGGGGAGGATCAAGAAGTGTTATTGAATCATAAGGATAGCGGCCAAGCGCGGAATCAAGAAATTTCATTGATCTGGAAAGTATTTCGAAATATCTTTCAAGATAATAAATCTTTTCCGGCTGAAGATAAATATTAAGCCTTATATTTCTGCCGTCAGCCAATTCAATCTCCCGTTCAGCATGTTTAATCTCGCCGGTTAAAAATAGCACGCAGTCATCAATGGTATTCTCATGGAAATAGTAAATATTTTCACCGCCCCTCTTTTCCTTTTTAAGAAGGCTGCAATTTCCTGAAGAGAAAATATTTTCAGGAGTTGTCAGCTCACATTCAAATTCGGAATAAAGCGGATTGACAGGCAGGTCGCTGCCGATAGTAATTGAGTTGGAATTTGCGATACGGGGAAACCAGCCGGATAAAAGTATAAATTCCCTTCCTTCGGAATACCCCAGCCCTTTCTGGTAGACGGGAAGATTAATAATAAAACTGAATTTAAGTGTGATTATTTCTTTATTTTTTTCTTTTTCAGGAACCGTCAGGAAAAACCGCGGACTATCAATAAACTCAGTTTGCAATTTTTTTCCGTTATAATACAACGAATCAACAAATTTCGCGGCATTAAGATTGTAGCTCCCGTTTCCAAAAATAAATGGAATACTGTCCCCGACAGCGATCTTTCCTTTAACAGAAATTATCTGATCGACCAGTAACCTTTTTTCATCATCCAGGAATCGGGCGCTGATTTTGGCATGAACACTATTTTCATGAGCGCTTGCCTGAGCGTTAATATTGCCGTCGGTTCCGGCGCTATTTGGTTTTGAAGAAAGGTATTCCGGATTTGAAGAAAGATACGAAAGGATAACAAACAGGATAAAAAATAAATACAGGACAGGTTTCAACTTATTTCAGATTTAATATAGCAAAAGAGCCAACTAGCGGATTTGAACCGCTGACCTGCTCATTACGAATGAGCTGCTCTACCAGCTGAGCTAAGTTGGCTTAAGAAATTATCTTACTTTCTTTTTATGACGATTTTTTCTCAATCTTTTTTTCCTCTTATGGGTCGCCATTTTATGTCTTTTACGTTTCCTGCCACAAGGCATCGGTACCTCCGGTTAATGTGTATTTAAAAATTCTTTAGCTTTTTTGCTAATTTCATTATCGGGATTTATCTCTATCACCTTTCGCCACCATTTTTTGGCTTCATCGGTTTTGCCTTCAGCCATTTTTACAATTCCGATATTAAAATGGGCTATCTGGTGTGAAGGATTTATTTCTATTCCTTTTTGCATAGTGTTAAATGCTTCTGTCAGGTTGTTAATTTTATAATAACAAACTCCCAGGTCAATCCATACATCCGCATTCGAGGGAAAATTTTCAAGATATTTAAGATAGTTCTCAATGGCTTTTTCTTCCAGCCCCGAATCATTCTGAAGATGGGCCAGATCGAGCATAAGATCGTAGTTGGCAGGATCGGCCTTCAAAGCATTCTCCATATCACTGATCTTCTGGAATGCGGCCATATCATCATGTGAATGAGGATTCCGATTCATATTTGAAAATGATTGAACTCCCGGCTGAGGGCTGTCAAAAACTCCGCCGATAAACATTAGAATAATTGAGATTAAAAGAAAACCAAAAGCTATATAATAAAGTTTCACAGGTTCAATTTTTTTCCCCGCTAACTTCCCCGCTTCACTTTTCTTTTCTGTTGTATGTTCCGCTTCTTCAGTACTTTCGACTAAATGGGAACGCCCTTCGAGTAGAACACCGCAACCTTTGCAGGAATCACTCCCGGAAGGATTATATTCACCGCAGAGATCACAGGCAATATACTTCTTAATATCGCCTTTATTATTGTTATTTTTTTCAGACAATCAAATCCCCGCTTTCTTTATTCAAGCTCTTTCATGCCTTTATCAACAGCCGCTTTGAAATCTTTTGAAAATTTAAATGTCGGCACATAATGTTCATCAACATAAACTTTCTCACCAGTCCGAGGATTACGGGCATACCTGCCGTTTTTTTTCTTGACACGATAAGAACCAAAGCCACGTATTTCAATTCCGTTGCCATCCTTCAGAGACTGAATAACAGTATTAAGGAATCCTTCAATAATCGCTTCAGTTTCCAGTTTAGTTAATCCGGTTCCTTCAGCTACCTTTTCAACTATATCAGCTTTGGTCATTTCAGCTTTCCTATAATATTCACAAAAATTAACAGACGCAAAATATATTAAAAATCCACACAATAATCAAATATAACTGTTTATAAAATATATACTTATGCTAATCGGGAAAATTCAGTCACTCTCTTCTGCCTTTCTAAACCTGCCGGAGCAGGGCAAAAATATGGATGTTATGCTCACCGGCCATATCCCCCTTCCGCATATTTTTCAAAAATCGAATTACCTCAACGCGACAAGCTTTCACGCAAAACAGATCAAAAGATAAAATAGCAGCCCAACTAAACAGCTTTCCCTTTAGTTGGCCGGTTTAATCATCACTCGTATGTTTGCAGCATTGAAGACTGCTCCCTTAACACCTCGAGCAGATTAGTAAAATCCTCAGCCGGGTTTGAATCAAAACGCATAAACTCTTTTTTGTGTGGATGGTATAATCCAAGAGTTTTTGCGTGAAGGGCCTGCCTGTCGATAAGTTTCAGCAAATTATTAACCCTGCTCTTCATTCTTGGCAATTCCCAGCCCGCTGATATTTTCCTTCCACCGTAATAATCATCGCCAAAAACAGGATGGTTGATATGTGACAAATGAACCCTGATCTGATGAGTCCGTCCTGTTTTTAATTTAAGACTTACCAGGGAGGTAAAATCGTGCGATTCAAGCACTTTATAGAATGTGTGAGCATGTTTTCCCTCATCTTCCGTAACGGCAAACTTTTTTTTATCCTTCCGGTAACGAGAAATATTCCCTATTATCTCCCCCTCCTTCACCTTCGGAATTCCCCAGCAAATAGCCCAGTATTCTCTTTCAATAGTATGTGCCGAAAACTGTTTCGAGAGCATCGCGTGAGTCCATTCATCCTTGGCCACAACCAGGAGTCCGCTGGTGCCTTTATCAATCCTGTGCACTATTCCGGGGCGCGCCGGATCATTCAGTGAGCTTAAATTTTTTGTATAATGCAGAAGCGCGTTTACGAGAGTGCCGGTATAGTTACCAATTGCGGGATGAACAACCATGCCGGGAGGTTTATTCACAATAAGAAAATATTCATCTTCATAAACAATATCGATGGGAATATCTTCAGGTTCGGTTTCATCAGGCCGCGGAGCTATCGGGACAGTCGCGATAATCAGATCACCCGGATTAACCAGGTAATTAGGTTTAATTTTCTTACCGTTGACTTCAACCAGTCCCTCTTTAATTAATTTCTGGACCTTTGATCGTGTCGCGTTCTCAATAGAATTTGTAAGGAAAAGGTCAATTCTTTCCTTGCTCTTCCCTTCCGGTATCTCGTATTTCAGTTTTCGCTCGGTTATTATCCTCGCCATTCAAATCATCCGTTTTTTCCACAACTGAATCTGTGTTTCCGTTCACATCATTATCATTATCGACGTTGTTATTGCCTGATTCTTCATCCGCGACCGGTTTTTCCCAGATATTCTGGCTCATCAACATCAATATTACCCCGCCGGTAACAGCGGCGTCGGCAATATTAAAAATGGGCCATCTTTCATAAGTTCGTCCAAAAATCGTAAAATCAAAAAAATCAACATTTATAAAATCGACAACTCTTCCGTAAAAAATGGGGGCATAACCATATATAAGTCCATAAAAAGTTCTGTCGATCAAATTTCCGGCAGCTCCGGCGATAATCAGAGCGATTGAAATTTTGAAAAGGGGTTTTTCATCTTTCATGCGGTAGAGATAAACAAGAAGCCCGATACTCGCGAAAAGAGAAAAAAGAGAAAGGAATAGTTTTGATGATTCTCCCACTTCAATACCGAAAGCCATTCCGGGATTTTCGACAAAAGTTATCTGCAAAAAAGAACCAAAAACCTCAATACTTTCGGCATATTTCATTCCTTTCCATTCTATACCGAAAAAAGGAATGTTTATACCTTTGACAAAGAGCTTGCTAAGCTGGTCCGCGATCAGAATAAAAAGTGAAAGAAATAATATGCGCAATAATTGTCCTGTTTATTTGGGCTGCATCTTTTGTTTAACCTGCAGGCAATGCTGAGTATGGGGCACTGCCATCAGCCTTTCCTTAGGGATGAGGGGGCAGGTAGGGCACAGATTCTGCGGCTCGTCAATACAATCAATGCAAATTCCATAAGTCCCGCTTTCAATCCGCTGAAGAGCGTCTTCCAGATATCCGAGAAATTTATTCTCCCTTTGCGCCCAGAGATAAAGTTTTTCTCTTTCCTGGGCATCGGTACCCTGTTCGGCCATATGCAAAGAATAAGGAGAACTTTCATTAACATACTGCCCTGTGGTCGGGTCCATCATCTGATCTTTCAGCGACTGAAGCTGTTCGATGATTTCCTCTCTCTTGGCCATGATCACTTCTTTAAAAGCCGCCAGGTCCTCTTTGCCATAACCTGTAACGGTTTTCATCTTTTTTGAGGGAGACATAATCTCAACCTGGTTATCTCCCTTCCCGGAATCAGCTTTTCCTTCAGAGGTCTTTTTACCTTGAGAATCCGCGGGATGCGGAAGTCTCTGTATTTTTAATATCGACATGATACCTCCAATATTTACGACTTTTCGATAATAATTTCACACTCATATTCACCTATTTTCCAATTCTGAGCATAGCCTTTATCGTAATTACCGGAGCTGATATTATCGGCTAATACTTCAGTACTGATATAATCGGTAAACATTTCGATATGTTTACTGAGTGATGCTTCACTCGTATAATATACATTAATTCGATCCATAACATCAAGTCCGGCATCCTTTCTCATGTTTTGGATACGGTTTACAAATTCTCTGGAATTACCTTCAGCGAGGAGCTCTTCGGTAAGCTCTGTGTCAATCGCTACAGTGGCGCCTTCATCACTTTCAACAACCCAGCCTTCTATTTCTGTGCTGATAATTTCGACATCATCCAGCAGGATTTCAAATTTTTCATTTTCCAGTTCCAGCATATAAACGCCATTTTTCTCAAGCTCCGCAATCTGGTCTTTACCAAATTCCTTCACAAGAGGAGCGAGAGTTTTAACCATTTTGCCAAATTTTGGCCCAAGTTTCTTGAAATTGGGCTTTACTGACTTATTAACGATACCTGAATCATCTTCGAGCAACTCAAGCGATTTTATATTCAGCTCGTCAAGAATCACATCCTTCATATGTTGAATTCCGTCTCTTTTCGCCGCGCTGATCGCAATCATAATTCTCTTAAGAGGCTGTCTGACCTTAAGATTGGCTTTTGCTCTCATAGCCCTGCCGAGATAAACGATTCTCTGTGAATCTTCCATCTGTTCCTCTAATTCGGTCTCGGAATAAACCGGTTTCGGAAATTCGGCCAGATGAACCGACTCATATTTGTGAGAAGCTTCCCGATTCAGATTCTGATATATTTCTTCCGAGATAAAGGGAATATATGGAGCGGCAAGTTTAACAAGAATATCGAGGCATTCGTAGAGAGTCTGGTATGCCGACATTTTCGCTTTATTCATCTCTGATTTCCAGAAACGTCTGCGGCTTCTTCTTACATACCAGTTGGAAAGCTGATCTGTGGTAAACTCTGAAATTGCCCGGGCAGCTTTAGTTACATCATAGTTTTCGAGCATAGATTCGACAGTTTCGGCCAGGGAGCTTACTTTCGACATAATCCACCTGTCAATCTCGGGTCTTTCCGCGTAAGGTATTTTTTCATCATTTACCGAAAAACCATCGACATTAGCATAAAGTGCAAAAAAGGAATAGGTGTTTATAAGTGTTCCAAAAAATTTGCGCTGTACTTCGGCGACACCTTCCTCATCAAAAAGGGTTGGTTTCCAGGGGGGACTTGTTGTAACCAGGTACCACCTGGAGGCGTCGGCTCCATATTTATCAAATAATTCAAAAGGATTAACGGTATTGCCCTTGGATTTGGACATTTTCATTCCGTTTTTATCCAGGATCAATTCATTCACGATAAGGTTTTTATAAGCGACACTATCAAAAAGCATTGTCGCTATCGCGTGCATTGTATAAAACCATCCTCTCGTCTGGTCAATTCCCTCACAAATAAAATCGGAGGGAAAATTCTTTTCGAACCACTCCTTATTTTCGAATGGATAATGGTACTGTGCAAAAGGCATGGAACCGGAATCATACCATACATCAATCAGCTCAGGAGTTCTTTTGTAAATTTTACCATCTTTTTCAAAAAGGACATTATCAACAAATGGTTTATGAAGGTCGATTTCCTCCACCTCACTAACCGGTATTCTTTTGCCATCCTCCTCAATAAAGCCTTCTTTCAGCTGCTCAATACTTCCTACGGCGAACATATCTCCATCGTTGGAAACCCAAATGGGAAGAGGGGTGGCCCAGAAACGATCTCTGGAAAGAGCCCAGTCCTTATTTTCTTCAAGCCAGTTTCCGAAACGTCCGCTGCCAACTTCCGGAGGATACCAGTTAATTGTTTTATTCAGTTCCACCATTCTGTCGGATATTGAGGTGGTTTTGATAAACCATGATTCTCTCGCGTAATAAATTACGGGGACATTATCAAAACGCCAGCTGAATGGATAGGAGTGGACAATAGTCTCTTTTCTGTAAAGTTTGCCTTCAATTTTCAGTTTATAAATAATATCAGGGTCAGCGTCCTTGACAAATTTTCCCGCGAAATCGGTAATCTCTTCGGTAAAAATTCCACCCCTTGTAACCGGCTGAAGGAAAGGCAGATTATTTCTTTTGGAAACTTCGTAGTCATCCGCTCCGAAAGCGGGGGCTATATGAACGATTCCCGAACCATCTTCCGTACTGACAAATTCACCGCTGATCACATAAAAAGCATCCAGATCGACATCGAGATATTTGAATAACTGATCATAATGAATTCCGAGAAGGTCTTTTCCTTTGTATTCTTCAAGTATTGTATATTCTTCCCGGATAACGCTTAACCGTTCTTTGGCAAGAATTATTTTTTTGCCGTCAGTTTCAATTTTAACATAATCGATATCTTCGCCAACCGCGAGAGCCACGTTGGAGATTAATGTCCAGGGAGTAGTGGTCCAGACCAAAAAGGAAACATCCTCACCACCGGTAAACTCTTCATCCATAATTTTCATCAGCACATAAACAGAAGGGTCCTTTGTTTCTTTATAACCCAGAGCCAGTTCATGTGATGAAAGAACCGTTTCTGAACGGGGACACTGGGGAACGATTTTATAATCTTTATAGATAAGACCTTTATCAAAAAGGGTTTTCAATGACCACCATACAGATTCAATATAATCGTTTGTGCAAGTAATATAAGCATCTTCCAGGTTGATCCAGTAACCCATTCGTCTGGTCATCTGTTCCCACAGTTCTTTATAGGTAAAAACCGAATTCCTGCATGCTTTATTATATTTTTCAACACCAAAGAGTGGAATTTCACTTTTATTCTTTATACCCAGGCTTTTTTCAACTTCAATTTCAACCGGCAATCCGTGAGTATCCCAGCCGGCTTTTCTGTTGACTCTGTAACCTTTCATAGTTTTATAGCGGCAGACGAGATCTTTTAATGATCTGGCATAAGCGTGATGCAGACCCGGTTTTCCATTTGCCGTCGGTGGTCCTTCATAAAATGTAAATGCTTTTTCAGGGTCTCTTGTTGAAATACTTTTTTCAAAAATCCCATTTTTTTCCCAGAAATTAAGAACTTCACTTTCAATCTCTGAGTAATTTACCTTCTCTTTGTATTGCTTAAACATATCAATTCTTGTATTTATTGCCTGAATAATTTTAATTACTTGTCCAATTCATATTTCTTCAGAAGCTCTTTTTCAGCTTCCAGAAATTCTTTCAGCCTTCTTTTCATGTCATCATGAAGACTTTTCACTTCGGCCGCTTTTTTTTCTGCTTCAAAAACAATTTCTTTCCCTTTAAGTTCAGCTTGTTTTATAATTATTTCATTTTGGGCCGAAGCGTCCGAAATATTTTTTTCCATAAATTTGATCTGGCCGGTGAGGAGCTGAATTTTTCTCTGCTGATAAAACACCTGGTGCACAGCCATTCCAAAAAATCCGAATGAACCCAAAACAACATTTCTTAAAGTATATAATATCATATTTTCGCTAAGCAGTTCACTGAATCCAAAATATTCCTCGAAAAAGGATATCAACATAAGACTAATTAACGACGCCGCGATAATAACGGCAAAAACCAGCTTACCGCCAAGTGTCCAGCCCAGGGTGAGGTTTATCAGCCATCCGCAGACAAACGCGAAAAATGAAAGTACAAACCAAACCGTAAAATTCATCTGCCCGATGTTCAGAACATCGGTGCTCAGAAAATTTGAAAGAAACATCAGCGCGGCAAGGAGAGCCGGGGTAAAAAATGATAATATTTTGGGTTTATCAGATTCCAATCTTTTTTATTACCTCTTTCATAATAAGAGTCATTTTTGGTTCCGCCGCATTCGCTGCGGCAATGATTTCAGATACATCAACCGGTTTTAAAGATTCGGGGAAACATTCATCAGTAATAATACTGAAACCGAGCACCTTAATACCCATGTGATTGGCTACAATGTTTTCCGGTATGGTGGACATCCCCACCACATCAGCGCCGATTGTTCTCAGAAAGCGATATTCCGCCCTGGTCTCAAGGTTGGGGCCGGCAACTGCCACGTACACTCCCTTGTGAACCTTAATTTTATTTTCCAGCGCGGCTTCTTCCGCCAGAGCTATCAACTGCTGATCATATGGTTCACTCATATCCGGGAAACGAGGACCGAGTTTATCTTCATTTTTCCCAATCAGAGGATTATCACCGAGTAAATTGATATGATCGGACATTATCATTAAATCCCCTCTGCGGTATAGCGGATTCATTCCGCCGCAGGCGTTGGAAACGAGCAGATGAGTCACCCCGAGAAATTTCATAACTCTTACCGGGTAGGTGATCTGCTGCATTGAATATCCTTCATAATAATGAAACCGCCCCTGCATCGCTACAACATTTTTTCCGTTGATTTTACCGAATATCAATTTTCCCTGGTGCGATTCAACCGTTGACAGTGGAAAATGAGGCAGTTCACTATAGTCAATTTCGGTTTCAATTTCTATTTCATCAACGAGTCCTCCCAGGCCGGTCCCAAGGACAATGCCTGTTTGATAGGTTTCGGTGGTCTGTTTTCTTATCACCGCGATGGTTTCATCAATCTTTTTCAGCAGATCACTCATGTAAGTTTCTCCAGTATATCATCAATATTTATATTTTTTTCAGGGTTATCCCGACTGATTTTTTCATTCTCCTGGTCGGAAAAATAGAGATCAATCATTCTTGACTGAGTGTTGACCATAGCTTTCAATTTTGCCGTAAGAAGTTTATTTTCTTCCCGCAGATGCGCGACAGAATTTTTGACAAATTCCGCCTCCTTTTTTGCTCCGGATAACAGTTCAGATGATTTTTGTTCCGCTTCCTTAACCATCTGTTCTATTTTTTTCCTCGTTGTTTCAATTGCTTTGCTTGAAGACTCACGCGCGTCAATGAGGGTGTGATGCAGCGACTTTTCTATTTTGTTGAACTCTTCAATCCGGGAATTTTTTTTATCGTTCTCCTGCTCAAGGGAGGCAATTTTTCCATTCAGCTCTTCTACATGATTAGCCATCTGTTCAAGGAAAGCCCTGACCTCATCGGCATCATAACCCCTGAGAGTTTTATTGAACTCCTGATTTTTTATGCTGTTGGGAGTAAATTTCATCAGACCCAATCCAGTTGTTTATCTAGTTTCTTTCACCAAAAACCGCGGTTCCGACTCTTACCATGGTTGCCCCTTCCTGAATCGCGAAGGGATAATCATTGCTCATACCCATAGACAGATGTCGCAGTTTTGGAAAATTGGCCGAAAGATCATCCCTGATCTTTCTCAAGCCGGAAAAACAGTTTCTCAAAATCTTTTCATCATCAGTATATGGCGCCATTGTCATCAGGCCGCAAACTTCAATATTTTCAAGAGCGCCGCAATAACCGGCAAGTTCTTCAATTTTTGAATATTCCCGCAATCCGAATTTCGACTCTTCACCGGAGGTATTCACCTCAATGAAAATTTTCTGAATTTTTCCGGCAGCCAAAGAGCGTTTATTAATTTCATCGGATAACTTTTCGGTTTCAACCGAATGAATGTATTCGGCTGAATCAATAATATATTTCACTTTGTTACTCTGAAGATGCCCGATGAAATGCCAGATAATTGAAGAATGTTCATATTCCGCTTTCGATTGCAGCTCACGGGCTTTGTTTTCACCGAAATGAATCTGACCGGCTTCATGAACTTTTAAGATATCTTCCATGGGCCGGGTTTTTGAAACCGCGATTAATGTTACTTCCGACCGGCTCCTTCCTGAATCGGCGCAAGCCGTGGAAATATTTTCTTCCAATATCTTTAGTTTATCAGTATTCATCTTTTTTAAGGTTGGGAATGTATCGCTTTTGCTATGAAAAGTCAATAAAAAAAGGGGGCTCTACCCCCTTTTTCAATTCAATATAATTTTATCATTAACTGCATCCTGTAGTGGCCCCGCAGGTGGTGCATTTAAGGCATGTGCCGTTGCGAACCATAGTCATGCTCTGGCATTCAGGACAAATATCACCTGTATACCCACGGGTTCTCGCTTCGGCAACCTTTTTATTCATGGCAATTACCTGGCTCCGAATGCCCGACTCCCGGTTATTTCCGTTTTTCGGCGGTTCAATATCAAGGCTTATTTTTGAAGGGCTTACCTCTATCATCCTCTCACTTATAACCTCTTCAGATACATAATCAGACTCCATAGAAGGAGATTTATCACTGAATTCAGGTTCCACATGAGAAAGATCATTTCTGTTAAGATAGGTTACCGCCAGTTCACGGAAGATATAGTCAATAACCGAAGTAGTCATTTTAATCCGGCTGTGTCCTGTCACCACACCACTGGGCTCAAATCTTGTAAAAACAAAAGCGTCGATAAACTCTTCGAGAGGAACGCCATGCTGAAGACCGAGAGATATTGAGATGGCAAAGCAGTTAAGAAGGCTCCTGAAAGCCGCCCCTTCCCTGTGCATATCAATAAATATTTCACCGAGCTGGCCGTTTTCATATTCCCCGGTACGGATATAAACGGTCTGACCGTTGATTTTTGATTTCTGGGTATATCCCTTTCTTCTGTCGGGCAGTCTGCGCCGTTTGGCTATATAACGATGAATAATTCTTTCGGCAACTTTTACAATATCATTTTCTTCCCTGGCCTGTTCAATTTCTTCAAGGTCTTCCTCGCTGACACTGTTAAGAGGCTGAGATAACTTGGAACCATCCCTATAGAGCGCGTTGGCCTTGAGACCAAGCCTCCAGGACTGGATATAAGCTTCTTTTACATCCTCGACCGTGGCATGATTCGGCAGGTTGATAGTTTTGGATATGGCTCCTGAAATGAAAGGCTGAACCGCTCCCATCATAGCAATATGCGCTTCAGCTTTAATATAGCGTTCACCTGTCTTTCCGCATTTATTCGCGCAGTCAAAAACAGGATAATGCTCATGCTTGAGGAAAGGAGCCCCTTCAATTGTCATTGTGCCGCTTACATAATCATTAGCTCGTGAAATCTGGTCTCTTGTATAACCAAGTTCTTTAAGCAGATCGAAATCGGGGGCATTAAGTCGCGATTCTGAAATACCAAGTTTTTCGGTAATAAACTGATCGCCCAGGGTATAACGGTTGAAGGCAAATCCGATCTCAAAGGCGGCGGGGAGCATTGATTCTATTTTCCGCAGTATTTCCGCGGTAAATCCTTTTGACTTGAGCGATTCCGTATTGATATGCGGACAGCCGTCAAGTGAACCTGTTCCTTTCGCGTAGTTAATTATTTCTTTAACCTGCTCATTATTATAACCAAGTTTTTTTAGCGCGGGAGGAATTGATTGATTGATAATCTTGAAATATCCGCCGCCGGCCAGTTTCTTAAATTTCACAAGGGCGAAATCGGGTTCAACACCTGTTGTATCACAATCCATAACCAGTCCGATAGTTCCTGTGGGGGCGAGAACAGTAACCTGGGCATTCCTGTAACCATGTTTTTCACCCAGTTCAAGCGCTCTGTCCGAATCTTCAAGAGCGGCTTTTAATAGATCGGAAGGACAATGTTTGGGATTTATTCCTTTAGGTATGATCGAAAGATTTTCAAATTCCTCCGCAGGCACATTATAAGAAGCTCTTCTGTGATTTCTGATCACTCTGAGCATATGTTCTTTGTTTTTTTCATATTCGGGGAAAGGCCCGAGCTCGGAAGAAAGCTCCGCTGATGTGGCATAAGCGCTCATATGCATGATAGAGGTAATAGCTCCGGCTATCGCATAGGCCTGCTTGCTGTCATAAGGAATTCCCTGGCGCATCAGAAGTGAACCGAGGTTGGCAAAACCGAGACCGAGTGTTCTGTAGTCATAACTAAGACGCGCAATTTCTTCACTTGGATACTGCGCCATCATAACGCTGATTTCAAGGACGGTTGTCCAGAATCTGACAGCGCTCCTTAAACCTTCTATATCAAATTTTTGAGTTTCATCATCATAAAACCTTACCAGGTTAAGTGAGGCGAGGTTGCAGGCAGTGTCATCAAGAAACATATATTCACTGCATGGATTTGAAGCTTTTATCTCTCCTCCTTCGGGACAGGTGTGCCAATCATTAATAGTGGTATGATATTGCAGGCCCGGATCGGCAGATGACCACGCGGCATAAGCTATCTGATCCCACAGATCAGTTGCCCTGATTGTTTTACACGCGGCGGGAGGACGGTTTTCTTTTTCAGCTTTTTTCTTCTCAGTTCTCCAGTAAAGGTTCCAGTCATCATCACTGATAACGGCGTTCATAAAATCATTGACAACACGGACTGAATTATTAGAATTCTGACCGGAAACCGTCGTATAGGCATCCGAATTCCAGTCAGTATCCAGGACAGGAAATTCAATAGATTTGAATCCCTGTCGGGCAAGCTGTATTACCCGTTCAATATAATTTTCAGGCACCCTTACTTTGCGGGCTTCCAGAATCGCCTTTTTAAGCTTCAGATTTGTCCTTCTGTTGAATCTGTCATTTTCCGGATGCTCGGCATAACATGCTTTCATTATATTATTCAGATGTTCTTCGGCGAGCTGGGAACCTGATACAAGAGCGGCAACCTTCTGTTCTTCAACCATCTTCCAGTTGATATATTCCTCAATATCGGGATGATCCGCGTCAAGAGTAACCATCTTGGCCGCGCGGCGTGTAGTCCCCCCCGATTTAATCGCTCCTGCCGATCTGTCACCAATCTTAAGGAATGACATTAAACCGGATGATTTTCCACCTCCGCTTAAAGGTTCATTTGAGCCTCTCAGATTCGAAAAGTTTGTGCCGGTGCCTGAGCCATATTTAAATAACCGGGCCTCTCTTACCCAAAGGTCCATAATACCGCCCGAATTGACAAGATTGTCATCAACCGACTGAATAAAACATGCGTGTGGCTGGGGATGTGTATAGGCATCCTCCGATTTTGTCATTTTTCCTGTTTCGGGATGGACATAATAATGCCCCTGTGCCGGCCCGTTTATTCCATAAGCCCAGTTCAGACCTGTATTAAACCACTGCGGACTGTTGGGAGCGCAGAGCTGACGGGCAAGCATATAAACCAGCTCATCATAAAAAATCCTCGCGTCCTCCTCGCTATCGAAATAATTATACTTAAATCCCCAGTAGGTCCATGTTCCGGCCAGACGGTGAAAAACCTGCCTTGAATCGCGCTCTGAAGAAAACCTCTCCTTTTCCGGCAGTTCTTTTAATCTTTCAGTATCGGGTTCCGATACCTGAAGCCATTCAGGAACATTTTCCTCAGGCTTCTTTTTAAGCAGCCTGGGAACCCCGGCTTTTCTGAAATATTTTTGCGCGAGAATATCTGTGGCAACCTGCGACCAAAATTTTGGCACAACAACATCTTCCATCTGAAACACGATAGTACCATCGGGATTTTTGATTTCCGAATTCCTCTTTACAAACTCCATTGATGCCAGCGCATCATTCCCTTCCCTGGTGAAGTAGCGAAAAAACTTCATTATTTCCTCATTACATTTTTTTATTTTTAAGAGTATAAGATACCGTTTCTCGTTGAAGACAACGAAAATAATTATTTTTCAGTTTCCGGAATAGGAAGATTATAACTAAAGTGGGTGACAAAATAACAAATAATTCTTTTTTAAGCAATCACTTTAATATTATTAATTTTGATAAGGCAATCAGTTAATTAAAAGTTCACCGGAACAGCAAAAATTATTTTTTCTTACTAAAGTGTTTATTTTTATGTAAATTAATAGTTTAGGTATTTCAATAAATTAAGAGGTGAAAATGAAATTCAACAGATCTGCGGGAATATTGCTGCATCCCACTTCCCTGCCGGGTAAATATGGTATTGGCGACCTTGGTGACGATGCGTTTAAGTTTATTGATCTTCTGGAAAATTCAGGTCAAATGTTATGGCAGGTTTTCCCTTTGGGCCCCACAGGTTATGGTGATTCACCTTATCAGTGTTTTTCAGCCTTCGCCGGCAATCCACTATTGATTAGTCCCGACAAACTTCTGGAAGAAGGACTGCTTTCCGAAGAGGATGTGAAGGATATTCCCGAACATAATTTTCATAAAATCGACTATGGTCAGGTTATCTGGTATAAGACAGGCCTTTTGCAAAAAGCGTACAGTAATTTTAAAGCGCAGGGAAATTCGGTAGAAGTTCAATGCGCCGATTTTTGCGCCGCTAACAGCTATTGGCTTGATGACTATGCCCTGTTTATGGCCGTCAAGGAGCATCATGGCGGAATTGTCTGGACAGACTGGGATAAAGATATCGCACTCAGGAAGCAAGGCGCGGTAGAAAGATGGGAAGAAAAATTAAGGGATACCGTTGATTATCAAAAATTCCTCCAGTTCATTTTTCATAGCCAGTGGAATGCTGTCAGGAATTACGCGCATAAGAAAAACATTCAGATCATTGGCGATCTTCCTATTTTCATAGCTTATGACAGCGCTGATCTCTGGGCAAATAAAAAATTATTCACGGTTGATGAAAAAGGAAAGCTTGAGCTCGTCGCCGGTGTCCCACCCGATTATTTCAGCAAAACAGGACAATTATGGGGCAATCCTCTTTACAAATGGAAAGAAATGGAAAAAGATGATTACTCCTGGTGGCAGGCCCGTTTCAGAAAACTCTTCGACATGGTTGACATTGTAAGAATTGATCATTTCAGAGGATTCGACGCCTACTGGGAAATACCGGGCAATGCAAAAACCGCTATCGATGGCAGATGGGTTAAAGGTCCGGGAGAAAAATTATTTACTGTTATTAAAGAAAAACTTGGAAATCCGGCCATTATCGCTGAAGATCTTGGTGTAATTACCGAGTCGGTTGTAGAATTAAGAGATAAATTTGAATTTCCCGGAATTAAAATTATGCAGTTTGCGTTTGGAAATACCGGGGATAAGAAATTTTTGCCCCATAACTACCCGAATAACTGTGTTGTACATACCGGTTCACACGATAATGATACAACCCGGGGCTTTTTCGATAAAGAAAAAGAAGCCGGTTCCGATATATTCATCCACGTTTGTGAATATCTTGGAAGTGACGGTAATAAATTGACCGAAGATCTTATTAAAGCGGCTTTTGCCTCAGTTGCCGACACCTGCGTGATACCAATGCAGGATATTCTTAACCTCGGAAGTGAAGCGAGAATGAACTTCCCGGGAAAACCTGCCGGAAACTGGACATGGCGCTTTACCTGGAATCAGATTCCCGGGAATTTACCGGAACATCTTGATTCCCTGGCGCTTCTTTTTGAAAGAAAAGGCAGAAAAAAAACAGAATATGAAATTATTGAAGTAGAAGAAGAATAAAAAAAATACAGGTTGAGATGCTAAAATTTCTGAAGAAAATAATTACACCGTATGATACTCCCGATCCTTCGGGAAGAATTTCTTTCAACAAGGTCAGCGATGAAAAGAAACTCCAAATCGCCACATGCGCTCTTTTTCTTGAAGTGGCTAATGCCGATGATGAATTTTCAGTCGAGGAAAGAGAAAAAATCATCATTATAATGAAGAAGACATTCAACCTGACAGATGAAGCTGTTGAGGACCTGATTGATCTTTCAAAAACACACATGGAAAAAAGCATCAGTATTTACGAATTTACCGATATTGTAAACAAAAACTTCAGCCGCGATCAGAAAATGGAAGTATTAAAACATCTCTGGCGATTAAGCTACATAGATGATTTCCTGCATAAATATGAAGATTATTTCATCAGGAAAATCAGCGGGAATCTGCATCTTACACATGCCGACCTCATTTCGGCGAAGATGGAAGTTAAGGAGGAGATTCAGAAAAGCTGAATCTCTCCGATTGAATAACTTATAAATATTTGTCTGCGATGCGCCTGATTGTTTTAATATGATCGGGCGTTGTTCCGCAGCATCCGCCTATTATTGATACCCCGCTTTCATACATCCTCTCTACTATACCGGCAATACTTTCAGCCGATTCACCATATACAACCCTGCCCGATTCAATTACCGGCAGACCCGCGTTCGGATTCAGCAATATTGGCACATCCGGGAAAAGTTTCACCACTTCATCTGTCAGCTCTTCAAGCTGTTTATAACCCGCGCCACAATTGGACCCGATAATATCGGCGCCCGATTCAATCGCTATCTGATAAGCCCGGGCAGGTGTCAGCCCCATCATTGTCCGGTAGGTTCCGGCGCTGTTTTTTTCCCATGTCAGAGAGGCAATTATTTCAAGAGAACTGTTTTGCTTAACAGCCGTTACCGCCGCTTCAATTTCATCGGAATCGTAAAACGTTTCAATGATAGCGGCATCAGCTCCCCCTTCCTCAAGAGCTACAGCCTGTTCACTAAAGAGATCGAACAGTTCTTCTTTCGAGATATCCCCGGTCATTACAAATTTCCCTGTGGGACCGATTGACCCGGCGACTATGACATTTTTACCTGCCGCTTTTGAAGATATTGAGGCGGCAATTCGGTTTATTTCCGCAGTTTTCGCGTCCAGGCCATAACTTCTCAGCTTAATTCGGCTTCCGCCAAAGCTGTTGGTCTCAATGATATCAGCTCCCGCGTTGACAAAACTTTCAGCTACCCGGTATACTTTTTCAGGATATTCAAGATTCCAGTATTCAGCGGGCTGGCCGGGCTCGAGACCCATATTTTGCAGCGAGGTTCCCCATGCTCCATCGGCGACAAGCTTTTTTTTAACTTTTAATAAATCTCTGATTCGTCTTTTTTTCATTCTTCCACCAGGTTGTTTCTGTAAATACAATCTTCCCTGTCACATATTGAACAGGAATATCCCAGCCTTTTTGCCCCTTTGCCATAACCAATAATGCCACTGACCGATTTGACCGGAATCATCAGGTATGATGCGTTCAGAGTAATTCCGCAAAACTTATCGGGCAATAGTGAAAAAAGATTTTTCTGGTCTTCAAGATTCCACCCGCAATAACCGGGGCTGTAGCGGTTGGTAACCTCGCCCCCGGGATTCAGTTCGTCCCGCGCCAGTTTCCGTTCAATTTTTTCAGCCCCCTTTTCACAGCTTTCCGAACCAATAATATCGGCAATATATGCTCCGAGCGGATCATTTTCCGCATTGAGCTTATTTACCAGTTCCGAGATTTCATTTCCGGAGGTAACGGAAAAAATAACAACCGATTCAGCATTCCCAAGTCTTGCCGAAATAAGGCGACCGGTATTTAACTCCTTCCCCCGGCATATAATACTCTCTTGCTTTTTCAGATACTCATCCGGATCTAAAAGCCGGTATCCCCCTTTAACGTTAAGAGAACCGGAGGCCCGGGTCAGTATATTGCTAATTTCTTCCACTATATATTCCGGAGGTTGTTCATTTCTGTAACCGAGTATCCTGATAATAGTTGTAATATCAGGAAGAACATCTTTCGCCGCTATTTCAAAATAACGCAGATTTTGCATTTCAGGCACACTTTCGGTTAAGAAATTCCAGCGCTTCATGAGGGCCTTCGCAATAATCGGCTCCAATTTCTTTCGCGAAAGAATCAGAAAGGGGAGCGCCTCCAACAATTATGGTTGTCTTTTCTGAAAACTCTTTTACTTTTTCAGCGATAGTCTTCATATTAAGCATCGTTGTGGTAAGAAGAGCGCTCATAGCAACCGCTTCAGCATCCGACTCTTCGAGGGCTGCTATAAACCGTGCCGCGGGAACATCCACCCCAAGGTCTATCACCTCCCAGCCTCCTCCTTCGAGAACCATCCTGACCAGGTTTTTGCCGATATCATGCAGGTCGCCCGCTACGGTTCCAAGAATAATCTTTCCCTTGCGTTTGACTTCTCCCGAAATGAAATAGGGCTTCAGATGCTCAAGCGCGGCATTCATAGCTTTTGCCGCTATCAGCACATCCGGAACATAAATTTCACCATCCCTGAATTTTTCGCCCACTCTTCCCATTCCCGGCATCAGACCTCTGTTGAGGACCTCTTCTGCCTTTACACCTTCTTCCAACGCTCTCGCGGTCAGCTCCGACGCGCCATCCTCCCCTTTAAGATCGGGAGGAAAAGGTGAATCTTTATTTATTTTTCCACGTTCAATCAGCAGCGCGAGCTGATTAAAGATATCGCCTTTTCGCATAAACCTCGCCTTATTTAACTTCATACTTCACTTTTCAAAACTAAAATTAAATGATATACCAGTCAATAATCAACTTTGCATTTATCCTTTCTATTTCTTACATTCTTTTAAGTTCTCTTCCTCTCCGGTTAAACAATAACAAAACAGAAGGAGCATAAAATGGTAGAGCAACACAAATTCGATACACCGCGTAATATTTTTGAAAAACTTATCCGCGATTCCGAAAAGCTGGATAAAGAGGTCAGCGGCGATCAGATGTTCAATTTTATTTCAACCGCGTGTCATCTGAAACAATGGATGGAAAATTCCCCCCTTATATCCTCTGAGATTGTTAAGAGGTTCGACCAGAGGCTCGATGAAGATCCGCGCCTTAAAAGATGCGGAGGCATACTTAAAGGCACCGAAACATTTGAAGTAACTATCAATCATAATGATAAAAAATCAGTATTTAAAATCGGGGATCTTACAGTCGACGCCATTGAATTTAAAAATGAAATAATGGAACTCTATTCGACATATTTTAAGCTTAAAGGCTCCTGATCAGCCGGCAATTTAATTCAGAAAAACTTTGCTTTTACTTTCTAAAATCAATAAACCGGAAAAAGTTGATCCCTCACGGGAGAGGAAATTATTTGGCCCTGTCCGATTGCTATTCCCTTAAATATATATTATATTTAAAGTCTATAATTTTTTGCACCTGGTTATATATGCGAGGGTGGCGGAATTTGGTAGACGCGCTAGACTTAGGATCTAGTATCCCTGTGATGTGGGGGTTCGAGTCCCCCCTCTCGTACCAGTCATTTTTATTTCCCATGATTAAACAGAGGTTGAGTTGGAAACAAAGATAAATACTATTTCTGATTTCGTACGTGAACTTGAAGTAACCCTGGATTATTCAGAGATCAAACCTGAAATTGAAGCAGCTTACAAAAAAGAAAGAGCAAAAATAAGCATCGACGGATTCCGTAAAGGAAAAGCCCCTATGGGTATGATTAAAAAACTTTATGGCGACGCGATTGAATACCGCGCGAGCGAAGATATCGCGAATACAAAATTCTGGGAGATTGTAAAAGAACAAAATCTTGAACCTATCAGCACTCCCGCTTTGGCAGATATCAACTTCGAACCGGAAAAAGCGTTAACTTTCAAAGTTCAATATGAAGTTAAAGCTGATATTGAAGTAAAGGATTATTCCGGACAAAAAATAAAAAAACCGGTTTTTGTGGTCAAAGATGAAGATATCGAGCGCGATATCAACACAATGTTAAAGTCGAAAAGTGATTTTGAAGAAGCGGAAAAAATAGAGGATGCAAATCACAGAATTACTGTAGACCTCCATAGAATTGATGAAAACGGGGAAGCAATAGAAGGAAGCGCCGCGCAGAATATGGTAATCGATCTGGCAGATGAAAGGGTAAATCCCAATATAGCTGAAGCGGCGATCGGAAAGAATATAAATGAAACATTCACTTTCAGCTTTACCGATGAACATAAACATGGCGAAGAAACCCATAAAGAAGAATTTACATATACCGCCAATATATTAAAAATTGAAAAACTTGTAATGCCTGAAATTACCGAAGAACTGGTTAAAAGTCTTTCGAGAAACATTGCGACTGATATGGAAAGCTGGAGAAAAAGCTTAAAAGAAACATATGAAAAATATTACGAAGCCCAGTCGGAAGAAATATCTACCAACGGTCTGCTGAATAAAATTATCGAGAACAATGAATTTACCCCTCCCCAGGGTTATGTGGATGTGCTGTTTAACCGAATCGCAGAATCGGAAAAAGAGAAAGCAAAAAGAGAAAAACGTCACTTTAATGAAGAAATGATGAAAGACAACCTTCAAAAACAAGCTGAATGGATGGCAAAATGGCAGATCATTTCGGAAAATATCGCCAGAATTGAAAAAATTGAAGTGACTGATGATGATCTAAAAGAATTGGCTGAAAAAGAAGCGGAAAACACCGGCATATCGGTTGATAAACTGATAAAGTATTATAAGGACAGCAATCGGGCCGATGCTATGCTGGATGAAAAGATCATCGGCTACCTGAAAGAAAATAATGAAATTGAGGAATTCGACCCCTCTAAAGAAGCTGAAGGGGAAGAAAAATAGTGTCTTCAGGAATTTCGGCCCAATATTCTTTGTTAAAGGATTCTAAAAACAACAATGGAAATAGTATGAAACCTGAAATTTATAACCAGCTTGTCCCTTACGTAATTGAACAAACCGGCCGCGGCGAAAGAGGAATGGATATTTTCTCACGGCTTCTCAGGGAAAGAATTATTTTCCTTGGCACTGCTGTGGATGATCATATCGCCAGTCTTGTTATTGCCCAGCTTCTTTTCCTCGAAGCTGAAGATCCGGGTAAAGATATCAACCTTTATATTAACTCGCCCGGCGGAAGTGTTTCAGCCGGTCTCGCGATCTATGATACCATGAAATATATCAAATCGGATATCGCGACAATTTGTGTCGGACTGGCAGCGAGCATGGGCGCTGTGCTTCTGTCAGGTGGAACGAAAAGTAAAAGATCAGCTCTTCCCCATTCTAAAATAATGATTCATCAGCCATGGATCGGCGGATTGCAGGGTCAGACTTCCGATATTGAGATACACGCGAAAGAGATGATAAAAACCCGCGATACGCTCTACAAAATACTCGCCGACACTACCGAAAAAGATATCAAACAGATATCAAAAGATTGCGACCGCGACTATTATATGACCTCCGAAGAGGCAAAAGAATACAAGCTTATTGACAATGTCCTCGAAAAAAGGACTCTGCTAAAGGATGATAAAGCGAAAAAATAAATATTAAAGGGACCGGTTCAAGGTCCCTTTTTATTTTATACCCACCATAATCCGAGGTTTCCCTATGAAAAGCATATTTATTACTGCTCTCCTGCTTTTTACTTCCATAATCTTTTCACAGAATAAAATTTTCACCACATCCGATATTACATCCGGTTCCTACTCAACACTCGCTCCGCAAAAAATCAGCAAGTTTCAATGGATCCCCGGCGCCGACAGCTATTCTTTTATAGATAAAGAAACGACAAATGATGTACTAAAAAGAGGCTTTCTAAAATCAGATAAAAAAGAGATTATTTTGCGGCTGGAAGATCTGGCTTCTATGCTGAGAAAATATAAAACCGGAATTGATTATAAATTTCCGGAAATTGAATGGGCAGACTCCGATAAGTTTCTGATCGAGATTAATGATCTCTGGTTTGAATATAATCTTAAAACGAGGAAATTATCTAAAAAATTCACCCTTCCTGAAGAAGCCGATAACGCGAAACTTTCGCCTGACAAAAAAAATATCGCTTTTACAATGGATAATGATCTTTTTGTGATCAGGGAAACCGGTGAATTTATTCAGGTAACTGATACTCGTAACCCGGATATTATTAATGGTCAGGCAGCGCATCGCAGGGAATTTGGAATAGAAGATGGTATTTTCTGGTCCGATGACAGCAAAAAACTTGCCTTTTACCGGATGGACCAGAGCATGGTAACCGATTATCCGATCATTGATTTTACCGGGTCATATCCGGCGAAAACAAAATTTATAAAATACCCTATGGCAGGCCAAAAAAGCCATGAAGTCAGGATTGGGATATATGATATCGGCAGCGGGAAAACTACCTGGCTCGATACTAAGGGGCCTAAAGATCAGTATCTCGCGAATATAACATGGGGACCTGAATCAGAAAATATCTATCTTACTCATATCAACCGCGACCAGAATCATTACATCCTTAAAAGATATGATCCTCTTTCGGGAAAATTTCTCAATGATCTTTTCGGGGAAAAAGAGGAGCGTTATGCCGAACCGTTGCACCCGTTATATTTTATCCCCGGTCAAAATGAAAAATTCCTTTGGCTGAGTGAGAAGGATGGCTGGACACATTATTATTTATGCAATATTAATGGCAGCGAAAGTTTTCAGCTGACCCGTGGAGAATGGGTTGTCACAGAACATATTGGATTTTCAGAAAATGGGAATGAGGTATTTTTTACAGGCACAAAAGAAAGTGTGCTTGAAAGACATTTATATTCCGCCTCTCTTGAGAAAAGCAAAATAAGAAAAATCACCGATGGAAAAGGTGTTCACAATATAAGGATGAATGAACAGTCCTGGTTTTGGGATGAATGGGAAAGTTCTGAAATACCATTGGTATCCCGCATAATATCACCCGATGGAAAGATCGTAAGGGAAATAATGAGATCAGAAAATCCTGTCGCGAAGTTTGATCTTCCCGGAATTGAACTGGTCAGCTTTGAAAATGAAGATAATATAAAATTTTATGGCAGAATCTATACGCCTCCCGGTTTTGATCCTGAAAAAAAGCATCCTATGATTGTTTATCTTTACGGGGGCCCTCATGACCAGCAGATACTTGATGAATGGCAGTATGGTAAATACCAGTTCTGGTCAATGCGTATGGCTCAGGAAGGATATGTGGTTTTTACCATGGATAACCGTGGATCGGAAAACCGGGGAAAAGAATTTGAGCAGGCGACATTCCGTCAGCTTGGGACCATCGAGATGCGGGATCAGATGACCGGAGTGCGCTATATGATTAACCGGGGATTTATTGATCCTGCCCGGATAGGTGTTTTCGGGTGGAGCTATGGCAGTTTTATGGCGACAACAATGTTGCTGCGAACAGATGATATTTTTAAAGTCGCTGTCGGCGGAGGCGCAGTAATAGATTGGGCAATGTATGAATTAATGTATACAGAAAGATATATGGATACACCCGAGACAAATAAAGAGGGATATGAAAAAGCATGTTTGCTTAATTATGTCGGAAACCTGGAAGGTAAAAAGCTGCTTCTGGTGCATGGAACATCCGATCCGACAGTAGTCTGGCAGCAGACGCTTGTTTTCGCGAATAAAGCCGCTGACATGAATAAACCTCTTGATTATTTCCCCTATGTAGGCCAACCGCACGGAATCAAAGGGAAAAAAATCAATCATCTCTGGAATAAAATTACCAATTATTTTTTAGATAACCTGTAAAATTTTGGTCCTATGTGAAATACAATGGGTGATTTTTGTCGGTCCTGACAATTAAACAAAACCTTTTGTTAAAGTTTAACCGGATAATCCCGACGTGTAGCTTCCGCCCCTTCAGGGCTTAAATACACTTTTTCTTTTATTACCCCGGGCGTTGCCCGGGGCTGTTGATTGTCGCGCTTTCAGCGATAATAATAATTCCAGTTTGTCACAGATGGATACAAAATCCTGAAAGGGTGCAGGCAACGCCCCGGTTAAGAAAAACAAAGACATTATCAGAGCCCTGAAAGGGCGAAAGCAGCAAACGCATAAAGATATGGAGTGCTGAAAGCGTCTGGCTCAGTCGGGGTAAGAGGGACTTTAAGACTCATCCACTTTTTTCAAGACCGTGCGCTCTGTGGTGGTGAAGACCAGGGGCTGGTTTCCGGAAATCAAACATGAGAATATGCGAATCTTTGATTCATATCTTTATCCGCTATTTTATTACTTTACCCACTAAATTTCATATAGAACCCTTTTTTGTTACTTTTTGTGTCAAGACAAAAAGTAAAGGAATCTTTTATAAAATAAATTTGGTAAGATTAATGACAATTCCCATTGGTTCTCGCTTTACGAACTAAGGTAAATTCCAAATTATTTCTTGCAGAGGAAAATTATAAACACAATTCTTTTTGACAGAATTTCTAATACAAGTCGCATAAGTATATACGCAACAAAAAGTCTATGTTGTTTTATTTCAATACTTTATGTTTCTGATGTCAGGAGCCCTGTAATAATCACTCTATTATTCCCAAAATTTTAATCGAAAACCGGCCAAGCCGGAAACAATGAGGGATTACGAATGACATCCTCCGCAGCGGATAAAAATGAGGAATTGGCTTTCCCGGGAATGCTTTTTGAATGGGATCTGATTTGTAGAATCAGCATTATTGTAGAAAAAAAATATAGAATAAGGTTTTTTTTGGATTTGGTGATTTAGTGGCGTTTTTCCACCTAAATCTGCGAAATCAGAATAGTCTGCTGTAGTCTTTGGCTTTTCAATTGTTCATTAATAATTGTTAATTGAATTCTTTCCATTTTGTGTAGAATTTCAATGCTAAGGGATAAATCTCCCCGCGGGATACAAAATGAACAACTCAACCACCATCACCACCCGATTATCATACTCTTACTCAAACTCTGATTCTGAATCACCTCCTAGGACTCATCGGCGTACCCTCGGCAACACCAATAAAGAGACCAATCGCCTTCGGGCCGGTTACATTCCACTTTACAACACCGCCACTCTGGGAAAAAGTATTTTCAACAGGGTTGTTACTGTTCCTGGTAATAAAATATTCATAATAATCGGGATCAAAAGCCATTGAGAGAAACATCAGTCTGTTCCGGTAATGTGACTGGTTATAAGTTTCCGGAAAATTCGCTGTTCTCATATCCATTACATCAGAATCCTGACTACCTATTTTTTTTACAGAATAGAGCTCATCTGAGCGGTCAATCTCCCTGCCGAAATTATCCAGAAGGACCCATATAGCGCTATAAACCTGATTGTAAGAACCGGTAACTCTGGCGGTAATATAGCTATCCTCAGCAAATTCAATATTAGCCACCTGAGGCGCATAAGGCACTTTTGTCTCGGCAGTATAATGCTCACCATCAATCAGCGCCTCCAGGTAGTATCTATATCCCGAATGTATTGTCATCAGCCCCCTCTGGCTGTATCTTCCCAGGCTGTCGAGGAAAAGATATCTTTCCTGCCCGCGATCATCACTTATTTTCACACTCGCGTCGGTTACCAGCGCTTCGGTATAGCTATAACTGCCGGTAAGAGGAACTGTCCTTGATATAGAGACTCCCTCAAACTGTTTTCCGGCGTATAATTCGGCATTTATTACAATTTTCTCTTCAAAAGGAAGTTCTGTTTCTACAACTTCAGTAGATTCACATCCGATAAAAATTATCAGAATAAAGGGAATAAGGTATTTTTTAAAATTCATATCTGACACCTATTGTGGGCATAAAGGGAAACAGATTCATATCTTTAAGCACCGGTACATTATCTGTCTCACGCAGAGACATATATCTTACAAAAGGATTTTTTCTGTTATAGAGATTATAAATATTCAGGAAAATCTGGTAGGGTTCATTGACAGGATTCCAGGAAATATTCAGGTCCAGACGGTGATAATCGGGCAGATGATAACCGTTCCTCTCGGAAAAATCAAACCGGGTTTCATATTCATCTGTTATTCCCGGGTTTGCCATCGAATACTGTCCGATGGGCATTGTAATGCCTGCCCCGGAAGCATACTTCCAACTGACACTTACAGCAAGATATTCCAGAGGTTTCATAGAAAGAACCAGGGAAAAATCATGTCTCCGGTCATATTTCGGATAAAATTCCTCCCCGTTATTCAACAGTTCAAATTTTCTTCGGGTCCATGATAATGTATATCCTATCCAGCCGGTAAAGAGGCCCGACCTTTTTTCCAGAAAAACTTCCGCGCCCCAGGCTTCTCCCTGACCAGAGGTAAAAAGGTCCTGATCGAGGATCTCATCAATTCCTCCCGGCGCGTCTTTATATTCATAGAGGTTATCCATTTTTTTATAATATCCGGCCAGGGAAAAATAATATGGTATATCTTTAAATTTTTTGTCGGCGCCAAGACTAACCTGCCACGCCCGGCCCGGTTCTATATTTTCATTCGAGGGATACCATATATCGGTTGGTAGTGACATATCATTCCTGACCATAAGGTGCATGAACTGGCTTGAGGAACCCGCTGCTCCGTTTATCGAAAATCCTCCGCCCGGAAACCAGCTGAAAGAAAATCTTGGGTCTATACCGATAAACTTGCTGTCCTTAAAATAAGAAAAGCGCAATCCCCCTTCTATCATTAAATTATCGGCGGCTTTCCAGTTATCCTGCATAAACGCTACCGCTTCGAGTGAGTTGATTTCTATCCTGGAAGAGGGATCATTAGCCAGATAATAATTATACTGATTGCTATATATTAGTTCATATAGATGGTAACTCATCATAAATCCGGCTTTTGCCTTATGATTTTCGAGAGGATGAAACTCTACATCACTCCTGAAAATTAAATCACTTAAAATTGTATTTGAATAATGGTCGGAAGCTGATACAGTAGATTTAAGATCATTTATCCTTGAATAAAATTTATACCTGATAAAAGAAAATGATGTGGTAAAAAGATTTGAGCGTGTGCTTATTCTCATCCAGTTGCCATTAAGGACAAGATTTTCCCAATTAATATCGAAATTGGAATCTTTATTTCCCGGTCCGTTATATAATTTGTCGCGGGTATAAAATCCGTTAAATGAAATCACCTGCGAACTTGATGCATTGTAGGTAATTTTTGAATTCAGGTCCCAAAAATTATACCGGGGCACAAGACTGTTTTTATCGGCGCTCTTCTGAATAAGATCGTAATAAAATCCCCTGCCTGAAAGAATAAAGGTTGATTCTTCACCAAAAGGTCCTTCAAGATGAACAGAAGAATTTATCAGACCGGCCACTAATTTTCCGCTGAATTTTTCTTTTGAGCCTGCTCTCATCCTCAGATCGAGAACACTCCCCAGTCTGCCGCCAAATTCTGCCGGGAAAGCCCCTTTAATCAGCCTGATATCCTGAAGCGCCTCGGTATTGAATGTACTGATAAAATTGCCCAGGTGAGCCGGATTATATAATGGCACCCCGTCAAGAAGTGTTAAAGTCTGATCGGGAGAACCCCCTCTGACATATAACCCTCTTGATATTTCATTCGCCTGCGTAACCCCCGGCATTGTTTCGAGCGCGCGCAACACTTCCCGTTCGCCGCTTGCCGAAGGAAGGGATTCCACCTTTCTTTTCGAAATTCTGTCCATGCCTGGTTGTCTTACCTCATCTTCCTCATTTTCGCTGATAACAACTTCCTTTAGCTGCACATCCTTACGGGTAAGGGAAATGTTGAGTACGATATTTAAATGGGAGCTGTCCCGCAGGACAATTTTTTCCAGGCCCGTATCATATCCCAGCGCTTTTACACTGAAATAATAAATACCCTCTGGAAGTTCAGGCACTGAATAAAAACCAAATTTGTTGGTGGTTACTACTCTGTAATAAACTCCTGAAATAACTGTATCTCTGAAAACAAATACCGCCGCGCCGGCAACCGGTTCTCCTGTTTTTTCTCCTTTAATGAATCCGGAGACTTTAAATCCGTTCGTTTTTGAGAAATCATTACCCAATGCGGGTATAGTCAGAGCAATAATAACAAAAAGAGTAAGAAAATACTTCATCGGACCTCACAATATCAATAACAGTTCCAAAATTATCAGAATATCAACATTAATTCAAGTGAACAATTTTTCTCTTTTTGAATCCTGGGATGGTAATCTTCACTATACGGTTTTTTTTGGTTATTGAAAAGGAATTTCAAAACTGCCAATTTTATTACTTCATATCCCGGTAAGCATATCTCCGCAACAAAGATGTTTTGCAAGTTGTCTTTATTATTCGCCACTAATTGAAACTCAGCAAGTTTTTTTTAGAAGCAAGAATTATTGTTGAGCATTGTGAACAAACAAAACGATATCCTTGTAGAGGATATACAAACAACTGCCGATAACCAGAGACACTTAAGATATTCCCGGCAAAACTCTGGTCGATAGAATTTGATATTTATAATACAATATTTTTGCTAAAAATAACCTGTTATATAAGAAAAGAATAACAATTGAATGTTAACAGCTACTTTTCCAAACTTTTATTGTTGTCTCTCATACTGAATATCACAACAGCGGCAAAAGCGAATATAAAGGCTACAAGCCTTACTGAGAGAAAACTATCAAGAACTTCTATATTCGACCAGATAACTGTCGTCAGGGCGCCTGTTATCATACCGGCGATAACACCGTTGCGGGAAGTTTTTTTCCATTTAAGGGATAATATCAAAGCAGGCCCGAATGAAGCTCCCAGTCCGGCCCAGGCATATGAAACCAGCGCGAATATCAATTCCTGCGAAGTTACCGCTATTATAAAACCGAGAACTCCTACTCCGATTGTGATTAATCTGCTGAGATTCAGCAATGTTTTATCGGAAACTTCCTTCCCCAGCGTTTTATGATAAAAATCTTCGATAACCGAGGAGGTGATTACGAGTAACTGGCTGTCGGCTGTAGACATCATAGCCGCGACAGCGCCCGAAATAAAAATGCCGGCAAGCCATGAAGGTAAAATTGCGGATGCCAGGTGAGGCATTATCTGCTCGACATCCTGGAAATGTCCCTGGCCATACATCGCCAGCCCTACAAGACCTATTACCATCGCGCCGGCGAATGCAGGAATCGCCCAGACTATAGCGATTCTGCGGCTTATTTTAATTTTTCCGGCATCTTTGATCGACATAAAACGTGTCAGCAGATGAGGCTGTCCCATATAACCGAGTCCCCAGCTTAATCCTCCTATAATGATCGCGAACGCGGCCCACCCTTCCGCTCCCCCGGTAAAACTGATAAATGAGGTTGACTGTTCAGCGATTGCTCCGTTGAGTGATTGCCCCGCGGAAGCTAATTCAAAAAGGCCGACGATCGGTAGAATAACCAGCGCGCCGATCATTATCAGTCCCTGGATGAAATCGGTCCAGGCAACCGCGAAAAATCCCCCCATCATAGTATAAAATATAATAACAACCGCGCCTAAAATTATACCTGTAACAGGGGTTATGCCAAATGTTACGTTGAGAACTTTTCCCGCGCCGTTAAATTGCGCGGCGAGATAGAATGTGAAAAAGAAAATGATAATCAGCATTGAGATAAAACGAATTATTTTTTCATTTTCACCAAACTTTTTAGAAAAAAACTCAGGCAGAGTTATCGCGTCGAGGCGTTCAGATTCTTTTCGGAGATCGGAGGCGACATAAAACCAATAAAAAATAATGCCGAGAACACAACCGAGAGCTGTCCAAAATTCAAGAAATCCCTTCGCGAGAGCGGCTCCGGGTAAACCAAGTAGCAACCATGCCGATTCACCCGAGGCTCTTTCCGAGAGCGCGACCACCCAGGGATTCAGCTTTCTGTCCGCAAGAAAAAAATCCCGGTGGCTTTTATTAATTTTGTATGTAAGAAGACCAACAACAAGAACAATAATGAGATAGAGAATAAATCCTATTAATGTAAAACTCATCTTTAACCTTCAGATTTTTTAATACTTGTTATATCACCCAGGTTATATCCGCACCATCCCCCGAGCCCTCCCGCGATAAAGGCGATAACCATAGTTGCCGTCAGTAGCAGCCAGGGCTCGCCTGCATTAAGCGTCACCGCTATTTTCCCGGTGATAATCTGAGCGCCGGTAAAATAAAACCATAGTGATGAGATCAGCCACACAGCCGCAACCGGGATTGCCCCCGCGAAAAAAGGATGTCTTTTTTTCTCGGGATAAATGAAAAAATAAACCATTGGAACCAGAATTATCCAATGCCAGAATGAAGTTGAAAGATGTAGCGCTAAAAGAACAGCGGCAATTATCAGCATATCCTTAATCTTCATTATTTGCCTCCTCCTGTAAATATGGTCCTGTTAAATTCTGAATAATGACTTTTTCCCGATTCATTTCTCAGCCTGAAATATTTGCCATTCACCCAGTCATCCACCATCTGGTCATAATACTCTGAACCGGGATTGCCCGATTCTCCCCCGGGATATATACCCCACGCTTTTACATCTTCACCCATTTCAACAATCATCCGCCAGGAGGGACCGGCGAGCCGCCTTGTGGCGTCCACATTATTATAGTTACCCCCGGTATATAAATTGTTTCTGCTGAATCCCGGAATTCTCGCCAGATGCCTTATGTCTGTGCCTCTTCTCTTTCCCCATTTCCAGTTATCACCAAATTCTCCAAAAAAATCTGTCAGCTCTTCAACTGTCGCCGAAAACGCGGTATCGGCGAGGTCTTTCAGCGTCTCAACCTTTTCGGTGTACCTATTATCAAAGAAAGGGGAATTTTGTTCATTGAGTATTAGATTGAGGGTAACATCTCTACCGGGGAATAATAAGGTATCCTCACCGGTATCCATATCATCTGTCCATAATAACCACCTGAACTGACCCCGGAACCTTTCATAAATAATTGGCGAAACTGAGTCGGGATCATTTCGGTAATTCCAGTTTTTCAGCGCGTTTAAAGCCAGAACTCTCTGAACAGATCCGGTATCGGATATCAGTGGAAGTAGAACAGGCAGAGCCATTTTCGCGTGAAGATTCAGATTATCCCTCTGTAGTTCCATCATATCCCGCGGTGTAATATCATTATTCGCTGAAAGCGCCTCATTTATTCTGGCTGCTCTTTCAAATGAAGTATATTTGCCCCCGAGATAATATGGGTAATCCGGTCCGGCCGGATTCTGGTTGGCCGAACTGACAAAACCTCTTTCGGGATTTATTATATGAGGCAGTTCATCCATAGGGATATATTTTTCCCAGAGTTTTTCAGGAGCTTCCTCACTGATATACCTTCCCTCCTCAAACTTTCGGACAGGATATTTACCCTTATGCCAGATAGCGATATCTCCCTGTTTTGAAATAAAGGCAAAATTTTGTCCGGGACAGTTATAATGTTCAAGGGCTTTTTTATAATCTTCCAGATTCCTGCTTCTATTCAATTTATAAAATGTAAGAGCTTCATTTGATGCGTCATGCGCCCCCCATCTGAGAGCGCATCCGGCGGGTATATTATCATATAATGGTTCTTCATTTTGCAGATAAGAAACAGGTCCGTATTCTGTATAATATACGGTATCTTCAATATCCCCGCCATCCCTGACAATTATTTTATCGATAACCATATTGAGAGGGACTTTCTCCTTGCCTTTCAGATAATGTTGTCTTGTGTCATCCATCTTAATTCTGATCCAGTCGAATATATCGCTGGCCGCGTTTGTAATACCCCACGCCACATTGTCATTAAATCCTACAGTAACACAAGGCGCGCCCGGCAATGAGACTCCATATACATTCATATTGTCGCAGACCAGATGAACCTCATACCAGATTGAAGGGAGATTCAATCCCAGGTGGGGATCGCTGCACAAAATCGGGCTTCCGCTTCTGGTTTTCGATCCGTTAACAGCCCAGTTGTTGCTTCCGATATCAGAAGCCTCGGAAAATTTTTTATTAAAGGGAATTTTTCCGCCATCAGCCGGACCCGAATTCATTCCGCTCATTTTCCCCGGTCCTTTAAAATTCCATTTTGTATCCGCCGGAATTACAGGCTCCTGGAATGGCGGATATACAGGGTATAGTTTTCGGATAAGTGAATCACCTAATGCCGCGCGGAGTTTAGTCATGTAAATCTCCCGGTTATATCCCGTAAGGTCCCAGGCCATTAATTTCAGCAGCAGCGCGGTTTTCAAAGGAGTCCATTTTTCCGGGCTGTAATCAAGGATCTTGTACTCCACCGGATAATCCTCTTTCTCCAGAGAATTAATATACGCGTTCACCCCGTCGGAATAAGCTTCTATAATCCCCCTGAAAACAGGTTCTTCCAGCATGGTCCGCATAGCTTCTTCAGCCGCGAGGGGAATTCCGAGCCTCCGCTGTAGTCTGTCCATTTCAATCGCCATTTCCCCCACCACTTCCGATAACCTTCCCGCGGCGGCAAAAGTCTGAAACTCCATCTGCCATAAACGGTCGGACGCGGTAACAAAACCCTGGACAAAATAGAGATCATATTCATTTTTCGCAAAAATATGGGGCACATATCTTTCATCCCGGAAAACTGTAACGCTGTCCTTTAACGCGGGATGACTCATTTCCTCCGGCAGCATAATATCATTTGAATTCCGCATATACCCGCCGAAGGGATTCAGAAGTTTCCCGAGCGGGGGAATAATATCATGTTTATAATTTAGCGAATAAAAAACTCCAATAACCAATACAAGGGAAATAATAACTTTTGTTGTTTTCATTAATCACCATCAGTAATTTTAATCGCGAATAGGGAAATATCATCCGATCGGCTTCGGTCCCCCCCTCCATTTTTCACCCGCTTCCAGAATATTTGAAATAATTTTTTCAGGGTTTTTATCGACATTTTCCGAAAAAACCTTCTTTAATCTTTCAAAACCAAACTGTTCATTCCGCTCATTAAACTGCTCACTTATCCCGTCGGAGTTAAGAAGAATTATATCACCTTTTTCAAGTTTCTGCCTGCGCAGTGTGTACTTAAAATCATGAAACGCTCCGAGCGGCATTCCTTTAATAACAATTTCCTCTGTTTTATTTTTATTTTTCCTGTAAATAAGAGCGGGGGGCATTCCGGCCGCCGATATTTCCATTATACCATCTTTTATTTTGAGCATCGTAAATGCCATATAAAGATTCCAGAGTTTCATGCTTCTTAAAGTCCGTGTGGTATCATTAAAAAACGCAAGCAAATCTGATTTGGCGGCAAGGGCGGAAAATAATCCTTTAATAACCGATACCATTGTGCCTGCCCTGAGTCCGTGTCCGGTGGCGTCACCAAGAGCGGCAATCAGCTCATCATTCTCATAAATGTAATCATAATAGTCCCCTCCGACCTCCGCTGCGGTCCGCATCGCGAACGCTATCTGATAACCGGGTATCTCCGGGGCCTTTTCAGGAAGCATCGATAGCTGCAGCCTACGCGCCTCCTCCAGCTCGCGGGTTTGACGTTCATTTTCTTCATAAATTATCCTGGCCTGAAGTTCCGCCGCCTCAGCTCTTATCTCAATTTCCCGCAGATGAGCTTTTTCTCTTTCCTTTTCGGTTATCCTTTTCCTTTGCAGTACATTCACAAGCAGAAGAATCCCGCTGACAATCATCGCGTATGTTATCCAGGCAAAAGGAGTATTCCACCAGGGATGGTCAATAATTATTTTTATCCTTTTCTCATGGTCATCGGAGACGGTCCCCGAATCAGTACTCCTAAGCCTGAAGATATATTCCCCCGGAGAAAGATTTGTATACGCGGCATAGCGCCGGTTACCGGCGTTGGTCCACTCATCCTCAAAACCTTCCAGTTTATAACTATACTGACTCCGCCAGGGATAGAGATAACTCAGGGATGAGTATTCAAACTCAAAGGAATTCTGATAATGAGAAAGCCTGATCATTCCTTTGTCTTCCAGTTCCTCCGCGCCGGGAATATCTTTATCATCCGCCGAGGCGGTAAGAATCCTGAAGGAGGTTAAAATCACCGGCTGCGCTTTATCACCCATCTTCATATTTTCAGGATCAAATGAATAATAACCATTCATTGTTCCAAGGTAAATTTTGCCATAATCCGATTTATATCCGGAGAGAAAATATTTACTCTCTATTCCGACCTCTCATCAAAAATTTTACCCCTGTTTTTTTCAGGATCAATTTTTATCAATCCGTTTCGGGTGGCGACCCAGATAAATCCCGATTCATCCTCGACAATCGATGTTATTGAAAAATCGGGAAGTTTAACTATCTTAGTATAATCGATGACTTTATCATCAATGTAATCAAAAATGTTCAATCCGCCGTCCGAACCTATCCAGATTTTCCCTGAACGGTCCTCATGAATATAATTAACCGAATTAGCCAGGATTGAGCAATTATCTTCATTCTCTGTACTGAAATGTTTCAGGCTTCTATCGGGACTCAATCTGTAGATCCCCCGGGTCAGAGTTCCGAGCCAAAGGTTGCTCCTGCTGTCCATAAGTATAGCTGAGAGCATCCCCTCATCAATACTAATTTCTTCAGGCAGAAAAGAATTCGCGTCTTGAAATTTTCCGGTTGCCAGTTCATACCTGAATAATCCGTTTCGAAGTGATGTCACCCACAGAGTAGTTTTTGTGCTGTCGGTAAAGGCGATATCCATTAAAAGCCCTGCCTTTTCATAACTCAGCTTTTTCATTTCCAAACTTTCAGTATTTACTCTGTAAAAACCGCCAAGACAGACAACAAATAACTCATCATCACTGTCAGGCGCCGGTATTATCCTGCTGATCGCATTGGAGGAAAAAACCTTGTCGGAAACCTCTCCGAGCGTAATCTTTTTTATTCGATTGTTTTTTTTATTTATCCTGTTCAGTCCGGTATTGACTGTGCCTACCCACAGATATTTTTCCGATTCATAAAACGCTGAGACAAGATTGCCGCTAATACTGTTTTTATTTTCAGGGTCACTTTTAGTATGTTCAATATTTTCTTTATTCAGATCAGCAATATTGAGGCCTCCGTCAAATGTTCCGGCCCAAAGAAGTCCTGAGGGATCTTCATAAAGCGAAACAACCAAGTTACTGCTTATTGCTCCCTCAGCTTTTCCGCCCGAGGTAAAATGTTCAAAAGTTTCTGTCGGAATATGAAATCTCGCGAGACCGGCGTGACTTGATCCGATCCATAAAATATTACGGTCTTCTGAACCGGCAATACAATTCAGCGAATTATCTTCGAGACTGCCTTTGTAATTCCCCTGCTTTATTTTTTTATAACTTCCTGTCCCCGTATTAAATTTTATCAGTCCGCTTGCCGATGTAATCCACATGGTTTCAGGGTAACCCGGCACGGTATATATCCCGGTGATCAGATCACTTTCAGGATTGTTAATATCTTCCTTAACTGATAGAGAATATCTCTTTATCTTCTCACTGTCGATATCTATGCTGCACAGCCCGTTGAATGTTCCGGCCCAGATAATACCGGTTTTTCAGGAATTTCATATGCGGTAA
>CAXXGF010000081.1:0-120811 GCA_963677445.2 Melioribacteraceae bacterium | reverse complement strand
ATTACACGGCCGGAAAATGCCGACTTGAATTTTGACAGCAGGATAACCAGAAAGACGAACAGCAGTTTCTGGGATTATCAGGGCCGCTATTTTATTGAGATAAAAAAGGAAAATTATTTAACAGTCAGGGACACGGTTGAGGTTTTTGAAGGAACGGAGAATGTATTCAGTTACGAGTTAAAAAGGAGCACAGGCTTTCTGGACTTAAATATCGCCACACCCGGTGTAGCTATCACCCTTAACGGAAGAACTGTCTCAGAGGGGCTTACAGAGCTTGAGGCGGGAAATTATGAGGTGGCCCTTGAAAAACCGGGAGTTAAAAGTTTTGCCGAAGAAATAGAAATTTCACGCGGCGGAACATTAAAGAGAAACTATAAACTCTCCAACAGCTCGGGATTTATAACGGTTTTTTCCGAACCTGAAGAATGTGAAGTGAAACTTAATAATATCAGTTACAAAAGAACCAGACTTATAGAACTTAACCCGGGAAGATACCGGCTCAGCGCGGAAATGGATGGTTATTTTCCCTTTGTTGAAAATCTGGAGCTGGATGCCGGGGAGAATATCAATCTGGCGATTTCGTTAAAACCAAAACTTGGCGGTCTCCGGTTTACGATAAATATTCCGGGAGCGGAAAATATTCTTATGAGGAAGGGAAAAGAGTATGCCGGGTGGAAAGGCATCAAGTTCTTTGAATCGATCCCCGCGGGAGAGTATAAACTGATTTCAGCGCTGGATGGATATAAAACTGTTCAAAGGAAAATAATTATTGAGGCGGGTGAAATAACAAAAGAAAATATTGAATTATTCCGGGGCAGTGATTTTGTTGATGTCCGGTTTAATCTTAAAGATGCCGCTTCGCTGATAATAGAGGGAGAGAAAAAAAATCCGGGTCCCGATCATATTGTCACTATTCCTTCGGGAAAAAGAAACATAGCGATATTTGATAATAACGGAAATGAACTTTATAACGAAATAATTGAGATTGAAGCGAAAAACCTGCCCGAATTTAATCTATTGAGGAAAGACAGGTCAACACATTACCTGGCTTCAGCGCTGGTTCCCGGTCTGGGACAGGCGCTCGAGGGGCGTTATACTAAAGCGGGACTGATTTTCGGAGCGACAGCCGCGGCGCTTGGATTATATATCAGCAGCAAAATTGAATATGATAATTCGAAGAGCGAAATTGATGAACTGCTTTCGAGATATAACGAATCCACAGTGCCTGAATTGAGAGCCCGCTATATCAGGGATATAAATTCAAATTATGATAATATGCAGAGTTGTCATAACTTATCCCGTGGTGTTCTGGTAGTGATGGCGGGTGTTTATTTATGGAATATTGTTGATGTATTTTTCCTGACAGAAGATGATTATTATATTGATGTTTCAAATTCCTCGTTCAAATTGGGTTTTAAGAATTACCGGCTTCATTCGGGAGAAGAACATATCCGGATTGACTTTAATATCAGGCTGTAGGTGATGTCATGAAAAAGAGCTATTTTATCGTACTTATTCTGCTGGTCTTTTCTTCGGCCTGCATCGAGCAGCCTGAGGATGTTGTAAGTATTAATGGTCTTTACGCCGGAGGGAGACTTTTCGGTGTTGTCCAGAATGAAAACGGGGAACTACAGGGAGGTGTTGTAGTTCATGTAACGCCAGGGGAATATCAATACATTACCGACCAGAACGGGGCTTTTGAAACCGATGTTCTCGTTTCGGGTGAATATGAAATTGAAATGAATAAATATCCTTACAAAACAGCTAAGGAGGATATTTATATGGAGGATGGGAAGACAATTGAAAGACTTTTTATTTTGGAGGAGCGTTAGAACCGGAAAAATGAAAAAGTATTTTAATGTCCTGATATTATTGGCAATTATTTCTTCATCCCTTTTTTCTCAAAAAATATCTGAGATGTATGTAGTTGGTGAAGGGGAATTATTAAAAAATGAGTTTATAAGGGATAAAGTCAGGGACGCCAATGGAAATGTCTGCGCCGGATTAAAGATAATCTCTGACCTTGGAGGATTATCCTACACCTCGAATAACGGAATTGTGAAAGTTGATGAAAAACCGGGCCGGTCACTTTTATTTCTGCAAGGTGAGGAAAGAGTTGTTACGATATATAAAACCGGATTCGCTCCATTAAAAATTATTCTGAGTGAGCATAATATATTTCTTAAAAGCAGACAGGTATGGCAGATCAAAATTTCCGGCGAGAAAACAAGCGCTCTAATTCCGGTGAATATAATTGTTGACAGGCGGGAGGCGGCAATATTCCTGGATGGTGTAAAAATGGGAGCCGGTCCCACTTTTCAGCTAACGCCGGGAAAACATAAATTAAAAATTGAGCTTCAGGGGTTTAAAACCATTTACGAAACAATTGAGGTAAGCGCCTCAAATAACCTGTTCGATTATTCAATGGAAATGATTGAGCAGGTTCCGGTGAAGATTATTTCGGAACCGACCGGGGCTGATATCAGAATAGATAATTTTGACAGGGGGAAGACTGACAAAGTGTTGTTCCTGTTTCCCGGAAAGTACAATATTAAAATATTAAAGTCAGGTTATGCCGAAACTAATGAAGAAATATTTGTAAATGGGGAAAGAGAGAATAAATTTTATTATTCCCTGGTGAAAAACAGCGGTATATTAAAAATTACAGGAGCGCCGGAAGGAGCGACAATCTTTGTGAATAACAGCGCTGTTCAAAAGAATAAAATTGAGTTGCCACCCGGTTCACATCTGGTTGAAATAAAAGCGACCGGATTTAAGGAATACAAAGAGATAATTGAGGTAAGCAGAGGTAAACAGATTACAAGGAATGTGACTCTCGAAGAAAAAACGGGAAGATTAAATATTTCTGTGAAGCCGCTGGACGCAGTTGTTACTCTGTCATCGCAAGGCAGAACAATTGAACAATGGACAGGGTATAAAACATTTGACAAACTTAGAACCGGAAGATATTTGATATCGGCATCTCTGACAGGTATGAAAGGAATCAACAAGGAGATTGAAATTAAAGAAGGGGAGACCCTTACTGAAGAGCTGGAGCTGAATCAGGAAATAAAAACGTGATTTTTCACGATGATGATGTATATAACGTTCAGGAAGAGCAAAACAAAACTTCAGGTCAGAGTTTATTAGTCTTAAATCCTAAAACCGGAAAGTTTGAAAAGATGGAGATGGAGATAAATGCCGAGAAAGAATTCACTGAATTTAATAAATTTATGTTGAGCGGGGATCTTAAACGAGCGTTTGAAAAAGGGTGGAAAATTTTCAGCGCGAAGCCCGATTTTAACAAACATAATTTTTATCGTAAACTGGGTCTTGCCATAAGATCACGTTATAGTGAAACCAGAGACAAGAATGAAAAAGAAAAATATAAGAAGATGATTCTGGATGTATATCAGGCAGGAATTAAATATGACATTATGAACAAAAGTGATTATGAAAAAAGGATTGCTATTGTTGAAAAAAACTGGTAAAAATGGATATGTGTTATTTTTGCACACCAGATCAGGCTCTTATCACCACACTAACCCCAACATGTTGAGGATAATCTAAGGAGCAAAATTTGTCAAAAAGCCAGCAAATAACATGTTGCCGATAATTAAGCCGCGATTCAAAATCCATAAGCTGATGGAGTCAGAAAACGAAAAGTTATCGGTTAGTTCAAGGATAGTCCTCCCCCGTCTTCAAAGAAAAACACTTTGAATCCACCCCTCTGCCACTGGCATCCCTATGGGGCCGACGGTAATGGCACTAACATAGTGAAACGAAAGGAATATTGCGCAAATATAGTTATTCCCCAACATCAATATTCCTTATGGAATGATTTCCCAATATCAATTAAACAGAATGATAACAATAATTGGCTAACCTATTGTTATTAAATTCTTTACAACCTCACCCCAACCCCTCTCCTTATCAAGGAGAGGGGCTTTAAAAGTCCCTCCCCTTACTAAGGGGAGGGATTTAGGGTGGGGTCTGAATACCAGAAAAAAAACTAAATAAGCCTCATTCTTTCACAATCTTAGTGCCATTACCTCCGGCGGGGGATATTCCGATTGTTTCGGATATACTTACAAATGTTCCCCTTTAAGGCGTTTCCCTCAGGCTCTGCCTGGGGAAAATTTAGGCGACTTAACAATAATATTCTTGCTTTTTAAGGCTGAATATTGAATTGAGTAAATTGATTTAAATAGTCGTACTCGTACTCAGCGAAGCGGTACTCGTAATCGTTCTCGAAAAAATCGCCATCAAAAATAAAGCCGGGTACGAAGACGATTACGAGAACGAGAACTTTTTTTTTCTGAATTTTCTTTTGGTTCTGGTTTTGCCAGTTTAGGGTATTTTGATATAAATGACAGATAATTCATCCGGGCTGTTTTGTTGATTTTCTTATTCTACAGGCAGGGCAATGTCGGTCAGGGTACAAAATATATTTTGAAATAATTGGCCGATTTGGCAGATAATTGGCCGATAATTGGCTGATTTGGCTATTGATTAACAGATAAAGCAGAGAACGACAGAATATTATTCGAATCTTAAATTTTACATATGTCCGATAAACCGGGGAAATGTCCTTTATTCAAATCCTTTTTTCTTTTCCGCGTTTAATCCGCGAATTTTGGCTCTGTTATTTCTTCGAAGTCATTTCTCCCGCCAGACCTTCATAATCTGTCAGTTCAACGGTGAGCGCCCCGATTATCACTTTAATTTTTACCTGTACCGGTATTTTTAAATCATCATCAGTCATAAAGAGCATTATATTACCCTCACTCTTAAAAAATCCTCCTTCGGTAACAAGGGGTTCCACTACGATGCAGTCATATGTGCCCGATTCAACTGATACTGTTTCTTTCCCGAGATAGATAACATCAAGATTATGAATACTGTCGTTATAAAAATTAACAAGTGTTATTTTGTCCCCTTTTTCCATACCGGAATAATCGAGAGTGCGGGCGTAATAAAATGCTGATACCACATCCTGGGCATAAAGAGGGATGTCATATTTACCCTCTGATGTGATCGCTTTGCCCCTGCGCTGGTCGAAGAACGCGCTGAAATCGGCTTTGAATTTGCTTTCACGGATATGCAGCGCGAACCGCCAGGGGAAAAGTCCAAGTTTGTCGATATATGATTCGTAGGTAGTTCTTACTGAATATATCCAGTCAAAACTTTCGAGCGATTTTACGAGAAGTTTGGTATGAAGAATCTCTCTGCCAAACATTTCCCTGGAGGCGTCCACTGATATTTCCGCTGTGCCGGCTGGGATAAAACCATAACGCACTGAGTAGCTGAGTTTTTCTCCGGCCGCGAATGATTTATTCTCAAGCTCCCTGAATTCAACATCCTGGGCAAAAGAGTTAACCGCGAATAAAGTATAAAAGATGAAAATTATTGAAAACATTCTTATTTTGTTCATGCCGGACATATTCTTCCATGTTATTTTAGTTGTAAGACAATGTTATTTGTCTGTTTGTTTCACCAGGGATATTAGATGATAATCTTTTCGTCTACAAAAATAAGTAATGAGACCCAGATTGAAGAATGAATTTTTTACCATGCTATCTTTTTTATTCCTATGTATCAGTGTGAATGGACAGACTGATCCGTCAGAAAGAATTGAAAGGAATGGTATCGGTCTGCTTATACACAGGGGATTTATTATCATTCATTCAAGGGATATAAGACCGGTAGCGGATTCATATCCTTTTGGGATTACTCTGGACTTCAGTCGGCACTATACAGACCGGGAAACCTGGAGCAAATGCCGCTGTTTCCCGCGGGCGGGTGTGCAGCTTTCCTGGTTTAATTTTGATAATACAGCTATACTGGGGCACGGAGTTATTCTCGCGCCATATATTGAGCCATTTTTTGGAAAGCCTGCCGGATTCGCGTTATCTTTCAAAGCTTCGGCAGGACTGACATGGCTCTCAAAACCATGGCATGAAAAAGATAATCCCGATAACTTTTCTTATTCTATGGCAATAAGCGGTTACCTGCAGCTCGGGCTTAATCTCAATTATTTTTACCGGCAAAACTGGAATCTGAAACTCTCAATTAACTACAACCATATTTCAAACGGGGGACTTAAGGAGCCGAACAAGGGGATAAATTATCCTACTATGTCGCTGGGATTTGAGTATTTCCCCGATGAAATGAAATTCAGAGAATTCGGGATAGCGAAAGAGGAGCGAGAATATGATGAAGGCAGGTATGATCTCTCCATATTTGGCACAAGCGGTATTTATAAAAAAGGGGATAAGGAACGTCATGCTATATTCGGTTTTTCATTTATTTACAGCAGAAGATATAACCGGCTTCATTCTTTCTTCGGGGAAATTGAATGGATAAATAATGGTTTAGCGAGGGAAAAAATGTTGAGAGAGGAGGGACAGGTTGTAGATCACAACAGGATGGGAATTATAGGCGGGCATGAATATATCCTGGGCAGTTTTATTTTCAGCCAGGGATTGGGAATCCACATTTACCGCCCATATTCCGACAGCGAAATAATATACCAGCGCTGGCGGCTGGTTTACCGCTTTACAGAAAAAGTAAGCGCCGGAATAGGACTGAAATCTCACCGTCATATCGCGGATTTTTTGGATTTTCGGGTAGTGTGGAGTTTTTGACATTAAAAGAATATATCAACTATTGCAACATAACTCTTTTAATCGTAAAGGATTGCGGTTCATTAGCTTAAGTTTTTTATAATATCTTCCGCGGCGGCCATTCCTGAGAGGGCGGCATCTTCTACTTTGCTTCTGGTAAAGCTGTCACCGGCAAACCACAGGGGGCCCGGTAACTCTGAGAATAAAAAGCCGCGAGTGGTCTCAGTTTTATTGAATCCGTATCTCCAGCGGTGAAACTTTATATCCTGAATGCTACCTTCGATAAATGGTAAAATTTCTTCCCTTAGATCGGCAATGATTTCATTTTCGGTTGATTGATAATGTTGTTCTGAATATTCCCGCGAACAATGTACGGTAAGAGCTGTAATTTCCGAGGGCAGACCTTTTCGGCGGTTATCGGCTATCCAGGAAATTTTTTTATTCTTCAGACTTTCTTTTCCTTCCTCATTCAGTTTTGATAATCCATCAATTATCACCATCAGAGTAAGGGTGGGGAAGTATTTGATTTCTTTAAGTTGTTTAATGGTTTCAACATCAGGTTCTATATCAGAGTTAGCCAGCAGGTCAAGAGTCTGGGGAGCAGGCATAGTAATTAATAATTTGCCGGCAAAATAATTTTCTTCTTCATTAGTGATTAGCTGCCAGCGGTCATTGTAGTCGAGTCTGACTATTTTTTTATTCTGGTGAAGATTCAGCCCCTTTGCCATCTCAACCAAAATATTACGCATACTGTAAATACCGCGCCAGGCAGTTTTGTTTTGTTGTGTGAGGAACCATTGACGAACCAGATTATCATGCTCCCAACGGGTTATCATATCGGTGAATTTTTGATTTTCAGATGTGAAAAACTGAGCGCCATAATCAAATATTGCTTGTCCGAGTCCCGGTATTTCAACTCTTTTTGAAGCGAATCTGCCCCCAGGCGCTTTTCCCTTATCAAAAACATTAACATTGTGCCCGTTATTATGTAAAATTCGAGCGGCTGTCAGCCCTGATATGCCTGAACCAATGATCGCGATATTCATATATTTCCCAGTTATATTATATTTGATGAAAACTTATTTCACTAATTAACCTGAAAAATAATGAACTGGTTTCATACATGTTTTATTATCTGAGCAGAGCCATCTTTTTTGTTAGTATCCGGCTGTTATTTGTTAATCTGTAATAATAAATTCCAGAAGCCAGGTTTTCAGCATCAAACAAAATTTCATGCGGGCCGCTATCCAAAAATCGATCAAGTAAAGTTTTAACCAAAGCTCCTTTTATGTCGAAGACCTGCAGCTTTGTTTGACCAGATTTTGTCAAAGCAAAGTCGATGGTTGTTGAGGGATTAAAGGGATTTGGGTAATTCTGCTCCAGCCTGAAATCAGGTACAGCATTTAATGCCTTTTGCGATTCAATTTGTTCTTTTGTTCCTGCTAAAATATTCAGAGTTCCTGAAGAAAAATAGAAATCGCTTTCAATTGTAAGTTGGTCGTATACAGGTTCATAAGATGAGCCACGAGAAATATAGAAATAATTTGTTTCTGTATTATCTGAAAAGTCGAAAACCACTTTGCTCTCTGAAATACTACCATTAAAGTTGAGCTTGAAATTTCCCGCGGAATTTACAGGGTAGGGACGAAAATCGGCAGCCAATTTGTTTTGTTTTGCTGTGTTCAGGTTTTCTGAATAAATGACGCCATCGCAGAATGACCCCGGAGGCATAAACTGATCAAGCTCATCTATACCGTTGGAGGCGTTTTCAGATAAACCTAAAATCAGTGTCGAAAGAGTATCGGCGCCTTTTATCAGACTTATAGAAATGAAATTGTGATCGATTCCGGATATTTTCTGCTGAGGAATTTTTTTACCCGGGTGGGGGATTTTTAAAGACTGCAGGTTAAAACGGTTATACAGATAATATCCCAAATAGGGTTCCATTGAAAGGGAATAAGTATAAAAACGACCATCCCTGAAATAATATAAATTGTCGGGAATATTGTTTAACTGCCTTACATATTCGTAGTTCACCGGTTCAATAAAAGGAGAAGTAATCATATTCCAGCCTGGTTTAAGAGGAATGCTGTAAGCGCTGTCATTTTGCAGAGTTACGGCGTTTGCCTCAAGACTATCCACGATAATCGGATATTTACTTATTACCCAATAGGCCTGACCGGGTTTGTAATAAAAATTCCCGGAAGAAGTTGAGGTCCAGGCAGTATACATTCCCTCACCATCGTCGTAAAAAGCTGTCCAGTCTTTATTGGGGGTTCCTGTCATAAACCGGGCTAAAGGAAGATCGATATCGCCCGGCAGTCCTATCATTCTGTATTGAGAAGTTTTTGTAATATCCTGAAATCTTAGAGAAAGATTGAGATAAATAGCGTTGCCTTGCGGTAATATCTGACAAAAAGTGAAGAGAAATAAAAGAATGATATATTTCAGAGATGTTTTCATAATTTCCTAATAGATATTAAACCATGTTCCAAACTCAATTTTATAAATATCACTATCAAAGAAATAATCGGAGTTCAAAAGAAACTTCCTGTAAGATAGAGATAGAAAGATATTACGATACTTTATAATGCCGCCTGCTTTTAGCCCGCCTGTAATATAGAATTCAGTCTGAGATTCATATTGATAAATTTTTGAATAACCACATAATCCGGCCGTGGGATAAAAATAACCCCAGAACATTGAAAGAGGAATATAGTCCGCTTCAAGAAAAAGGGTGTTAATGGTTAAGTTATGTTTAAAATAATTATATGCTTCCGGATTCGCCGGAGGGAGGGCGATAACTGTTTCCACATCATTCAGATTAAATTTTGTCTGATCGGCGCCAACACTAACCAGCACAGGATTAAAAATCATGGAAAATGACCCACCGAGTTTTGAGACTTCAGGACCGTTTTTCCAGACAGGAACTTCTGTTATTTCATTCAGAACATCTTCAGTGGTCTGTTCAGTGGCCGAATAGGCAGAAAAGCGGAAGCCGTTAATAATATCTGAAAGAGCGGGATTACCGCTGAAATTAAATTCAATAAAGCCAACTGAATCCTCAATTCCGGTAAAATAATTTAAGAACGGACCAATAACAGGAATGTTTACCTGTGCCGGGACAGCGTTTATGAGAAGGAATTTTAACAGAATTACCAGACCTATTTTTTTCAAAACTCCTCCTTACATCTGAATGTTGCCAATTGCGGTTTTACCGGGGTTAACATTTATTGAAACCTGCGCATCAGTATATCCTGCCTTTGAGGCCGTAACTGTATATGTCGAACTTTGTCCGTTAGCCAGTGGAGCATACTCAATTGTATAACGCCCGGTTGAATCGGTCGTAACGGTATTTGTCGCCGGTGATGTGCTGATAAGAGCGCCCGCGATTGGAATATTAGTGTCGCGGGAAGATACTATTCCTGTAATGGAACCATAATCGGGGATCAAGTTTATTGCCGCGAAGCTGGTGCTGTCGGCAACTATTTCAATTGTTATCGTTTTGTTTACAAAATCAACTTTTTCGGCAGTTACCTCATAAGTTCCCGGTATCAGCGAAATAAAAGAATAGGCTCCGCTGGTTTCTGTAACCATTTTGCGGTCGGTAATATTGTTTTCATCTGTGCTGGTGATTGTTATTACAGCCTCATCTACTGGCTGATCATTAACCGCGTTAAACACTTTTCCTTCCAATTCTCCATATTCCTGAGGGGGTATTTCCAATAAAACAAAATCGGCCTGAGCTGTCATGCTGCTATCAACACTGACACTGATCGAAGCGCTCTGATACCCGTTTTTTGACGCGGACATCGAATAAGAACCGGGAGAAACATTCTCTATGATATAGAATCCGTCAATATCTGTAATTATGGCGCTTGTAGATGCCTGCGATGTTATCAGGGCCTGAGATATCGCGAATCCAGTTTCACCGTCAGTAACATACCCGACAATTTTCCCAGGTCCCAAAGCTGAGATCCCGACGGGATTCTCTTCCTGACTGCAGGAGAACAGAAGAATAAGGAAAAGTAAAAAAGAGAGTTTTTTTAACATATCGATTCAATTTTATTTTCAGAAATATCTACTGACCTATTATCGATTAGCTGAAATGAAACTTAACAGTATAAATGAATTTTAATCATATTTATCTTTAATATCAAATTAAAGATTCCTCTTTATAGCTGCCGAACCGGGTCCAAATAATTCTGAGGCGGATGTTAATAACTATTTTATGATGAAAAAAAACTCTTTTCGTATTCCGGGAATTTTAGCGCCAGGGGTGAATACTCCATTGATAGTAAAATTCTACGCAAAATGGTAAGATTGCAATTAACAATTAACAATTAGTAAGGCAAAGGTTACTGCTGATTTTTTTGAATTCTCTGATTTCGGGGATTGATGTGGAAGAACAGCCACAAAATTTCAAAAACAGGAAATCCCGCAAAAAGCTCAAACAAAACCTTTTCATTTATTTTTTGACCTTAATAGCAGAGGTACTAACACAACAAAATTAAACCTAATTAACCTTATTCAAATGAGTAATATCTCTTCCGGAATTTAAAGATGGAAGCTGAAAAAGCAGAGAACAGGATTCCGGAGATTAAAGAGATTAAAAGAATGAAAGCCGTTCTGTCGAATTCCAATTCGTAATCGAACCCGAGATCGTTTTTGTTATCCTGAGCTAAGAATGTTCCAGGGAAGGCAATTTGTTATTTATTATCCGCCGCGGAGGAGGTCCCTTTTTGTTCCGTCGCGTCCGGGTTAGGGAAGTAAGGCTGAGCTAAAATTTCTGCAGGGTCAAAAAGCTCACCGGTCCCGAAGGAAAAAATTACCGTAATAGTATACAATTCCCATGTTTTCAGCCTGGCAGAAATTGCATTAAGCAGAAATTCATATTATTTTTGATTCAGAATAATAAATTAATCCAAAATCATCGCGGAAGAGAATCAAATGATTTAAACTTTTAGTTTTAATCATTATGTTTGTTCATCAAAAAATCAGGTGAGAAAAATGAAAAAAATTTTTACTGTTTTATTAGTTTTATCAATTGAGATTTTAGCGCAATATACAACTCCCGGCACAGGAGTAAACTGGGGACCGGATGACCTGGTTACAAATTCGGGTGGCATTGTAACAGGCGCTTTTCCTGACTATGAAATTTCCGCGCTTGTTACTGTTTCGGAAACCGATATTATTATTATACCCGCGGGCTGTACTATAAATTTTACAGGAAGCGACGCCGGATTTGAAGTCGACGGAACTTTGAGTATCAGCGGAATTATCGATAATGAGGTTGTTCTTACTTCTCCCTCGGCAGACTCAACCGGCGCCTGGGAGGGGATAAGATTCAATGACACTTCTCCTGACGATCAGTGTGTAATTGAACATGCCAAAATTAATTATGCTTATTATGGAATTAGAGCTGTTGACGCGTCACCCACAGTCCGGAATTGCGAGATTTTCATGTGCAGAAGGGGATTGCAGCTCTCAGGTTCTGATATGATAATCCTGAATAACTCGATTATCCGTTCATATGAATACGGAATTATTATGACACAGGACTCAGATCCCCTGATTGAAGGAAATGAGCTGGCTTATAATAATACACAGGATCAGTCGCCAAAAAATCAGATTTCGATCGGACTTCAGGGAAATAATTCACCTGTTATTAAAAACAACATTATACGGGGTGGATGGAGTGAGGTTACCGGTGGCATAAGTTTGTGGGTGAACGGGTCTTCGGCTTATTCCAACGCGGTTATTGAGGGTAATGAGATTTATGATAACAGTTTTGGCATCACACTATACAGTACCACTAATGGCCAGGTGAACGCGATTGTCAGAGGAAATAAAATATATAACAACACCATGAATCCTAACCCAATGGCAGCGGGAAGCGGAATCAATATCAATGGATCGCCTTTTAATAAACCTCTTATAAGCTGGAATAATATCACCGGTAACTTCTGGGGCATTACTGTAATGAACAGCACTACTGTTCAGGCAGGTCCCGAACCGCTGCTCGGAAATCTTGAAAACTCTGATACAACAGATGACGGCCATAATATTATCATGGATAATTTACAAGGTGAGCAGGTATATGATTTATACAATAATTGCACAAACGATGTATATGCTCAGAATAATGACTGGGGAGTATATGATTCACTATTAATTGAGGAACATATTTTCCACAAAAATGATGATCCGGCTCATGGCAGGATTTTTTATATGCCATATTCCAACCCGATTGTTCCGGTTGAACTTATCAGTTTCAGGGCGATAAATTCTTTTGAAAGTGTGTTGATAGAATGGGAGACTGCTTCTGAATTAAACAATCTGGAATTCAGAATATTAAGAAATGGGGATATTGCAGGGACAATTTCAGGAAAGGGAACAAGCAGTGAAATAACCCGATACTCATTTATGGATAATTATCCTTCCGAAGGTGTGAACAGATATGTTCTTCTTCAGGTTGATTATGACGGCGAGATAAACCGGGTTGCTGAAAGTGATGTTGAATTTTCCTCTGAGCCACAATTTATATTATTTGGAAACTATCCGAATCCATTTAATCCTGAAACCAGGATATCATTTTCTCTGCAGAGGGAAAGCGATCTGACTTTAAAAGTATACAATCTGAGCGGCGAGATGGTGATGGCAAATTTATACAAGAACATGAGTCCCGGAAAAAACGAGTTGATTTTTAACGGTGAAAAACTTTCGAGCGGTACATATATTTACCAGATAATCACAGGTGAATACTCAGCGCATGGTAAATTCATTCTGCTCAAATAGGATTTTTAAATACTGCCAAATTTAGTAATTTTAAAGTGCCGGAATCGTATTGATTCCGGTACTTTTTTATTCAAATGTTTTCGGTCCAATTTTTTGAGAATTTATTAAATCTTTCGTTATATTTAAAGAAGAATCCCAGTTACAATTTCTCATATTTTTATAAGCCAAGGAAAAGATAATGATTAAAGGCGATTTTAGTTTTCTAAAAAATATGAATGAACAGATAGTTCTGAATCTTATCAGGGAACGTGGCATAATATCCAGTTCGGAGCTTGTAAATATAACCGGAATGAGGCCATCAACAATTTTTAATATTTTAAAAGACCTTACTTCAAAATCCTTCATATTAAATTTGGGTAAGGGACAATCGAGTGATAAAGGGGGTAAAAGACCTTTCTTATGGAAGATTAATGGAGAGGCGGCCTATGTTTTGGGGCTTCATGTAGAGGTCGGCGAAATAATTATTGTTGTTATGAATCTGGAAGGGGAGATAATTGCCCGAAACAGAATGATCTCAACCCCGACAAAGTATGTCGATGATCTTGTTAACAATATTACAACATCTATTAATTCCACAATAAATAAATACAGAATAGAATCGGATAAAGTATTGGGAGCCGGAATTGCGCTCGCCGGGGTGGTAAATGGTGTAGAAGGTATAGTCATTACTACAGATGTTGTTCCGAATATCAATTTTGATTTAATGACTCCCTTGAAAAAGAAACTTCCCTTTATGACGGTTCTTGAAAATAATGCCAACGCCGCCGCTCTTGCCGCCAAATGGGTGGGATCGGGCAAATCGAACCAGAGTTTTATTACACTGCTGCCGCAGTTACGTCATGGAGCAAGCGGGCTGGGTGTGGGAATCATTATTAACGGTGAACTTTACAGGGGTAAACATCACTGCGCCGGAGAAATGAATCAGTCGCTTCCTAAAGTCGGTGATCTTCTTCTCTCGGTAAAAAATAAACTATCGGAAGGAAAATTATTAAGGGAGTATATTAATAAACCTGACGCGATAGATTTGGATGTGATAATCAATGCCGCGAGAGAAAATGACAAGGCCGCGCTTGCCTATATAGAAAAACTTGGACATATATTGGGAAGGATAGTTTCGCCGGCAATTGCACTGCTTAATCCTGAGACACTTGTTCTCTCAGGAAAAATAGCGGAATTCGGAGATATGATCGTTGGACCGATAAGAAGAATTATAGAAATGGAAGTAATATCGATGAGCAGCGATAATCTGGATATTGTAACAAGCATATATGGAAGTGATTCAGTTTGTGTTGGCGCGGCGTCGGTAATTTTAAGCCATTTTTTCAAGGTTCCGATAGTCAGTTACTCATAGATAATTTTATCAACGAACAATCAATGCGATCCCTGCGTTACTCCAACCTATAAAAACGGCAAAATATGGCCGGAAAATGGCTAAATAATAAAAAAATCAGAAAAGTTTATTTTTTATTTGACAGGTACATTTTTTATGATTATTTTTCGTGTGAATAAAAGACATACTTCATACTACCTCGCTAGCCGGCATAGTGGTGAATTTTTGGCCCCCGCCTAAAAATCTCATTTGCCGGTTTTTTTTATTTAAAATAACTTCCAAATAAGTGAAGGGTATATTCGATGAAAAAATATTTGGCTTATATAATCGTGTTTTCCGGTTTAATCCTTTTGGAGGGATGTTCTTCATACGATATAATTCGAAAAGGTGAGGGAATCTACCAATTATCGGCTGATATTACTGTTCATAAAAATATGGATTATATGATCAGCCTGCCGGAAAACTATTCCCAGAAAAAAAAATGGCCTTTATTAATATTCTTGCATGGATCAGGTGAAAGGGGTGATAAAGTGGAAGATGTGATGTTCCACGGGCCTTTTAAAGAAAGAATGAAAGGGATGGATACTCCATTTATTATTGTGGCCCCGCAATGTAAATATGGCGAAACATGGACAGAGAGAAATTATGCCGAAGTTGTTATTCTTCTAATTGATATGCTGAAAAAAGATTTAAGGATAGATGATCAGCAAATATATATCACCGGATTGAGCCTGGGAGGATTCGGAACCTGGTATCTGGCTACCAGATATAAAGATGTGTTCGCCGCTGCGGTTCCAATATGCGGGGGTGGAAGAACAGAATGGTGCAGGAATCTTCTGAATGTTCCTGTCTGGGCATTTCATGGCGCTGATGATAAGGTTGTCCCGGTCGAAAATTCAGAAAGAATGGTTGAGGCTGTGAATAATTTTGGGGGCAATGCCAAATTAACCATTTATCCCGGCGCGGGACACGATTCATGGTCGAAGACTTATTCTAATCCGGATGTTTATAAATGGATGCTTGAACAGAAAAAAAGTGGTGAAAAGTTTGTGGTTCCTGCCAAAGTCAAATCATCCTCAGGAAATGGAAATTATTGTTTCGATAATAACTACATTACAGGTTGGAGGAGTGAAAATAATGGATGGCTGGAAATTGAATTATTTTCAGAAAAGGCATCCAGACTGACAGTTCATTTTAAGGATTTATTCAGCGGTGAAATTGTTATTGAGAATTTGAAAGAGAAAATGAACTCCGGATACAGAAAAGAATTCAGAGAAGTTGCTAAAGCCGAAATTAAACTTGAGGAAAAACCGGTAAGATTTCGAATAAGTTTTAATACTGATAATGCGAAATCATTTACGATTTGGGAAATAACGATAAAATGATCAGAAAAATAGAAATATCAGTTATCATCGCTCTGTTATTTTTACTTAACGGGGGATGCGCGGACAATCGTCACGAAACAATAAAAGTTGTGACTTATAACATTCTCTACGATAATATTGAGAAACCTGACAGGTGGGAAAACAGAAAAGAGAGAGTGATCGATCTTCTAAAAAAACATAAACCTGATATTTTTGGAGTGCAGGAAGCGTTATTAAACCAGGTTGAAGATTTGCGGCTTGAGTTTCCGGAATATAAATTTGCCGGGCATGGTAGGGAGGATGGTAAAAACGGCGGAGAATTTTCACCTTTATTTATTTTGAAAGACCGTTTCAGGATAATTGAATCGGGGACCAGGTGGTTATCGGAAACACCTGAAATTCCGTCAAAAGGCTGGGATGCCGCACTGCCAAGGATTTTTACATGGGCGGTTCTGGAAGAACATAATAAAAACAATAAAATCCTGGTAATAAATACACATTTCGATCATATTGGAAAGAGAGCCAGAAAGGAGAGCGCAAAACTAATTAAAGAATTTGCATCTGATTTTAATTATAAAGTTGAAAACATTGTAATAATGGGGGATCTGAATGCTTCCGATAGTTCAGAGGTGTATAAAATCATGCGGGATTACAAAGCTAAATTATCTGATTCAGCAGCAGGGGCGGCAGATAGGGCGCGGGCTTATCCGGGCACATTTAACGGATTCAGGATTGCCGGAGAATACCCTCGCATAGATTATATATTTTGTTCCGGCAATATTAAAGTATTTTATTCCGGGGTTGATCAAAGCATAAGCGGGGAGAATTATCCCTCCGATCATTTTCCTGTCATTACTGAAATCGGATTATCCGGAAAATAAAAAAAAGACTTGATAGTCACCTGAAGGTGACATATATTGAGGAATAGTTATTAAATTCTGACTTGAATGTTTTGTTTTATATAATGTTGTTTTTTGAAATTATGGTTAAGGAAAGTGCAACATGAAGTTCAGGCAGGATGTACATTGTTAATTAAACTCCCTTGCAATTATTTTCCCGCTATAAAATTGTTGAATAATAAAAAGCCAATGCAATTGAGCGCTTACTAAAAAACAGGCAGAGCCAGGGAAAATATCTATGTTAACATTAGCCGTTGGTCGAGAGACTGTCGAAAAAAAAGGCGGTAATATAGATGTCCAGCAAAAGCGAAGGGTTAATTTGCCCGGCTTCCGGCGCTCAGCCACCGCTCAGTCGTATTTATTTTGACTCTGCCAGATTATGATTATTCTGTTAGAAGATAAATTCTGCGCAAAATGGCAACAATTCGGATTGCAGTTTTTTCTCAGCCTGGCTCTGTTTATCCCCTACGGGGACCTTCCTGTATTTCTTTGTTCTTAACTATCCCAAAGGGACGTTCCGCAATAATTCTGCTTCTACAAAGCAGATTCGATTCAAAAAAATATTCCTGGGAAAGCCAATTCGTAATTCGTTATTCCTCATTGATTCTGGCTTTGCCGGCTTAAGATTATCATTAAAATTGAAAAATGGTTCCTTCTTGAAAGGATTAGGGTGGACAGATGAGAAATAAAGTAAAAACAAAGCAGAAATTGCGTGACGCTGTCGGCAGATTGATAGTAAAAAATGGTTTTACCGGTTTGGGTGTAAATGCTGTTGCCAGAGAGGCCGGGGTTGATAAAGTGCTGATATACAGATACTTTGGTGATTTGAATGGCCTCATTTCCAGCTATCTCGAGGAAAAGGATTTTTTTTCCCGGCAGGAAAATTTCGAAACAGAAGGAATTTCCCCAAGCGGGAAAGATGAGCTGATTGAACGAACGAGTGATATTTTTAGAAACCAGGTCAGCATTCTGTTGAATAACAGAGAACTAAGGGAGATAATGAGGTGGGAGTTGAAGGAGGAACATGAGTCATTAAAAGAGCTCGCAGCTAAAAGAGAGAATGTGGCAAAGGAATTATTATCAGACGCGGAAAAATATTTTGGAAAAGAAACTGATTTTAATGCTATTACCGCTATAATGACAGCCGGCATTAATTATCTTGTGCTGAGATCAAAAACGGTTCAGGAATTTAACGGCATAAATATACGCTCTCTGAAAGGATGGAAACGGATAACCGAAGCAGTTGATATGATACTGAGCTATATGGTTAATAATTCCGGTGAAGAAAAATCTGTATCGAAAAATATTTCTGATAAATGAATTTTTAATAAATTGTGTTTGTTTTATCGAAAAAATGGAGAAATAATGAAAATAAAACCTTTGTATCTTTATGTAGCTGCTTTTCTGGTTGCTTTGATCGCTATTTTGATTATTACCGGGGATAAAAATGAATCTTCTGTTGCCGAAAGCGGCATGCCTGATGATGCTGTTCACCGTGGAATGAATCCTCACGGCGATCAACCAGGAAAAACAAATGTTATGGGACACGTCAGAGAACAGCTTGAAAAGCTGGAAAAAGCAGTGAATGAAAATCCCGGAGATACCGCGAGCGCTTTCAGATATGCTGAAATGCTTGCTGCCGCTCACCAGTCGGAAAAAGCAAGAGGACTGTTAAAAAACATCCTTAAGGTGGATGATAAGAGAGTGGATGTTTTGCTTGTGCTTACATTGATATCTTACCGGGAAGGGGCATTAGAGGAAGCGGAAGAATATACGAATAAAATATTAAAAATTGATCCGGGCAATCCTGAAGCCAACTATAATGTCGGGGCAATAGCCGCTGCGATGGGAGATACGAAAAAAGCATTCGATACATGGGAAATGATGGCGGATAAATATCCCGATACTAAAGCGGGTATGATGGCGAAACAGTCGCTTAATAAAATGAAAAAGGAAAAAGAAATTTAATTTCACACTACAACGCAAAAAAATATTTGTTTCAGAATGAGGCTGTTTTTATGGTGATGCGTATTTTGCATTTTACCGATTAAGGACAGTCTCTTTTTTCATTAGGCAACTTAATAATATCCTTGCTTAAATGGCAGAATATTGAATTTCCCAAGTTAATAAAAATGAGTCGTACTCGAAAAATTCGCCAGAGAAAAATAAATTCGAATACGAGTACGATTTTTTTTCTGAATTTCCTTTTGGTTCCGGCTATGCAAGCTTAGGTATAAAAAATAACAGTCACATGGGTGAAAATTAAATAATCTGTTTTTAGGATGTGGATTATACCCTTGATTTTTAACCTCTCTAAATTTTATTTTATGCAATACTTTTATTCTTAATTTAGTAAAAACGGGAGAAATAATGAATAGAATCTTTATCATCATAATAATAGGGACAATAGTTATGTCATGCAGCGGGGAAAAAAATCCATTACTTACTACCTGGAATACCCCTTTTGAAACGCCGCCATTCAGTGAAATAAAAGATGAACATTATATACCGGCTTTTAAAGAAGCTATAAGAATTCATAATGAAGAGATCAGGAAGATTACAAAATCAACCAGTTTGCCCGATTTCGGAAATACTGTTTTGGCGCTTGAACAAAGCGGTGAACTTCTTGAGAGGGTTAACCGTGTATATTCGGCAATGCGGGGAGCCAAATCAAATAAAACAATTTCTGATATCTCACCTGAAATTTCAGAATTGACCTCCAGGCATAATGATGATATTTATCTTGATGCCGCTTTATTTAAGAGGATAAAAAAAGTGTATGAGGAACAGAAGGATATAGCTCCGGGATCAGAGGAGAATAAACTTGTTGAAAAATTTTACCGGGAATTTATCAGGGGGGGAGCTAACCTTAAAGATGAAGAAAAAAATGAATTAAGAAAAATTAACGCGAGGCTTGCCCTTCTTTCAATTAAATTTGGTGAAAACGTTTTAAACGAAAATAACAGATTCGAAATGGTTATTGAGAATGAGAATGACCTGGCCGGTTTAAGTGAGGATATAATCAATGCCGCGTCCGAAGAGGCCGAAAACAGGGGATATAAAGGTAAATGGGTATTTACAATTCAGAAACCAAGTATGATTCCTTTTCTACAGTATTCCTCCAAAAGAGACTTGAGGGAAAAAATTTACAGAGCCTATTTCATGAAAGGGGATAACGGTGATGAACTGGATAATAAAAATATTCTCAGGGAAATGGCTTCGTTAAGATACAAGAAGGCAAAGCTGCTTGGTTATAAAAGCCATGCCCATTTTGTACTGGAAGAAAATATGGCAGAGAATCCTGAAAATGTCTATAAGTTATTGATGGAGCTTTGGAAACCCGCCATAAAAGTCGCGGAAAAAGAGAAAGATGAAATGCAGAAAATAATTCGTCAGGAAGGAGATAAATTTGAATTACAGCCATGGGATTGGTGGTACTACGCGGAAAAAGTAAAAAAAGCCAAATATGATTTAGATGAAAATGAAACCCGTCCATATTTTAAAGTGGAAAATGTAATCGCTGGTGTGTTCGGACTCGCGACAGATTTATGGGGCATCAGGTTTGAAGAAAGAAAGGATATTGAGGTTTATCATCCAGAGGTTAAGGTCTTTGAAGTGAAGGAAAAGGATGGGGCTCATATTGGAATACTCTATACCGATTATTTTCCCAGGGAAAGCAAACGGGGCGGAGCCTGGATGGAAGCCTTCAGAAAACAACGTTATATTAATGGTAAAAAAGTCAGCCCTATCGTTTATAATGTTGGTAATCTGACTAAACCGACAAAGGATAAACCATCGCTGTTAAGCATAGATGAGGTTTATACTTTATTTCATGAATTTGGTCATGCTTTACATGACCTGCTGGCTGATTGCAAATATAAATCTCTTTCCGGCACTGAAGTACCGCAGGATTTTGTCGAATTTCCATCACAGGTTATGGAAAACTGGTGTATGCATCCAGAAGTATTATCTAAATACGCGAAACATTATCAGACAGGAGAGATCATTCCGGATGAACTGATCGGTAAAATTGAAAAGGCAGGAAAGTTTAACCAGGGATTCGCTACCGCTGAGTACCTGGCGGCAGCGATACTTGACATGGACTGGCATACTCTTAAAACCGTGGAATTGCAGGATGTGAGAGAGTTTGAGAAGAAATCGATGAAAAAGATTGGATTGATTGATGAGATAATACCCCGCTATCGAAGCACATACTTCAGGCATATTTTTGCGGGAGAATATTCCTCAGGGTATTACAGCTACATCTGGTCGGAGGTGCTTGACGCAGATGCCTTTGAAGCTTTTAAAGAGAAAGGTATATACAATCAGGAACTCGCGAAAGCATACAGGGAAGAAATAATAGCTCCGGGAGGTTCTAAAGATGTTATGAAACAATATATTAAATTCAGAGGAAAAGAACCTGCGACGGATGCTCTGATGAAGAAAAGAGGCTTAAATTAAATATAACTTTTATTTACGAAATTAAGTTAATGCCGGATAATTTATTATTCCGGCATTTTTTTTGTCAAAAATAATTACTAAATTAAATACATAAGTATAGTCAATGATTTTGCATTATAACTATAACGGCCAGATAACCGGCTTTTATATGAACAAAGTTATTTGAATTAGTATTTCTTTTTTACCGGGTAACAGTATTTTGTGCTGCCTGATTATTCCGTAAGGAGTTAAATTCTAAGCAAAATGGCAAGATTTTCACAAATCTAAGACGGTGGGCTGAGCGGAATCGAAGCCAGCGGCGGTAGCTTCGACTCCGCTCAGCTACCTGACAGGTCCATTTTTTCTGGCTCTGCCAGATTATGTTAAAATGATTACAAAACTGTACAGTATGGAGAATAGTATATGGAGAAGATTAACAGGATTTTTAACATTTCTGCCGCGGGCTTAACTGCGACAGGAATGTCTTTTTTGCTCACCGGCTGCGATAAACCGGTTGAGCAACCAAATATTATATATATTATGTCAGATGATCATGCTGCCCATGCCATCAGCGCGTATGATGATCGTCTGATCGAAACACCTAACCTCGACAGACTCGCGGATGAAGGAATGCTTTTTACAAACTGTTTTTGCACAAACGGAATATGCGCCCCCTCAAGAGCTTCTGTTCTAACAGGGAAATACAGCCATAAGAACGGTGTGGCAACAAACAGAGATAAATTTGACGGCAGCCAGTTTACATTACCAAAAGCGATGTCAAAAGGGGGTTATAAAACAGCTATGATCGGGAAATGGCATTTAAAAACTGAACCGACAGGATTCGATTTTTATAAAGTTGTTCCCGGACAGGGAAAATATTATGATCCGGAGTTCAGAGTGAAAGGGAACTGGGACAGCACTGTGACAGAAAAGGGATACTGTACAGATGTAATTACTGATGAGACCATAAAGTGGATTAAGAGTGTTAAAGATCAACCATTCTTGGTAATGAGTCATCATAAGGCTCCCCACAGGAACTGGCAGCCCAAAAAGAACTTTGAAGATGAATTTACTGAAAGAATTATACCTGAACCGGCAGACCTCTTTGATAAATATGAGGGGAAAAGTGACGCGGTAAAAAGCGCTATGATGAGAATAGGGGATCATATGCATGATTTCGATACAGGAGGATCTCCACCGGAAGGATTGAGCGGGGAAGAGCTGACTAAATGGAACTATCAGCATTTTATGAGACGGTATCTGGCCACAATTAGATCAATAGATGAAAACATAGGAAGGCTGTATAAATTTCTTGAAGAAGAGGGCCTTCTTGAAAATACAATAATTATTTATACATCTGATCAGGGATTTTTTCTGGGGGATCATGGTTGGTTCGATAAAAGGTTTATGTATGAAGAATCATTAAGAATGCCTCTGATAATCAGGTATCCGGCAATGATTTCTGAAGGAAGCATATCAGATGAAATGGTGTTGAATATTGATTTCATGCCGACTATGATTGATTTTGCCGGTTTGGAAGTACCTCGGGAGACGCAGGGAAAATCCATCAGGAAAATTTGTTTGGGGGAAAATCCTGATAACTGGCGCGACGCTATATATTATCATTATTCCGCTTACCCGGCCTGGCATATGGTTGATAAACATTATGGAATAAGAACCGACAGGTATAAACTGTTTCATTTTTACGGTTATTCGGATGAATGGGAGTTCTTTGATTTGAAGGAGGACCCTGATGAAATGAATAACCTGATATCCAGCCGGAAGCATCAGCCATTAATCAAAGAGCTGAAAAAAAAGCTATATGAGGAAATGAAGAGATATGAAGATGAAAAGCCGGTTCCGAAAATGATAAAAAAGGAGGAGAAGGGAAAATTCTAATGATACACGGTTTTATAGCAGTCAGGTAATAAAGCTTTTTGGAAAGGGACGGTTATTTCAGAAAAGTAAAACAGATGAATTTAACCGTTCTTCCTTCCGAAAGATAATGTAATTCATAGGTGGTCTGAATTTCCCGGTGAAGGGGAAATTCTTCCGATTTATACAGATCGTTTGTATGATAAATTATTTCTGCTCCCTGCCCGGGAAGAGTTTCGAGGGAATAATCATATAGCTGATCATTATCGGTTTTTAATATTATTATTCCTTCCGGAACCAGCAGTTTTTTATAAAGCTCTAGATATTGTTCATATACGAGTCTTTTCTTCTCGGATCTTCTTCTGATATGCGGGTCGGGGAAGGGGATGATTATTTCTTCCAAACTGTTTTCTTTCAGGATTTTATCAAGCAGGTCTACCTGTCCCCAAAAAAATCCCGCGTTATCAAGATTTTCCCGCAGAGATATTTTCGCTCCCTGCCATATTCTTGCCCCGTTTTTGTCTATTCCGCAGAAATTTTTATCAGGAAATCTTTCTGCCAGTTCAACTGTATATGTGCCATGCCCGCATCCTGTTTCGAGTGTCAATAGTTTATCGCCCGCAAAACGGGTTAAAAATTTGTTCAAAGACTCTTCAAGTCTTAAATCAAATACATTTTCTAACGTTCCAACTTCCCGGAGTTTAATATTTTTTGTTCTTGGCATAATCTTCAAATTTTTAACTGACAAATAAAAAAAGCATTTAGATTAAATACAAATATTATTTCAGGAACTGCTGATCTCAGGAAAAATGAACATGTGGCGGTGATCAAAACATTATACTTTTGTTTATATGAGATGAAGGATGTTTTACGATTAAAAAATAATTACGGACCGACTTTGATGTTAAACGAAAAAAACATTATCTTGAATGCAGGTTCAAAAAACTCTTTCCTGAAAATAACTCTAAATGAAGAGCTGTTTCTGGAAAGATACGTATACTCAACGTATTATTTGACAATAACCAAAATAAGATATGGATATCTTATAAGAAGCTTTTTGATACATCTATTAACAAATAACAAGGAGTTATTATGAAAAAGCAGATCATTTTTATGTCAATTTTGTCATTTGTATTTCTTGCCGGTTGCGGTTCAATATCGAATATGCTCGAGAAAGCGACAAAAGATCTTGATAAAAAAGCAGAAAAATGGATGGATGACGGCGCGAAAAACCTGGTTGACAAAGAACTTGGCAGCGGAACATGGGATGATACAAAGAGGATGAGTAAGGAAAAATATAAAGTTGTCGGTAAGTACCTTACAAAATTAAATAAAAGATGTGATGAGAAAAAAATAACAAAAGAATTCAGAGACGCGAAAAAGAGCGAAATTGAGGCTTTATACGATAAAATGCAGGCTGGTGAAGTAACGGATACTGATTTCCATAAGAAAGCTGATGAATTGAGTAAAGCTGAAGAATAATTACTATACAAAACCGGCTTTCCCCGGGTGGGACAGCCGGTCTATTTATTTTTCCACTTCATGTTTCGCCAGATTTTAATCATTATTGACAACCCGGTTTTTTCCAAAAGTCCTTTTATTCTTATTCTAAACATTCGTTTCCTAAAAAATCTTTTAGCCCCGGCATCCCAGAGGGAATATTTTAATAAAACCTTTTTCATCTCAAGGACTGATTTTTTTTCATGTTTCCAGCTTATTCCTCCGGCTCTCATGAAAACGATTGGATTATTCCTGTAATAAAAGGAATTTTGCAGCAGGGCAGGATTTTGGGCGCTGATTCTGCAGATCAAATCGTAATCCATGGTGTATTTCAATGAGGTATCAAAAATACCATAATTATCATATACAATACGATTAAAAAAAATAGTCGGATGATTATAGGGCATTGCTTCCCTGACATCACATAAAAGCGGTCTTCGGATATTTGACCCGAATTTATCATCCTGAAACAAAATATCACCATGAAACATTAAAGTTGATCCCTTGCTGAAAATCTTAAAAACCTCTGAAAAAGTTTCGTCATTAATGTAATAATCATCACCGTTAAGAATGGTAATAATTTCGCCATCGGAGTGACTGATGCCTATATTAAACGCGTCGGCAATACCCTTATCCGGTCCGGTAATTATTTTAACCATATTAAGATTATCGGCGTAAACTTCTTTAATTATTTCAAGAGTTTTATCGCTGCTTTCTTTATCGATAATAAGATGCTCATAATCATGGTAATTCTGGCGCAAAACAGATTCACATGTTTCTCTGATGGTCTTTCCCGAGTTAAAAACCGGAGTGATAACAGATATTTTCATTACAATGGCAGATGAATTATGAATAATGTGAGCAAATCTAAAAAGAATGAATCTGGAAAACAAACAGTAATCATGGATAACAAGTAATTAGTCGGGGGAGTGTAAATAATTTTATATAGCAGTTTTATTAAAATTAAGTTAACTTCCTGTTTTTGATTTTATACCGATGTTTCGGTAAATTTAAAGTTTGAATAATCTGTGAAAATCATTTAAATCACAAATAATGTGGAACCATGTCTGAAGAAAAAAATATCAATCTTCTCGATTATCTTCTGGTGTTATTAAAGTGGAAGAGATTCATAATAATTTTTATGTTTTGTTCGCTGGTGATAATATACCTTCTAATTCGTTTTACGGTAAAGGAACAGTACGACGCTTACTCAGTAATTGTACCTTCCGAAGAAAATTCCCTCGGAGGTTTATCGGGTCTGCTTGGAAGTCTTGATCCATTCTCAATAGGGCTCGGACCTTCTTCGGGCGAAATGGGAATGTATAATACAATAATCTATAGTAGAGGCAGCCTGGAAGAAATAATCAGGAAATTTGATATCTATAAGAAATATGAGGTTGATACAACCGGTGTGGAATACAAAGTGAGAACTGTTGAAATGCTTTCAAAAAGTATTACCACCGAAATGACCGATGACGGGGCTTTTGTAATCAGCGTCAGAAGTATCGGGGCGCAGCTTTCGGCCGATATATCAAATTATCTGATTGAACTGATGAACAGGCGAATCATTGAGCTTCGCGCAAAAAAATCAAGACTAAACCGTGAATTTCTTGGTGAAAGATTAGCCGAAATAAGATACAATCTAAAATCTGCTGAAGATTCACTCAAGGAGTTTCAGGAAAAAACCGGAATTCTCAGCGCTGAAGAGCAGGTGAAAAGTATGCTCCGCGTATATTCCGATCTTGAAGTTAGTCTTATGACAAAAAAACTTGAACTTTCGATCATGGAGAATATATATTCGGAAAATTCTGCCGAGGTTGAGGGTTTAAAAATGCAGGTGAATGAGTTTGAGAAACAATACAATAAACTGAAAAACCAGGGAGTCGATAATAGTATGCTTGTGCCTGTTGAAGAATTACCTGAGCATGCGATAACCTATTTCAGGCTTCTGAGAGATATAGAAATAAATCAGCAGATTTTACAATTTGTGGTTCCTTTATATGAGCAGGCCCGGTTTGATGAACAAAAAGATACTCCTGTAATGCAGGTCATTGATTATGCCGAAGCTCCGCCCAAAAAGAGTTATCCCCCCAGAACACTGCTCACCCTGGCGATAAATATTGGAATATTTGTATTCCTGACACTTTATATATTCTTTAAGGAGAATAAGAATATTCAGGAATCTCCCAAATATCAATTTATCAGAAAAAACCTCTTTAAATTTAAATCGGTTGAGTACAAACCTGAAAAATAGATCAGGTAAGAGGTAATTATGAATCTGATCAGGGCTGGTGTTTCGGGCATAGGATGGAACACGGCATCCCGGTTTTTAAGGCAGGCTGTGCAGATAGGCACATATCTTCTTTTGGGAAATTTGCTGGAGGTTTCTGATTTCGGACTACTGGGGATGGCTATGGTAGTAATCGGTTTTCTGACAGTATTCAGAGACCTCGGTTCTTCATATGCCCTGATTCATAAAAAAGAAGTTTCCCGGATTTTATTTTCAAGCGCATTCTGGGTAAACCTGGCATTCGCGTTTTCACTGTTTTTGCTTATTGTATTTTCCGCTCCTTTAGTAGCGGATATATATAACGAACCGGAGCTGACCCCGGTTCTCAGAATATTATCATTTGGAATCATTATTACCAGTTCGACAGTTCTTCATCAGGCTCTCTTTGAGAAAGAACTGAATTTTAAATTTGTAGCAACTTACGAAATTATCTCAGCCCTGATCGCTTCGGGAGCAGGAATTGTTTCGGCTCTCTCAGGACTTGGAGTGTGGAGTCTCGTTATTCAGACATTAACCAATACAACGGCGACATCTTTTTTCCTGTGGACTAAAAGCTCCTGGCGGCCGCGATTTGAGTTCAGTTGGACAGAGGTAAGTCAGATTATGGGCTTCAGCCTTAACACAGTCGGATTTAATTTAACCAATTATATCGTGAGGAATGTAGATAAATTTCTTATTGGAAAGTATTTAGGTAAAACTGAGCTGGGTTACTATGCCTATGGGTACAGAATCTTGTTATTATCTCTTCAGAACATTACCAGTGTTTTTATCAGAGTGCTTTACCCCATTTTTACAAAATTTCAGGATGATAACAGGAAAATTAAAGAGACATACCTTTTGATGACTCTTTCTCTTTCCATAATAACTTTTCCATTGATGATTGGAATAATTGGAATCAGTGATATTTTTGTGGATATTTTTCTTGGGGATAAGTGGGCTCCGGTGAAAGATCTTCTGGTTGTATTTGCTATTCTCGGTCTTATTCAGTCGGTTTTTACACAGACCGGTATAATTTTTCAGACCAAAGGTAAAACAGATGTCTGGTTCAAATGGGGTATATTTGCTTCGGTAATTTATATTTTTTCTTATATTATTGGTATGCAATGGGGTATTTTAGGAGTTGCATTAAGTTATCTGGCCGCGAATCTTGTTCTGGTAATTCCCGGTTTGTTAATACCTTTTCGATATTTCGAGTGTAAAATATCGGAGCTGTTTTATAATCTGAAAGAAGTTATTGTAATCGCTATTATAATGTTTCTTTTGCTCGCGGGGACGAAACATGTATTATCGGGTGTAATATCAAAGGAACTGATGCTGGCTCTTCTGATAATAACCGGTGTTCTCAGCTATGGTCTTCTCAACTGGACCTTCAACAGGGAAAAATTTAATAAATTGATTGAAATTGTCAGAAATAAATATGAATAGTAAAAAACTGAAAATATTCTTTGATAAAGATTTTTTTATTCTTGCCGCGGTGTTAGCGCTAAATTTACTTTTTCAACGATTTATTTTACAAAAGCTTGGGCAAAATGGGGTGATAGCCGTTATCGGATATAACATGGCCCTTATTTCAATAATTTTTCTTGTTTTCCATGTCAAAAAAATTCAGCTTTATCTTGTAATTATTTATTTGGCGCCATATATATATCTGAATAATCTTTTCCATTATCTGATTAAAAATGAAATCATTCTTACTCTTCCAATTTTTATCTTAGTTCTTTTCGCGGCATGGGATTACCTTCAGAAGGGCCAGGTTTTTTATATCAGGAAAGAGAGGTTTCTTAAGGTGGCTTTGTACCTGTTGCTGGCATCACTTTTAGCGGTTGTTACAGGTATGGTAAATAAAAACGAATATGATCAAATAATTATTGAAAACTATCGTGTCTTCAATTATGGATTGATCTTTATATTTCTCTACTTCTTTCGTACAAGAAAGGATTGGATGATAATATTTAAAGCGATGTTTTTAATTTCACTTTTTGTCTCTTTTGAATATATACTTGTGTTCCTGATGGGATCTGACAGCAGGTTTGTAACTTTTCAGATGAATTATTTTCCTCTGATTGCCGGAGTTCTTTGCGGATACATTTTATTTGAGAAAGACAGGGTAAAAAAAATATTGTGGGGAGGACTGCTTTTAATAATAGTTGTTGGCGCCTTTGTCACTCTTACAAGAGCAGTCTGGGTAGCGACATTTATTGTATTTGGAATTCTTGCTCTTGTATATTTGAAAGATTGGATGAAAATCAGTAACAGGAAACTAATACTTGTTGCCTTATTATCTGTAATGCTTTTAGGGATTATCGCGTATAAGGTAAAGCCGCCAAAACTTACATCCGCTTCAATTGATAAGGTGGAATACAGAGCCTCCTCAATATTTGATCCATCATCAGATATATCATTTTTAATGAGAATCGAATTGAACTTTCATGCCTTCATGCGGTTTATGGACAATCCGGTTCTGGGCAAAGGGCACGGGGATTGGGTGAAGTATATTTTTATTCCCGCCAATCCATATAAACAATATTACCTGGATAATTCATGGATACAGTTATTCTGGAAGGGGGGAATTATACTTGGCGGACTTTTTATCATATTATATTACCTGGGGATAAGGAACGCATATTATGTTTTCAGGCATTCAAAAAATAAACTCGCCAGGATATATTGCCTGGGAATTTTTGCCGGTTTAATAAGTTTCCTTTTCTTGGGGATGTTATCGCCATTTTTGATAAAGTATAAAGCGAATGTTCTCCTGGCTTTTATTCTGGCTTATGTGGAATTTGAAAAACAGCAGATACCTGAGCAAAATGAGATTACCGGGGTTTAAGTGAAAAAACGAGCGGTTATTTTTGCCCCATTCTGGGATCAGCCTCCTCACGTCGGAATATTCAGAACCTCAAGATATATAAGCTGGTTCAGGGAAAAGGGTTTTGATGTTTTAATTGTCCGAGCCGGAAAAGAAGATTTAATTGAAGTTGATGAAGAGGGTAACTCTATACTTCATGTCACGGATGAGATACTTAAATTTGCAAATATATTCACGAAAGTTTCCCGGTTATTAAAATTAAGGCTCATTATATTAATTTTTAATAAAATCACAGATTATTTCGCGATACCTGACAGATATATTTTATGGGCAAAGAGAATAACAAAAATTGATAAAATTCAACAATATTTCTCAGACGCGTCCGTTTTTCTTTCGACGAGTCCTCCCAATTCTGCTCATATTCCTCCTCATTACCTTTCAAAAAAATTAAATGTGCCTCATATTGTGGATATGAGGGACGGGTGGCTTGATGAACCATTAAGAGAATATCTGAATGAGGAAAATTTTAAGAAAAGAAAAGAGGAAAAACAGGAAAGGAACATTCTCGAAAATGCGGCTCATATTATAGTAACTTCTGATAACTGGAAGAGTAATCTCAACAGACGACTAAACTTTACAAAAGAGAAAACCACTGTTATTACAAACGCTTATCCGCTAAATACAATTGATACTCTGTATGAGAGCAAAGGGGATAGGGATTCCGTAAAACTTTTTTACGGTGGAAACTTCAGGGGAAACAGCAGAATAAGCAGACTGGAAGCAGTTTTTGAAGCATTTCATCAGATGCAGGCACCCGGAAAAAAGAAGTTGTGTCTTGATATTTATGGCGAAATTGGTTTCAGTGATCACAAAGTTATCGAAAAATTTAAGCCTTTATTAGAAGAAAAAGGGAAAACATTTAGTTTTTATAAGCCTGTCAGCAGAGATTTTATGCTGAATAAGTGCCTTGAGTCTGATGGTTTATTACTCCCATCGATATCAAACGCAGCAATTCCCAGCAAAACATTCGAGTATATTATTTTAAAAAAACCGGTACTTGTAATTACAATGCCCGAAAGTTCAGTATGGAAAATGGCTGATGAATTGCCCCAGTTTTTCCGCTTTCCGGTATTATCAGAGAATGATGAAAAAGATGAACTTCAAATATTTTTGAAAGTCTGTCTTGATAAAAAAATCAAATACTCTGTACCGGAAAAATATTCTGAAAAATATTTGGGCGAAATATTTGGAGATATTCTTGATTCATTGAATATGGATGATAATTGACATTATTATCTATTTCAAAAAAAACTAACCAGGAATGACGATGGAATTTGATAAAAAGTTTTTGAACGATGATGAATTTAAAAATAGAACCAATCTGGCTCTAAATTGGGTGAAAAAAAGTATTGAGGTCACCGGCACCCCGGGGTCATCGGCATATTTTTCCAGACGGAAACTGATATTAAAAGGTTGGCAAAAGCCCTATCCGGAAACAACAGGATATCTAATAGAGACTTTGTATGATTACGCAAATTATTTCGAGGAGAAACAATATACTGAAATCGCCAGAAAAGCAGCAGACTGGATTTGCTCTTTACAATTTGAAGACGGTTCACTGCCGGGTAGTTATCTGGGGAGTCAAAAACCAAGTATTTTTAATACCGGCCAGATGCTTTTCGGACTTATCAGGGCGTATCAGGAAGATGGTAATCAATATCATCTGACAGTTTTAAAGAAAGCCGTGACATGGCTGATTGATTCATTATCGGAAGATGGAAGCTGGAAAAACGCGGCGTTTGTTGACGGATTTATTCCATCATATTATACCAGGGTAATATGGTCTGTACTTTTATCCGAAAAAATTTTAAAGGATGAGAGAATAGTTCCCTCAATGAAAAAAGCGTTAGAATATTATAGAGAAAAGATAAATGAAAACGGTACAGTTACCGATTGGAGTTTTAAGGCGGATGAAGCTGCCTTTACTCACACAATTGCATACACTATCAGGGGATTTATTGAAAGCGCCTTAATAATCAATGATAACTCACTGGTTGATAAGATGATAGTTCCCATTGAAAAAATTATGAAACTTCGGGAATTAAAAGGTAAAATCGCAGGAGAATATGATTTGAATTGGCGTGGAAATTATAAGTATATCTGCCTCACCGGGAACTTTCAATTGGCATTAATAATGACCAGATTGTATAAAGTCCAAAATGATATCAGATATCTCAATTCGGCACTAAAACTATTTGAAGATGGGTATATACATCAGAAGCTTATCGGAAAGAATACTAAAGGGGCGATTGCAGGCTCATATCCGTTTGGTGGTAATTATCTCGAATACAGCTATCCAAACTGGGCGGTCAAATTTTATCTTGATGCTTACCTGGCATTAAAAACAGCCGTAGATGAACTGGGGAGAAATAGTTCTAATGAATAATATTTTACTAACTTCAGGCTTTAATGAATCAAGATTTGCATTATGTGTACTTGAAAAATTAAGACGTGAGGGCATCAAAGTCAATAAGTGCATAATAGGAAAGAAATCATTCAGGAAGAGTGTCACAAAGCTAAAAACATTGTCTGTTACCAGCGCCTTAAAGATAATTCAAAAAAAAATCTCGAGAGATAAAAAGGGGAAATATCAAACTCCGGAACAGATGCTTATAAATAGTTATATGAAACAAAATAATATCACCGGTTCCAATCTGGATAATTACTGCATCAGCAATGAAATTGAATATTTAATTACGGAAAACATTAACAGTGCGGAGGCTATTGATTTTGCTGAAGGGACAAATTTGATAATTTATGCGGGTGGGGGAATTATAAAAAAGAATTTGTTAGAAAAACCAAATATAGGAATATTAAACTGCCATAATGGATATTTACCTGATGTACGAGGAATGAATGCAACCGAATGGTCTGTTTTTCTAGGTATTCAGACGGTTAATACATTGCATTTTATTGAGAGAGGTATAGATACCGGTCCAATTTTGTGCAGAATAGAACATGATTATAATAGTTTACAAAACATAAAAGAGATTAGAGCCCAATCTGTGATAAACTCAATTGATGATTTGGTAAAAGGTGTAATAATGATTCATAAGGGTGAATATACACTTGAGAACCAATGTCTGGAAAATGGAAGACAGTATTTCAGAATGCATTCAGTGCTGAAAAATTACCTTGAAAAAAAAATCTCCGGAAATTAGTATTTTGAAGAATTTATTTCCATGTTAAGTAAGAGAGGTAATTAAATATTATTGCAAATTAATTTATTAACTGGTATCAACATCATTGTTTTATTCCCAGTTGTGATATAGGAATAAAATGTCGGTAAAAACTAAAATCCAATCACATCTGTTACCCGTCAGGCATACACTGTTTCGACGGGTGTATTGCTGTTAATGAAAGTGGGCGCATTTCCATTTAATATTCGGGTGTCTTCTCATTACTTACCGGCTTTCATATTGCGAAAAATACTTTTACACATATCCGGCCCTATAAAACAAAATCCTAAAAACCGATCCTTTCCCTTTTTCACTTTCAACTTTAATTTCAGCGTTATTTAGCTGGCAATATTTTTTGACAAGGGCGAGTCCCAGTCCGTTACCTTCAAATCTTCTCGTATAACCCTGTTCCTCCTGTGTAAAGGCGGTAAAAAGATGTGGGATATATTCTTTGGAGATACCGATGCCTGTATCCCTGACCTCGATAATATATTGTTTTCGCTCATCTCTATTAAGATTTACAGTTACAGAACCTGACTCAGTATATTTTATAGCATTATCGATTAAATTGCCGAGCATCTGGGTGACGGTATAAAGATCAGCCTCAATATCATGATTATCAGTATTATTATTTATATTCAGGCTGAGATTCTTTTCTTTAGCGAGAATGTTATATTCATTTACTATATTTAAAACAACATCATTATAAACATCGAAACTCTCTTTTTTGTATTCATAAGTTCCGGTTTGTATTTCTGACATATTAAGGAGTAAATCGATAGTTCTTATTATTCTTTTACCCGCATTTTTCATATAATAAAAACTTTGTTCCATATCAGAATCAAGTTCTTCAGAAAATTCCTCTCTTATCAAACTGGAGAAACTTAATATTGTATTTATGGGTGTTCTGATTTCATGGGATATCTGGGCGAGGAATTCTGATTTCAATTTATCCGATTTTTCGGCTTTTACTTTGGCGGCGACAAGCGCTTCTTCTGAATTTTTTCTGATTAGAGCGTTCGTAATAATATGTCCGACAATGTTGACTATTTCTGATTCTTCCTGTTTCCAGTTGCGTATTCGCCCGACAGATTCCAAAGCGAGAAAACCAAGTGGTTCTCCTTCAGATAGGAGAGGAGCAGCAATAATTGATTTTGTGTTACTCTTATCAAAATAAAGTTTTTCACTTTCTCCGAGGAAATCGATATCCGCGGTATTATCTATCCTTAAACTATGTCCACCTTCAATAATGGCTTTCGCGAGTTTATCATTTTCAATATCAACTACAGGTCGCATTACTGTATGATATTTCTCATCCTTATACCAGGAGCTTAATATTTCAAACGTCCCGCTCTTTTTAATATGAATAAAAATATAACTTCTTTCAACATCAGTAAACTCACACAACATGCCCAATGCGTTATTGATTGACAGCTCAATTTGTTCCATCGGGATGCTTATCAGATCGGCTGATAAATCCATCACCAGTTTCTTAAAGTTCACAAATCTGATAAACTCTTCTTCCGATAATTTTTTTTGAGTAATATCGGTAATAACGGCAAAGCTGCCATCGAAATTACCATAATCATTATACATCGGCTGAGGTGAAATATTTGTTATAAGTTTATTACCATCCTTTTTCTTCCAGGTTAAAATGTAGTTATCGATATAACCATTTTTTCTGAGAGTAAACTGGAGATCGTATGTTTTTTGATTATTTTCATTCAGAAGGTCTTTTGTGTAAAGACCAAGAAGTTCTTCGCGTGTATATCCGAGCATTTCACAAAATTTAGGATTTACATATAATAGTTTACCCGCTTCATTTACTGCCGCCAGACCGTCATTCATCGATTCAACAAGTTTTTTGTATTTCTCTTCACTCTTTTTTAACGCGACTTCAGCATTTTTTCTTTCAGTTATTTCTCTGATAACGGCGAGCATCATTTCCTGATCATCAATGCAAATTAATTTCAGGTTTACTTCTCCCCAGAATATACGACCCGATTGTGTTGAGGCATTAAGTTCAAATAACGATTTTTTGTTCTCTCTTACCAGGGTAAGCCACTTTTTGGTGCAATCGGGTATCACGGAAGAGTAAATATCTAAAATTTCTTCAATTTTTTTTCCTTTGATATGTTCAATAGTGAGATCAAACAGTGCTGTTCCCGACTCGTTTATTTCACGAATATAACCATCGATCCCGTCAAATAATATTATGGCCTCGTTTGTGACATTAAATATTTCACTGTATTTAATTTCGCTTGATTTCAGCGCTTCTTCAGTTTCGATGTTTTTTCTTTGTAATCTTTCACCGTGCAAGATTATATAAATCGATAATAAAAATGTAATTAGCAGAATAATGATAAAAATAATATATACTTTATGAGTAAGGGCATTCACTTCCAGTTTTACATCTTCAATATATATTCCGGTGCCGAGTATCCACCCCCATGGTTCGAATAATTTTACGTAGGATAATTTTTCAACAATATTCGTACTGTCATCCTTCCATTGCCACATATAATCCACATAACCACAACCACTATCCTTCGCGAGTTTAACGAATTCAAAAAATAATCTTTCTCCATTGGGATTTTTGAGATCGGAAAGATCCTTCCCTATAAGATCTTGTCTGTAGGGATGAACGATCAGGGTGGATACCATGTCATTAATCCAGAAATAGTCTTTATTTTCCGGACCATATCTTAAGCTTGTGATTCTAAGTTTCGCTCTTTTTTGTGCTTCCCGCAGAGTAAGTTCCCCCTTTTTGACTCTTTCATTATAATCGTCAAGAAGTTCAGAGACAGTAGCTGTTAATTCTCTGATCATTAATTTTCTTGAAGACATAAGATTATTTTCCAGAGAAGGGAGGCTGATCTTAAATATTACTATAAAAAACAGAATGACGGTTATAGTTACAGGCAAAACAGTCCTGAAAATAACATTTTTCCAATACGGGTGATTTCTTTTTTTCATAAAAATCCGGTTAAATGCAACATCATTGATACAGAACTGCCGCTATATGAATCCAGAAGACGGGCTGACATTTTATAAATATAAAAAAATAATTTCTAATTAATAGTATTTTTTTTTGCTGAAGCCATAATGTTAACAAATTGTTAAATATTTCCTATTATCGTAGACATAATAATATTGTTTAACAAGTATGAATAATACGAGATACGGATTGATTTATTAGATTACCCGTGTGTATTTTTATAAAAGCTTCAACTCAGTCATCTTTGAAATATTAACTGAAGATGGTAATAGTTACAACAATATTGTTGTAATCTAATTACTCACAGGTGATTTAAAAGACTCATCAGCAAACACAGGAATAAAGAATAATATTATAAATCTGGTTGAAGAATGAATCCTATATTGAAATATGGGAAGATAAAAAAAATCCCCTGTCCATTTTTAACACAGACAGGGGAGGAAGGCAATTGATAAGGAAAACTATTTTACTCTTTTAAATTCAATTCTTCTGTTTTTCGCGCGGCCATCTTTTGTATTGTTATTCGCGATAGGGCTGCTCTCGCCATATCCCTTTGCTTCCAGACGAGCGGCTTTTACTCCATTTTCTATCAGCCAGCTTCTTACAGATTCAGCTCTTGCCTGGGAAAGTTTCTGATTTGAAGACGCGCTTCCGACATTATCTGTATATCCGCCAATTTCCACTGTAATATCAGAATAAATATTGAGTGTTCTGAGCACTTCTTTCAGTTTAACTTCAGATTCAGCCTTAATATCAGCGCTGCCGGTTTCAAACTGAATACCTTCAAGCACTATCGCGGTTTCTTTTTTGATTACATCATCGGATTTATCATTGGGGTCAGTGCCTCTTCTTACTTCTGTGTAATCATCAACTGTACCTTTGTCGGTATCTTTTGAAAGAGGATTAGTTTTGTATTTTGTTACTTCTTCACCATCGTTCAACTTATCAGAATCGGTGTCTTTTTTCAGAGGATCTGTTTTTGTTTTTTCCAATTCTCTGTTATCAAAGAGTCCGTCGTCATCAGTATCTTTTTTCAACGGATTTGTTTTGTGTTTCATCAATTCGTCATAGTCATTCAAGGAATCACCATCTGAATCAACCTTCAAGGGATCTGTTTTGTGTTTATTGATTTCATCATAATCGTTTAGCTTATCACCATCTGAATCAGTTTTAACAGGATTGGTATCCCATTTTTTAATTTCATCGTAATCAGATAGTCCGTCACCGTCGCTATCGGCTTTTAACGGGTTAGTTTTGTATTTATTTACTTCCTCGCCATCATTAAGCCCGTCGCCATCAGTATCGGCAATAAGAGGATTTGTGCCAATTTTTTCTTCAAATATGTAATCCAGACCATCTTTGTCCTCATCTTTTTCACGAGGTTTGAATTTGTAAGTAATACCAATTCCGGCTTTCAGCAAACCATCTGGCAGACCACCATCATTATAATAGTTCAGATTTTCCGTTGTGGTTATTTCACCACCCAGACTAAAATCAAAAGCTAATTGTTCACTTACATACCACTCAATACCAATACCGAGGGGCAGATAAGCCGCGATACCGGAATCTTCAACATCATCCGGAGAAACCTGTCTTGGCATATATGCTAAAGAATAATAGGCAAGTCCCAATCCCGCATAAAAATATGGTCTGCTGTTCTCTGTTGTAAAAGGTGTGCATAAATACCTGACATCAGCGCCAAAAATATCAGATTTATAATATCCACTGCCATCAACTGCATCGTCTAATCCGGCATAAAACTTATATCCAGCGCCAAATTCTAAACTATAACTTTCTGAGTAAGTCTGACGCCAATGTCCTCTTAATTCATAAGCGCTTTTTAATCCGGGAGAAAAATCAAATTCATTCAATGGTAATATCATGCTTCCCTGAACCCAAAAACGATTGTACTTTTGCAGATCCTGTGAATGGATAGCTGACAAAGATAAAACTACAAGTACTAAAGTAAAAAACATTCGTTTCATAATTTTCCCTGTTGTTATGTTATGAAAAAATTCGAAACTAATTTACAGGAAGGCGCCGCAAAATTGTCAATTATTCGATAAAAAGGAAAAAAGAACAGATAAAAAAGAAAAAATGACGGATAAAAAAATCTAATATATGTTTCAAATAAATTAAATATAATATCTGATTTTAAGTTCAAATGAAATAGATATGAAGCCCTCTTGAATTGTAAAAAAGGAACTGAAAAAACATCGTAAGAATGTTTTTCAATTTTTAATAACTTCGCGCTAATTTGAAGTGATCTGACGGTATTTATTTCACATATACCAATTTAATGCCAGATCGGTGATTTTCCGCGGTCAGTTCGGCGAAGTATATGGCTGATGATGTTGTGCCGGGAGAAAATGTATATTCATATTCACCTTTCTTGAGAAAACCTTTTTGCAGCGATTTAACAAATTCGCCTAATGCATTGTATATCTTTAGTGTTACATATCCATCTTCAGGAAGAGAAAAACGAATTTTTGTTTCCGGATTGAACGGATTAGGATAGTTACAGAAAAGGAGAGGCTTCTGATTTTGCGATTCCCGGAATTCAACTTTTGTTATCGGGGAAAAGGTTGCTGTAATATCATATTGTAATCCATTAAGAACCTCTGTATTCTCAATATATTTATAATATGCCGAGGTGTATTCTGATGTTACAGATTCATTACATTCAACTGCTATATACCATAATCCCGGTTCAGCGTCTGAAATATGTAAATTTTTATCACTTCCGGGATTTGTATCACTTTGATCACAATTATCGGGTGCTGCCGGTTCACCTGACTTAACATATAAATTAAAATTGTAACCTTCTTCACCGTTGAGAGTTATATCAAGATCGGAGAAGGAATCAAGCCGGATGACAAAATGATGAAACTGCTGGTCCCCGATTTTAGTGTAAGCCGGTTGGTTGTCGGAGGTGTTTTTGTCCATTACTCGGGTTATACCATCAGTCAGTTCGGCTTTGACCACCGGAATTCCAATACCATCAAGAGCATATAAAAATATTGCTTCAGTCAATTCGAGTCTTTCACCGGAATCAAATCCTTCCGGATGACAGCCGACCACAACACCTCTGCCGGTGGTATCAGAAACTTTCCAGGCCCATGAACTTGGTTTTTCATGCATTGGATAGTCAGGTGTATTATAGAGCATTAAAACCTCTGTTCCGGCAGGATAGTTATTATCATCCCGGGCATAGTTGCTATAACAGAACGCGAGACTGTCTATTGCCAGATCACCTCCAAAGTCTCTGTAATTCAGCAGGGAAGAGGTATCGGGCAAAGTCTGGTTTGCTGAGAAAGGACAAATTGTAACCCGTTGAATCATACCCGGCCAAATCGAATAATAGCTATTTTGTTGAAAACCATCTCTTCCGGAGCTGAATAAGGCTGAACCGGCGCATGAACCTGAAAAGCTCCCGCCATTATTATAAAATTCTCTTATCCTGTTTCTTCCTTCAGAATTGAGTGACTGTCCGTGCGTTACCGATGATCCGCCATTTGTGTAAATAAGTCTGAAACGTGGTTCACCATCGGGATATAGCAGAACCCCGTTCTCATCGTTTTCATTGCCGACAATTAGTTCGTTTTGAATAAGCTGATTTTCCGTATTTATAAATTCGTATTCCAGGTTTAATGAGCTTACAGCCGGCAGATCAAAATATGAGAGCCCGACCCCCCCGTCAATAAAAATATCTTTATGGAATCCCTGTCCTGAAATATTGAATTGAAGCAAAAAAGTGAAACCTAAAATGAAAGCTCTTAATGGATTCATTATATTCTCCTGAATTTTTATTGTGAAAATAGTAAGTCAGGCAGAATAATTATAAAGTAATTCTTTTAGCGGTCACATGCTTCGATCAGTGTGATATTATACTTCATAAAGAACACAATTTTTTTGAAAGATTTTATGGCCGGGATTTAGTTTCACTGAGGGCGGATACCAATTTTATTATGGTAAAAAGTTAATTATCCGTTATCAAATATCTTTTTCCAATAAGCCGTAAATAACGCTATCCAGATATTTGCCCTCGAAAAAATAGTTTTCGCAAAAATGAGCTTCTCTGCGGAAATTTAATTTTTCGAGAAGTTTTATTGACGAAAAATTTTCAGGATTCACATTCGTTTGGAGACGGTGAAATTTTAGCTGCTCAAAAGAAAACCTGATTATTTCTTCCAGGGCTTCTCTCATATATCCTTTACCCTGATAATCTGGTTTTAACGCATATCCTGTTTCGGCAAAATTATTTTTATAATCAAGGCTGAATAAACCGATATACCCCATAAACTTTTTGTTTAATTTGTGTTCCAATACCCAACTCACCTGTTTTTTTTCCCTGAATCCATTGATAATTTTAATCAGGAACTGCTCCGCCTCTTTTTTACTCTTAAGATAATTTGTGTCCATATATTTCATAACTGAATCATCTGATCGAATTTCCAGTAAGTCATCAACATCCGACATATTAAATTCCCTGAGAGTAATTCTTTGGGTCAATAATTCAGGGAATGGTCCCTCAAATATTTTTTTACTGTTTTCTCTATTCATCTTTATCCACATTTTTAATAAATAAAATAGACGACAAATTAACCAATACCTGCACATCTTCCGATTGAAGTCGGGACTAAAAATAATAATTCTTAAAGATTATCAAAATTTCATTTAGGTTGACAGTGAAATATTTTGTTCGGAAAATTTACTTTTTATTTGCTCCCGGGGGAATAAGAATGGGTTCTATGTGAAATACAGCGGGTAATTTTTGTCGGTCCTGACAATTAAACATAACCTTTTGTTAAAGTATAACCGGATAATCCCGACGTTTAGCTTCCGCCCCTACAAGGGCTTAAATACACTTTTTCTTTTATTACCCCGGGCGTCGCCCGGGGCTGTTGATTGTCGCGCTTTCAGCGCTAATAATAATTCCAGTTTGTCACAGATGGATACAAAACCCTGAAAGGGTGCAGGCAACAGGCCGGGGCAACGCCCCGGTTAAGAAAAATAAAGACATTATCAGAGACCTGAAAGGGCGAAAGCAGCAAACGCATAAAGATATGGAATGCTGAAAGCGTCTGGCTCGGTCGGGGTAAGAGGGATTTTAAGACTCATCCACTTTTTTCAAGACCGTGCGTTCTGTGGTGGTGAAGACCAGGGGCTGGTTTCCGGAAATCAAACATGACAATATGCGAATCTCTGATTCATATCTTTATGCACCATTTTGTTACTTTACCCACTAAATTTCATATAGAACCAAAGAATGTCAGTTCCTGACAAAATAAAGGAGCCTTTTTCAGCGCATAGAGGTAGCGCCAGGATTTCTTAGCCGGGAGAATTATTTCCGTATTGCGGATTAGTGAAAAAAAATCTACATTGAATAATAATATAACGTCGATTCGATTTAAGATTTTCTATTAGTATTTTCGTTATACAAGATTAGATTCCGGTCTGTCTGTCGCGACACGATCTTTACAACCAAAAAACAGTTATTAAACCGGAAAAACATTACTTTGAGACCAGTAAAAGAAAAAAAGTGTCATTCCTGCGCAGGCCATGACATAGGCAGATAAACAGAAATCTAAATTTAAGTTATACATATATGTTTTCTATTTTCGATCCCTGATGTCGAACTGACGTTATATTGATATTTAGATGGCTTTCGTTATTTCCTGTTGCGGATGAATTAAAAAACGGATCAGTATTACAGTGATTATTAAATAAACAGAGTTGATTTTCGATTATAAATTATTATCTATAATAAAAGAATAGCTGAAAAAATCAGGGTCTTATGATTTGCAGGCTATTATCTTAATGGGAGCCAAAATGAAAGCAGATGATTTTCCCGGCGTTGTTATAGTAGATCTGAAATCAGGCGCAATTATAGACTGCGATGGTCAATTTTGCAGATTAACAGGTTTGTCTAAAAATAATTTGGTGGGCCGTATATATGCAACCCTCTCTGATGATAAAGATTTCCCGGATGTTTTAAATGTTTGTCGGATTTCATTTTCGGGTGTGTCATTCCAACGCACATTTGTCATTACCTCTGTTAATGAGCAAACCTGCGCGGTAATTTTACTTAAACAGGAAAACAGGGAGAAAGCCGGTTTTTTGAGTGAATCACTATTAAATGAAATACTGGATATCCTGCCGGCTCCGGTTTATTATACAAACAGGGAAGGGACCTATCTTGGATGCAATATCGCTTTCACAGAATATTCGGGATTAAGCAAAGAAGATATAACCGGCAAAAAGGCTTCTGAAATAATTCCTGAGGAGAATATTGAGCTGTTTTCATCCAAAGATGATCTGTTGTTAAAAAACGGAATCAACCAGATTTTTGAAACTTCCCTGAGATATGCTGACGGGACTGATCACCAGGTAGTAATTTTCCAGAGAGTATTTCATGAAGATGATAATAATATTTCAGGGATAGTCGGTGTAATTCTTGATATTACTGAGCGAAAAAGTGTTGAAAAAGCTTTAGTACAAAGTGAGGAAAGATTTCGGGAACTTGTTGAGAATGCCACAATAGGAATATACCGTACTTCACCATCAGGAAAATTTAAAATGGCGAACCTGGCCTTATTGAATCTGTTTGGATATGATTCTCTTCAGGAGTTAAAAAATATTGATATTTCGCGCGAGGGATATGTAAATCCGGGTGACAGGGAAACATTTATCCTTACACTGAATGAAGTGGGAAGGATCTATGGCTTTGAAAGCAAATGGAAGAAAAAAACGGGAGAGATAATTTTTATAAGGGAAAGCGCCCGAGCTGTCAGAGATAAAAGAGGAAAATTAAGGTATTATGAGGGAGTTATTGAAGATATAACTGAAAAAAAAGATGTTGAGTTTGAATTAATTGAAGCAAGGAAAAAAGCTGAAGAATCGGATAAATTGAAATCTGAGTTTCTCGCACAGGTATCACACGAGATAAGAACACCGTTAAATGCCATTCTAAGTTTTCTTGAGCTGGTGCGTCTGGAACTCGATGAAAAAAATGATAAAGAATTGCTTGAGAGTTTTGCGGTGATCGATTCTTCCGGAAGGAGACTGACGCGGACGGTTGACATGATCTTAAATATGGCTCAATTACAAGCGGGTACTTATCAACCGACATTTGAGAAGTTTGATCTCTATTATTTTGTTTTGCTTACAATGACACAAAGATATTATAATCGCGCTAAAAATAAAGGGCTGGAACTGGAACTGGTAAAAAAATGTGATATGTGCGAAATCAATGCAGATATTTATTCTGTACAGCAGATTTTCAGGCATCTTATTGATAACGCTATTAAATTTACAGAAAAAGGAAGTGTGCTTATTGAGGTAAGTAAAAACAGCAGCGGAAATATAGTAACTTCAGTTTCCGATACCGGGATTGGAATAGGTGATGAATATCTTCCATTTTTATTCGAAACATTTTCTCAGGAAGATAAGGGACTCTCAAGGCGGTTTGATGGCAACGGGCTGGGGCTCGCGCTGGTGAAAAAATATTGCGACCTTAATAACGCTGTTTTGGAAATAAATTCGGAAAAGGGGAAGGGGAGTTTTTTCCGAATTACTTTTCCACACGAGTAGGAAGAACCTGTAATAGAATTCCGGATTTAAATGATTATAATAATTCCCGAATTATAAAGTGAACGGAATTTTTGTGTTGATTTTATTTATTACTTTCCTCGCGGATCAGCTTTGCCTCAAAATATTTCCGGGGCTAATTTTTGCGGCTTTAATTGAATGAAAAGAAACAGTAATCATTACCAGGCTCAATATTAAAAGACCGCTTATAATAAAAAACCAGGGGCTCAGTTCAATCCGGTACGCGAAATTTTCAAGGTAACTATCCATTAGGAGATACGCCGCGGGCCAGGAAATTAAAACAGAAGCGATAATGATTCTGATATATTCTCCCGAAATATTTGAAAGAATTGTAAACATATTCGCTCCCATAGCTTTTCTGATACCAATTTCTTTCATTTTTCTGACTATCATGAATGAAGATAAGCCAAGTAATCCCATGCATGAGATAAAAATTGAGAGGAAAGTAAAAATAAACATCATAATTCTGGCTGTCTCGGCAGTTTTTTGATTTGCCGGTTTTGAATCCTGCATAAAATGATAAGTCAGGGGGAATTCCGGACTGAATTCCTCCAGTGTTTCAGTTAGCCATGATGTCGCGTTTTTAGTGTCGGTCCCTGCCTGAAGGATCATATAATTTGGTTCATCAACAAGTGGAGTAAATATTATCGACTTGATCTTTGAATCGAGAGGGGCATGGTGAAAATCTTCAACAATTCCAATAATGGTGAAATATTTCCCATGAAATAATATTTGTTTCCCCACAGGCTCGGAAATGCCGGAAAGCCTGGCGGCAGTTTCATTCAGGATTACCGAGTTATTCAGATCGGGTCCAAAATTTTCCTGAAAGTTCCGGCCTTTGATCATTCCAAGATTTAATATCCTGAAATAATTGTAATCGACAGGAGAATGAATAATATACTTTTCTTCATCTCCCTCAATACCCCATGCCTGGTAGTAGCCGCCTGAAATACCGGAAGGAAGATGGCTTGAGAAAGTTACCTGTTTTATATCGCCGTTCTCCAGTAATTTTTCCCTGACATGTTTGTAGTCAGCTCTGATATCCTTTTTTAAGTTCACATATATCAGGTCTTCTGTGCGGTAACCTTTTTCTTTGTGATCCATATAATAAAACTGATAGCTGATTATCGCTGAGCATACAATAAAAAGACTGGAAAAGGTAAACTGGAGCATAACCAGCATTTTCCTCGCTCTTCCCCGGTTGTTGCTAAAAGAGATGGCTTCTCTTAAAATTTTTACCGGTTGTATAGAGGATGCTGCTCTCGCAGGATAAATTCCCGCAAAGAGACCTGTGATAAGAGTTAGAGAAACAAGTGATAATAACATTTGAGGATCGCTTAAATCGAGAGAAACAGTTTTTTCAATAAGAATGTTAAATTGTGGCATTAGCAATTCGCACGTCAGAAGGGCGATTATCAGGGAAATGAATGAAGTCAGTAACGATTCTCCGAGGAATTGAAATATAAGCTGATTCCTGAAAGCTCCCGATACTTTTCTGATGCCCACTTCTTTTGCCCTGACAGAAGCCCTGGCCGAGGCAAGGTTCATATAATTTATTGACGCGATAACCATAATCAGCAGGGCAAGGGAGCCGAATATCCATACAGCCCACTCACCGGCGAAACCACTGTATCTATAAGCGACAGATAATGGTAACAAAGAGATATAACCTCTCATTCCGGCATTTTCAAAATAAACTTCCTTATATAGTTTTTCATTGAGAGCGGGAACCGAGACTCCCGGTCTCAGTAAAAAATAGTTTCTATAGCGGCAGTTATAAAAAGCATTATCCATGTAATCAATTTTATGACCGGCGAGTTTTAATATCTGAAAAGGCAATATGTAATCAAATCTCAGATGAGAGTTTTCGGGAATATTACTGAAAATTCCTTTTACAGTCATCCGATTGCTGTTGTTTATTGTTATCTGTTTTTCGAGGGGGTTATCTTTTCCGAAATATTTTTCCGCGTATTTCCGGCTAATATATATACTTTGATCAGCAGAAAAGGATGTGTCGACAGTTCCCGCGACAAGATCAAATGAAAAAATCTCAAAGATTGATTTGTCCGCGGCAATGCCGTTATTTTCGACAACCAGCTTGTCATCAGTTTTAAAAACCAACTCACCAGGAAATCCAATCCTGACAAAATTCTCAAATTCCGGATATTCGGCCAGAAGTTTTCGGGGGAGGGCATGCGAGGTGTTGGGCTGTTCACCATCTCCGGAATTTTCATCACTTACTTTTAACCACGCTGTCGCAATATTGTTAATATTTTTATGAAACTGGTCGTAACTTAATTCACTTTTTATCCACAACATCAGAAAAATGGCGCAGATCATGCCTGCCGAAAGCCCGAGTATATTAATTAGTGAATACCATTTATACTTTACCAGATTTCTTATCGCAATGATGAAATAATTGTGTAACATATTCGCTCCAAAGAATTTTTCAAATTAATAGAACAAAGTTCATGCCGTTTTGATTGGAAGAAGTTTTTATATTATTTCTCAGAATTTTGTCCGGTTCTATTCTTTAAGTGTGCGAATATGGACAAAATTTATACTTAAAAACTTTATCGATACAGCTGCGTCTAATGGTTGTCATATTATTTTAAAACCGGAGGAAATAATGAAATTGAGATCCACAATCTTATCATTTGTTGTAATGCTTTTTGCCTTTTTCCAGGTTCAGGGACAAAATTCATGGGAAAACAGAGATGAAATTCCAGATGAATATAAATGGAACCTGAATGATATATATGATAACTGGGATGACTGGCAAAAAGGATTTGAAGAGCTCTCAGGACTTATGGATAAAATTAAAGAATTTAAGGGAAGACTTTCTGAAGGTCCCGAAACACTTCTTGAAGTACAGCAAATTTCGGAAAAGATGGGAATGTTATCATACAAAGTTTACCGCTATCCGCAGCTGCATTATGATCTGGATACAAGAGAGCAGGAATATTTGCAGAAAATGCAGCAGGTAGGTATTCTTTTCGCGCAGTTTAACACGGCAGTTTCATGGATAGAACCGGAAATGCTCGAAATTCCATGGGAAAAAATGGAAAAATGGCTTAATGATACGCCGGGATTAAAACCTTACAAATTTGAGATTGAAGACCTCTATCGTCAGCAGGCTCATGTGCTTGATGAGGAGAAAGAAACTCTTCTTTCATATTTCAGCAGGTTTAACGGCACACCCTCATCAATATATTCAAGTCTTTCAACAACCGATATCGAGTTTCCTGAAGTTGAGCTGTCGGATGGTGAAAAAATTAAAGCCACCAGCGGAAATTACAGCCTTGTCCTGGCAACAAACGACAGCCAGGCTGACAGAGAAAAAATATTCAGGGCTCACTATGAAACATACAGTAAAAATCTGAATACCTACGCGGCAATATATAACTCAGTGGTTCAGAGGAACTGGGCCGGAGCACAGGCAAGAGGATATGAATCGTGTCTTCAGTCAGCTTTGGATGGCAATAACATCCCGCTTGATGTTTATAAAAATCTTGTTGATATCGTAAAGAAAAACACAGAGCCGTTGCAGAAATATCACAAGCTTCGTAAAAAAATAATGGGTCTGGAAAAATATTTTGGATATGACTCATCTATTCCGATAGCTGACTGGAAGGAAACCTATGATTATGATGACGCGCGAAAAATGATTGTTGAATCAGTCGCGCCGCTGGGTGAAGTTTACCAGGAAAAACTGGAAAAAGCAGCGTCAGGCGGCTGGATTGATGTTTTTGAAACGCCGGGTAAAAGAGCGGGCGCTTATTCAGGCAATGTGTATGGAGTTCATCCATATATGTTATTAAATTACAACGGTACTCTGAGATCGGTATTTACTACGGCGCATGAACTGGGTCATACCATGCATACCATTCTGGCTAATGAAAACCAGCCTTATGCCACATCATCTTATACAATATTTGTCGCTGAAGTTGCGTCAACATTTAATGAGAGACTGCTTCTCGATTATATGCTTGAAAAAAGCAGCGATCCCCGTGAAAGAGTCGCGTTGCTGGAACAGTCAATAAAAGCGATAACCGGCACATTTTTCTTCCAGGCATTGCTTGCCGATTTTGAAATCCAGCTTCATGAAATGGTTGAACAGGGAAGACCGGTAACCGCTGACATATTAAGCAGCACTATGGGGCAGCTTTATGACGCTTATTATGGAGACAGCCAGGAGAAGGAAGAGCTATATCATGATGTCTGGACAAGGATTGGCCATATTTACAGAACTCCTTTTTATGTTTATCAGTATGCTACATGTTTTGCTTCTTCGGCAAAATTATATAATGACATTAAAAAACTTGAAGGAAGTGAAAAGGAAAAGGCCATTGAAAGTTATCTTGGTCTGTTAAAATCGGGCGGTAACGATTATCCCATGAATCAGCTTAAAAAGGCGGGGGTAGACCTGACAGACCCGGCAACATTCCAGTATGTGATAGATCAGTTCTCGGCTATGGTCGATCAGCTTGAAGTTGAAGTAAATAAATTGTGATAATCAGATAGATATAAGTTCGCTGTAATCAGAAATGTGCGGGGCGGTAAGAATTATTGATAATGTAGAGACAAGGCATGCCTTGTCTCTACATTTATGAAAACCAAATTTTATTTCATTAAAATCATCTTTTTTGTCTGTGAAAAATCACCGGCGGTTATTGAATAAAAATAAATGCCGCTGGCAATATCAGTCGCGTCAAATGTTATATTATGAACTCCCCGGTTCATATTATTTTCCACCAGAGTAGCTACTTCGTTACCCAGAACATCAAAAACCTTCAACTGCACAAATTGATTTTCAGGCAGGCTGAATGATATTTTTGTGGCAGGGTTAAATGGATTCGGATAGTTATTGGATAGTGAATAATTCTCGGGAAGCACATCTTCATCTTCAACACCGACAAGCGCGTCAGACTGAATCATCCATACATAAGCATCGTCGGAAAAGAGGTCAAAATTTGTACGGTAATTAACAAAGAGATATTCATCTTTATTATCATTATCGAGATCGCCGCAGGGATATCCGTAGAAAAATCTCGGATTAATTGTGTTGGCGCTGTCGGGATCATATCCACTGTATTCGAAGAGATCGAAAGCGATGTTTATATTCCAGTTCGCTGAATCTGTCGGGAGACCGGAACCTTTGTATTCAACATCAAATATTTGACCATTCAACTCACCCGCGATCATTATATCGGCTTTACCGTCATGATCGGGATCATCAATATATGTAGCCCTGAATTTCCCGCCTGCCTGTGCCGGAATGTGCATCAGTTCCTGAATATCATCAGCGGTTATAGCGCTGACATCGTTAATATCAGTGACGATAAAAAGTGTATTATCAGGTTCAGTTCCAGCGATATATAGTTCATTGACATCGTCATTGTTAACATCGGCCACTCTTATTCCATCAAGCGAGCCATAATCAATATCCTGTGAAGAATAAACGGTTTCGAGTGAATTTACCAGCTCATAAGAATCAGTTCCGGTGTTTTCAATAATATAAAGGCTGAATAAATTCCAGACCATGGCATAAATTTCTTTTGAGCCGTCATTATCGAGGTCGCCGGTCGTAACACTATAGAGTGAACCGCCGGATAAATCCTGCAAATTATACTCTATCTGCCATGTTCCGAATCCTGACAGCACTCCTAATACAGATGAAACCATAACTTCCTTTCCACGGTCACCTGATCGGACGCCTGTAACGAGTTCATTTTTACCATCGCCATCCATATCTTCAATTGTAAGGCTATAGGGGCGGAAATCAATATTATCCGGAACGTTATAATTCCATTCGGCAGTTGGTTCCGGATCAGTTCCGGTATATTTACCATACTTGTTTTCACCCTGCACACCATTCCATTCGAATACCCACAATCTCGGGGGGTTTGGAGTTTCAGGTGAAACAACTGAGGGCATTGTGGTAACAATATCAATCACATCATTTTCATCGATATAACCGACCGCAATACCCGCGAAGGTATTTGCCGCAACCGGGTACTTCCAGTACCATACCAGCTCGTAAGTATCTGTACCTGTGGCTTCATACATAAGGATATAGTTTTCTTCCAGATCAGTATAAGCGCAGATAAATTCACCCCAGCCATCTTCGTCGGTATCAAATCCACCTTTAACAATGGCCATTTCCGATGCTACCTGAGGTGGTTGGAATGGTTTTTCACTTAGTTTCCATTCATAACTCCATTGATTTTGAGCAAATAGTGCAAAAGAGAGTGAAAAAATAAAAATAATCATTGAGAATAACTTCATACTTCCTCCGATAGGGTTAAAAGATAAAATAGTTGATTTATGCTAAATAAAATCAAGTATTATTCATTTATCTATATTTATTTTAAACTAAGCATTTAACTGATAAAAGACAATGCAAAAAGAGTGTCAATTACATTAAAAAAGCAAATCGCCCCCTGAAATAATAAAAAAAGATTTCGATAATGCTCTTAGGATAAATCAACCAGGAAGAATTATGAAAAAAAAATTGCTAATTATGTCACTCAGTTTTTTCCCCGGAATAATATTTGCGAAAAATAACGGCAATGACAGCCTTCTGCAGGACCCGGCAGTATGGTTCCTTTCCGGTATAGTGGTTATACTATTCGTAACAGTGCTCTATTTATTGAACAGATCGAAAAAACAACCTGTTAAAAAAGTTATGGCAGGCAATAAGGAATTTACAGAATTGGGAAACGCGTTTAAGTCGCTTAAAAAGGATTATGATAAAGTAAAAAGTGAAAATGAAGAATTAAAAGGCAATATCAAACTAATGAAGGGGCAGATTGAAGAGCTCGAAGGGATTAATAACGAGTTGATAGTTCAAAAAGAAAGGTTGTCTGACAGTGAAAAAACTCTAAAGGATTTGCAAAAGAAAAAAGAGGACCTTTTCGCGATAGCCATACATGATATAACCAATCCGATTTCGGCAATAAAAAGTTATATTGAGCTTCTTGAGGGATATGATCTTAACGCGACAGAGCAACAGGAAATAGTTCAATGCCTCGTTTCATCTACAGATAAAGTATTGAGTCTTGCCCGAGAAATAAATTCGATTGTTATTTTTGAAAGAGCCGATGAGAATGAACCGAAGAAGGATGAGAAAAACGACAAGGCGCCAACATCATCTATATATGAGATTATTAAATCTGTATTAAAACAAAACCAGGCATATGCCAAAAAGAAAAGCGTTTACCTGGTAAATAATTCATCCGCCAACACTCCCGGAGTAAAAGCTAATCCGGAAAAGGTGGAAGAAATATTATTTAACCTGGTTAATAACGCTATTAAATTCGGACCGCCGGAAACCACAGTTCAGGTGAAATCATATTTTAACAACGGGTATGTAATGATTGAGGTAACTGATGACGGCGCAGGAATAGCGAAAGAAGATATCGATAAAGCATTTACAAAAGGGGGAACTCTGACAGCAAAACCGACAGGTGATGAAAAAAGCACCGGATTAGGGCTGTTCAGTGTTAAAACCATTGTTGAAGGATTTGGAGGTGAGGTTTGGGTTAACAGTAAATTAAACCTCGGTTCCACTTTTGGATTTAAACTGCCCAGAGTTAAAGATGCTAATTTGCCTGATATTTAGAACAGAAATTTGAATGTAAATTAATGGGGATATTCATTGAATATCCCCATTTTTTTTATTGTCTGATAGAGTTAAAAATCTTATTAATTTCAAAATGCATAGTTTCCGCCAGATGATCTGAAGACTTTTTAACATCCGCGAGTCCGAGATTGATTACCGATTTTGGCATGGATGGAAGAGTAGCTTCTTCGGGATCCTGAACTATTACTATACCCCCTGCGGCTTTAATATAACCTGCGCCAATAGTACCATCATGTCCCATTCCGGTGATAACCATACCTATACTGCGGTTTCTGAAAACAAATGAGATGCTCCTGAACAAAGGATCTGCCGAGGGTTTTACATAATTTTCCGGAGGAGTATCAATAAGTTTAATTGATAAAGTTTCCTGGTCAATACCCATATGAATATTTCCCGGGCAAACATATATAGCTCCTTTTTCGACCGGTTGTCCTGTTTCGCCGAGGTATACTTTCATATCAGTATATTTTCTCATTCTTTCAGTGAATGATTTAAGCATCCACTCAGGACCGTGCTGCACAATAAATATAGCGGCATTTTCAGTCTTCTTAAATTTCTCCATAACTTTCCATAAAGTCATCGGTCCTCCGGTCGAAGCGGCAATTCCGAGACCGACAAATGGGGGTGGTGGTTTATGTGAGGGCGCTTCGGGCACAAGTTTTCTTGGTGAGAGTGCGCCCGCCTTTACTTTTAACGCGGTTGAGATAATAGAAATGAGTGTATTTTTCTCAACCGGCTTGGGTATAAATTCATCTGCTCCCGAAACGAGCACTTTAATCCGGGCGTCCGGCAGGTTTATGCCTGTAATGACTATAATTAATGGAGGTGGTGAAATTTCTTTTCTGATTTTTTCGACCAAAGTTATTCCATCCATGCCGGGCATGAGCCAGTCGGTAATAATAATATCCATTTTTTTTAAAGAGAGTATTTCAATGGCCTCATTTCCGTTTTTGGCGATATCAGCCAAAATTCCCATATCCTTCAGACATTTTCTCAGGAATTTTCTAAAATAGTAATCATCTTCAACAATTAGCGCATTCATCAATTTCAGCCGATTCAGAATAATGAGAGAAAATAAAAATAAGATAAACACAAAGAGGAAAATATTCAAATGTGAAATGGAATAATTTTACACTTGCGCTTTTAATCCTGTGTACTTATCTTTGCACCCAAATTAAAATAGAATGCAAAGTTATAAAATAAACATACCGACCTTTTCTACTCTCTGGTGGCGCCCCCTGGCGTAAACATACCTATTTAAACCCCCAAATATAATTTAAACTATTTATTAAAAATATTCACAGGAGTACTCCATGAATACTACACGTAAATATTATCTTGGTGAAGAATATTTACCCAAAAAATGGTACAACATTGTGGCGGACATGCCAAACAAACCAAAACCACCCCTTAATCCGGCAACTATGGAACCGATTGGTCCTGATGCCCTGGCGCCGGTTTTTCCCGAGGAATTGATTAAACAGGAAGTCAGCTCCGAAAGGTATATTGATATACCTGAAGAGGTGCTGGATATTTACAGGTTATGGAGACCAACACCATTATTCAGAGCGTTAAATCTGGAAAGGGCGTTAAACACACCCGCAAAAATATATTATAAATATGAAGGCGCCAGTCCTGCCGGATCACATAAACCAAATACAGCGGTTGCCCAGGCTTATTATAACAAGGTAGCCGGAACAAAAAAAATTACAACCGAAACGGGCGCCGGCCAGTGGGGGAGCGCTCTTAGTTTCGCGTGCAGCAAATTTGATATCGATTGCGATGTTTATATGGTCAGGGTAAGTTACGATCAGAAACCGTACAGAAAAATGATGATGAACACATATGGCGCGAATGTATATCCTTCTCCGAGTGACAGGACAAATGCCGGCAGAAAAATTCTCGGCGAAAATCCGGACTCTCCCGGAAGTCTTGGAATTGCCATTTCAGAAGCGATGGAAGCAGCGGTACAGGATGAGAATACAAAATACTCATTGGGCAGCGTTCTTAATCATGTGCTTTTGCACCAGACGATAATTGGTCAGGAGGCGATTGAACAGCTTAAAATGGCAGGTGATTTTCCAGATGTGGTAATCGCTCCTTTTGGCGGCGGAAGCAATTTTGCCGGCATTTCATTTCCCTTCCTTCGCCTGAATTTTACCGAAGGTAAAAATGTAAAATGTCTCGCGGTTGAACCAACATCATGTCCTAAACTTACGAGAGGCGTTTTTAAATATGATTTCGGTGATACTGCCGGCATGACTCCGCTTTTGCCAATGTATACGCTCGGACATAATTTTGTCCCTGCCGCGATACACGCCGGAGGATTAAGATATCATGGAGCCGGAGTGATAGTGAGCCAATTGCTGAATGATAATCTGATTGACGCCGCCGCGGTCGACCAGGTGGAAAGCTTCAGAGCTGGAATTTTATTCGCGAAAACCGAAGGAATAATACCCGCGCCTGAATCCAATCATGGTCTGGCCGCAGCCATCAGTGAGGCTATAAAATCCAGAGAAGAAGGAACTGCAAAAACTATACTGGTAAATTTAAGCGGACATGGTAATTTCGACCTAAGCGCCTATGATTCATATCTTTCAGGCAAGCTGGAAGCGCATGAGCTTACTGATAAAGAAATATCTGAAGCAGTTGCAGCGATTGAAACTCCTGAAGTTGCATGAAGAGCATAGCCGGGATATCACAAAATATTTGATTATCCCGGCATCTATTACATCCCAAATCCTGCCAAGCCAAAACCAAAAAGAATTGTCAAAGAAATCGGCAAAACCGCAATCATGATCGAGAACCGGAGTTTAAAAATTTCTGTCATGGTTTTAACAGTTTATTCCATAAGGAGTTAAATTCTATGCAAAATGGTAAGAAATTTATTTGATGAAATCATCTGTCGTCCCTGGCGGGACTTTTGACCATCTTTTTAACTTATTATCCCACAATAAATTGCGGGGCTATTATCTGAAAGCCTGTCCGACGCGGCGGCTCCCTAACGGGACTTTTTTTTATAATAATGATTATCTACAAGCAAATATTGAATCAGATTATTGTAAATCCCGTCAGGCAGACAGAATTATTTTTGTTCTGGTTCTGCCAGTTTACGATTATAATTATGATGGTTTCTACAATAATTTCTTCTGGCTATGTCAGATTATGGTATAAAGATTAGAGATTTTTATACGACAATTGATAAGAAAATGTTAAAAAAGGAAAACGGATGTTTATTCTGTTTAAATATCTATATCTTTGAACTCCGGAAAATTATAGCTTGGGAGAAACTTAATGTTGTTTCAAAATATTGGAATGTTGGTCAAAAAAACATTTACCTTGATATTATTTATTATTTTAGCAACAAATGTTACAAATATAATTGGCGCTGAAAATCAAAATAAACCAAATGTAATCTATATTACGGCCGATGGTCTGGGAACAAAACTTGGATGTTACGGCTACAAAAAAGTGGTGACCCCAAATATTGATCAGTTCGCGAAAGAGGCTCTTCTTTTTGAGAGATGTTACGCCCAGGTGGGAAACAGTTCGGCTTCGAGAACAAGCATCATGACCGGCACACGTCCTTCCACTACAAATATTACTGAAACAGAACATGACTGGAAAAAGAAAATGCCAGGCGTGGTTTCAATGCCGGGAATGTTTAAGATACATGGCTATTATACCTATTCAGTAGGTAAAATATTTGCTCCTGAAAGTGGTCCCGGCGATTTGCCCTGGGAAAAACAGGTTTCTCCCTCAGGAATTGAGAGTCCGGATGAGGTTATTAAAGCAATTGGTGAACTGACAAAACTGGATAAGCCCTTTTTCCTTGGTATTGGATTCAGGCAGCCCTTTTGTCCCTGGGAGCCGACCGAAGAATCATTAAGACTTTATGATACATTAAATACTGAGACGGATGGGAAAGGGCGCCTTATCCATAATATGGAGCTGATTGACTGCACGGGGGCGGGCAAACTGATAATTACTGATGAAGAAGCCGCAGGCATCAATAAACGTTTTCTCGCTTCGATAAGCGATCTGGATCGGGGAGTAGGGGAAATATTAAATTATCTTAAAAAAATGGGACTATATGATAATTCAATAATTATTTTCTGGTCAGGCAGCACAGGTTATCATCTGGGTGAAAATTTCCTCTGGGGAAATGAAACATGTTATTCCGAGGCTATGAATGTGCCGCTTTTGATGAAGATTCCGGGAATGCGAACCTCAGGCGAAAGGGCAGTGGGAATTATTGAATGTGTTGATATGTATCCCACATTAAATAATATTATCGGATTTCCAAGACCCCTGCATGAACTTGAAGGAATAAGTTTTCTCGATCTCTTTTTTGATCCGGGCAGGGATTGGAAAAAGGGAGCTTTCAGCCAGATTGGTGGAAAAGCTTATTCGATTAAAACAGAAAAGTATAATTATATATCCTACCCGGATGGAAGGGAAGAGCTTTTTGATCTGGAAGTTGATCCGGATGAAACAAATAATATCGCGGGAAAGGATTTTGAATTAACGAAAGAAATTTCCCGGATGCTTATGGAAGGCTGGAGAAAATCCATTCCTGCAGGCTGGAAATAGACTGATGTGAAATATCCTATAGAGGATTTTCCCAGGTTTTTGATCAGATTCCTGTTAATATTTACGATATTTATATCGAATTCACCTGAAATTAAGTAAAAAGGATGCTGCCTGTTTCTTTTGGCGCTCAATAATAAGTTATTGAGGGGTGTCATTTTTATTGCCCGCCCCAGTCTTCGTCGCCACCGGTTTCATTTCTTCTTCCCGCGCTTTCTTCTCTTCTTTTATTGCGGTTGAAAGAAAAGCGGAAATTCAGACTTATTTGCGGGTACTCCCGTTTTCTGAATGAATAGCTGTAATAACCGGCGCTTTCGGCAGTATATTCATATTTCGCGTTATCCAGTATATCTCTGAATTGCAGAGTAGCCGATAACATACCTTTGATAATCTCATATTTTACAGCGAGATTTATCATATAAAATTCTTCTCTTTTTCCCTGGGAAGAAACAGATGGGCTGTTATAAATAGCGTTCACCTGAACTTTTGTTGAGGCCGAAAGATTGATTATATTGTTAAAACGAAGATCCCAGTTAAAACTGTTTCTCTCAAAAGGGGAATCAAATATCTTTCCTTTTATATTATAGTCAAAAATATTGCCCATCAGATTACTGTTCCAATCCTTAAGCGCGTCAAAATTTAACATTAGTTCGGCGCCGAGTGAAGAAGATGCGCCAACATTATCAAGTGAGTGGAGAGTGACATTATCGGCGTAAACAGAGCGAAGTCTTTCAATTGTGTTGTGTTCATCCCTGTAGTAAGTTTCGGCTGAAAAGATTGTTTTTCCCAGAAGGGCCTGGTAACCGAACTCCCATGAATTTGTATACTCAGGCTGCAGGCCTGCATTTCCTTTTCTGACGTTATAAGCATCCATCCAGGTTTCGAAAGGCTCAAGGTACCAGCCGCGGGGTCTGTTTATTCTTCGGGTATAACTTGCCATAAGCTGGTGACCGTTGGTTATCTGCCAGGAGAGATGAAATGTTGGGAAAAGGTCCCACCTGTCAATCTTAAAGCTCTGGTTATCTGAAAGGGTTTTTATCTCCCTGTCGGTATATTCTGCTCTGAAACCTGCCTGGTACCCAAAACCGCCGCTTTTGCCACCGATTGTAGAATAGAGAGCGTGTTCATTTCTTTTATAGTCAACAAAATTGGAATACTGATCCTGTATTTCGTATAAACCGGAACTGACATTATAATAATATAAACCGGTTGACTCTTCAGAATTATCAAGCTCATTTTTATAACCGGCTTCAAATTTAAAATTATCATCGGGATTATAGAGGTAATCCAGCTTCGCGTTGAATTCAGTTCCGGGGCCTCTCTCACTGTTTTTCTGTCCTTCCGTAACATTCATCCCGGAATCATACAGAAGATTGGAGGACTCTTCATCTCCCTCATCCGATTCATACTGGATTTCCACTTTTAAGGTATTTGATTTTCCCTGAAACTGATGTTCATATCCGGCGTTAAGAGAATATTGGTCTCCTCCTCTGTAGCGGTCGGAGAAACTGTTATAATAATTGACGGATGATTGATCGCCATACCACTCGGTGAAAGAAAGCTCGGATGAACCTTTAGAGGAACGATTCCTGTATCTGCCTCCGATTCTTAAAAAATCTTTTTCTGTCAGATCCAGACCAATTTCTCCACGTAAACCCAGCCTTTCCCTTGAGCGGTTTCGTTTGCCATCTGTTGTTCTGTTGGACAGAATTCCTTCATAAACGGTACGGTTAATATCTCTCTGATCGGCAAAACCTTTTCGGTATCCATATTCGGCGCCGATGGTCATACTCAGCATCCTGTTTCTGTAATCGATCATAACCTGGCCGCCATACCTCTCTTTCAGTCCGCCATTCAATTCAAAAAGTGAGCTGAGTCCCCCTCTTTTATTCTTTTTGAGGATAAGATTCATAATTCCGGCGGTGCCTTCCGGGTCATATTTCGCAGAGGGATTGGTGATTATTTCAATTGATTCAACTGAACCGGCAGGTATTTGTTCAAGAATTTCAGCGGGATCGAGGATAGTTGGTTTTCCATCAACCAGCACAGTGAAATTCCCGCTGCCGCGCAGCGCGACATTACCTTCGATATCCACAGTGACAGATGGTACGTTTTCAAGAATATCGACCGCGCTTCCCGAGGTGGATGTGAGTTGTTCACTAACATTTATTACTTTTTTATCAATTTCATAGGTGACTGCCGCCCTTTGCGATTCAACAACCACATCATCAATTTCAAATGTTTTTGGTGAAAGAATGATTGTTCCAATATCTGTAGTTTTGCCCCGGTTAAGATCAATATCGCTGATAACTTTTTTATGAAACCCGATAAAACTGAGTTCGAGATAATAATTGCCGGGATTAAGATTGTTTATGGAAAAAACACCATCCGAATTTGAGACCACTCCCGCGGCCTGGCTGCTGTCATCGGAAAAAAAGAGGATTATATTTACATAAGCCATAGGGGAATCAGTGCCTTTTTCAATAACTTTACCTGTAAGTCCCGCTTCAGCCTTCAGATCATTTCCATAAGCGGAAGTAAATAAGAGACTCAACAGAAAAACACTCACATATATTTGAAACCCAATAAAATTCCCGCGTGAAAACATATAATCAGCCTTTGATATTACTTAAAATCTTCTATTATATATAACAGAATTATTCTGAAAAAATTTCTTTTGAATTTGTTGGATCGCAAATACAAATCTTTAGAGAACATAAGGTCCAAAAAATAAAAAACCCCTGCTGAATTTTCATCAAACAGGGGCATAGTAGTACGCCCGGGAGGATTCGAACCCCCAACCTTCTGATCCGTAGTCAGACGCTCTGTCCAGTTGAGCTACGGGCGCATTAAATTTTAGTCAACAAATATAAGATTTTCCAAAATGTTATGCAATATAATTTCAATTTGTTTTTAACCGCAAAAAAATGATAATTTTATAGGTCTCTTTTAAAGGAAAATGAAATAACTCTCAGCTGGAAAAAGTTTCAGCGAACCATCGGGAAAATTATGACAAACCTGGAAAAATACTTTTTACAATTTAGAAAAAATATTGTCGGTATAGATACAAGGTTCGATACCCCCTATGGTGAAAAAGGATTGGTCTATGCAGACTGGATAGCCAGCGGCAGACTATATGGTCCGATTGAAAATAAAATGCTTGAGCAGTTTGGTCCTCTTGTCGGCAACACACATACGGAGACCAACATTACCGGAACGACGATGACCCTGTCGTATCATGAAGCACAAAAAATAATAAAAAAACATGTTAACGCGGGACCTGAAGATGTCATCATTAATGCCGGATTCGGTATGACAACCGTGGTCAACAAATTCCAGAGGATAATTGGAATAAAAGTATGTGAACAATTAAAAAATCATATTACTCTTTCTGAAGAAGATACGCCGCTTGTGATAATCACCCATATGGAGCACCATTCCAATCATACTTCCTGGCTCGAAACACTGGCCGATGTTGAGATCATTGAACCGGATGAAGAGGGGCTGGTAAAAATTGAAAATCTTCACCAGATACTTGAAAAACATAAAAAGAGAAAATTGAAAATTGGTTCATTTACAGCCGCTTCAAATGTTACAGGCATTAAGGTCGATTACCATAAAATGGCAAAGATAATGCATCAACATGGCGGTCTTTGTTTTGTTGATTTTGCAGCCGCGGCTCCATATATGGATATCGATATGCATCCCGAAGACCCTGAAGAAAAGCTGGACGCCATATTTTTCTCTCCACATAAATTTCTGGGGGGACCGGGATCGGCGGGAGTTCTTGTTTTCGATTCAAAACTTTATACCAGGAAAATTCCCGATCATCCTGGCGGCGGAACGGTTGAGTGGACCAATCCCTGGGGTGAACATATGTTCCTGAGCAATATTGAGGCGAGAGAGGATGGAGGCACTCCCGGCTTTCTGCAGACAATAAGGACAGCGCTCTGTGTAAGGCTGAAGGAAAAAATGGGCGCGGATAAAATGCTCGCGAGAGAACAGGAACTTCTTGACAAAGCTTTTCCCGATTTGAATTCTATTCCCAAACTTCATATACTCGCGAACCAGACAGAAGAAAGACTTGGGATTATTTCTTTTTATATTGAGGATGTTCACTACAACCTCATTGTGAAACTCCTTAACGATTTTTATGGAATCCAGGTCAGGGGAGGCTGTTCATGCGCCGGAACATATGGGCATTATCTGCTGCATGTCGATCCGAGCCGGTCGAAACTGATAACCGATAAAATAGCGTCTGGAGATTATTCCGATAAACCGGGCTGGGTGAGGCTTTCCCTGCATCCTACCATGACAGACAAGGAGCTAAATCTTGTTCTTGAGGGGCTGAGGCACATAATAGAAAATATTGATACTCTTTCGAAAGATTACAGCTATGATTCTCATACTAATGAATTTGAGTATAGCGGACGTAATAAATACAAAGCAATGGAAATTTTAAAATGGTTTAATTTATAGGACAATATGAATCTCGCGACAAATATTTCCGGATTTACCGGAAAAATGATAGCAACGATTATTTTAGTTATTTTAGCGGTGTATACACTGTTATTCGGTTTTGTCATTCCGGTAAATGATTATTTCCCGGGACCTCTCCTGATCCTGGAATCTTTTGCAGACCTTATAACTGAATATGGACTGTTCAAGGGCTTTACCCTTACCACTTTCCTGGTATATACCTCGTTTGTTACAGCTCTCTTCATGGTTTATATTTTCAGGGGATTTTTACTGAAAAAACTGGCGGAAAGCAGTATAATTGAATCCTTCATAAAAATTACAGGAATATTTTCTGTTTTGTTTATTGTGCTTCTTGTGAATATCTGGACACACGGTTCTGTATACGCTGAATTTGTTGTTCTCTTTTTAACCGCGTTTATTCAGATTCTTACATTATTTGCCATAAACACCGGGAATGTGCCGGATGAATATATTCAATCAGGGCAAACGCTGGGTAAAACAAATCGTATTTACCGGGAAATATACTGGAATTCTATTCTGCCGGATGTGGCAAAATCCTTCACGGTGGTTCACTCAATGATATGGATAATGGCGCTGCTTTACGAATTTGTCGGAGGCGGAGGAGGACTTGGGACAATCTACGCCGAGATTACCAGTTACAATGACCTCGCCGGATTATTCGCGCTGGCAGTTTTTACCGGTATAATATTTTCAGCCGGCGATTTTATAATCAAATATCTCGCGGCTAAAATAATTTTTTGGGAGCAATGATTTGAAAAAAGATAATATACTTGAAATTAAAAACCTGACGAAGGTGTATACAGATTCCTCCGGTTTTAAAGTCAACCTGATAAGCGAATTTGATCTGACCCTCGAAACTGATAAACCTAATGTAATTCTCGCTCCGGCCGGGGCGGGTAAAACAACCCTGCTGAAGCTGATCACGAATCTGGAAAAACCTGATTCAGGTGAAATTATTACTCAGAAAAATCTGAATGTTGCTTTCATTCCTTCGGCACCTTCATCATTTCCCTGGCTGAATACAATCGAAAATATTATGTGGGGTAAAAATGAAGATAACTCTATTGATATCGAAGAATTAGTGGAATTACTGGGGCTTTCGGGATATGAGGAGCATCATCCCCATAATAAAAGTACGGGGTATCGCTTCAGGCTCGTTCTGGGCAGGGCAGTTGTATCGGGAGCGAATTTCCTTTTGACTGATGAGCCTTTCGAAAATATGGACAGGGTGACCGCCCGTGAAACACTTAAGTTAATGATAAGAGTAACCGAAAAATATGGCATTGGCTTTTTGCTCGCTACAACAAATATTTCACGAGCGCTTTTTGCCGGGAATGTTATTCATATAATGAAGAAAAATCCGGGGAAAATAATAAAATCTTTTACTGCGGAATTTTCAGATGAAAAAAATCGTTATTTAACTGAGTCTCCTGATTTTATCAGTAATATTCACAGTCTTGAAAATATAATCAGGGAATCAGAAGAAGAAGCGATTATTAACTTTTCATTGTGAAAAATATGAATGAAAGACAAAAGAAGCTTTTAGAATTAAAAGAAGAGGCGCTTAAAGGAGGGGGAGAAAAAAGGATTAAAAGCCAGCATGATAAAGGTAAACTCACAGCCAGGGAAAGGATTGAGCTTCTGGTTGATGAGGGCAGTTTTGAAGAAACGGATATGCTGGTCAAACACCGTTCAAACGATTTCGGGCTGGACAAACAAAAGATTCCGGGTGACGGAGTTGTCACGGGATACGCCAGGATAGAAAATCGACCGGTCGCCATTTTCAGCCAGGATTTTACAGTATTCGGCGGATCACTTTCAGAAGCCCACGCTGAAAAAATATGCAAAATAATGGATATGGCGCTTAAAGTCGGAATTCCGGTTATCGGGTTAAATGATTCGGGCGGAGCCAGAATTCAGGAAGGAGTCGTAAGCCTTGGAGGTTATGCTGATATTTTCCTCAAAAACACTTTGGCCAGTGGAACGATTCCACAAATTTCAGCAGTCCTCGGGCCCTGCGCCGGCGGGGCGGTTTATTCTCCAGCTATTACCGATTTTGTTTTTATGGTCAAGAATACCAGTCATATGTTTGTCACCGGTCCCAACGTAGTTAAAACAGTAACTCATGAAGAGGTTTCTTTTGAAGACCTTGGCGGAGCTGAAACACATGCCTCGAAAAGTGGGGTCGCTCATTTCGCCTTTGAAAGTGAAATAGAAATATTTGAGAATATAAGAAATCTTATGGGCTATCTGCCTTTAAATTGGAAGGATAAACCGCCGGCAAGAGAATTTGATTTTGCTGCCGATCTTACTCTGCCCGAACTGGATGAAATAATTCCCGATAATCCGAATAAACCTTATGATATGTCTGAAATAATTACCGCTCTCGCTGATGACGGGGAGTTTCTTGAGGTGCATAAAAATTATGCGCAAAACATAATAACCGGATTTACGCGCATTGGAGGCATGCCGGTGGGAGTGATAGCCAACCAGCCGGCGGTGCTTGCCGGAGTGTTAAACATAGACTCCTCTGTCAAGGGAGCCCGTTTTGTAAGGTTTTGCGACTCTTTTAATATTCCTTTGCTGGTTCTCGAAGATGTCCCCGGGTTTCTTCCCGGCACCGAGCAGGAATGGAACGGAATTATCAGGCACGGATCAAAACTTCTTTTCGCTTTTTGCGAGGCTACAGTGCCAAAATGTACGGTTATTACACGCAAAGCCTATGGCGGGGCATATGATGTGATGAATTCAAAGCACATAAGAGGCGATTTTAACTTTGCCTGGCCTTCCGCCGAGATCGCTGTTATGGGACCAAAGGGAGCTGTGGAGATAATTTTCAGAAAGGAAATTTCGGAAGCTGAAAATCCTGAACAAAAAACTGAAGAAAAGCTGAAGGGGTATATAGAAAAATTCGCTAATCCTTATATAGCTGCCGAAAGAGGTTACGTTGATGATGTTATTCTGCCTTCCGATACAAAATTAAGGCTTGTTAACGCCTTTCAGTTTCTGAAAACAAAGGTCGATAAAAATCCGGGTAAAAAACATTGCAACATTCCGCTATAATTTTAGCAATCTAAGGGGCATCAAAGCCCCTTTTTCATTTTAAACAATTTTATCCTTTCATCATACTCGCAAATTTTTTTATTTGTGCAGTATAATATTATTTTTTGTGTTCATCGCTGTCAAATTCAAAAAAGATTTACCGCCAGGATAACTTATTATAAATAAAGAAATAAAGTGAATTAGCTTAATGATAAGCTTGACATTATCAAGCTAACTTCTTAAATTACATAAGCATTTCAAAATCCGGAGTTAATAGTGAAAAAGTATTTTTCAGGTTCAGTTTTATTCTTATTAGCAATTTTTCTTACATCCTGCTCGGTATGGGAATCGTTGACTAAAGATGATGTGCCTTCGACAGGACAACCAAAACTGGTTTCCAATGCTTATGTAATAATTAATGAGTTGATGGAGGAGGCCAGGCAAAATTATGTAAAGGCGCTGACCGAGCAACAGAAAGGAAACAGCAGTGAAGCTTTAAAGCTTTATGATTCGGCTATGCTTAATCTGAATAAACTGAGTTATTACCCGGAAATAGATGAAAACCGGGCATATACCGATCTGGAATCGGCTATTGTGGAAGATTATAAAAGACTGATAGAGAGTCTTGATGAACTTCCGGCGGATGTATCCATTTCGGCGCTCGAAAGATTCCTGAATAAAAATTATCCTGAATTTGAGCTTTCAGAAGAGGAGGAGCAGCGAATAATAGCGGATGGTGAAAAGATCGTTGTCGGGGAAATTCCTATGGTGGTTAACAAATATGTTGAACACTATATTGAATATTTCAGCGGGCGGGGCAGGCGACATATGAAAGTCTGGTTAAGTCGTTCGGGCCGATATTTTCCCATGATGGCCAAAATATTCGCCGAAGAACAGGTGCCCCAGCAACTAATCTTCCTCAGTATGATGGAAAGCGCGCTGAATCCCCGGGCGAGATCGTGGGCCAGGGCTGTGGGCATGTGGCAGTTTATCAAAGGGACCGGCAGGCAATATGATCTGGAAAGCGGATTTTATGTTGATGAAAGAAGGGACCCTGAATTGGCTACCCGGGCCGCGGCCAGACATTTCAAAGACCTTTATTTTGCAATGAAGGATTGGTACCTGGCGATAGCGTCATATAATTGTGGTGAATTGCGCGTAAAAAGAGCCGCGAGAAGAGCAGGTTCGGATGATTTCTGGAACCTCAGGCGTCATTTACCGAGAGAAACAAGGAATTATGTCCCACAGTTTATTGCCGTTACTTTGATAGCAAGTAATCCTGAAAAATATGGATTTGAAAAAATAGAATATGAAAAACCATATGAGTATAAGGTCCATCTCGTTGAAGAAGCCGTAGACCTGAATGTGCTGGCAAAATGCGCGGGAGTCAGCTCCGAATTACTGAAAGATATGAATCCCGCCCTTATACAGCATTGCACACCGCCGGATTATGAAGGTGGTTATCCGCTTAAAGTTCCTGTACAGTCATACGAAATGTTTGTCCAGAACCTTCAGAGTGTGCCAAAAGAAGCAAGGCTGCAGTTTGTGCTGCATAATGTGAAAAGAGGTGACACTCTTTCGGAAATCGCGGAAAAATATGGTGTCCGCCTGAGTCATCTCGCGCGGTTTAATAATATTTCATCAAGATCGCGTATATATCCCGGTGTGGAGCTGAAGATACCAATTTCCGATCTAAGTGACGCTGAATTTGCCGTTAACACGGATAATATCCCGGCGATTGAAAGTTTTTACACTGAAAAGGATTCAACAGCCCCTTATGATTTTGTCATTAATCTTTCAGAAGATGATGATAAGTATTTGAAACTTTATTTGGAAAATGCCCAGGATACCACTGCAGTAATAATTCCGGAAGGTAAAGAGAAAGTGGCTTACAGAGTAAAAAAATCGGATAATCTTGTGGATATCGCCCAAATTTTTGAAGTAAGGGTTTCTGATATCAGGAACTGGAATAACCTGCCGTATACGACGACAATCCGGGTAGGCCAGTCACTGGATATTTTTGTGCCGAGCGAGAAGAAAGATTATTACGCTAAAATTAACAATATGTCGAGAAGTGAGAAACTTTCCATTGTCTACGCGAAATCAGGAGGCAGATGGTTGACTCACAGAATTCGAAGAGGTGAGTCACTTTCAACAATAGCCTATAAATACGGGGTCAGGGTCAGCCAGCTCAAACAGTGGAATAACCTGAGATCGAATAAAATAATCCGTGGTAAAAAGCTTCAGATATTTGTTGGCAGCGGCGGAGAACAGATTGTTGAGAATAAAAAACAGACACCGGTAATGAATGTTGAAGGCGCCACAAAATACAGGATTAAAAAAGGTGATACCGTAAGTGAAATAGCCGAAAGATACGGAGTGAGCAGCAGAGATATCCGAAGCTGGAATAATCTCGGCTCCAATCGTATTGTCGCGGGCAAAACACTTCTGATAAAAGGTAAGGAAAAAGTTGAATCAATCGGGGCCGACACGCCCAAAAATGAAGCAAATGTTATTAACTACACTATTCCTTCAGGCATATCGATTAGTGAAATAGCCGAAAAATTTGGTGTATCCATCGGGAAAATAAAAGAATGGAATAATCTGAGCAGCAACAAAATTGTCGCTGGTAAATCACTGAAAATTTATTCGGATATTGATGAAAGTGAATATACTGAAACTAAAAAAGAGGAAGGTGTAAAAAAGGAAGAAGTGTTCAGGGATAGTTCCGGTAAAGAAAAAATTCATTACATCGTTAAAAAAGATGATACTCTCGGGCATATCGCTGAAGAGTATAATATCAGGGCAAGGGATATAAGGGAATGGAACGGGATAAGAGGAAGTAAAATTGTCGTTGGCCAGGAGCTGATAATCTATCCTAAAAATAAGGAAGAGGAAAAAAAGGAGAATAAAAAAGAAGATTGAAGTAATAAGTATAAAAGTTTTGAATATTACTTTATAAATTTTTAGTTTTACATACATAATTACCTAAGCTGTTAGGGGTGCCTCATCTGAGGCTGAGAGAATACCCTTGAACCTGATCTGGATAATACCAGCGTAGGAAAACGGAGGACTGTTAATCAGGTGCCGGCCGTTTTCTTAAACGGCTTTTTTATTGATCTTAAAACAGGAGAAATAATGAGATACCTGATTCTTTTTTTATTAATGAGCATTACCGCGTGGGGACAGTCAGAAAATATTTCCGGAATAGTTGTAAATAATGCTGAGGGAAGAGCAATTCCCGGTGTGAATATTTACATTAAAGGTGGGGGAAAAGGAACCGTTTCAGGAAAAGACGGGGCATTTTCATTAGAGATTAGTTCTGAAAATGATATTATAGTATTCAGCCACGTGGCATATAAAAAGCTGGAATTAAAAGCAGTGGAAATAATTAATACAGGAAGGGAGAAATTTTTTCTTGATACAAAAATACTTCCCGGTCAGACTGTACTGATTGAAGGCGCGGTCGGAGAAAAGGGTGTAACTCCTTTGACATTCTCTAAAATTGAACGAAAAGATATTGAAACTGCTTATACAACCCAGGATATTCCGGAATATCTCAGTTACCTTCCCTCTACTACTTTTTATTCTGAAGGGGGAGCGGGGTATGGTTATAATTACATCAGTATAAGGGGATTCGGGCAGAGAAGAATTTCGGTTTCAATAAACGGAATTCCACAAAATGAACCTGAGGATCATAATGTTTACTGGCTCGATTTCCCCGATTTACTGGAAAGCACCGGATTTATTCAGGTGCAGAGAGGAGCCGGATCGGGCATTACCGGTTATCCTTCCATTGGGGGTTCCATAAATATTATTACTTCACCTTTCAGTGAAAAATCGGAGATGAAATTTTATTCATCCTACGGAAGTTATAATACCAGAAAATATGGAGTGGCGCTTTCGAGCGGGCTGATCGATAATAAATATTCTGTTTACTTTAAATTATCCCAATTGCTCAGCAGCGGTTATCGTGAAGGCAACTGGATTGATTTCAAATCCTATCATTTGTCCGCAGTTCGTTATGATGATAAGCTGACAACTCAATTGAATATATATGGCGGACCGGTGGCTGACGGGCTGGTTTATAACGGACTTCCCAAATTCGCGATCAATGACAGGGAATTAAGAAAGAAAAATTATTCCTGGTGGAGCGCAGATGATAATAGCATAACCTATGCCGCCGAAAGGCGTCCGGAAGAAATAGAAAATTTTTCACAGCCTCATTTTGAAATTTTAAATGAATACACACTAAATGATAATGTTACTCTTAACTCAGCTCTGTTTCTGGTGCTCGGGGAGGGATATTTTGATTACGACGGGAGCTGGGGGTCATACTCCTATTTCAGAATTACCCCCGAAAACGGCTTTAATATCAATGAAGACCCCTCAACATTATACATGGGCGACGCTCTTATCAGGGCGAAAGTCGAGAATAAACAATGGGGCTGGATACCGCGGATAAGTTATAAACATGGAGATGGGAAACTAATAGTAGGCGGTGAATTTCGTTTTCACAATTCAGTGCATTGGGGGGCGATTAATTATGCTCAGTCGGTCCCTGCCGGAGTAGGGAAGGATTACAGATATTATTATTACGAGGGGAAAAAAGATATTGTAAATGTTTTCGCCAATGAAACTTACAATATCAACTCCCGGCTGAATATTCTCGCGGAAATTCAGCTCGCCTGGCACAGGTATGCCATTGAGAATGAAAAATATCTTGATAACGAATTCTCTATTGATAACTTCTTTTTTAATCCCCGGTTGGGGCTGAATTATAAATTCAACGAGAATTTCAGTTCCTATCTTTCATACGCTATGGTAAGTCGTGAGCCAAGGTTAAAGACATATTACGACGCCGCGGAATCCTCGGGCGGGGCTGTTCCTCAATTTGTTAAAGACGGGGACGGTTCATACGATTTTGATGATCCCCTGGTTAAACCGGAAAAAATGAACGCAATTGAATTTGGCTGCACATACAGGAATAATCTGCTCGAATTAACATCTAATCTTTTTTATATGCATTTTACTGATGAGATTGTTAAAAACGGCCAGCTGGATCGATTCGGACAGCCGGTTACAGGAAATATGGATAACACCGTTCATACCGGCCTTGAATTATCGGCAAATTATCATCTGAATGACTATATAGATATAATTGCCAACGGAACATACAGCCGCAATTTTATTTCAGATGGAAAGATTTATGTGAGTGACGCGAACTCTGCTACTTTTACAAGTGAAATTGATCTCACCGATAATGAAATCGGCGGATTCCCTGAATTGATGTTTAACGGTATTGTCCAGATGAAATATAAAGGTGTTACAGGGAGATTCTATATGAAATATATCGGTGATTATTACTCGGATAATTACAGCGATAATATCGATGAGTATAATCAGCAGGTCCGGGGTTTTACAGATTACAACGATAACAAGGTGGATTCCTGGTTTCTAATGAACTTTTTTGCGAGTTATGAATTCGATATAAGTCCTGTTTTCAGGAAAATTAAAACATTTATCCAGGTAAACAATATTTTCGACACTCTTTATGCTTCCACCGCTATCGGTAAGGAGTTTTTCCCCGGGGCTGAAAGGAATTTCCTCGCGGGTATCAGTCTGGGATTATAATGAATAAATGTCAATTAATCGCTAATGGCGATCTGCCGGCTAAAGAACATCTGGATTACCTTGCCGGAATCGGATACCGCAGGATATTCTGCGCGGATGGAGGGGCAAACAGCGCTTCCAAATTAAATCTGATCCCCGATTATATAATCGGGGATCTTGATTCTGTCTTTCCGGAAGTTATTCTCAAATTTATCAATAATTCCACGATTATTAAAAACCGGCGCCAGGATGACACTGATGTTGAAAAAGCGCTGAAATATATGATAAAACTTGGTTTCAGCGAAGTTGTACTTTTGGGCGCGACAGGTGACCGACTTGATCATTCATTTTGCAATATGGGAATTGTCCTTAAATTTTTTGACAGAATTAAAATATATATTCTTCATAAGACATCTGTTCTGGCGGCATTTTCAGGAACGATAAGGATGAAAACAATACCGGGAGAAACCATTTCGGTATACGGATTTGATGATAAAACAAAAATCAGTTCAAAGGGGCTTAAGTACCCCCTGAAAAATATATCACTTCCTTTTGGCAAAAAAGAGAGCACAAGTAACGAAGCTCTTGGCAGGGAGGTGACGCTGGATATCAGAGGGGGTAAAATTTTTGTAATCAGAGAGGTTGAGAACCTGGTAAATAATGATTTCATTTTCGCTGACTGACATAATAATTATCGCCCTCTTTTTTCTGATTGTGATTTTTATTGGATTTATTCCGGGAAAAAGTGACGATCAGGAAAGTTATCTTCTTTCAGGAAGAAAACTGGGATTATTTCTTTTTGTTTTAACAAATGTAGCCACCTGGTACGGGGGAATTCTTGGCATTGGCGAATTTACATATAGTTACGGTATATTAAGCTGGGTTACCCAGGGGCTGCCATATTATATTTTCGCTATTCTTTTCGCGCTTTTTTTCGCCGGGAAAATAAGAAAGGCTTCCTTGTTTACAATCCCTGATAAACTTGAGGAAAAATATGGAAGGAACGCCGGAATTATTTCATCGGTGATAATCTTTTTCCTGGTTTCTCCGGCGCCCTATCTTCTGATGCTGGGAACCCTTATCGCGGAAATATTTGGTGTATCGAAAATCATCGCCCTTATCGCGGGGGTATTTATCTCGGTTATATATCTGTTCCGGGGCGGTTATAAGTCCGATATCTATACTGATGTTTTTCAGTTTTTCGTAATGTTCGCCGGATTTATTATCCTTCTTGTAAGTGTATGGAGCAATACGGGGGGATATGAATTCCTTGAAAATAATCTGCCCGCGACACACTTACAATTTACCGGGGGAACAGGATGGTTATATATTCTTGTCTGGTTTTTTATCGCGCTCTGGACATTTACCGACCCGGGTTTTCACCAGAGATGTTACGCGGCGAAGGATAGTAAAACAGCGGTAAAAGGAATTATAATTTCGGTTTTTTTCTGGGCTTTATTCGATTTCCTCACAACATCAACGGGGCTTTATTCCAGGGCTGTACTGCCGAATGTGGAAAATCCTTCTCTCGCTTTTCCGTTGCTGGCTGAATATACGCTTAGTCCGGGGCTGAAAGGCATTTTTTATGCCGCTCTTTTCGCGACAATTATATCCACCCTGAACAGTTTCCTTTTCCTGAGCGCGACTACTTTCAGCAGGGATCTCATAATGAAAATATCGGGAAGCAGCGATGAGAGTAAAGTTGTAAAAAACAGCAGATTAGGATTGTTCGTTTCTTCGGCAATAGCGGTTATCATTGCCTATTATGTTGACAGCATTATCGAAATCTGGTACCTGACAGGAAGTATATGTATACCGGGAATAATATTTTTAATAGCCGGGGCTTATTATGAAAAACTGAGAATTCCTGAAAAATTTGTTCTTCCTGAAATTATTATTCCCGTTTTAATGAGTATCGTATGGATTATTTTCAGGGAAAACATTCTGGAAGAAGTTGAGCCGATGATCATAGGAATGTTTACCGCTTTAATAATTCATACTGCCGGGATAATTTATAAAAAGAGGATTATTAAAAAATAAAATACATGCCTATATTAGTGTAAAAGAAATAACAAGATTTGCGGTAGGATGTCAGAAGAAAATCAACTTAGTTTATTTGGTCAGGAAGATGTTAAACCCCCGGCATCAAAAAAAAGAAAAGAAGGGAAAAGTAAAAAACTGCTGAAGCCTGTTTTAGAGGAGAAATTTACTGTTTTTAAAGAAAAAGCTACCGGACTCGCTAAGTTAATCGGTGAAGCTGAATCCAGGATTAAACTCTATGATGATAAGCTTGGTAATCTAAAATATGAAACACTGAAATCATACGGTTCTGTATTGAAGATTCTTTTCAGAGGATTAAACGGGGGATACTACACAATAGATGAGAAGGAGAATCTGAGGATAATTATTGATTATATCATTAATAGTCTGAGTGATGAGTTTGCTTATGAAAAAGAGGCAATGCTCGCCGAATACAACATTACTGAAAAAAAAGTGCAGGCGGCCAGAAAACCAATCAAAACCAGAATGACTGAAAAAGTTAAACAAATCTTTGAAGAATCATCCGGGGAAAATGAGAGTGTTGAGAAAGAATTTCCGGAACTGTTAAAGCTGATCGATCGGGAATTAGCAGATGGGGATGGTGAAAAAAATAAAACTAAAGAAAATGATAGTTATGTGATTTATGAGAATCTGATCGACTATCTGTTAGAGAGCGATAAAATAGAAACTGAAAAATTCAGGAAAAAGAGCAGTGAGCGGCTGATCATCTTTCTTGACCAGATTTTGAACGATCTTGATGAGGAAATTGAATATATCAGGTATCAGTATTACGGGGGGATATATGAACGCTTGTCGGGCGACCGGGAAAACATTGAACAGGAACTCGAAGAATGCGCGGAAAAAATTAAAGAAGACTTTGAGAAATCGGGAAAACTTAACATGGCTCTTGGTAACAGAAAATTTATTCTGCAGCTAATAAACGAAATGGGAAATAATGATATAAGGGAGCTTTTACCACTCTGAAAAAGCTCCCGGAAAAATCAGGGCAATAAAATTGCCGCAGCGATAACTGTTGTCCACAAACCGGTTTTTTCACCTCTTGCAGATTTTGTAATATTTGAGGTGTTAACAATCTTACCTGACATCTTAAAAACCTGTTCCTTTTCATTCCATGCTTCATCCGGATTAAAATTGATGCCGAGGGTAGTCGCGAGCATCGAGGCAGCCAGGTCTTCAGCGTAATCACCCGAAAATTTTTCTGTCTGACCAAAAGGATGATGTTCGGAAAGATATCCAAACATTGTTTTATCTTTCGGAATGGCAACGCCGATAGAAGCGGCGATTAATCTGTTTGGCTCATTTGTAGCGTTACGGGCCATAACGGTATGAATGATCTGACCAGGCGTCATTTCCGAAATGCCCGCGTCGACAGAAACCTTCTTACAGTTAACCGGATAAATGCTGCTTACCGATACAAGGTTATATTTTTCAATCCTCGCGTCCCTGAGGGCGGCTTCAAATGAGGCAAGGTATTCTTTTTCCCTGCCAACTCCTTTTGTGAAAAAAATTTTAGTTGGAACGTACAATTCTTTTACTCTCCGATGTTTTTTATAATTTTAATAAATTTTCTTTTACCGACTTTTAACACCTTTTCACCCTCAATCTTAACATTAGTGTTAAAATCAGTTATTTTTTCAGAATCATAGGAAACCCCGCCCTGTTTAACCAGTCTTCTCGCTTCACCATTGGATGCCGCGAACCCGACTAATGTAATCAGTTCAATAATATTAATTTCGTCGAGATCGAAACTCTTTTCAGGTATATCATCGGGGATACCTTTCTTTATGAAAACTTTGTCAAACTCCTCGATCGCTTTATCCGCGTCCGCTTCGGAATAATACATGGAAACCAGTTTCCTGCCCAGCTGCCTTTTTATATTCCTCGGATTTTCCCCGTTTTTGATTGCTTCACTCAGTTCCTTAATTTCAGATGGCCTCAGGTCTGTTGTCAGTTCATAGTAGGTAATTAGCAATTCATCGGGGATGGATAATGTTTTGCCGAATATATCTTTGGGACTTTCACTGATCCCGATATAATTGCCGAGAGATTTACTCATCTTTTCTGTTCCGTCAGTGCCGACAAGAAGGGGCATAGTCAGGATAACCTGTGGTTCAAGACCATTTTCCCGCTGAATATTTCGGCCGACCAGCAGATTAAATTTCTGATCGGTTCCTCCAAGTTCCACATCACTTTCGATAGCGACAGAATCCTGCGCCTGTGCGAGAGGATACAATATTTCATGCATGCTGATAGGAATACCCGACTTGAAGCGATTGGTGAAATCATCTCTTTCGAGCATCCTCGCGACTGTATATTTTGAAGATAACCTGATAACATCCTCAAAACCCATTTTACCGAGCCAGGCAGAGTTATATTCAATTTGTAATGTGTTCATATCAAGAATTTTTGCTGCCTGTTCAATATAGGTGGCCGCAAATTCTTTTGTTTCTTCGGCTGTAAGAGGGGGGCGGGTGCTGTTTCTGCCCGAGGGATCACCTATCATCGCGGTAAAATCACCAATAATTAATATCGACTGGTGACCAAGCTGTTGAAACTGAGCAAGTTTTCTTAAGACAACTGAATGCCCGAGATGAAGATCAGGTTTCGTAGGATCACAACCAAGTTTTATATTAAGTTTTTTACCTTTCTTTATAGAATTGGTGATTTTTTTCTCAAGCTCCTCCTGGGGAATTATTTCCACAGCTCCCTGGCTAATCAGGTCCATCTGTTCATTCAGTGTCGGAAAATTCAACTTATTACTCAAATCAACTCCTTTATTCTTAGAATTTCATTTTTCTCTGCAAATCCCGTTTCGCGTCTTTTTCGGCAATATCATCACGTTTGTCGTAACTTTTTTTACCTTTGGCGACGGCAAGCTCCACCTTGGCTTTGCCATTTTTAAAGTAGAGTCTTAACGGTACCAGGGTGTTGCCTTTTTCATGGACCGCCTTAAAAAGTTTTCTTATTTCACTTTTATTGAGCAGCAGTTTTCTGTTTCGATGGGGATCGTGGTTGTTAATATTTCCAAAATCGTATACGCCGATATGCGCGTTGATCAGCCATACCTCACCATCTTTAATGGACCCGTAACTATCGACAAGATTGGCCTTGTTTTGACGAAGAGCCTTAACTTCAGTGCCAAGCAATGATAGTCCCGCCTCATAAGTTGTATGGATAAAATACTCATGACGGGCTTTTCTGTTAACGGTTATATTTTTTTCACTTATATTATCAGTCATATAAAACCAAAATAAACTCTGTAATTTATTTTTCCGGAACCAAAAAAGCAAGGAAAGCAAAGGTAAAAAATATTTTATATTTTCTATATAATTTATATCTTTCCCTCCTGAAATACTCAAAAATTGGATTTTAAAATGAAAAAAGCTGCCATCTGCCTGATAATATTACTGCTGATTACGGCATGTGCCAATGAAAAAACAAAAAGCCCGCACCACAAAGCTGAAACCGATAATGGAAAATTTTTCTTCCTGAAAAAAGAGGATATTAAAAACGGAGCGCATCACACAAGCCATTCGGAAATATTTGGGAAGTATGTAGAAGGTTATAATAAATATGTTCTGGAAGGTATCGATAAAGTACAAAAAACATCGCCTGAAGGGGGAGGTTATTTTATCGGGATAAAAGCCGATCCTCCGGAGTCGCCTCTCGGATATAAATTGAAACTTTTTGGCCGAACCTTACTTGATCTGGAAAGAAAGACGAGCTATTGCAGTGGTTCAACTTACGGAGCGTTTATTGAAGCGCTTAATATGATATTTCCCGGGGGGGCAGAGCGGCTGAGTGACGACAGGTATGAATCGCTCAGAATGCAGGAACCTGACGGGGGGAGAAGAAATGACGGAGTGAAATTCTGGGGTAAATGGAATGATGATGGTTTTGGCGCCCAATTCGCCCTGGTTCAATATTCCGGCATGGGTGAGGAGATAAAACCTTCCAGCGCCCGTCCGGGAGATTTTGTCAATATTTCGTGGAAAAACGGCGGCGGACACTCGGTGGTTTTTCTCGGCTGGCGACGCGATGAGGAAAAACAGGATCATATTGTTTACTGGTCAAGTCAGAGAGGAACTGATGGATATGGCGATCAGGTTGTTTCTCTTGAAAGAATTAAAGAGGTGAAGTTTGTCAGACTTACAAATCCGGAAAAACTTTTTTCATTTGATGTGAATAAAAATTACACCAGGGACATTCCCGGGGATGAAATTATTATGACAGATTGATTATGATCAAAAAAAACGGCAAAGCGAGATCAGAGCTTGTATGTGTTTTAAAATGTTTGACAAAAATATAGCAACCATCAGTAATTCAATAGGACAGTCGCGACTTCGGCTACGATTAACAGTCCAACGTGAATTGTATGGTGTACCTGACGGCACATTTGATAAATTATATTTCTTTTTTCTACCAATATTTTGTCCCTAACGGGGCAACCTCATAAGGCAATGTCTCATCAGGGACAGCATAATGGTAGAAAAGAGAATAACAGGATATGCGATATGCCGTCAGGTACACCATATTTATCCACCGGAGTATCTTTATAAACTAGCCAGACAGGTCAGGACAATGTATGTATTCCAGATTGTGAATTAGAAATTTTGCCATTTTGGGCTGAATTTGATTGCTTATGGAATAATCCTGCTTCGGCTGAGATAACGAGCCGCCATCCGAAGTTAGTTTAAAAAAACAGGTAAAAAAAATACACTTCTCTTAATTCAAAAATTGATTATTTTCTGAATTAAAAAAGTTGGAAGCAGGATTAATTAAGCACAGGGACAGTTATCATTTTTAACGTTATTCAATTATTATTTGCCGGTTTTCAATAATTAATTCGTCAAAGAAAATATAAACAACAAATGAATTATCCCGGAATGATCAGTTTTTTGATATTTGTTTATTCCGGAAAATCATAATCAAAATTTAGAAATTCAGTGGCATAAAAAAATATTCAGGTTAATATGCGGTATTTTCAAATAATAATTATCAGATCGCTGGTATTTATTCTGTTATTTCTTCCCTTCATTATAAATGCGCAGGGAGAAGGAATTATCAGGGGTGTAGTCAAGGATTCCTTAAATGGAGAAGTACTGCCTTATGGCAATGTGCTTATTAAGGAACTTAGAATAGGGTCCTCAACAAATGAAGATGGATATTTTGTCATCCCTTCACTGCCGGCGGGAAAAGAATATACTGTTTCGGTTAGTTATGTCGGGTACCAGACCAGCGATATAAAAGCTGTTGTATTGGCCGACAAGATCACCGACCTTGAAATATTTCTTGTTCCACTGGCTATAAGTCTGGAAACGGTTGAAATAACAAGCGAAATGACCGAAGAGGGAAACGCGCCAAATATTGGTAAAATTATAATTTCGCCCAGGGAAATGGAGGCAATCCCCAAAGGAGTTGAAACGGACATTTTGAGGGGATTGACGACACTTCCCGGGGTCAAATCAGCCGGAGGAGTATCGGCAAAATACAGCGTAAGGGGGGGAGAATATAACCAGAACCTCGTTCTTCTGGATAATATGCCTGTTTATTATCCCTTCCACTCAATTGGTTTATTCAGTGTTATTGATCCCGACATTATTAAAAATATTGAGCTTTATAAAGGTGGTTTCCCGGCGGAACTTGGGAGAGCGGCTTCATCCATTCTTAAAATTTCAACCAGGGATGGCAACCGGTACAGGTTTGGCGGTAAATTCAGCGCGAGTCTGATGTCGGGTAAAATTATGGCCGAAGGTCCGGTTCCAAACGGTTCGTTTTATGCCTCATTCAGAAAAAGCGCGTCAAATTCTGTTTTAAAGAATTTTGTTGATGATAATGATCTTCCGATTGATTTTTATGAAGGGGCATTTAAAATTAACTATGCCAATCCTCATTTTTTTAATAATACCAAATTTACTTTTCAGGGTCTGTTCAGCAAAGATAAACTTAACTACGCCGATGCCGGAAGGCCCGATTATGAATGGGCAAACAGTATTTTCGGGTTTAACATGTTTGTTGTCGGAGAAATACCTTTTTTCCTTGACTTCGATGTGGTGTTGAGTAGTTACAGTAATAAAATTATTCCTAAGGAAAGTACTGTAAGTCCCAAAAGAAATGAGTTGTCCGATTTTACCATGTCCGCTGATTTTCTTTATATACTAAGCAGCAAGGATGAGCTGGGACTGGGAATAGATTTTAAGGCTGTTGATACAAAATTATTTCTTGTGAACAGGTTTGACTATGAGGCGAATATTGGTTTGGACGGCATAAGTTCAAACGCTTATATTAAATATAAATTCCTCAGATTTGAAAACCTCGGCGTAGATATAGGCTCCAGATTCAATTTAAAGGACCTTGCGGCAAGGGGAGATTTTTTTGAACCGAGAATAAATATAAACTATGTGCTTTCACCATCACTTTCGCTGAAAGGATCATACGGAGTATATCAGCAGGATTTGATAACGATAACTGATGAAAGAGAAGCGCTGACATTATTTGAACCGATGATTATTATTGATGAGAATTTTGAAAAAACAAAAGCGTCAATGATAAGCGCAGGAATATTGACGAAATTTAGCAGCTATCTGAATCTGGAGCTTGAAGGATATTACAAGGATATTTATTCCTCTCCGGTATTTAATGAAAACAAGTCACTTTTTTCCGATCCGGACCTATTGCCCGGTTCAGGGGATGCTTACGGCGCGGAACTTCTCACAAAATACCGCTCGCCTGTTTTTGATTTTACGGCAGGTTATTCATACAGTATTGCAGAAAGGGAAGCAGAGGGATACAGGTATTCACCGAGGCATGACGCCCGGCACTCGCTGAACCTCTCATTTACGCTGTATCTGCCTTATGGCATAAGATTCAGCTCAAGCTGGGCATACAGCTCGGGACGTCCATATACACAGCAGATCGGATTTTATGACAAACTTTCAATTTCCGGCTATTTCGAAAGTTTTAATATTTATTCTTCATCCGCTCCTTTTCTGATATACGGGCTTAAAAACGCGGAGAGGCTGCCCGATTATCATCGTCTGGATATAACCCTTGCTAAAAAGCTTGATTTGAACTTTATGGTTTTAAACGCGGATGTGAGCGTGGTTAATATTTATGACAGAAAAAATATCTTTTACTTCGATCAAAACTCCGGCAAAAGAATTAATATGCTTCCTTTACTGGTTACCGGCACAATTAAGGTGGAAATATGAGAAAAATATTATTTTTAATTTCTTCTCTCGCGGCAATTATTTTTTATTCTTGTGAGGATACGATAGAACCATACGGCGAATTGCCTGATGGTTACGCCATAAATCTGATTCTGAAAGGGGATGACAGTTTACAGACCGCGTATATAAGCCGGTTATACCAACCTGATGATTTTGGCTCCATTAATCAGGAGGTTGATCCCGCGGTCGGGGGAGTTGAACTCTCCTTGCAAAATATGCTGACAGGAAAGGTTTATTATTTCAGGGATACTGTTGATAATGAAAATTTTAATCCCCATTATAATTCACCGGCTAAGTACTATTACCTCGCTGATTTTTGGCCGGAAGCGGGATCATGGTTTAATCTCTCGGCAAAATTTCCCGATGAAACAATTCTGACCTCAACTCTTACAATGCCGCAGACGATCATACCTGATGAGTCGGAGACTACACGTATTATCCCGGGCGCTTTTGTTGACCGCGATACTGTATATGTAACAGCCGCATGGCTTAATAATAATATTAAGCTTGTGAAGGCGCGCAAGGTTTATTTTGATTATTATATCCGCCAGCCTACCGGTGAAGATATCAAATACAGGAAATATCTCCCTGTCGGAGATACTCCTTCCGCGAGCGCTATCGGTTCAGATATAGATATCAGTTACAGTGACAGGGCGGATGTACGACGTACTTTTCTGAACGTCGCTCTTGAGGAGATATCCGAAGGAAACCCGGTTAAAGGAAGTTACGCAATCGGACCGGTGACTTTTGAAATTATGAATTTTGATGAAGGTCTTTCAGAATATTATCATGCCGACCTTTTTTACAATTATGGTTTTACCATCAGGAATAATCCTTCCGATTTTACCAACATTAGCGGTGGAAAAGGATTTTTCGGTGGGTATACTTACATGAAAATTGAAGTCCCCTTTCAATCCAACTGGCTCATGGATAATTTCGGTTACAGGTTTTATGAAGAATGAAAATATAATTATGAATGGTGAATGGAGAATTATGAATTACGTGAGTCAGGGTTGGAAAACTAATCGTCTCCATTTGAAATTACCGAACTCATGTTAATTTGTTTTTCCGGTTGATTCTTTTGGATAATGCAAAATCCTTTTTTTGAAAGTTTTGGGAATACAAACCTTAAGCCGATGGTGTTTTTCGAAAAGATGATTTTGGTTCCAATCTTCTTTTAGCAGTAATCCGGCAGTTTGTTTCTCGATTATTAAAGGTGGAGGGTTTTGATTCATAGAATAAAAATGTTGATTGTTCCATACAAATTATGCATATTTGTATGCATGAGAACAACATTAAACATAGATGAACAGATCATAGAAAGAGCCCGGATACTTACAGGGATTAATGAAAAAACTACTCTTGTGAAGATGGGTTTGGAAGCTCTTATCGCCCGTGAAAGCGCCAGGAGACTTGCCAGATTAGGAGGCACTGAGAAAGATTTGAAAAATGTTCCGAGAAGAAGACAGTAAATGGTCCTGGTGGATACATCGGTGTGGATCGATCATTTCCATCAGTCCGATCAGGAACTTACAACTTTGCTTGAAGAAGGCAGGGTACTTATACATCCATTCATAATTGGTGAGCTTGCAAGCGGAAATATAAGAAACAGAAAAGAAATACTGGAACATCTCCAGACTCTGCAAAATATTTCAATGGTGGATTTCGAAGAAATTCTATTTTTCATCGATAAAAATGGTTTAGCGGGAAAAGGTCTTGGATATATCGATATACATTTAATCGCTTCCTGCCTGATAGGAGGAGTAAAACTATTTACGCGTGACAAAAGAATATTAAAGGCAGCCACTGATTCTTTCCCTGTTATTTTGTATGAGTCACCTTCCGATAAAACAAACTAAATATTTTACTCTCCGGTGAGATTCCAAAAGAAATTTAAACCTTTTTTTCGGGGATTTCTTCCCGGGTTTGATTTTATTTTGCTCAACTCCAAAAGTCTGAAGTCAGGATTATCTTTACCGGCGCTTCAAACCGATAATTCACTATTTACAATTCATTTCACTTTCTCTGCTGATTCAAGATTGTCCACTTTTTAATATTTTTACAGGGTATTATTGGGAGAGTTTGGTTAAAAAACTTATTTTGGAGAGGCAATAAAAAAATATTTTAAGGATTATTTAAATGAGAGTTTTATTTTTTCTTCTCTTGATTTCCACGGTAATTTTTTCACAACCGAGAGTTGAATATTATACATCTTCAGGTAAACTTGAAGAGAGCGACCATGTAAAAAAAGATTTCGGGCGTTACGACGGTTATGAACTGCCTGTTCAAAAGGGTGAGATAGTCCACATTTTTGTTCACTCAGGAGAGTTTGAACCATTGGTGGCGCTTGTTAACCCGGATGGGGAAATCTACAGCCAGGGAGATATCACAGGCAACGGTTATTCATATATCAATGCTGAGATTCCTGTTTTCGGAGAATGGCTGGTTTACGTTATCGGGAATGAAAAAAGCAGGGGAGAATATACCCTCAATTTGGGATTTACCGACAAAGCCTCTGTGAAATTTGATGATAAAGCTGATTTCTGCGGTAAATTAAATTACCTTTTTATCCATGCAAAAGCACATTTTATATTTGCCAATGAGTATGGCAATCTGGAAAAAGAATTGAACTTTGAAGGTATGCAGGCAAAAATATTTGACCCGGAAAATATTTCCTATTCTATTGTATTTTATCATGGCAATAAATTCGCGCGGGCAAAAAATATTTATGACAATTATTCATCGAAGGTTGATGAATGCCTGAAAGGGTGGAAAAAGGTAAAAGGTGAAGAAAAGCACAGCATTATCTATTCAAAAAAACTTGATGAGTCAAATGTGAAAATTGCCATCAGGCTGAATGAGATTAAACAAGGAAAGGAATTTGAGGTTTGTGTAGATGTTTCGGGAAAATAGTACCGAACCACCTCTATTGAATAATATAAGTCAGATATTTGGCCTGAAATAATTATACCAGGATTATTATCCTGTAATTCATTGTTTTTATTACGGAATATTATTTTAAAATGAACGTACTCGTTCCCGAATAACCTGAGCGTTTTGGAAAAGAGGAGTACAAAGTACGATCACGAGTACGATTCATTAACTGGGATTTCAATTTATTTCTGGATTTGCCAGCTTAAAATTCGATTATTCCTTTCATATATGTTACGCAATGGCCTGAGATAAGAGCCCGGTTTTCAGCGAGTTTGCAGTGGAGTTCACCTCCTCTTTTGGAAAGCTGAAAGGCATGCAGTTCCTTTTTACCCAATCTCTCAGCCCAGAAAGGAACAAGAGAAGAATGGGCGGAACCGGTTACAGGATCTTCATTTATGCCGACCGCGGGAGCGAAAAAGCGTGAAACAAAATCGGAGTTGTCGCCCGGCGCGGTTGCTATCACTCCGATAGAATCAATCTTATCAAATTTTGAAAAATCAGGTTTTAACTCCTTTATCTCCTGTTCAGATTCAAATACCGCGATTATATCCTTGTTTTAAGCGCTTCGATTGGTTTTTTCCCGAGGGCCGCTTCAACAGGAGTGGAATCAGAAACTGTTTCGGCTATCCATGCCGGAAAGTCGAGAGTTATAAGTCCATGATTTTTTGACACGAACAACGGACCGCTTTTGACGAAAATTTGATTGAATCTCCTTTAAAATCGAGGAAGTTAAAAATCACATATCCCGAAGCGAGAGTCGCGTGACCGCATAAATCCACTTCTGAAAGGGAGTGAACCAACGTATATGAAATCCATCATCTTCAGGAAACAAAAAAAGCTGTCTCTGAAAGATTATTTTCCAGCGCGATATTTTGCATAATTGCGTCATCGATCCATTCCTCGAGAGGAATAACAGCAGCGGATTTCCCCCGAATGATTTACATGAAAACGCGTCCACCTGGTAAATGTCAAGTTTCATTTAATACCTCAGTTGAATTTATATAATTTAGATTATGAACAAAAAGAGTAAATGAATATTTTTCCGGATATGGTTTATCTTTTGTAGTTGTGAAAAAATATTACAAAAGTAAAGTTAAATAAAAATCTGTTTTAATAACATCCGGAAATTAATGGTGAGCGGAGAAGAGTTTTTTCAGCGGCGGTAATTTTAACGGTGGCAACGCTGCTGCTTCTTGATAATATTTTTCAACTGCCGGTAGAAAAGGACTACTCCACTCAAATATTTGCCGCTGACAGCTCTCTTTTGGGGGCTTATCTTACCAGTGATGATAAATGGAGGATGCGAACCACCCTCGAAGAGGTAAATCCGGATCTTGTTAATGCTCTGCTTACAAAGGAGGATAAAAGATTTTATTATCATTTCGGTGTTGATCCTTTTGCCGCTTTAAGGGGCAATATTTATAAATTTGTCCAGAGGGAGGATTGTTTCGGCGCTTCGACAATTACGATGCAGCTTGCCCGTATGCTTGAGCCTGCAGAAAGAACATACATCAGTAAAATTATTGAGATAATCAGAGCATTTCAACTTGAGATGCATTATTCCAAAAAAGAGATTCTTGAGATGTATTTCAGCCTGCTGCCCTATGGCGGTAATATTGAGGGAATAAAAGCCGCGTCTTTGCTTTACTTCAACCGTCTGCCAGGCAATATCAGTCTTTCAGAATCAATTTCACTGGCAATAATACCGAATAATCCAAATCAACTGAGACCAGACAGGAACAGTGAACAACTGATGGCAGAAAAAAAACGGTGGTGCGGAATATTCAGAGAGAGTTCAGCTTTCGGTGAGGGTGAGCTGGATGCCGCTGAAAAGGAATCAGTTGCCGGAAGCAGATATAGTATTGCCCTGAATGCTCCACATTTTTGCCGAAGAATAAAGGATGAGCACAAAAGTGATAGAATATACACATCCCTGGACCGGCAAATACAATATACCGCAGAAAATCTGCTGAAAAATTATGTCGAAAGGGCGCGAGGAAGAATGGTTAACAACGGGGCTGTTCTTGTAGTAGATAATATCGTCAAGAAGGTTGTCGCTTATTGCGGTTCGGCAGATTTTCACAACAATGAATTTTCCGGTCAGGTAGATGGAATCATTTCTATTCGTTCCCCCGGATCGGCATTAAAGCCATTTCTTTACGCTCATTGTTTTGATAAAGGTGAACTTACCCCTATGATGAAAATAGAGGATATACCTTTCGATTTCGGGGGATATGAACCTGAAAATTATACCCTGGAATTTAACGGTGAAGTTACAGCCCGCTACGCATTATCAAACTCTTTAAACATACCAGCTGTAAGATTATTGAGGAGAACCGGATTCAGGGGATTTTTTGACCTGATAGATGATATATTTCCGCAGATTAAAAGGGACAAAGAACGAATGGGGCTTTCGATGATCCTTGGCGGCTGCGGCGTTACACTGGAAGAACTTGTGACGGCATATTCTTCTTTCGCGAATGGAGGACAATTATTCAGGCCCGGTAATCTGAAAGAATCGAATGAAAAAATAAATATTCCATTTTTAAGTCCGGGCGCTTCATTTCTGATATGGGATATCCTGAGTAATGCTGAAAGACCCGATTTTGCCGAAACTGTGGTCAATGATTCAAATTTGCCCCGCTTTGCCTGGAAAACCGGCACCTCTTACGGGAAACGTGACGCCTGGTCGATAGGATTTAACAGGTATTATACAATAGGGGTCTGGATGGGGAATTTTGATGGTCGTGGTTCACCCTGGTTATCCGGAGCCGAAATGGCAACTCCGCTCCTTTTCGAATTGTTTGGCGCCATCAATTACGGAGTGAAGGATGAAAGCATTGTTAAGCCGGAGGAAGTTGGCATAAGACAAGTTTGCGCTGTTAGTGGTTTGCCTCCTTCGGAATATTGCGAAAACCTTATTGAGGACTATTTTATAAGGAATGTTACCCTGACTCCCGACTGCGACAGAAAAATTGAGATATTCACAAACGAAGAAGGCACGATAGAATATTGTACTGATTGTTTGCCGGATTCAGGATATTCAAAAAAAATCGTTTCAAATCCGCCGCCTGAACTGGCGTTATGGAGCCCGTTGAAAGAAAATACTGAAGATAAAAGACCGCCGCATAATCCCTTCTGCAGCTCATTGAATAATAAAAAAATATTAAAGATAATTTCACCACTGCCTGATTATGAATATTATGTGGAAAAGGGGAAAGAAACCAAAATACTTCTTCAGGCAGCGGTGGCGGAAGGGATAAAGAAAATATACTGGTATCTAAACGGAAAATTCTTTTCAGCATCCGAGCCATCAGAAAGAATATTTTTTCAGCCTGTTCCGGGGAAAAATAAAATTACATGTGTCGATGATTCAGGACAGAAGGCAGTTGTCGAAATCGAAGTTAAAACGTATTAAACTGAATTTCAGAACTTCTTACCTCTCGCAAAATAAAATCGCGGAAGTTTATCGCGAATTATCATATCCCAGGCTCGCAATATAAACGGTATTTCTCATTTATCGAGCAAACAATAAAAAAGATGTTCCAGTTTAAAGGATGAAATGTTGTCTCTGTCGTCCCTGGCGGGACTTTTTGCGAATGTATGTTACCCATTTAACCCCACAATGAATTGCGGGGCTATTTTCTGCTTGCCTGTCCGACGCAGCGGATCCCTGGCGGGACTTTCTTCCAGACTTCTATCCGGCGATTTTATTTTGCGAATGAGATCCGGTGAGTTATTGTTTTTTATTATCGGGATCAGGAGTTCTGAAAATACCGAGTATACTTCGATGGATACTTAAAAGCGAGTCAGCGTATTCCGGATTGAATGATTCAGAATTAAGCGGATTTTTTCTTTTTTATGCCGTAAAACAATATCAGCGCGGCGCCTGCAATAAGAATAAGCCAGCTATATCCATAGCTGAATTCCATTCCCTGGAATTTTTCCACCTTAAAACTGCTCATCCATACAGAGATCAGCATAAAAAAGGATACTACAAGAATTATGGCTCCGCTGATGATAATGGCGAGCTTAATTCCTTTTAACACAAAATAAATGGCGAGCAGAGCGACGATTCCGAATGTGACAGAAAAGGCGGAAATATCATTCCATACCCAGATATTATCGGCAATATTAAAATTTTCGAAAACCGGGAATATTGTCACCGGTACATTGTTAATAGTCGCAATTGGAAGGACACCACTGATAATTAAGAGCAGACAGCCCGCGAGGCCGATTAAATATTTCATTTTTTCTCCATGGGAGTAATTTTAACTATTACTCCCAATTTAAGAAAAACGAAAATCAAAATAAAAAGAGTATCACGATTTTTTCTTTATAACAAGTTTATCATAAAGTAAAATTAACAGGGCAGTGCCAAGCGCGAGGGCCGCGAAAATAGCCCACATAATATCGGGCCTGTTCATATCGCGGGCGAAGGCGGCGTAAAGCTGTCCCGATAATATTCCGCCGAATAGATTACCGAGGGCCACGCACCAGTAGAAGTAGCCCATATACATCGCCACTTTATCAGGAGGAGCGATCTTTCCGGTATATTCTTTTGATTTAGGGGACGCCATCATTTCACCGAATGAGAATATTAGTAATCCCGCGACAACAATCCAGCCTGTGGTTCCGAAAATAAGAGTGGTGAAACTTACCACAGTAATTAAAACTCCCCAGAAAATGGTTGTAAAAGGTTTGAGCCTTGTTACAAAATAGCTGACGATAACCTGAAAGATGATTATCGCTCCGGCATTCAGATTTATAAGAAATTCAGGATTCATCTGACCTTCTGTGACCATCATACCGTTAAAGGACTGCGCCCATTCGGTCATACCCAAAAATCGCATGGCTTCAAGTGTCGCGCTCATTACATCAGATGTATCGGTAAAATCACGGATATATAGATTCAAGGTTAAAAATATCTGGTTGAATGAGGTCCAGAAACCTGACATCAACAGCAGAAAAAGGCCGAAACGCCAGTCACCTATTTTCATTTTGCTAAGATACCAGCTTTTCTTTACACCGCTGAAACTTCTTACAATGAAATCCCAGGCATAATTAAGGACTGTCCAGATCACCGAGGCAATAATTATTTCGGTCCAGGTAAAGGTTCCGTCTGAAGTGAATTTAGAACCCATCACAAGTATAAAGAGAAGTCCGAAAACAAGCAGGAAAAATCTTTCATTGCCGAGCACTTCGACCATATCGGACATAACCTTTTTAAAACTCCTTTTATTGCCCGGATTATCAGCGTTTGTCGGCTCTTTATAGAGAAAGATCACAAAAATGAAATTAACCGAAAGCCACAATGAAGAGGCGATAAAAACATACTCCCAGGATATGCCCCTGACAATACCGGCAACAATAGGTCCGACAAATCCGCCAATATTAACCATCATGTAAAATATACCAAATCCGAGAGAGGAAGTTTTTTCATTTGTTACTTTTGAAATAGTGCCTATAATAACAGGTTTAAACATCCCCGCCCCAAGAGCCACAAACATATAAGCGAGGAAAAAGGAGGGGAATGATGTAAACTGGCCCAAAAGATAATACGCGGGCACCATCACAACATAAGAGGCAAAGAGCATTTTTTTAAAACCGTACCGGTCGGCAAGCGCTCCTGTTACCACCGGGAAAAGATAAAGAAAAAAAGTTACAACTCCCTGAATAACCCCCCGCTCTTCGTCGGTAAAACCAAGACCTCCTTCCGAAATCGGCCCGGTGATGTAAAGTGACGCGACGGCAAAAAATCCATACCGTCCCATCCTTTCAAAAATTTCCATCGTGTTGGCTATCCAGAATGTCTGGGGAAACTCTTTAAAACTAACTCCTTTTCTTTCTTTTGTCATATATGTTCTTTTCCCTGTCTAATGTTTACTCTGTTTAATTTTAATTGTTTGCTTGGTCAGATTTTTTTAACTTTCTTATCTGTAATCAATCGATATTTGATAATAACTCAATATTAAGGCGGCAAGTTAATCGCCATTAATGGAATAATCAAGGATAAACAACATTCGGGGAAGAGATAAATGTCGGAAAATGTAATTTTACAAAGTAATCTTACAAATCATAAAATATTCAAACAGGGCAAAGTGCGGGATATCTATGATCTTGGAGAAAATTACCTCATCGTTTCCACAGACAGAATTTCCGCATTCGATGTAATTATGAACCAGGGAATACCATTTAAAGGAGCGGTATTAAACCAAATATCAAAATTCTGGTTCGATTATACAAAAGATATTATTGATAACCATATTATCACAACTGATGTTGAAGAATTTCCGGAATCCTTAAAGCCAGATTCAGATATGCTCAAAAACAGGTCGATGATTGTAAAGAAAGCCGAACCTGTAATGCTGGAGTGTATAGTGCGCGCGTATATCACCGGATCAGGATGGAAAGAATACCAGAAACAGGGGACAGTATGCAGCATTAAACTTCCGGAAGGACTTCGGGAATCGGATAAACTTTCGGAACCGATTTTTACCCCCTCCACAAAAGCTGAGATCGGTGAACATGATGAGAATATATCAGTTGAAAAGGCTGCCGAAATAGTAGGAAAAGAAACCCTGGAGGAGATAACGGATATTTCACTGAGGGTATTTAAAAAAATATCAGATTTTGCTTATCAGAAAGGGATAATTATCGCGGATACCAAAATGGAATTTGGAATATATAAAGGCAAAATTATCCTGATCGATGAATTGCTGACACCCGATTCATCAAGGTTCTGGCCCCTCGATGATTATCAGCCGGGCCGTTCACAATCAAGTTACGACAAACAATATGTCCGGGATTATCTATCCTCAATTAAGTTTACCAAACAACCCCCTGCGCCCGATCTGCCACCCGAAGTGATAAAAAATACGAGTGAAAAGTATCTGGAAGCGTTAAATAAACTCACAAATATCAGGCTCGATTAATGATTCCGAAAAAAATCAGCGCCGCCTCGGGGAAATATCTCGAAATTGCCTGGGATAATGGTGAATCGGACAAGATAAAAATTACCGACTTACGCAGGTATTGTCCATGCGCTTATTGCGCCGCAGACAGGGAAAGTCACGGTAAAAATTATATCCCTCTTTATTCAGGCAGTCAGATCCAGATAGAAAAGATTGAGATTGTCGGGCATTACGCCCTCTCGATAAAATGGAAGGATGGTCATAATACCGGCATCTTCGAATTTCAGCAATTACGCAAATTAAATTCCGGTGAATAATGGTACTGCCAAATCAGCTAACAGTATTACGCATTATTCTGACACCGGTTTTTCTGATTCTCTTTTTGTCGGATGATCAGTTGATGAAGCAGATATCCATAGTAGTCTTTGTTGTGGCGGCTTTAACAGACTGGTATGATGGCTGGCTGGCAAGAAAATTTAATTATATTACCGAATGGGGAAAGTTTTTAGACCCTCTGGCTGATAAAATACTCACATCCACAGCTTTTGTCGCGTTTGTAGTAATTGATTTATTTGAGCTGTGGATGGTGTTGATAATAATCATCAGGGATCTTTTAATTACAGGATTAAGATTATACGCCCAGTATCAAAAAGTATCATTTACAACAAGCAGACTGGCGAAATGGAAAACATTTATTCAGATGTTTTTTCTTTATTATTGTCTCGCGGTATTTACTCTGATAACTATCGATCCGGTGTACAGCCTTAACGAAAAGTTATTCGACCAGATGATTGATAAAGAGCTCATCTATTATATTATGTTATTCATAACATTATTTACTTTGGGCACCGGCCTGTCATATTTTTATAAAAACAGGAAAATTATAAGGCAGCTTTTTAGTTTTGAAAATAAATCTGATTGAAAAAATTGTTGGTTCCGCATTCTATACCGGTTATATTCCGGTAGCGTCGGGAACATTTGGCAGCATGGCGGCCATAGTTATTTATCTTATTCCCGGCTTTGAAAATCCCCTCATTATGGGACCGGCAAGTATATTGTTATTTTTCTGGGGAATTAATATCGGGACAAAGTTTGAAAAGTTGTATGGTAAAGATCCTTCGGAATGTACGGTGGATGAAATAGTCGGAACCTGGATCAGCCTTTTATTTATCCCAAAAAGTATTATATTTGTAACAATTGCGTTCATTGTCTGGCGAGTCCTGGATATTGTTAAGATATACCCCGCGAATGCGGCAGAAAGACTCAAGGGCGGGCTTGGTATTATGCTGGATGATGTAATATCGGGAATTTATACTCTGATACTGATGCAGGTTTTATTATATTTTGTTCAATAAAGGCAGAATTTCATGAAAGCATTCTTAATAACTATCGGCGATGAAATATTAAGCGGCATTACTGTAAATACAAACGCGGCAAATATTTCACGCAAACTGGAGAGCATTAACATTCAGGTGAAGGGAGGAGCAGTGATAGGGGATGATGAATCCCAGATCAAGGAGACATTCGGGAGTGCATGGGATACCGCTGATATTACCATTGTAACCGGCGGACTCGGTCCTACTCATGATGATTTGACAAGGAAGTGTATTATTGATTTTTTTGAGTGCGGACTTATAATGAATGAAAATGTACTCACCGATATTCAGGAGTTATTCAACCGCAGGGGAAGAAAAGTAACAAAACTGAATGAGGACCAGGCTTTTGTACCTGAAATCGCCGAAATAATCAGGAATAAAAAAGGCACCGCCCCGGGAAGCTGGATTAGTAAGGATGACAAAATATTTATTTCTCTCCCCGGCGTGCCTTATGAAATGGAAACCATGATGGATGATTTTGTAATTCCCAAGCTTGAGGAACTTAACAGCGGGGAAGGGGAAATAAAGTTAACAAAATCATTAATGACAACAGGAATTCCCGAATCATACCTTTATGAAAGGCTGGGGAATATCTCGGAAATATTGAATGGAGCACAGCTTGCTTTTCTTCCAAATCAGTTTGGCGTAAAAATGCAGATTAAAGTCTTCCATACAGAAAAGGAAGAGGCAATCAACAAACTGAGTGAGATTGAACAGAAAATCCGATCCTTGGTTGGTCGTTATATCTATGGCCAGGATGATATAAGTCTCGAAGAAGTTGTCGCGAAACTACTTACTGACAGAGGACTGAAGATCGCGGTAGCCGAGTCATGCACCGGGGGTCTGATAAGCAACCGTCTTACAAATATAAGTGGAAGCAGCGGTTATTTTGAGCGGGGATTTATAACTTATTCGAATGCTGCCAAGGTTGAAGAATTAAAAGTTGATGAAGACATGCTTCATAAGTTTGGTTCAGTGAGCCTGCAAATTGCGAGGCAAATGGCTGAAGGAGTAAAAGCCGTAAGTCTTGCCGATATAGGGCTTGCCGTAACAGGTATTATGGGACCCACAGGGGCTTCGGAAAATAAACCTGTCGGATTGGTATATATAGGAATATGTGATGATAAAGTCTGCACCGCCAAAGAATTTCGATTTGGCGATGACCGATTATTAAATAAAGACAGAACCGCGCAGACAGCTATTGATATGGTAAGAAAACACCTTTTAGGAATTGGAGATGAGTGACCGTCTTTTTATCGGATTGGAAATACCTGAGTTTGTTAAAGACCAAATAGAAAAACATAAGAAAGAAATTTATGGATTCCAGCCGGGTCTCAGATGGGAGCCGAATGAAAGAATCCATATTACACTTAAATTTCTTGGTGAAACCGAGCCCTCATTAGTACCTGAAATTAAAAACAGGTTAAAGGAGCTTGGCAAAGATCTGAAGGCTTTTAATCTCAGAATAATTAAGTATGGTTTGTTTTACAGGCAGGGGAATCCCACTATATTATGGGCGGGCCTTAAACACTCTCCTGTGCTGGCTCAATTCGCGGATAAAATAAATTCGGAGCTGGCATCCCTGGGATTCAGAAAGGAAAACAGAAAATTCAAACCTCACCTGACTATATTGCGACTAAAAGGGAATGAAGACAGGAGGAAAATAGAAGATTTTGTTCATTATTATTTTAATCCGTTGACATTTACGGCTGATAATCTTGTACTTTTCCGAAGTAAACTTCAGCCCGGTGGTCCGATATATAAAAAGATTGAGAGTATAAAATTGTTATAAAACGGAGGCTTAATGTCGGAAGATAAAAACACCCGGATGAAAATTCTGGAAGATACCATATTCAATATTGAAAAGACGCATGGCAAAGGCTCGATAATGAAGCTTGGCGACGGAGTTATAAGTAAAGTTGAATCCATTTCGACCGGCGCTTTATCACTTGATTACGCGCTGGGAATCGGAGGTGTGCCCCGTGGCAGAATAGTTGAAATTTACGGGCCGGAATCGTCCGGTAAAACAACCTTATGCCTTCATATCATCGCGGAAGCACAGAAAACCGGTGGTCTCGCGGCATTTATCGACGCCGAACACGCGCTTGATGTCAATTACGCTAAAAGATTAAATGTGGATGTTAATAACCTTCTAATTTCACAGCCGGACTATGGTGAACAGGCTCTTGAGATTGCCGATACTCTCGTAAGAAGCAACGCGCTGGATGTAATCATTATCGACTCGGTTGCCGCTCTTGTTCCCAGAGCTGAAATCGAAGGGGAGATGGGTGATCCGCAAATGGCGGTGCAGGCGCGTCTTATGTCGCAGGCTTTAAGAAAACTCACCGGCGCTGTCAGCCGTTCGAAAACATGCCTGATATTTACCAATCAGCTCCGAAGTAAGATTGGTGTTGTATTCGGCAATCCGGAAACAACCACCGGCGGAAACGCCCTCAAATTTTACGCGAGTCTGAGGATGGATATCCGAAGAATAGCGGCGATTAAAAGTGGTCAGGATGTAATCGGAAGCAGAACTAAAGTTAAGATTGTAAAGAGTAAAATTGCTCCTCCTTTCAAAGAAGTGGAGTTTGATATACTTTACAACGAAGGAATTAGCCGGGCGGGTGATCTGATTGATCTGGCTGTGAATCATAATATTATCCAAAAAAGCGGATCATGGTTTACTTATGGTGAAGACCGTTACCAGGGAAAAGAGCAGTTCAGGGTTAAACTGTCTGAAAATAAAGAGCTGATGAAGGATATCAGGATTAAACTGATGAAAAAACTGGGTATGACAAATGAAGATGATCAGCCTGAAGCGAAAAACAGTAATCCCAAGGATAAAAAGCGGTAAAAATTGATTTTAAGTGAAACCAGAGTCAGGGGCTCGGTTATTGAACTGATTCTGGAAGATGGAGAGATAATTACCCTGCCTCTGAGGGAGGAATTCCTGAATTTCTCCCGGGGGGATAATCTTTCTGATGAGACTATTGACAAATTATATTTTGTCATGAATATTTTTATTGTAAAAAACGCAGCGTTCCGTTTGATCGCGAGAAGAGATCATTCAGAAGCTGAATTAAAAAGGAAACTCGCGGTAAAGTTTACCTGTTCTGATGCAATACACGCAGCGCTTGATCAGTTAAAAAATGAAAATTATCTGGATGATAAAAGATTTGCCGAAACATATATAAGTCAACAGATATCAAACGGTAAGAACGGACAGTTAAAAATAAAAAACAAGCTTAGAGAAAAAGGAATTTCACCCGATATTTATGAACCCCTTTTGAGCGATATATCAGCGGAAACTTTCGAAGAAAATCTGTGCCTGCTGATTGAAAAAAAAGCGGAAAACAAATCAGGAAATAACGATAAAAATAAATTAATTAGATTTTTACAGGGAAAGGGTTATTACCTTTCCGATATTATGGAAGCAATCAAAAAACTTAAATATCCGGGATAACAGAGATATGGAAAAATTCAAAGATATAGATTATTTCGAAATAAAGCATCTTCTTACCGAAGAAGAGCTTATGGTAAGAGATACGGTAAGAGAATTTACCGAAGATAAAATAATTCCGGTTATCGAAAAAAATTACAGGGATGGGACATTTCCCATGGACCTTATACCCCAATTGGGAGAACTCGGTATATTCGGAATGACCCTTCCCCAGGAATATGGCTGCGCGGGACTAAATAATGTATCTTATGGCCTTGTTATGCAGGAGCTTGAACGGGGTGACAGCGGTGTGCGCAGTTTTGCTTCTGTTCAGAGCGGTCTGGTGATGTATCCTATATACACATTTGGTTCGGAGGAGCAGAAAAAAGAATGGCTGCCCAAACTGGCTTCCGGCGAAAAGATTGGTTGTTTTGGCCTGACAGAGCCGGATTATGGTTCAAACCCTGGTGGTATGATAACCCGCGCCGAAAAAACATCTGACGGATATCTGCTCAACGGCGCCAAGATGTGGATTACAAATGGCACTCTTGCCGATATCGCTGTTGTCTGGGCAAAACTTGATGGCAGGGTAAGGGGTTTTCTGGTTGAGAAGGGCGCCAAAGGATTTAAAGCGCCCGAAATGAAAGGAAAACATTCTTTAAGAGCTTCTGTTACATCGGAATTGATTCTTCAGGATGTTCATATACCGGAAGAAAACCTGCTGCCCGGAAGTAACGGGCTTCGATCCGCGCTCATGTGTCTTAACCAGGCCAGATACGGAATTGCGTGGGGAGTAACAGGAGCGGCAATGGCCTGCTACGATACGGCGCTGAATTACAGTAAATCAAGAATTCAGTTCAGCAAACCAATAGCTGCCTACCAGCTTACACAAGCCAAACTGGCGTGGATGATAACCGAGATTACGAAAGCGCAGCTAATGAATTTGCATCTGGCATGGTTAAAAGATAAAGGAGAGATCAGGCATACCCATATTTCCATGGCAAAAAGGAATAATTGTGAAATCGCGCTGGATATTGCCCGATCGGCGCGAGAGATACTTGGCGCCAATGGTATCCTGGATGAATATCCCGTTATGAGACATTCGGCAAATCTTGAATCTGTTAAGACTTATGAAGGCACACATGAAATGCATACCCTGATTCTCGGGAATGATATTACCGGTTTAGAAGCCTTTGATTAAAAAAAATTGTATATTTGCGGGCTAAAACAAGCTTAGGATTATTAGAGAATGGATAAAATTATTTATGAAGGACTGACCTTCGACGATATTCTTTTATTACCGGCTGAATCATCGGTTTTACCGCGTGAAACAGATATCACCGCTTATCTGACTCCACAGATAAAATTAAATATACCGTTACTGTCGGCTGCCATGGATACCGTAACCGAATCAAAAATGGCTATTGCCATGGCATCGCAGGGAGGTTTGGGTATGATTCATAAAAACCTTTCAATTCAGAGACAGGCTGAAGAGGTCGATAAGGTAAAACGTTCCGAAAGCGGAATGATTCATAAACCTATTACTCTGACACCTGTCAAACTTGTCCGGGATGCGCTCGAACTTATGTCGAAATACCGGATATCGGGAATACCTATAATAGATGAAAATAGCAGGCTTATCGGAATTCTTACAAACCGGGATTTAAGGTTCGAGCCGAATATACATCAGCCGATAAGTGAAATGATGACTAAAAATAATCTTATTACCGCTCCCCAGGGAACGACCCTGGAGCAGGCTGAGAGAATCTTACAGAGACACAGAATTGAAAAATTACCGGTTGTTGATGATGAAGGAATTTTGAAAGGATTGATCACATTCAAAGATATCTCCAAAAAGAAAAAATATCCGAATGCCTGCAAAGATGATCTTGGAAGATTAAGAGTCGGAGCCGCGGTGGGTGTCACCTCAGATACACTTGACCGGGTCGGCGCTCTGGTTGAAGCGAATGTGGATGTGATTGCTGTGGATACGGCGCACGGGCATTCAGCCGGCGTACTTGAAATGGTAAAGAAGATCAGGGAAAACTTTAAGAATCTTCAGCTTATTGCGGGAAATATTGTGACACCGGAAGCTGCTCTCGCGCTAGTTGACAGGGGAGCCAACGCGATAAAAGTTGGCATAGGCGCAGGTTCAATATGTACCACAAGGGTAATTGCCGGTGTGGGTGTACCCCAGATAAGCGCTGTTATGAAAGTTGCCGCGGCCTTAAAAGGAACAAATGTTCCAGTCATAGCCGACGGAGGTGTAAAACAGACCGGTGATGTGCCAAAAGCAATCGCCGCCGGCGCGGATACAGTTATGATGGGTGGAATGTTTGCCGGAGTAGATGAAACACCTGGCGAAAAAGTCCTTTTTGAAGGACGAAGCTTCAAGGTCTATAGAGGAATGGGATCGCTCGGAGCAATGAAGGCCGGCAGCAAAGACCGTTATTTCCAGGATGCCGAGGATGATATTAAAAAGCTGGTTCCTGAAGGTGTGGAAGGACGCGTTCCATACAAAGGACCCCTTGTTGATACCGTATACCAGTTTATTGGCGGACTGAGAGCCGCGATGGGATATTGCGGAGCAAAAAATATTGAAGAACTTAAAAATAAGGCCCAATTTGTTAAGATATCTTCGGCCGGTTTAAGAGAAAGCCATCCGCATGATGTTATTATTACAAAAGAATCTCCCAATTATATTTCCTCCAGGGGTTCCTGATGTTTAAAGTTCTGGCTATTTCATATTATTTTCCCCCAATGGGACTAAGCGGAGTTCAGCGAACTCTTAAGTTTATGAAATACCTGCCTCAGTTTAACTGGCAGCCGACGGTTATTACAACCGGTAAAACAGGTTATTTCGCTCATGATTATTCTTTGCTCGCGGAAGCTGAGAATTCCGGAATTGAAATAGTTCGCACAGAAGCTGTTGATCCAAACTCTTTATTAAAGGGGTATGGTTCTATCAGGATGCCCGGGGAATTTACCAGGAAAACACTCAGCAGATTAAGCAAGACATTTTTTATACCTGATAATAAGATTTCGTGGTCGAGGAAGGCATATAAAGTGGCATCCGCGATTTTGAAGGAGGAAAACTTTGATATAATTTATGTTACCATTCCTCCATATTCCGCCTTTACCGCGGCGGCAAAACTTAAAAAGAAATTTGATATACCATTATTTGTTGATTACCGTGATCTGTGGTATGGAAATCATTTTGCTTTTTATCCCACTCCTTATCACAGAATAAGACACAAAAAAGGAGAGGATGAGGCTTTAAGACAGGCTGATAAAATAATTGTCATTAATAGAAGAATCAAAGAATTTCTTCTCAAAACATATCCTTTCCTGACTTTTGAGGATATTATTATTCTTCCGCAGGGTTTTGATCCTGAAGATTTGAATATTGAACTCAACCCTGGTAAAAAGGGAAAAATGAAGATGACCTATTCCGGAATATTTTATGAAAATATTACTCCCCGGTATTTTCTTAAGGCGTTTAAGCAATTATCTGTGGAAAGGCCCGATATTACAGCAAATATAGAACTTCATTTTACAGGCATGTTAAGGAAAGAAAACCTCAAACTGATCAGACGGTATGGTCTTCAGGAATTTGTGCATGACCATGGATATATGGAACACCGTGAATCGCTGAAAAAAGTAATGGAGAGTGATATTCTTTGGATGATGATTGACAGGATAAGTAACGCGGATTCAATCTCCACAGGAAAACTATTTGAATATTTTGGCACAGGAAAACCGATCCTGGCGTGTGTTCCGGAAGGGGCCGCTTTAAGCGCCGCGAAAGAATATGGAGCAGGTTATATAGCTCCTCCCTCAGATATTGAAACAATAAAGAATCTTATTATAAAAATCCATGAAGACTTCAAAAATGATACTCTGCCTGTTCCCAATCAGGAATTCATAGCCAGACATGACAGGAAATATCTGACAGAACAACTTTCAAAACAATTTCAATTTTATCTCAAGGAATTATAATGAATGTTCTTTTAATAGGAACAGGGGGCAGGGAACATGCCCTCGCTCTTAAAATCAGCCAGAGCCAGGATAATGTTAATTTATTTATAGCTCCCGGTAATCCGGGCACAGCAAAAACAGGTATAAATAAAAATATTGATACCGGGGATTTTAATGAAGTTGCGTTATTTTGTGAATCAGAGAAAGTTGATCTGGTTGTAATAGGTCCCGAACAGCCTCTCGTTGATGGCATGGCCGATTTTTTACGGAAAAAAGGGATAAAGGTTTTTGGACCTGGTAAGGAAGCCGCGCGAATTGAAGGTGATAAAAAATTTGCTAAGGAACTGATGGCGAAAGAATTTATTCCTACGGCAGATTTTGCGATATTCAAGTCAGATCAAATGGAGGAAGCTCTTAAATATATCAGAGAGGAAAAATTTCCTGTAGTAATTAAAGCTTCCGGTCTCGCGGCAGGCAAAGGGGTGGCGATATGTGGTGATTATGATGAGGCTTCAGAAGTATTACATGAATATTTCGAAAAGAAATTGTTTGGAGAGGCCGGGGAAACTATTGTTATTGAGGAGTTTATGGAAGGTGAAGAAGCTTCGGTATTTGTAATAACTGACGGTGAGGACTATGTCTGCCTTCCTTCCGCGCAAGATCATAAAAGAGCCCTGGATGGAGATGAAGGGAAAAATACTGGTGGAATGGGAGCCTATTCTCCCGCTCCGGTTATTACACCGGAAATTATGTTAACAGTTGAGAATGAAATTATCAGACCAACTTTGAATGCCCTGAAAGATTCGGGTAGAAAATATAACGGATGTCTCTATTGTGGCCTGATGATAACGGAGGGAGGACCAAAGGTTGTTGAGTTTAACTGTCGTTTTGGTGATCCTGAAATTCAGGCTGTGTTACCTGTAACAGAAGGGAATTTTACAGAACTTCTCTATTCAGCGGCTGACGGTAAAATCAATAAAGAGTTAGTCCGTTATTCGGGCGGCGCTTCTGTTTGTGTTGTGGCTGCTTCAGAAGGTTACCCGGGGAAATATGAGAAGGGTTATGAAATTACAGGAATTGATGAATTTGATAAAGATAAGGAAATTATCATTTATCACGCTGGCACCAGAGCAGAGAGGGATAAGATATTAACTTCCGGGGGCCGGGTTCTCGGAGTTACAAGCCATATTAAACAAAACGATCTAACGGAAGCAAAAACAAAAGCTTACGCTGCCCTTAAGAGGATTGGCTTCAATGGTATAACCTATAGGACTGATATCGCTGATAAAGGAATAAACAGGTAAAAAAATATCAGCCCGGAGGCCAGGTCATTTTTCTGCCGCCGAGCAGATGCATGTGAAGGTGATATACTTCCTGGCCACCGCCCGCTCCGCAGTTCATTACAAGACGGAAACCATCATCGGCAATTTTCTCATCTTTTGCCAGCTTGTTAGCGACATCGTACATTTCGCCAAGTAATTCTGCGTGTTTTTTCCCCTCGATATCTTTTACGGTTTTCAGCACAATTTTTGGAATGATAAGAATATGAACCGGCGCCTGCGGATTTATATCGCGGAAAGCGAGCACATTGCCACTTTCGTAAACTATATCAGCCGGAATTTCCTTTTTAATAATTTTGGAAAAAATTGTTTCAGGCATTATTCGCCTCCTTTTTCAATATCATATTTTTTCATTTTACCATAAAGATGGCTTCTCTGAATACCGAGTATATCGGCGGTTTTGCTAATGTTCCAGCTATTAACCTCAAGTTGTTTTGATATGAAAGTTTTCTCAGCCTTTTCTTTGAATTCCTGGAATGAATTTGAAAGATCGAGCAGATCATCAAATTGCGATTTTGAGGCGCTGAGAAAAGGTTTTAAGGAATGAATGTTAATTTCCTCACCGGGAACCATAATGACAAGCCGTTCGATAAAGTTTTTTAACTCTCTTACATTTCCTGTCCATCGCTGATTCTGAAGAAGTTTCATTGCCTCGGGAGAGATGCCTTTTTCAGGAAAGTTGTTCTTTTTGCATAATTCCCTGGTAAAATGTTCGGCAAGAACCGGAATATCTTCTTTTCGTTCCCTGAGAGGAGGAACAATTATCGGAATAACATTCAACCTGTGAAAGAGATCTTCCCTGAAGTTATTTTCTTCAATTTCCTTCGGAAGGTCTTTATTTGTCGCTGAAATAATTCTTACATCCACTTCGATTTTTTTACTTCCGCCGACTCTCTCAATTTTGTGATCCTCAATTGCTCTGAGTACTTTTGCCTGGGCCTGCATACTCATATCGCCAATTTCATCGAGGAAAAGAGTTCCCTTATCAGCCTGTTCAAATTTTCCTATTCTCTGCTGCATCGCTCCGGTAAAAGATCCTTTTTCATGCCCGAAAAGTTCCGATTCGATCAGTTCATTCGGAATTGCCGCGCAATTAACCTCCACAAGTTCTTTAGAGGCTCTGTTGCTCTGGGTGTGAATAGCGCGGGCAATTAATTCTTTTCCGGTGCCGTTTTCACCTGTTATAAACACCCTTGCGTCAGTCTTGGCAACGCGTGAGACAGTTTCCAGAATGTTGGCGAGGGCCGGGCTTTTACCAATTATATCATCACGACCGAGAAGTTCGTTTTTTAGATTTTTATTTTCGGACCGAAGGTTTTTTGTATTACACGCGTTACGGATACTGATAAGCAGCTTATCCCGGTCAATCGGTTTTTCGATAAAGTCGAATGCTCCAAGTTTTGTAGCTCTCACCGCGTTTTCCAGGCTGCTGAAGGCCGATATCATCACAACACTCGTATCGACAGAATTCTCCTTCATCCAGGAAAGAACTTCAAACCCGTTTTTACCGGGCATCTGAATATCGAGCAGCAGCGCGTCATAATTTTGCCTGGAAAGTTTTACCAGACCTTCGGATGAATCAGTGGTATATTCGACATCAAAGTCCTCATATTCGAGGATCATTTTTACACTTTCACAAATTTCCTTTTCGTCGTCAATTATTAGTACAGATCTCATAATGCCATCAATTTAATATTGTATAATAAAAAGAATATAACTCCAGTATACCGGAAGGGGGAGTCATTGGTTTACTTAAAAGTACTTTGCCAAATAGTTCTCCCAACCTGTTTGTTACCAGGTCCCTGGGATCGAGCGCGCCTGTAACAAGGAAATTATATTCAAACAACTCCAGAAAGATACCTATAAATTTTGAAATATTAAAAAAGCTTACATTATAGGTTATCCATGCGTTGCCAAAAAAATGTGGTAATTTATCTTTATCAGCGAAATCGTTTTGAGGGGAGTCAGAAAAAATATTACCGGGAAGATTGTTTTTCCTGATTTGAAATGTTTTATCCTCGGGCGCCGGCAGAGGAATATCGAGCGAAATTCCCGGAATGCCTGTCCGGACAGGCAGCCTGGAATAGGGAAGAGTAGCAAGGGTGAGAACAAGAAGAGATTCCGATACATCATTATCGCAGAGATCAATCGTTCTGAAGTAAAGTGAATCCAAAGCTGCAAGATCACCGGAATTTTCTTTTATCCGCAAAAATTCTTCAGAAACAATATAACTTGATGTCTTATTTATCAGGCCTTCCAAATCACCCATGGAATAAAGGGCGCTCGCTACAAAAAAAGTGAGAAAAAATATTATTGTTTTTTGCATCTGTAGGGACAATTTAATAATATCAGCAAAGTTATGATAAAAAAACTTTAAAAATTGATCTATACTACAAAAATAATATCATTTTTAATTAAATTTGAAAAACATTTTAAACAATAGTAGATGGTAGTATGAAAAAAATCATTAACTTTTTTCTGACCGCGGGCATTCTGGCGATATTAATTTCCGGACAGAATTTCGGTCAGATTAAAAAACTTCGGGAAATTTCCGAAAGTCTGAAAAACAGATACGCTCCTGACAGCAGGATTGCTCTTTTCGAAATTCAATTCGAGGAGAATGATGAAGATATCACAGCGACAGGCTATACAAATATCGCTGAAGCATACGAAGAACTCAAAACAAAACTGGAGAAGGAAGAAACAAAAGTGAAAAATGAGATTGAACTTCTGCCCGACAGCAAACTGGGTGATGAAATTTATGGTGTAGTTAACCTATCGGTGGCAAATTTAAGAACCAAACCTGGGCATTCTGCCGAAATGGCAACGCAGGCGTTGCTTGGCACTCCCCTGAAAGTGTATAAAAAAAGCAGGGGCTTTTATCTAGTTCAGACGCCGGACAAGTATATCGCATGGATGGATGACAGTGGTTTCGAGCTCAAGACAAAAAAGGAAATAACTGAATGGTTTGACGCTGAAAAAATTGTATTCGCGAAAGATTATGGTTTTTGTTATAAAAACCGGGATGAAAAAGGGGAGAGAGTTTCAGACCTTGTAATCGGCGACATTCTGATTAAAAAGGAGGAAGAGAAGGACTTTACTTTAGTCGGATTTCCGGATGGAAGGACCGGATACATTAAAAAAGTGGACTATATCCCTTATGAAAAGTGGATTAATCAGCCGGCTCCTTCGGCAGATGATATAATCAAAACAGCTTTTCGTTATGTCGGCCTGCCATATTTATGGGGAGGCACATCATCCAAGGGAATGGATTGCAGCGGTTTCACAAAGACAGTTTTCAGAATTCACGGAATTGAATTAAAACGGGACGCTTCCCAGCAGGTTAATACCGGGGAACTTGTCGATACCGAAGAAGGACTTGAAAATCTTAAACCGGGAGATCTGTTATTTTTCGGCAGTAAAGCGACAGAAAAACGTGGTGAGAGGATAACTCACGTGGGTATTTACATCGGGGACACGGAGTTTATCCATTCAGCAGGGATTATAAAGGTAAACAGTTTCGATAAGAGCAGGGAGAATTTCAATCAATACCGTCTTAAAACGTTTATCAGGGCAAAAAGAATGTTAAATTCTTTAGGAAAAAACGGAGTTGAATTTATAAAAGATAATAATTTTTATACCGGAGAGTTTTAATGAAACAGAATAGAAGAGATTTTCTAAAGAGCGCCGGATTATTGTCTGCAGCTGCCATGGTTCCCGTTTTTGGAACAAAAAATAATATAAAAAAGATAATTTTCAATAAATCGAATAATAAAATGAAACTTACATTTAAGCCATATACACTCGAATTAAAACATGTATTTACCATCGCGACCAGCTCGAGGACGACAACTCCGGTGATGCTGACAGAAATTGAATATGAAGGTTTTACAGGTTACGGTGAAGCCTCAATGCCTCCATATCTTGGAGAATCGCAGGAAACTGCCGCGAAGTTTCTGTCGAAGGTTGATCTGTCGCAATTCAATGATCCTTTTGAAATGGAAAAAATTCTCGATTATGTCGATTCAGTTGAAGAGGCAAACCGCGCGGCGAAAGCTTCAGTCGATATAGCGCTCCATGATCTTGTGGGTAAAATGATGAATCAGCCCTGGTACCGGATATGGGGTTATCAGAAAGATACCACCCCATACACCTCTTTTACAATAGGAATTGACACTCCGGAAGTTGTCAAACAGAAGGTCAGGGAAGCTGCCGAATTTAAAGTTCTTAAGGTTAAATTGGGCAGGGACAATGATAAGGAAATGATTAAAACTATCCGTGAAGTGACCGATATTCCTCTTGTGGTTGATGTAAACCAGGGATGGAAGGATAAGCAAATGGCGCTCGATATGGTACACTGGCTTGAGGAAAGGGGAATCCAATTTGTTGAACAGCCAATGCCCAAAACACAGATTGATGATCTGGCATGGCTGACTGAAAAAAGTCCTCTTCCGATAATCGCGGATGAAGCGATTCAGCGAATACCGGATGTAGTAAAAGCTCACGGGGTTTATTCAGGCATTAATATAAAACTTATGAAATCGACAGGAATGAGAGAAGCTCATAAGATGCTGAATCTGGCCCGTTCACTTGGAATGAAGGTTATGCTTGGCTGTATGACAGAAACATCATGCGCGATATCAGCCGCCTCACATCTTTCACCGATGGTTGACTGGGCAGACCTTGATGGGGCTTTACTAATCGGCAACGATCCTTTTGAAGGTACAAAAGTTATTGATGGCAAGGTGGTTTTAAATGATCGTCCCGGAATAGGCCTGAAGAAAATTTAATTTAAGCGGGGGGAACTTTTCCCCCGCAAAAGTTAATAAGGAATAATTATGTCGGTGATCCTGAAAGTATCTATTTATTCTCCTGATAAGTCGGGGCCGGTTAAATTTACAATAAAGAGAAGAAGATTATGCGCAGATATGGAGTCCTGTTTATAATATTTTTAATATTGCCATCTGCTTTTATGGCTGAAGAATTATATATCCGACTGAACCAGGTTGGTTTTCTTCCGGGAGATATTAAATCAGGAATCATTCTGACAGAAGACCCCCTGAGAGAGCTTACATTCCAGATTATCAGCAGCAAAACTGATAAGTTAATTGAAGAAGGAGGTATTCAAAGCACCGGAATGAGATATGGTGACGATTTTTATTCCTATATTTTTGACTTTTCATCTTTCAGGCGTCTGGGTGATTTTTATATAAAAGTCGGCAATCGTGAATCTGATGATTTTACCATTGGTTATACAGTATATAATAATATCGCGGAAGAATTACTGGGATTCTTTGCTATTCAGCGATGCGGACCCACAAATCCCGCCGGACATGGTAAATGTCATATAGCCGACGCCAGTTATCTTATCGATGGAAAAGATACAATTCGCACTCAGATTGATGTTACGGGGGGATGGCATGACGCCGCGGATTATGTTAAATTTTTAAATACCACGGCATATGCCACTTATACACTTCTTTTCAGTTATGAATTCAGCCCCGGCAAGTTCAGTTTTGATAACAACGGCAATGGCGCGCCTGATATACTTGAAGAAGCGAGGATAGGATTAGACTGGCTGTTAAGAGCTCACTACAAAAATGACAAATTCATCACCCAGGTTCAGGACCTGAGGGATCATACTGTCGGCTGGAGAATGCCTGAAGATGATCCCCTGGGATTTGACCGGCCGGGATTTACCGGTATGGGTAAAAATCTCGCGGGCCTTTATTCGGCGACTATGGCGCTTGGTTCGAGAATCTGGAAACAAAGATTCGGAAATGAAACCTTTTCGGCGAAGTTGCTAAGAGAAGCTGAAAATGTTTTTGATCTGATGGACTACATCCCGGATGTAGACAGCAGCGGCACGGGAGAATATGTTGACACAAAATTTGAGGGGAAAGTAGCGCTGGGCGCTATTGAGTTATTTATAACCACCGGAGACAACAAATATCTGACAGAGGCGAAGATTCACGCAAACAGAGCGGGTAGCGACCATTGGTGGAGCTGGGGCAATATCAATTCCTACGCGCACTATCGTCTCGCTAAATATGACTGGAAATATACCGATTATATCAGAGCGAACCTTGAGGGTTTTAATCAAAATAAAAACACAAAGGTTTTTGGCACGGGAGCTTCATTTTACTGGGGATCAAATAATACCCTGCTCGGAATTACTCTGCAAAACATTTTATGGAATGATCTCACAAGTGACGAAAAGTATGATTCTGTTGCTACCTATCAAAGGGATTACATGCTTGGAAGGAATCCATGGGGACTGAGTTTTATTTATGGAGTGGGCAAAAAATTCACCCGGAATTTTCATCATCAGATAGCCTGGTTTGATGATGGTAAATTACACGGGGGATTCGCGGCAGGACCGATTTCGAGGGAGGTCCTCGACAGTTATAAAATTGAATTTGAAAAGAGAGACTATTACTCAAGGTTTCAAACAGACTCGGCAGTATACAGAGATGACAGGCAGGACTATGTTACTAATGAACCGACTATTACCGCCAACGCGACCGCGATTTTTGTTTTTGGAGCGCTTTCATCTGCCAGGAACGGAAAATAAAATTCAATATATCAATCAATTTACCCACTTCATTTAAATTGGTTGTAATTTTGTTGATATTTACAGATAAAATTATATAATTTATAAGCTTAGTTTAATACTATTCGAGGATACTATTTATTATGAGCGGACCGATTAAATTACTCAAGTCAGGATTTAAGTTTATTGATGTTAACTGGGGCGGCCTTTATAAAGGAGGCAGCTACCTGATTGTAGGACAAAAGAAATCGGGAAGAACTCTTTTAAGCCTGAAATTTGCTCATCAGTTTGCTGTTTCCAAAGATATATGTCTGTTATTTACCGGTATGAGGCCAAAGGACCTTATGATTCAGGCTGCATCACTGAACATCAACCTTCAGGAATATATGGACCAGAATCAGATTATTGTTGTCCGTATTGCTCCTCCGAATTATATTTATGATGTTCAGAATATGGATGATTATCTGATCGAGTATTTTAATGATATAATTACAGTTGTTAACCAGTACAAACCGAATTCAATTATTTTTGATGAAATTACACCTTACATAGGATTTAGAAACATCGATCTCCTAAGAGATTCGTTTCTTCATACTCTTGAAATTATTGAAGAAAAAGATATTACAAGTTTTTTTATTGTTGGTGAACCGGCTACACCCAAAGCGCAGTCGATTGTTGATGTTCTTGCAAATTATGTGACCGCTGTTATCGCGCTGAAAAAATTTAATAAAAAAATAGATGACCGTTATCATGGGGGGATTATTACAATTACTCCCAATGTCGGCCATCCGGAAGGTCAGTTTTCCGATCAGTACCGTATCGAACCAAGAAATGGTGTTACCGTCGATATTGAAGAGCCTGAAGTGGAGAAGAAGACGCCCGAACCGGAAACCAAAGAAGAAGAACCGCCGTCAGGAAGTATACCCTCCAAGAAAGATGCAGGGGGGGATGAACTGACCGAAGATATTGTTGATGATTCACTTTATTATTCCAATGTGTATTCTTATAACGATTTTTTATTGATATTAAATAACCAGATCGCTCTTTTCCAGAGCACCGGAAAGAAGTTTAATCTGCTTGTATTCAAGCTCGATCCGGGCGCGCAGGTAAAGGGGCTGTTATCATTAAATCAGCTTCAGAACTCGGTAAGAAACGCCACCGATAAAAAAGACAAGATTTGTGTTCAGGAAAATAAAATAATGATTCTTGTCGTCGACAGCACTGAAAACAGGATACAAAACCTTACCGAAAAAATGAAAAGCCATTTCCCCAGTTCCGATCCCGATTATATGAAAGCGGTTCTGGACTATATATCGGTTATGAAAGTAGAGGTAAATAACAATATTACCAACTCTGAAATAATGATGGATTACATCGAAAATGCTGAATCAAAACCGGGTAAAGCGTATGTTCCTTTAAATAAACTGAAAAGCTGATGAAATGGTGTGTGTCCCCGCTATTTATATTGGCGTTTTCCCTGGTCACGGGTTTTTCAGCATCAAATTTATTCAGCAAAACGAACAGGGATGCACAGGCGGATTCATTAAAAGAAGAATTAAAAGTTCTTTATGAGAAATTACAGAATGATCCTTCGGATGAAGATACCAGAACAGAGTTAATTAGGGGGCTTCTGGAATCCGGCGATTTTGAAGAGGCCGAAATACAATATGGTTATTTTGAGGACGAGCAAAAAGAATCGGGCGAAATAAAAACTCTTTACCAGAGAATCAGAGATCAAAGGCTCAGCCGTATTGAGAATCTTTCCCAATCGGATGATTTGTTATCAGATAAAGCTGCTTTTGAGGAGGCGCTGATGCATTATTCAAAGCTCGGAGAAACAATGCTCGCCGAGAATCTGTATCGTTCAGCGCTGAGCGAATATCCTGATAACTATTCAATCAGGAAAGGTTTTATTAATTTCCTTATTGAGCAAAGAAGACTGCCGGAAGCGCTTACGCAGGTTCAATACATTCGTGAAAATGATCCGGGGGATAAGGAGGCTAACCTGCTATACGCCAAGATATCGGTATGGCTGGACCAGGATCGTGAATTTGCCAGGGAAATATTAAATGAGCAGCTTGAAAATGATCCTGATAACATCAGTATTATTATTCTGCTCGCGCAAAATTATCTTAACCAGAATGATCTTTTGAATGCCGAAGAATACATCGCTCGAGCAGCTGAGATCAACCCTTCACATCCTGACATTCAGAATTTCCATATCATGAGCAAGAATAAACCGAACAGTGTTGAAAATGTGAAACCGGAAAGAGATACAAGGGAAATAGCAAAATATTTGGGAATCCTTGCCAGCAATCCAAACAGAGCCCCGGTAAGATATAATCTTATTAATGAGTTGATCAAACAAAAAATGTTTTATGAAGCTGCCGCGCAGCTTGATTACCTGAGAGAAAATTATGAAGGAACCGATGAATTTGACGAACCGGATTTGATAGTTGCTCAAAAAATATCAGAGATGGAGGAAAATGAGGAGGAGAGGCTTCTTTCAGGAAATTTGTCAAAATTAAGAACAGGAGATGGCTTAAAGCTCGCAAATTTGTTAAATAAAAAGGGAGAACAGGAAAAGGGAGGAGCTGTTTTATCCCTATTGAGAGCGGCTTACCCGGGTAATGAGAATATTTTAAAGGAGAGCATTTTAAATTATGCTGAAAGAGGTTTGCCCGATTCAGCTTATTTTGCCGCGAAAGAACTGCTGCAATTAAAGAGAAACAGCGGTAACGATGAACTTTTCTGGAAAGCGTTTTCCTGGGCTAAACAGGGAGGTTTTGACACAGGTGAGATTCCGGTTCCTCTGAATAATTTATCTGCCGGTTACCTGGCTGCCGCTGTTATTTCAAATCTGGATACTGAAAACCGGGAAATTGCCAGAGCAAGGCTTGACAAACTCATTGAGCTTCATCCCGATTCACCGGATATATTAAATTTCGGAGGAAAGTTTTATGAAAAATTTGCCTCTGAAGAGGAAATCTTTACAGGAAAGAAAGAGGAATTAATCAATGTTTTTGAGGAGGGCAGATGCAAAGAGGCGATAAATATTTATGAAAGTTTTCCGGAAAACCACAGAAGAGGAAAGGATTTTCTCTCGAAAGCCGCTGAAGCCTACGAATGTGAGAAGCAGTATCTGAATGCTGTCGAAATTTATAATATTATCCTCGCTGAAGAATATGACAGCGGAATACATAAAAGAAAAGCAATCGCGTTATTTAAGGGGGGCGAATACAGCTCCGCGCTTGAAGAACTTAAAAAGCTTGAAAATACCAATCCGGATGATCCTGAAACAGGACTATTAAGAGGAGATGTATATGCTTCCATACACCGTTACGATAAAGCGAGGGCTGAGTATAACAGAATTATAGAAAAATTCCCTGAGTTCTATGAAGCCTACGACAGACTTGACGCGCTTCCTCTCAGGAAAGTAAAAAAAGGAAGTATGCTCGGTTCAGTATGGGATATTGATAAATATGAACGAAGGAATATTGAAGTTCTGCCGCTAATGAATGTTAATATTAACAGTGATTCGTATGAAAATATTCAGGCGGGATTGAGAGTAAGGACAAGCTGGTATAAGTATATACGACCAGGGTTCAGCTATATGAGGGGATCGCGCAAAAACAAGGATGAGGGACACAACTATACCCGTTATTTCGGTGAACTCTTTGTCCGGCCCCTTGAAAGCCTGCTGATTGAAATGAGATTTGGAGAATATTTTGTTTCTGATGTTAAAAGAAATCCGGATGTTGAGGTAAAGGCGGATTATCATTTCAGGCAAAATTATCAGATTTCGGCAGGTTATCATCTTTCAGATGCGGTGCATCATTATGATGACGCCGGAGCGATAGGGCCGAGGATTCCGGTTCATAAATATTTTATTAGAGCAAACGGCGTGCTATATAAAAGGTTTTATTTAACAATTAATTACCGGCTTATGGCAACAGATTTAAGCACAATGATTGAAAATAATCTGATTACCAAAATTCCCTCCAACATCGGCAATGATTTTGCTGCTACCGTGGGTTTTCTGATACACAAAAATACCTTTGCCGGATATGAATATTTTTATGAAGATTATAAGTATACTCTGGATTATTATTATTCGCCACAGGAGTTTTCAACTCATTATTTATGGATTGACTGGTATTATACTTCAACAGCTTATGGCCGGTTTGATTTCAATTTTGGAATTAAGGGAGGGTATCATCCTGAAAATGATCAGTTTTTAGGTGGATTTTCTGGCCATATACGTACAAATGTGTATAAACGAATAGATATGGAGTTTACTGCCGGTATTTTCCATAGCTGGCGTTATAACGGGCCATTTAAAAAACGGTGGGCTTCGGTCAAATTGTATTATTCACTGAACTAATTAAGAAAGTCAGGCGAAATATCCTTAAATTGCTATTGCAAAAATCATAATTATATTATAAATTATGTTATTAGCTGTAAGTTCTTTTTATTCTGCTTTAAGTAAACAAATTAACTGTTTGTTTAAAAACGATTTATAGGGATATACGGCGGTTTACAAATCGGATGTGTAAAAATATTGCTGCCCGGGATATCAAAAAACGAAAGAAAATAAGTTTTTTTTTGATCTGTTTGGCAGAGGCTGAGAAACAAATTTTGTATATTTCGTAGTTAATTTCTCTTTATCCGGTATAATATTTGTTATCATTAAAGTTTAAACAATAATTTGGTCGATATGGCAGAAAAAGATGATATACAGAGACGTACGATAATGGTGGATAATACCGAAGAGGAAGCGCCTGAAAGGGATATCAAAACCGAAAAAATAAGGGTAATGATAATTTCCGGTGTGCTTACGCTTGTAATGATCGGAATTATTCTTCTTACACTTCCGTTCACCGTGTTATCTTTTGACGGACTCATCGTTTATGCGACGGTTCTTGCCCTGATATTATTTCTTTTTTCATTACTGTTCAGATTCGTTTCCATTATGATTCTGGCATATCTTTACCTGACCAAATATACGGTTGAGGATAAGGATGGGTTTTATCCCTTTATATCGATCATGGCCCCCGCATATAATGAAGGTGTTACTATCAAGGATTCAGTTGAATCGCTTGTTGACCTCGACTACCCAAACTTCGAAATTATTATTATCAATGACGGTTCAAAGGATAACACAGGGGAGATCGCTGAAAGTATGGTGGGATACAGGAAAGGGAAATACGCGACTGTAAAAGTATCCCTTATAAGTAAACCAAACGGCGGAAAAGCGAGAGCGCTGAACGCGGGGATAAGGCATTCAAAATCCGATTTTGTTCTTTGCGTTGATGGTGACGCGATGCTAAATGAAGACGCTCTTAAGATGGGAGCCCGGCATTTTATAGACCCGGCGGTTGGCGCGGTGGCCGGTAATGTTAAAGTGCTGAACAGGGGGAATATACTGACAGACCTTCAGGCGCTCGAATATGTCGAAGGTTTAAATCTTGCCCGAAGCGCGCAGGGAATATTAAGAATGGTGAATATTATTCCAGGTCCCATTGGATTTTTCAGAAAAAGAGCAATTATCGATGGCGGCTATTATTCGAGCGATACATTCGCCGAAGACGCCGATATGACCCTGAAGATTCTCGCCAAAGGCTGGAAAATAAATTATGAACCATTGGCAATATCATATACTGAAGCGCCGGGTAAACTTCAGCAGCTGCTGAAGCAGCGCTACAGATGGACCCGTGGAATTTTACAGGCGATCAGAAAACATAGAAAACATATTATAAATCCAACGCTCAATTTTAATAATACCCTTATTTTATGGTCGATGGTGTTCGAATCACTCGCGTGGCCCGCCATGGATATTCTCGGCAACCTCTTTTTTATTCTGGTGGGTGTTTTTAACGGAATGACCAGCCTTATTGTATTCTGGTGGTTTGGGATAACCATTCTTGACCTTCTTGCCGCTATCTATTGTGTGGCGGCGGAAAAGGAGGAATTAAGATTAATCCCTTATGCTCTCGCCTACAGAATATTTTTTGTATTGGTCATTGATGTAACCAAGGCTATGGCAACGATTGAAGAATTCCTAGGAATTGAAATGAACTGGGGAAAATTAGAGAGAACAGGTCTGCAGGCCAAAAAGTAATTTCAATTAGGAGTAACGATGGAACTTATACCTATATTATCACTGATTATACTTGTATCGACGATATCGACCTTCATACTTGCGGTTGGCGCGTATGTTCTCTATAAGATAAGAGAAAGAAAGGGGAGAATTGCGAAGGCTAAACCTCCTGAAACAATTCCGGCAGAACTTGTTGAGCCAAAACAGATACTTACAGAGCAGAAATTTACTAAAACAGGGGAGAAAGGACCCGTTACAACAGAGAAAGCTCCCACAAGGTTTACAAGTCCCGAGCTAACCCGTCCGAGGATGTTCACTCAAACATCGGATAAGGAACTTACAGGTTTCCAGACAAGACCGACTTTCGCGACCCAGACCTCGGCAACATACGCGGAAGACCATTTCAAGAGAACCGCGACAGGAACAACGAGGGAATCTTCGGAACCGGAAAAATTCTCACGTAAAAAGTTTATGCGTTATACAAGTGAAGGAAATGAAGATCAGACCAAACAAAAGAAAAACAGAGAGGATAATCTGCAGTGGCGATAGAAGATGAAAAACTAACCGGCGTCAGTGTCAATTATCCGATTGTCTTTCTCAGCGGGCTTGTGCTTGTTGTCGGAGGGATACTTATTTTCCTGCTTATACTTAAAAGTATTTATGGCAATTTTGATCTCACCGAACTTGCTCCCTCACCAAGAAATCTGAGCTATATATTTGTTGAGAAAAAGCATAACGTTGCCATTCTCTATTCGAAATATACGGAGGCGATGTTTGAGGAAGGCAGCACCTGGGTGACTGACAACGTTGATACCTGGCAGCAATTTGCCCGTTCTAGTAAACTTTATTTTGATCTTGTCACTGATCAGATGATTGAAAACGGCGATCATTTTAATTATGAGTTGCTCATTTTGCCCGGAGTAAAAGCATTAAGTGAAAAGCAGATAGTCCAGATAAAGGCGTATCTGGAAAGTGGGGGAAGTGTATTCGCTACAGGCGGAATAGCGACATTTTCATACGAAGGTAAGTGGAGAGGATGGAAGTTTTTTACCGAAACATTCGGATTAAAGTTTACCAAAGAGATTAAACCTCGCGAAGTCTATAAAATTCATACACTTCGTGGCAATATGCCAATAACCGCCGGAATACCAACCGGTTATACATTAAAAATTGCTACCTGGGACAGACCGATTTATGCTGAAATACTTGAGCCAAGAACAATTCAGGTAAGTTCATGGTACGATTTTCGCCGAGAGGCGGGACTTGTAAGGGATGAAATTGAAAAGAGCGCCGGAATAGCTTACGGCAATTATGGTGAAGGACGTTTTGTGTGGTTCGGATTCGAGCTTAATTCTGTTATCGGGGACCAGAAAGATTACATAAATTACAATAAACTATTTGTGAATTGTATTAATTGGCTGACATACCGTCCGATTGCCTATATAAAAGACTGGCCGCCTCCTTACGACGCCGCCGCCATTTTTATTCCCACAGTGGATGAGAATCCTGGCAATGCCACTAATCTTATAGCTATGCTGAAATCTTCACAATACCCGGCCAACTTTTTTGTTCATCCTTCTGTTGCTGAATCTTATCCCGGAATAGTAAAAAATCTCGCGAAATATGGGGATGTCGGGGCGATAGTTGACATTGGTTTTCTCGCCGCGGCTGATGATACCGTAAACGCGCTTTATGATAAAGATGCTCAGTTCGCGAATATCGAATCGGCAAAAAGCAAAATTGAAAGTCTGATTGAAAAACCTGTTAATGGTATTATGCCACTTTATGGATTTTACGATGAGAATACACTCCAGGGGATGTCGTCCAACGATATTACTTATTTTGTTACAGACAGCCTGACAGATCGTTCTGTGCCGCGTGTGATTATCCGTAATGATGAACCGATCTTACTGATGACTAAAACCGCGAGAGATGATATTGAGATTGTCGGTGAATATGGACTTAAAAATCCCAACTTCCAGCGCTACACATATGAGGAGGATGTCGACCGAATATTATTTGAAAGCGGTCTTTTTGTTTTTAAGGTTCACTCAAAATACCAGATGAATGGCGGTTATGTAAGGGTAATAGATGAGATCCTTCAGTATACCAGAAATAAGAATATGTGGCTGACAAATATTTCAGATCTGAAAGACTGGTGGCTTAAGAGGGGCAGAGTTGAACTTCAATATGGTTCAAACAGTTCTGTTCGTATGGAAGTTGAAGTTACCAATCTCGCTGAAGAGATGATAGATAATTTTGTTATTGAGGTGAACCTTAATAAAAAGGTTGAAAATGTTGATGTTTCTTCAGACCTTGTGAATACCAAAATACCGGAATTTGAGTTTAACGCCACTTCCAATATACTTTATCTTTTTATCGAGGATCTGGAGGATGGTGAGTCGAGGTCGTTCCTTATTGACTTCGACAATATCAATTTATAGCGGATTGTAAAAATATTCCGCACTTGAACAGAGTATGAATATGTTAAAGAAAATTATCTTTGCCGGAATTCTTTTCACAGTTTCAGTACTTTTTATACAAAGCTGTGTTCAGTCAGTTGTTGACAACAGGGAGACAGCTCCGACAATAACTTTGCTATCTCCTCTGACCGGAGATAGTGTTAAAGTGGGAAAAACACAGATATCATATGAAGCTGCCGATAAAGTTGGCGGAACCGGACTGGACCACTACGACGTAATTGTGAATGGTGAAGCAACCGCTTATCTGCCCGATTCAACAGAAGCGGTAGAGTATCTTCCACTCTATTTGATTGTAGGTGAAGAGCTTCTGAATGAATCGATAGCTTATGCTGTCACTGTATATAATAAGGATGGGGACGCGGCAACAAGTGAAACCCAGACGGTATTTGTGAAAATCAATACTGATCCGCCCGACGCCCCAACCAACCTTTCACTGACGAAAATAAGCGCGAATGCTGTTAACCTGAAGTGGGAAGATAATTCAGACAATGAACAATATTTCCAGGTATGGAGAAAGGATGGAGCCAACCAGATTTACAGATCGATCAAATTACTCGAGGAGGAAACGATAAGTGTCGATGATCTCGATCTTTCTCCTTATATAACTTATTATTATAAAGTCAGAGCGATAAACTCTTATGGCGAAAGCGACTTCAGCAATGAGGTGAACTCCACCGGAAGCACCGGAGGGGACACACCGTCAAACCTGAGAGCGGAAGCGCTTGGGGCTTCCTCTGTTTATCTGACCTGGGTTGACAATGGAGCAAACACACTTGGTTTTATTCTTCAGCGACTGGATGGCGGAGAGACTACATGGAATGAGGTGGCAACTTTACCCAGAACTCCCCTTGAATATACTGATGAAGGACTTATAGGCGGGACTCCATATAAATACAGGATAAAAGCATATACAGGCACCGTTCAGAGCGACTGGTCGAATATTGCGTCAGTAAGCACCTATTCTACCGATGTGCCTGCTCCGCAGAATCTTGAAGCGGCTTTCAATTCTTCCACAAGGCATATTGATATAACCTGGAATGACAATACACAATTTGAAGTCGGCACAGTAGTTCAGAGGAAAAGCGGCGGTTCGGGAAGCTGGGCAACATTGGGAGATGTTGACGCTGATGTTACAATTTTTGTCGATTCCGGGATAACTGTGGAAAATACCTATTATTACCGCGCGCGGCATATCGCTACTGAAGGATTTTACACACAGTTCTCAAATGAAGACAGCGCATACGTGCCAGAACTGCCGCCGCTTGCCCCGGTAAATCTTGAAATTCTGAAAACCTCGAATCCCGGTGAATTTACATTATACTGGGAAGTAAACTCAAAAGATGAAGATGGCCTTGAACTGCAGAGAAAAACAGGCACATCGGGTGAATTTGTAACCAGGGTAATCTTAGACCCGGGATCACTGGCATTTTCAGACACCGTTCCCGATACAAATGAAATTTACTGGTACAGGATAAGGGCTTTCAGAGATTCTGACTTTTCAGATTTTTCCAATGAGGTAAGCACTGCCGGGGGAACAGGGAACATTATGCCGCCAACATCCCTTGTTGGTGAAGTGGTTGAAGGAGAAGTAAAGGTAAATCTTACCTGGCAGGATAATTCAGATAATGAATTGCTTTTTGAAGTTGAAAGAAAGGCCGATTTTACCGGAAGCTCGTGGACAAGAATAGCGGTAATTGAAGCTAACAGCACCAGTTACCAGGATGCCGAGGGCTCGGGTGTTTACCGGGGTGAGGGATTCTGGTACAGGGTAAGAGCGAAAAATACCCAGGGAGTTTCCGGTTACAGCAATGAATATTTAGTTGAGATACCTTTTTAATATATGGCTTTTGATCTTTCCATAGAAAAGATGCTGAGAAAGGAAACGGGAGCCGCTTCCTTCATTCTCGACGAATACGCGGTTATTACCGCGATGAATGAAGAGGGCGCGGCGTTTCTTCCCAAAGCTTCGACCGAAAATGTTCTGTTCAAGTATTTCTCTCATGATACGGGGAACAGATTAAGGGAATATTTCACAGAAGCCAGGGATAGCGGAAAAAAATCCAAAAAGTCTGTCCGGATTGGAAAAACTCCGAGGGAAAGCCAGGATTATAGTGTAATTATAACTCCATTCGTTTCAGAAAAAAATGAGTTCTATCTTTTTACAATTTTCCGAAATGAAAATGATCTGAGCAATAAAAGTTTAAGAAAAATATTTTTCCATCCGGAAGGTATTGATGACTATTTTGGTGATGAAAGGCTTAAAAGGATTATTAAGGAGGTAAAATCCAATTATCCCTTTACTTTTATCAGTAAAACAAAAATTCAGAAACTTGCCGATGACCTGGATGAATTTTTCTGGATTAAAGATAATTTTGGTAAATATGTTCTGGTTAATCAAAAATATTCCGAATGGCTCGGGTATGACCAGTTTCAGGTTGAAAGAAGACTTGAAGGGGATTTTCTTACTCCGGCCCTGCTTGATATTTACAAAACTGTCGATGAGTATATAATTAAGTCATGTAACGGGGTTATAATCGGGGGATTAAAAACTCTTTACTGCAACCGGGTTGATCCTGTTGACCAGGTTGTGGAATTCCCTGTCTATGACGAAAGACGATCGGTGATGGCAATAATTGGTTTTTCACTCGGTTCGGAAAACAGGGAAAAAACAATCGAGGGAAATCCTCTCCTCAAGGAAGCCATAAAAAATATTGACAAATCAATTGTAATTATAAATGATGAAAACCGGATTCTAACAGCGAGCAACCTGCTCAGAGAACTGATGAATATTTCTCCCGCTGAAAAACTTGAAGGAGAAAATATCAGCTTTATTTTACCTGATGAACTTATTGATCAGATAAACAGAGTACGCATAAAAATAGACAGCCAGGGGATTGAAAGTTCGGAAAATGAAATTGAGATTAAAACCCCTGATGAAAAGATCTACGGAGTGGATATACACAGGCTGATTAACGCGGAATCAGGACTGGGGGGGCTATCTCTCGTATTCGCGCCGAAAGAAGAAAACTATCAAAAATCAAATAGCAGAAGCGACGATATGTATGATGTAATCTTACACACCAGCCCGGAAGCAGTTTTTATTTATGACATTGAAAACCTTCAGTTCCTGGATGTCAACGATCCTGCCCTTAAGCTTTATGGATATAGCAGGGAAGAATTCCTCCACATGGACCTCACAGACCTCTACGCGCCTGAGGATATTCAGACGCTGATTGAAGCTTCAGATAATAAAATGAAAATGGATGGCTTTTCAGGTCCCTGGCGCCATAAGAAAAAAGATGGAAGTTCGGTGCTGGTGAAGATTGGCAAAAATGCGATTGATTATAAAGAGAGACGGGCGCACATAAATATTATTCATGATGTTACACAGAAAGCTGAAGATGATAAAAATCTGCAGCTTTACCGTTCCGCCTTTCAGTTTACACAGGATATGATCTTCGTTACCGATAAAGATGGTTTCATTTCAGAATTTAATGAAACTCCGACAAAAAATTTAAACTATACCCACTCCGACCTGACAGAAAAACAATTCCTTTCGGTTGTTTCGGATGATGACAGGGGAAAGGTAAATACCACCATATTCCAGTCGGATGATCCATCCGTAAAAGAACTTAAAGTGGGTATTAAAACAAAATCGGGTGAAATAAAGGATGCCTCGGCAACCGCGGTTCCGGTAGTGAATTACAAGAACGAAATTGAAAAATACAGCATTATCGTCAGGCTGGCTCCTGTCGCTGAAGCTCCACAGCAGGTGGCGAAACCTGTTGAAGAGCCAAAAGAAAGCGGCGGGGAACTGGACAGTTCATTCCTTTCCCATCTTTTCCATGAAATTCTTACACCGATAAATGTGATCATAGGTTTTGCTCAGGAGCTTATTGACAGTCTGCCCAATCCTACAGATGATCAGAGAGAATCGGCTGATATCATTTCGGAAAATCAGAAAATGTTAATTCAGATAATGGATACTGCCGGTGAATATGCCCAGATCATTCAGAAGGATATTTCAATTGAACCTTCTAATATAAAATTTATTGATCTGCTCGATCAGCTTGAGGATAATACAAAAAAGACAGCCGAATCAAAAGGAGTTACCCTCGCCTATGGTAAAATTTCATCCTCTCTCGCATTTGAAACCGATAAGTATCGTTTCCAGACTCTCTTAACAGCGTTTACAAATTTTGGTATGCAGATTACCGGCTCCAATAAAATTTATGTCTCTGCCACAGCCTATGACCGTGATAATATTTCAGTAGGTATAAAAGATGAAAGCGGGGGAATATCGGAACATCTCATTGATGGCCTGCAGGATGTTTTCAGCGAGGATGAGAGTATAGTCCGCCAGAAATACGGTTTTTCCAGATTCAGTGTTCGTCTGATAAGAAAATTATCACTTATACTTTCGGCAAAACAGAATATATCTTATAAAAATGACACACCAAATGAATATTGCATGGTAATTCCGAAACAATTCACTATGCCTGAAAACATATCGCTCAGTGTGGAAGCAGTCGATGAAAAACCGGTTGAAAGAGCAGTGGAAAGACCGGCCCTGGCTCCAACTGAAAGATATACCGCTCAGCCCGAAAGACAACCTGAACCACTGAGATGGTCGGGAGACAGCGGCAGAGAGGAGGAAAAACCTGCCGCTCCGCAAAGAAGAGAAGAACCGGCACGTTTCAGAGAACCTGAGCCTCCTAAACCGGCCAGGGAACCTGATTTTATGCGTGATCCCGAGCCCTCGATAAATGTCCCCCCTCCGGTCACCCCAAGATGGCAGGAGCCTGAGCCTCAGCCGAGTTACCCGCTGAGATCAACCTCGGTCCCGCCGGAAATTGAAAAACCGGCAGCGGGACCTCCCCAGCAGACAACGGAAGAAAAGGGGATTGACCTGCCTTCACTCGCCTGCCTCTATCTCGAGGATCAGGTGGATTCGCAGATACTTTTCCGCGTTCAGATGAAGGATCTTAAGGCGATTGATTTTGCCAACAGCCTTGAAAACGCGATGCCCCTGATAAAGAAAAAACAATTCGATTTTATTGTGATGGATATAAATCTCCAGGGTGAATATAACGGACTCGACGCCCTGCGTATTATCCAGCGGCTTCCGGGCTACCAGAATGTGCCTGTTATAGCTGTAACAGCCTATGTGCTGCCGGGTGACAGGGAAAAATTTATCGCCGCCGGTTTCAGCGATTTTATCTCAAAACCAATTCTCAGGGATAAACTGACTGACGTTCTGGGGAGGATAATTAAGTAGAGAAAAAATGGAAATGGAGAAAGAAGAGTTTTCTCCATTTCCAAGAGTTTATATTGATAATTGCCGTTCACATTCCTGTTTATTAATCTCTGACAGGTATTCACTTCCTCTTAAAACAGCATCCGGAATATAATTATATGTTAAAGTAATTTTCCTTTGGTTTCGCATTATTAGACAACGGTTTGTATCTTTGATTTTCACCAAAAAAACAAGGAAAATAGTAAACACTCCTATTCCTTTTGCTTTCTGATATAGAGGCCTTTAACATCCGGAGATTTATATAGTTCGACTTTAACTGTATCCTTAAAGTAAAAAATTCTTGAGGTCTGTAACATATTGATATTTCTGCCGCACTAGTCAATTTATATTTTAAAATGATTGGTTTCTCCTGGAGTTCCTCCAATAAGATTTTATAACAAGTAAGATCTTTGCTCTTTTCGAAAATATCACTATCATTATATAAATTTGAGCTGTCATTATGTGTAATAAGATATTTCAAAGTTATTGTTTCGTTATCCAACAACAAATAAACAATATTTGGATTAAATGAGACAGAATCGATTCTGAATATAATATATTCTCTATTATCTATTTGTCCAAAATAACAACCGAATGAAAGCAAAAATAACAGTACAGCCATTAACGATTTATTTCCCATAAATTTAATTCCTGCGTCAATCATTTCAATATTTGATGTATAATATTTGATTTATATAAACTTTTCAGAGGAATTGAGTAGTCGTTCCTGATGGAGAAGTCTGAAGCTTTCCAAAATAAACATTTCCTGTATGAGGATTTTTAGCAAGAAATACTGTTTGGCTAACCGGTGTGTATTTTTGCGCCATCTCATTTTAATGAAACTTCTAACTATTATAATCACTGGGGCGATTGAAAGGTGCACAATTCCGAAATCATTATGCTTATCTGAAACTTCACCATAATATGGCAATGAACTTCTGCTAAAAACTTCAACCAATAGCAATATTAAATTGGAAATGATAAATAAAATATTGATTGAAATGATGGCCCAATTTGAATTATATAGAAACTTTAAATATAGGAGTCTGTAAATGTGCAAATAATAGAGTGCAAAAATAGCATTAGTTATAACATAAATATATCCTAAACTGATAATGATATCATTTTGTGAATAGATGTAAAATGGACTATATTTATTTGGTTCTAAAATATCAGTTAAAACAATATAAGCCGCGATAGCAGTTACCATTCCCTGAAAAATATTTAAATATCTCATCTAACATTCCAAATATTATATTTTAAAGGATATTTCAATATATAAAAAATAAATATTGTTATCTATGCCGAATATTTTCTCCAATTTCAGCGACTTTATATCAAAACCAATCCTCAGGGATAAACTGACTGATGTTCTGGGGAGGATAATTAAGTAGAGAAAGAGATTGATCACACTTTAACTTTATTTGATAGAAGAAATTAAAAAGGTTATACGGGTAATACGTATAACCTTTTTTTTATTTGGGCTTTAAAATACTACGGGGTTTTGGTAAAAAAACCGAAGGGAAATGAATAGTATCCGATGTTTGTAAGGGAATAAAGTTTATTCTCGTCAAAATCATATGACAGAATAACATTATTTTTTCTCATTTGGTGGCCAACGAAAAAACTAGCGGAAAAATACAGTTTGTTGTCATATTCTTGGATACCGGTGATTTGAGCGCCCTGAAGATTTAGTTGATAATTCAATTCCATTGAATCAAAACATTTAATAAAACATCCTGATCCGGAATCATATTTATAAATATTTTCGCGGGCAGGAAAATTATTTTCACGATATTTGCCCAAAACGTAAAAGTTTTCACAATTATCTGAGTAAGGAGTTAAATCCTCAAAATTATAAACGTCAAGGATTTCATCTCTAAATGACTTTATTATTTGTGTCCTGTCGCGATTAATAAAAAACAAAGTGTCTGCGAGG